>JBFWXH010000013.1:0-103173 GCA_050187625.1 Binatia bacterium
TCTCATTGATTTATTCACGACGGCCCTGCCTCCTGGAGTCGGGCTCGGCCTCGCAATCGCGGAACAGATTATCAACGCACATGGGGGAAAAATGAGCCATGAAAGCAAACCCGGCACCGGAAACATTTTGCGGCTCCAGTTGCCGGTGAAGACATAAGATGTGATGGTGGGAGAGAAAGGGAAGGAACCACCACTACCGATGGACGGCCATCTGAGTACCCGTCCTTTCTCGCGTGGCTCAAGCTCTTCTGTTGCGATTGAGCCACCGAGAAGACCACTATGACGCGTCAGCTTTTCCAGCGGTCGATTCTTTTGCCTCAGATGGAAATGGCAGTTTATTGGTCTCATACCATTGCCGGGGATTCTGTTGCAGCCGCTTGATCATCTCCGGCAACGTATCACGGAGTCGATAGCGTGGGGTCCACTGAAGCAACTCTCGTGCACGTTGAATCTCGACTGGATAATGTTGATCTGCCAAATCCACCATCCACGGTTTGATGAAGGAGTCCTCCTTGCCGGCCACTTTCTCTTGCGCCCATGCGCCGATTTTCGCCACGACTTTAGGGATGCGGATGGTTGGCCACTCGCGTCCGTGGATCAATTCTCCTACCTGTTCCTGCAGTTCGGCGTAGCTCATGACATCCGGCTCAGCAATGAGCAACAGTTCCTGCGGCTGCAGCCGCTGCCGATGATCAACAGTCTTGTGGAAACCCTCCACTAAATCATCGAGATGAACAAAGGCCTGCCCATGAGTTTTTTTGCCGGGGAAGAAGTAGCTTTCGAGTTTTTTCTCGTAGATGCGGCTAATCTGTTGAGCAATCGGCACGGAATGGCAATCCTCATCATAGGCACCCGCAAGACGCAGAATGGCGACCGGAAACGTCCCTCGTTCCTCGCGAATGACACGTTCTGCCCGAAGCTTGGAGCGGGGATACTCCCACTCCGCCTGTGTGTCCGAGGTTTCGGTGAGGAGTTCATCTTCTTCCGCAGGTTTCATCACCAATAAGGTACTGGAGAAAACAAACTGTTCTACCTGAAATTCCTGTAGACGTTGAAGTAGGCGTCGCGTGCCTTCCACTGTGAGCGTTTCATATAAGGGACTTGGTTCCCCAGAAAAGTCGTAATAGGCGGCAATATGAATGACACTGGCAAATTGCAGTCCGTATTTCCCGCGGATAGTACTCAGAGCGGTCAATACACTGTCGTCGTCAGTAAGGTCACACTCCAACCACTCTTCCGCCGACGGCGCGTTTTGCGGTTCGACAATATCAAGGCCAATCACACGGTAGTCCGGCGACAAATCTTCGATAATGCGGGAGCCAATCAGCCCGCTACAGCCGGTGATCAACACCAGAGGTTTTTCTTTTGTCGTTGTACTCATCCTGTCGTGCTCCTTGTGTCCGTGGTTTTCAGTGAGTGACCGATTTTCTCCTCGATCGAGGCAACATTGCGTGTCAACTTGTGCTGTTCACCTTCATCATCTTCGAGTTTAATCAACGTCACCACGTGAGAGGACGCTTTGCGCGCCCGTTCATGACACTGACGGATGAGCGGCATTAATTGATCCCACTCACCCTCGATGCATGTACCTGAGGGGGTGAGCTGGTACGGTAATCCAGATTCGTGCACGACTTTCAATACCTTCGTTAACTCACCACTTAAATGGGCACTGTTACCGACGGGAATGATGCTCAGTTCTGCTAACATAGCGCTCTCCTTCTTTCATGAGTTTTTCTTATTGCGTGGGAACCGCAAGAATAAGGCCACCGTAGCGCCCCTGAGAACCGGTGAGGTTTACTCCCACGTGTCCCGTTTGTCTGACAGATCAGGGCGTTCCTGTCTTGCACCTAGGACAAGCGGCGTGCGGAGAAACTCAGCCGTGCGAGCGGCTTGTGCACAAGCGGCGAAACAGACGAAACCGCCGCAGCGTTTGCAGAGCGCTACGGGACGAGCAGAACCTTGGGAAGGCGAACAGCGTAGCATAAGGCAGCGGCCTGGGTGCTCATCGCGGGTGCTCGTTCATGTCTTGGTCCACCTCGAGCGTCTCCTGGCGCGCTTCCTCCTCGGCTTCAACCACCTGCTGCTGTTCAGCTATCGCTTCCCGATGAGCGTAGTCACCAAGCCTCCCCGGACCCCGCTGATCCAGTGATTCAAGCGTGCTAATACGACCATACAACAGTAACGTATCCTGTGGCAGAATTTGCGTGTGCCCCTTGGGGGCGCCAAGATAGGTGCCATCCGGCCGTTCAATTCCCAAGACAACAATTCCTTCCTCGCGGAGTCGCGACTCCGCGAGGATTTTGCGCGCCAGCCAATCGCCTGGTCTCACACTTAATTCCACCAGGCGATAGTCTCCAGCAAGGTGCAGCACACTGGCGTAGTCTCGTACGTCCAGGTCGGTGTAGCGTTGCAACGCCCAATCAATGAGGTGGGAAAGCCGTTGATCTACCCACTGACTCATGGCCAATCGCCACAACACCATCAGGCCGACAACCAAGCAGACAACTTTCAGGGTGAGGGGGGTTGCCCCACCCTGATGGACAAATGTTAACATCAGGGACGACACGGCGGTGACGATTCCGGCATTCCCTAAGAGCATGAGCATCATCACAATGCGTCGTCGTACTGGATGACCCGTCACCCGTTCCGACTCATGCGTGGTAAATCCCGCGCCGGTAAAGGCGGAACGGGCCTGAAATCGTGCAGTCGCTCTCGCCAGGCCAGTATGCACCAGCGCGATCGTTGCCACCCGCGTAATAAGGATCGAGAGGGTAATAACCAACAGGAGAGAAATAATGGCGATCATATCGCGTATCCTTCCAGCCGCGCCACCCACGAGCCCTGTCTTAGTTCAGCGCTGCCACCTGATCGTGGAGCGCCGAGGCGATGCGCTCAGGTGACTGGTCAGGCCCAGCTAGCTGTAACAACTCGTCCGGATTGATAGGTGGCCCGAAAGTAACGGTGATCGGCTGCACCCGTGGCCGCCACTGCCCATACGGTAGAGCTTCATATGTCCCTGAGATATGTACCGGCACAACGGGGACAGGATGGGCCTGAAGTACTAAACCAATACCAGCTTGAAAGTGCTCCAATTTGCCCGTATGAGAACGTCCGCCTTCGGGAAACCAGACCAAATTATAGTCGCGCTGCAAGGCAGCCACAGCAAACGCTAGGCTTGAAAGCGGGCCGCGGCGGGGATCAACGGGAATGACGCGCGCCGCCCGGCTCACCAAGCGAATGAGTGGATTGGTAAACATAATGCCGGTCCACCCTCCCCAATACGTGCGCTGTCGATGGCGCTCAGACAGCGCTGCGCCCAGTGCCATCGGGTCCAGCAAACTTACATGATTGGGTGTGAAAACAAGTGGGCCGTGTTGCGGTAGCTGGTCTTGTCCCTTGACCTCGAGTTGATAGACCCAACGTAACAAATAAAAATCGAGGCGGTATAACAAAGACCCGCACGCCCGCGTCCACCAGCCCGGCGGTTGCAACCATTGATGTTGCTGACGATTCAGTAACGTTTCGGGTTGTTGCAGCCGCTCAAGCGGCGCTTGGCCACGGTCATCGCTCTGTTCAGCCTCAGCTGCCTCGTGGAGCAGATCGCGAACGATCTCGATTCGACCAATGGCCTCCTCATCGAGATCAACCCCAGTGCGCTCGCGAATTTCCAAGGTCAAGTTTAGCCACGCCAACGAATCAACATCCAGATCCAGCTGTAGGTTTGTTTGTGGCGTCAAGCGTCGATCAGGGAAGCGCTCGACCAGCCAATCCCACACGTGATTGGCGGCGGGATCTTCCAGGAGCTGGCGATCTTCTGGCGACATGTGTTCAAGGGGCAGAGGACCGGCTTCTGCCGATGGCTGATCACGCTGCTGTTGTGCCTGTTGATACAGTTCCGCCAGCTTGTGACGGCGAATTTTGCCCAGTCGCGTGCGCGGGAGCGGATTGCTAGTGATCGCATAATCGCTCACCCGATGATGCGACGGCAGCGCACGAACCTGTTGTTCTACGTCTTGTCGAATGTTCTGTTCGGCTTGTCTACTGTTATCCGCCGCTTGTGCCTGCGTCTCAGGGACGATGAGTGCGACCAATTGTTTCTCGTACTGTAACACAGCGGCTTCGCGAATATGTGGTCCCTCAGTGAGCCGCTCTTCTACATCTTCAGGTCGAATATTCTCTCCACCGGGAAGTACTATAAGTGATGACGCCCTTCCCTCCAGGTGTAAATAGCCGCGGCGATCAAAATATCCTAAATCACCGGTGCGGAAATAGCCGTCTGCCGTAAAGGCTTTCTGCGTCTCCTCCGGCAAGTTATGATAGCCTGAAAACACGTTTGGTCCCTTTGCTAATATTTCACCGTATCTCGCACCATCTTGCGGCTCAGCAATACGGATCTCAACGCCGGGCAGCGGTCGCCCCGCCGTGTCCAGACGGCCTGCGCCTGGCTGGTGAAAAGTAAGAAGCGGCGAAGTTTCAGTCAGTCCATAACCGATCGCCACCTGCCACCCAAGCCCTTCGAGTGTCCACCCCAGCGCGGGATCAAGAGCTGACCCGCCAGACGCCACCCGACGCAAGTGTGGTGCAAATTCCTTGTGCAACGGGGCAAAACACCACTGACCGAGACGTAAGCCGCACCAGCGCCGCAGTGCAGTCGAGACCCCGAGAACACCCGAAAACAACGCCGCTAGTATGCGTCCGCGCTGCCGGATGCGGGTGTCTACCGCGGCATACAGGGCTGCGAAGAAGCGGGGGACACCAATGAGGGCAGTCACGTTGCCTTCCTGCAGCGCACGAATCATCTGCGGCCCGGTCAATGCGTATGGCAGCACTAGGGACGCACCCACCGCTAGTGTGGTCAGCATTCCCCCAGTGAACGGATACACGTGGTGCAAGGGTAATGGCAGCAGGAGATGATCGTTGGCATGGAGCAAATCGAGATCACGTATCGCGCTAAGGTTCGCCATCAGATTGCGATGAGTCAGAGGAACGCCCTTTGGCTTCCCGGTCGTGCCAGAAGTATAAAACAAGACGGCAACAGCATCGGCCTCCACGGTGGGAAGCTCACGTGTGGCAACTGCATGATTACTGTTAGTATTTTCGCGCGTTGCCAGATAATGGCGCCAACTGCGCCTCTCTTCGGCCTCGGCATCTAGCAGCACGACAGTCGTCTCGCGTGGAAGGCGAACATTCTCGAAGCGCTGGGTTAGCCGCGTGGTCGTGAAGATCCACTGGGCTTCAGTATCGTCGAGCACATGCTGTAAGTCCTCGTCACCCATTTGGGCGTCGAGCGGGACCGGCACCGCCGCGGCGGTCATAAGCGCCAGACAGCACAGAATCCATTCGGGGCTATTAGGGGCGTAGAGGACAGCGTGCGCACCGGGCTGCACCCCAGCGTTCGTGAGACCGACTGCCAAACACCTACTGTGCTCAACAAGCTCGGCAAACGACCACGTAGTCACCTCATGTTTTTGCAACGCCACCACAGCCGGTTGGTCGTCATAATCCGCGAGAGTGCGGATGAGCGTTTGCACCGTATCCGCCGTCATCGCTTTACCCCCGTTCGCCACCTCCGTGTTCTTCCCTCCGCTCTTTTATGTTCGTTCGTATAGGCCGACGAGCTCCGCCTCAGCAAGAATGTGGTCTTTCATAAGGCCCAGGAGCTGCTCTTTGGTCAGTCCGGGACTCACATTCAGCGATTTATCGAGGGCATAAAGGCGAAAGAAATAATGATATATGCCATGCCCCTCCGGCGGCATTGGTCCCCCATAGCCCAACTGGCCAAAATCATTTTGACCGTGCGCAAAGCTTCCATCAGCATTCTCAGGTAGACCATCCGTGTCGGGGGAAATACGATACGCGACCCAATGCACCCACGGTTGTGGTGTTGGAGCATCGGGGTCATCACAAATCAACGCGAGTTCTTTCGTGTCCTTCGGTATCCCAGTCCAGGAGAGAGGCGGAGATACATCGTGTCCTTCTCCTGTATACTTCTCGGGAATCCATTCACTCGTGGCGAAGGCTGCACTTGTCAATTGCATAGTCATACTGCGTACCTCCCTGGTGCTATGTGGGCGCAAAAAACATACCAGCACTGAGCAGTAGCAACTGGCGGATTTGATACGTTGGTGGCACCTTGGTGGGGGAAAAAGCTCAGCATCTCTCCCGGTTTTTCACGTCTTGTTTTGTGGATGTCCCACTTCCGTACACTACGGGAGGAAAGATGTCTCGCTTCCGCGACACTTCGGAACTAACGAAACTGGCGGAGGACTGTCCAGGTTCCCAGTGCTTAGGCAAAGACAGTGCGTAAGATTAGGTGGGCGGGATCTCATTGCCGTGAGATTCTCGTTCGACCGTCGTACGGGGTAAGAAGTGTCCCGCACTTACCCGCTCCTGGCCTGTGTGTTAATCTTCACAAGATGTCGAGTGGCATCTCCTTTGCAATAAACAGGAATCTCGTGGAAAAAGGATGGACCGGAGGAGACTCCTTTGTCGATCAACGGAATCAATCTTTGTATACATTAGTCCCCAGACGAAGAAGAGGAGATACACTATGAAGCTTTTTGTGACCCTCATCGCGTTTGTGACGACCGTCGGTGTGACACCCACTGCAATGGCGGCTGGCCCCAGCAATGACCTTTGGGCTGGCGCACTCGTTGTTCCCCTGAAGAACAGTGAGGCCAAAAGTGTAGGTGAGGCAAAGTTGCTGCAAACGCCACATGGCGTCTTGATTCGCTTAGATCTTACAAACCTGGCCCCTGGAGTCCATGCGTTCCATATCCACGAAGCCGGAACATGCGATCCTCCAGCGTTTACATCCGCAGGTGGGCATTTCAATCCGGCAGGAAAAAAACATGGCATCCTGGTTGAGGATGGGAAACACGGCGGCGATTTGCCGAATATTCACGTGCCGGCAAGCGGGGCCCTAACTATTGAAATATTGGCGGCGCAGGTGAGCCTTAATGAGGGGAACAATCGACTTCTTGATGACAATGGTGCGGCACTCGTGATCCACTCTGGCGCGGATGACTACCGCACAGATCCAGCCGGGGCTGCGGGTGAACGCATCGCGTGTGGCGTTATTGCAAACCCAACTACAAAATAAACAGCATCTGAGTGGCGAGCGGAGGTGAAGCGCCCGGACGTGTGTGTGTTGATTCTGCTATGGCTTCGCAGCGAACTTCTCCCCCTACCCAGTCACCATCTGCGGCAAATCTCCATCTCTGGCAGATCAAAGCCGTCCAGGACCTCTTCTGGATCGGTCTAGGCATTGTAGCGGTGTGGTTTGGCTATTATTTGCGCAGCATTTTCACCCCGGTTTTGATTGCACTGGTGTTAGCGTATGTTTTTAACCCTCTCATCACCTATGCGCACGAGCGCTGGCACGTGCCACGCTCATTCACGATTGTCGCTTTGCTCGGCGCCCTGCTGTTCACGGCGGTCGGTTTTGCGGCGTGGCTCGGACCGATCGTCATTAATCAGGCGGTGACGCTGGCCCAGAAGTTGCCGGGCTATATACAGAGTCTCGCCAATCGTTATGACCTGAATGTCGGAAGTGTCACCGACCAAGTGAACACCGTAGCCAGTCGCGTGCAACAAGACCCTATTTCCGTGCTGCAGACGATCTTTACCGGCGCGGGTGAGGCGTTCGGGTTTATTGGAACCTTCATTGGCACCACGACGTACATGATCGTGTCATTAGCGCTGATCCCTATCTATTTCTTTTTCTTTGCCTGGTCGTTTCCTCCGCTGCTCCGTCAAATCGAGAGCTATTTGCCAGCAAGCCAGCGTGCACAGATTCTTGACATCGGCCAGGATATGGACAAAGCCGTCGCTGGATTTTTTCGCGGGAGATTCGTCGTTGCGGTATGTATGGCGATTATGTTCGCTGTTGGATGGTTACTCGTCGGGGTGCCCTATTGGTTTTTGCTGGGACTGCTTGCCGGCGTACTGAGCATCATCCCGTACGCCGCGGGTGTGGCGTGGATTCTGGCGCTACTGCTCAAATACCTGGATGTCACCACTGGTCAGAACGCTACCGGACTTGATTGGATGGCCGTTCTTGTGTGGCCAACGCTGGTGTATGGCATCGTGCAATTTATCGAAGGCTGGTTGTTGACGCCGTGGGTTCAGAGCGATTCGACGAATCTCAGTGCAGTGACCGTTCTGATTGTGGTTTTTATTGGTGGGGCAATTGCTGGGCTGTACGGCCTCATCCTGGCCATTCCGATTGCTGCCTGCCTGAAAATCTTCGCCGTAAAAATTCTTTTGCCTCGTTTAGAGCAGTGGGCGGGGAGTAGCTGAAATCTCCACCTCACAGAGACGTTTTCTCTTCCTTCCTCATCGTCTCTATTCGGGCAGTATGTGTCCCCCCACGACTACGCAGTAATACAATAAGATGAACTCTTCTTTCACGACCCCCGGTGTCTCATCTCCGAGACACCGGGGGTGATAGCTTTTCACGGGTTAGCACAATCATGAGCCATCGTTGGGCTCGTTATTCGTCGAAGGCTGGGAACAGAGGCACGAGAATAACTTTTTCTTTACCTATCCTTAGCCTCCGTGTTTTTTGCGCGTTCGTTCGGCATGGAGTTTGCGCAACGAGGTCAACGGGAGACAATTACGGAATGACACACAAACAGAATTACATTCGCTGGTTTGAGGATGTCACCTCAAAGGACACTCCGGTGGTTGGCGGCAAGAATGCCTCATTGGGAGAAATGATTCATGCCCTGAAGAAAAAGAAAATCCGCGTTCCTGACGGCTTTGCGACCACGGCTGACGCCTACTGGGAATTCCTCGAAGCAAACGACGTAACCGACAAAATTCGTACTGAACTGCACAAGTGGGAGAGCCACAAACAGTCCCTGGACAAAACCGGGAAAGCCATTCGCTCACTGGTGTCGCGGGCTGAGTTTCCCGAGCACCTGACAGATGCTATTTGCAAGGCCTACCAGGAACTCTGTCAACGCTACAAGACCGATGACGTTGATGTCGCCGTTCGCAGCAGTGCGACCGCTGAAGACCTGCCAGAAGCGAGCTTCGCAGGTCAGCAAGAAACCTTTCTCAATGTGACGGGCAAAAAAGAACTCCTCGATGCGTGTCGCAGATGTTACGCCTCGCTCTTTACCGATCGAGCCATGAGCTACCGTGAAAACCATGGTTTCGATCATCTGCAAGTGGCCCTGTCTGTCGGCGTGCAAAAGATGGTGCGCGCGGACACGGCCGGTTCTGGAGTGATGTTCTCCTTGGATACGGAAACGGGGTTCCGCAACGTTGTGGGAATCGATGCAGCATGGGGCCTCGGAGAGACCGTCGTCCAGGGTACCGTAAATCCCGATCATTACACGGTGTTCAAGCCACTGCTCGATACGAAACGGGTTACCCCCATCATTGAAAAGACCTTAGGAAACAAGGAGAAGAAACTGGTCTACGCCAAAGGTGGCAGTCATACGACGAAAACCGTCAACACGACCCAGAAGGAACGTCACCGTTTCGTATTAGACGACAAAGAAATTCTCCAACTCGCGCGCTGGGCGTGTGACATTGAAGACCACTACGACATGCCGATGGACATGGAATGGGCGAAGGATGGAGAAACCGAAGACCTGTATATTGTCCAGGCCCGCCCGGAAACCGTGCATTCGCAAAAAGAAGCTGGAGTTCTCAAGAACTACAAACTCAAGGAGAAAGGCAAACCCCTCATCACTGGTCTGAGCATTGGCGAGGCGATTGCCGCCGGTAAGGCGTGTGTTCTTGAGAGTGTGGATGACATCGACGAGTTTGAAGACGACGCCATCCTGGTCACGGAGATGACCGACCCGGATTGGGTGCCAATCATGAAACGGGCCGCCGGGATTATCACGGATTATGGTGGGCGCACGAGTCACGCCGCAATTGTCAGCCGCGAATTAGGCATCCCTGCGGTCGTGGGAACAGACGAAGCTACGACCACCCTCAAGGATAGTCAACTCATCACCCTCTCGTGCGCCGAGGGCGATGAAGGCCGTGTATACGACGGCGCTTTAGAATTTGCAGAGACGGAAGTCCGCCTCGAAGATGTTCCCCGGACCCGCACGAAAGTCATGATGAATATCGCCAGCCCGGCTGCTGCTTTTCGTTGGTGGCGTCTGCCCTGCGATGGCATCGGATTAGCGCGGATGGAATTTATCATCAACAACATTATTCAGATTCACCCGATGGCGCTGGTCCACTTCCAAGCACTGGAAGATAAAACAGCACGCAAGCGTATTCAGGAGTTGACTCGCGGCTACAAAGACAAGACCGAATATTTTGTCGACCACTTAGCCGAGGGGATCGCCAAGATCGCTGCGGCTCACTATCCCAAACCGGTTATCGTGCGCACCAGTGATTTCAAGACCAATGAATACGCCAACCTGATCGGCGGGAAACAGTTTGAGCCCCATGAAGACAACCCTATGCTCGGTTTTCGGGGCGCTTCCCGATATTACAGTGACCGCTATCGTGACGGGTTCGCCCTGGAATGTCGCGCCCTCAAACGCGTGCGAGAGGTGATCGGTCTTGATAATGTCATCATCATGATTCCGTTTTGTCGTACGCCAGAAGAGGCCGACCACGTGATAGACGTGCTCGCGAAGAATGGGCTGAAACGGGAGAAGCACGGCCTAGAAGTGTATGTTATGGCGGAAGTGCCGTCGAACATTATCTTGGCGGAGCAGTTCGCCGAACGCTTCGACGGCTTTTCCATCGGCAGTAATGACTTGACGCAGCTCGTCCTCGGGGTAGATCGTGACTCGGCGGAACTGGCGTATTTATTTGACGAACGTCATGAAGCGGTCAAGACGACCATTGCGCAGTTGCTACGAACCGCCCACAAGGCCAAATGTACAGTCGGTATCTGTGGACAAGCGCCGAGCGATTATCCGGACTTCGCTGCCTTTCTGGTCGAGGCAGGCATCGATTCCATCTCGCTGAACCCAGACAGCGTCATCGCAGTGAAACAACGCATTGCCAAGGCAGAGAAAAAAGGATGATCGCTTCTGGGTCTTTTTCTCGTGTCAGTTGACGACGGGTCGCGCTCGTCCTGGATATCTTTCGACAATCATCAGCGAGCCGGAGGCGTCCCATGGAAAATTTCGAGATCGCCAACCTTCTCAATGACTATGCTGCGCTGCTCGATATTCAAGGCGACAGTCGGTTCCGCATCCGCTCCTATCGCAAAGCGGCCCAGACGCTGCAGGGACTCTCACGACCGGTAGAACAGTTACTGCAGGAGGAGGAAGACCTGGCCGACCTGCCTGGGATCGGCAAACGCATGGTTGAGCACCTCCAAGAGATTGTTGAGACCGGGACACTCGCAGCACTCGACAAGATCCAAAAGCAAACGCCCCGTTCACTTGCCGAATTAACCGACCTGGACAGTGTGGGACCAAAGAAGGCAAAACAACTCTACGATCAACTCGGTATCGCCTCCCTGTCAGAACTGCAAACAGCACTGGATTCTGGCAAGGTAGAAACGCTCGCAGGCTTTGGTCGCAAGAGTGTTGAAAACCTCCGTCGCGCCCTGAAAGAAGTCAACGAACGCGCGCGGCGCCTCAAGTTGGCCGACGCCGATCAGTTGGTTCAGCCCCTGCTTGCCTACATGCGTGAGGCCCCAGGCATCGACGAGCTCGAGGTAGCTGGCAGTTTCAGGCGTCGGAAAGAAACGGTAGGAGACGTCGACATTCTTGCGGCCTGTGACACTCCACAACCAGTGATGAAACATTTTCGCTCTTATCCGCAGCGCAAACGAGTCGAGAGCGCAGGAGGGACTCGCGGAACCATCGTCCTGCGTTCTGGGCTACACGTCGACTTGCGCATTGTTCCCCGTCGGTCGTACGGCGCCGCGCTGCATTACTTTACTGGGTCCAAGGCTCATAATGTGAGTGTGCGTAAGCTCGGAGTGGAGCGAGGCTTGCGCATTAACGAATATGGCGTGTTCCGTGTTCCGCGAGGAAAAAAAGCTGAAGAGCTGGGCAAGCAAGAAGGGAAACGGATCGGTGGGGAGAAAGAAGAGGATGTCTTCCGTGCTGTTGGCCTGACATGGACGCCATCAGAACTACGAGAAGACCGCGGCGAAATCCAAGCGGCGCAAGCTGACGCGTTGCCAGCGCTCATTACCCTTGACGACATCCGTGGCAACCTGCACATGCACAGTACGTGGACCGACGGTGCCGATTCGATCGACGCCATGGTCCAGGCGTGCAAAGACCTGGGGTATGCATATTGCGCCATTACCGATCACAGTAGGTCCACGCGGGTGGCTGGTGGTCTCGATGCTGGCGGATTCAAAAAGCAATGGCAAGAGATTGAGAAGATTCGCAGTCGCCTCAAAGGCATTGAGTTGCTCAGGGGAGTAGAACTCGACATTCTATCGGACGGCTCGCTGGACTTGCCAGACGACATACTCAAAGACTTCGATCTTGTCGTGGTTTCGATCCACGCCCATTTGCGCATGCCGAAAAAACAGATGACGAAACGGGTGTGTCGGGCGCTCGTGCATCCAGCGGTTGATATTTTGGCACACCCAACGGCGCGCCTCATTAACCAACGCGAGCCTATTGCGCTAGATCTTGAAGAAGTGTTCAAGACGGCGAAAGAGCACGGTGTGGCTTTAGAACTCAACGCCCAACCAGAGCGGCTTGATCTGCGGGACGTGCATGTGCACCGGGCGCGCGACGTCGGCGTACAGATTGCGATTAACAGTGATGCGCATAGCGCGGAGAATCTCCGCTCCCTGCGCTATGGTGTTGACCAAGCCCGCCGCGGCTGGCTGGAAAAGAAGCACGTCATCAACACCATGACGTGGCGCCAGTTTGACAAGTGGTTGCGACGGCGTCGCTAAGCTGTGGTACAAACCTTAAGAGACTGAAGATGCTGCGTATCTTCCTGCCCAGGTTGCCAATCGCAGAACTGACCGCAGCCCCTGAACTGGAGAATAAGGTGGACGTCGGCCACCTCAGGCGGGGGCTTTTTCGGCGGCGGGAACTCGCCACAACAAGACAAACCCAAGGCAAAAAAAGACGATGATAACGCTCATGCCGATTCGCTGGCTGCCAGCCCAGTACGTAACCCAGCCGACCAACAGCGGACCGGCAAAGGCTGTGGCTTTCCCTGACAGCGCATAGAGACCAAACAGCTGATTCTGCAACTGCTCCGGCGCCATCCGGGCCAGCAATGAGCGACTGGCGGCCTGCACCGGGCCGACAAAGACACCCAACAGGAGCCCAAAAGTCCAAAAGAGCGACGATGATTCAACGAGCAGAATAAGCGTCGCGGAGACGATCAGGCCCGCCAGCGACACGAGGATAGTCCGCTTGCCGCCAATCCAATCATCCACCCAGGCAAAAGCGGCGGCGCCAAGGCCGGCAGTCGCGTTAAGGGCAATACCAAACACCAGTACCTCCGCCTCGGTCATGGCGAACGTACCGGCGGCATAGACGCCGCCGAAGGCGAACAGCGTAGCCAGGCCGTCTATGTAAATCATGCGCGCAATCAAGAAGTGAAGAATATGTTTGTACCGTCTCGCGTGATGGATGGATTCCCAGAGCTGCTGCAGTCCGTCCCGTGCGGCCTGCGACAAGGGCTTCTCGATGCTCGCGGGTTCCGGAGTAATCGCGAAAAGGGGAAGAGCAAAGAGTAAATACCAGCCTGCAGCCAGGAGAAATGACATGCGTACCGGCTGAGCCGAGGGACCATCAAGCTGGAACCAAGAGGTTCCTTCCTGTACGAACGCAAGCAGGGCAACCACCAGGCAGAGGAGGCCGCCAAGATACCCGAGGCTCCATGCCCACCCCGACCAGCGGCCAAGGCATTCTGGTTCTACTAACTTGGGAAGCATGGCGTTATAAAAAATGGTAGCGCACTCCACGCCGATCGTCCCCACCCCGACTAAGAGAAGCGCTGGCCAGATATACGCCGTGGATGGTTTCACGAACCACAGTAACGCGGTTGCCCCTATGCATAGGAGACTAAAAGCGGCGGTCCATAGCTTACTGCGTCCACTTTGATCCCCTATCGCCCCCAGCACTGGTCCGCCGACGGCGACCACGAGTCCCGCAGCGGCGAGCGTATTTCCCCAGAGGGTGCTCCCGATTACTTCGTCTGCAGCCACCTGTCGGACAAAGTAGGCTGCGAACACAAACGTCTGAATGACTGTAGCAAAGGCACTGTTAGCCCAATCGTACAACGCCCATGACACCAGCGCCGCAGTGGAAATCCGTCGTGGTGTCTGTGATATAGTGTTCATGATAAAGATGACAATGCACGTTGGGCTTTAGCCAGATGACAGATCTTTTTTGGCGACGATGAAAAACTTGTGTTGACCGTCGCGATGCACCATGCTCACATAAAGAATGGGATATAACAAAAAAGCTCGTTCCCCTTTGTAGGTGAACAGCCCGCATTCATACAGAATCATCTTATCTTTTCAGGCCAGGAAGTCATTCCCTTTTCCCTGGCCGATGATGATACCAGGTTCCACAGGCATCGAAGGGAGGGCTCAAGTAAGTCATCTGGCTATATGGAGGACATTGATGCCCAAAAAAGCACCCGCAACGACAGTATCCCACAGCGAAAGAGGAAAAGGACTTCCGCTCTTTAGTCCTGACATCCTTCTGCCATCCCAATACTATGGGCAGCTGACGCGCCAGCGGCAACTAACGCCGGAAAAGAAATTGCTGCTCGCGGTGTTGGAAAACGCCGTGTACGATATCCAGCGGTCTCGTAATATCCACCGCCCCCGTGAACGACGGCTGTTTGAGGAAACTGCTGTGTGGTTCGCCTCGGAGGAAGACACAGCACCGATGTCGTTTGTTGCTATCTGTCACGCTCTTGATTTGGACCCAGACTACATTCGCAGAAAAGTCTTCTCGTCAACCAACACAGAACTCGACAGGTAATACAACTCGTTAGAGCTTCTGGACGCTGACGCGACCTTCGGGAACCAAACGCACGTGATAGCGATCACCTGTCTGGCAAACGACGATATAGTCAGCCTCACCTTGTCGCGTAAAACTGGTGACCACACCACACGGATGCCCTTCTAGGGTAATGACGGCAAAAAGATCTTTCTTGACCGCCTCTTCGTGTTCGTCGGCGATCCCGACTGACCCAAGGGCCAAGACCGCAGCCAAGGCGAGTCCCACGGTTATCGTTGCGGTTTTCTTCATCCCGTTATCCTCTCTTCAACTTTCTTGTAATTGGGCAAACTGTTCAGGATCAACCAGGACCTTCCAGATTGCCTCTCGCGAGGTAAAAATATCATGGGAGAGCTGGGCGTCATCATCTTCCAACAAGCTTACGAGCTTGAGGAGGAGCAAGTTATAACGTTCACGCAGTTGCGCAATGCTGAGATCACTCTTCCCCTTGTGGTAGGCATTGAACCGACTCAGGAGACTATCTACCTGATTTTTGAGAGACAGTTTGGTGAAAAAGCCAAGTGCGTCCGTCTCGCGGATGCGCTTCTCCAGCTCAGCCAGGTTGAGCGGAGGTTGAGATGCACCGACGTTGGTTTTCGGCCGCTGTTCTTCATCCGCAGGCTCAACAGGAGTAGCAGATTCCGTTGAAGGAGCAGGCACGGTTGGAGCAGCAGACTCAGGTGATGGAGTTGGTTCGGTAGTCTCTGCTGTAGTTGGTGCCACCGATGGCGTTATGTCACCAGAGGCAATCCGCGTCATGGTCGACTCGATGATGGTGCCCTTCCCTCCGTTCCCCGGCTGACCGCGGCTGTTCTCGCTTATCCACCCCGCCGCCTCTGTCGCAACTAATAGCACAGCGAGAATAATGGCTATTTGTCCCATGTCCGTTTCCTTGGTTCACTCATACGCTTCTGTCGGTGCCCGGTCAGAGCCCTCAGAACCCTCACTCCTTAACGTACTGATCACAGTAGCATTCCCATTATCTGCCGAACATCTGGGGCTGTCCATTGATCGAGCTGTCCATGGAAGAATCTCCGACCTCTCGCGGCACCGGCACTACGAGCTTTTTCGTGCGCTCAGCGAATTTGTCGATTAGAGGCCATGATCTCGGCCTGTTCTCATCTCCAGGATGTGCAACGCCCGTTCCGTACTGGGATTTGGTACGGTTACTTCTTTGTCGGAAAGTATGGCCTCAGCACGGTTTGTATTTCTTGTCTCCGCGAAATTTTATGGCACTTCACAGGAGCAGAAATACAAAGCAGTCACAGTCCTTCATAGGGGACGGGGTTTTCTTAGGGCAAATGATACATTATCGTTCAGAGAAGATCTCGGGCGTATACTATAGTTATCCTTCCCCTTCTCGGGCAATGGCGTTACGTTACGCTGAGTGTCATTGCGAGCGGAGCGCAGCAATCCACGTCTTCTGCAGAGATTGCTTCATCGCTGGCACTCCTCGCACTGACAGACTTCACTAACCTCATACCATTGCCCTCCTCGGGGAGAGAACCATTAAGCGTTTTGCTAGTGCGAGGAGCCTCATGATGGACGACGTACACCCAACAGAAAATGCCTATCCACCCCTGACCGAGTATGCGCTCATCGGCGACTGTCATTCGGCTGCGCTTGTCTCCCGCTCGGGATCAATTGATTGGTGTTGTCTGCCCCGCTTTGATTCAGATCCATGTTTCAGTCGTCTGTTAGACTGGCAAACCGGCGGATACTTCCGCGTTGCGCCGGTCGCTCGACAGTACGCGGTTTCGCGCCAGTATCTCGACAACACGTTGGTGTTAGAAACGCGCTTTCGCACGTCTGGCGGCTCCTGTCGTTTGCTGGATTGCTTCACCATGCGTCCTGGCGGCAAGGACAACCCGCATCGTCAACTCCTCCGGATCATTGAGGGCCTTGATGGGCTCGTCGAAGTAACCATTGAATTGGCTCCTCGCTTTGACTTTGGCAAGACCCGTCCGTGGTTGCGCAGCCATGGACCGCAGGTCTGGTGCGCCTTTGGTAGTAGTCACGCCCTCGGCATCGTGACCGACTACGACATGCAATGCTGGCAAAAGCATATGCTCCGGGCGACGGTTGCCGTACGCGCGGGCGAGCGACAGCGGCTATCGGTGCAGTTTTTCCAGCCTGAACGCCTGGATGGCACGCCTCCTCCCGCGTACGAGACCACGGAAATCGATCGCCGCTTGCAGACAACCGTGCGCTGGTGGCGAGAGTGGACTGCTCAAGGAGGACTGACTGGGCCCGACATCCCCGCCGTCACGCGGTCGGCCATCGTGCTGAAGGCACTCACCCATGCCCCCACGGGCGCGATCATTGCTGCACCAACTACGTCGTTACCGGAAAGTGCCGGCGGCGAGCGCAACTGGGACTATCGGTATAGTTGGATTCGAGATTCCTGTTTTAGTCTGCGCGCGTTAGGAGAACTCGGCTATACCAAAGAGGCCGACGGCTTTCGCCGCTTCGTCGAGCGCAGCGCAGCCGGCAGTGCTGAGGAGCTGCAGATTATGTACGGCGTCGGTGGAGAACGGTGGCTGCCGGAATGGTGTCCTCCGGGTCTTTCTGGCTATCGCAACGCCCGCCCGGTGCGAATCGGGAATGCCGCAGCCGAGCAGCTACAACTAGATATGTACGGTGCCTTACTGGACCTCGCCTGGCGCTGGCATCGACTGGGACAAGATCCGGACGATGACTATTGGGCCTTTCTCGTGGACCTCATTGCGACCACGGCGCAGCGGTGGAGCGAACCTGACCAGGGGATCTGGGAGATGCGCGGCGCGCCCCAACATTTTACCCACTCCAAGGTGATGTGTTGGCGGGCGTTGGACTGTGGCAGTCGCTTGGCGCTCGCCTTACAGCGCGACTGTCCGGTCGCACGCTGGCAGCAGGTGCGCGAAGAGATTCGCGCCGCGATTGAAACGCAGGGTTATGACCACCAGCGTGGGGTCTTCGTGCAAGCCTTTGGCTCCTCGGCTCTGGATGCCAGTGTGTTGCTCTTGCCGAGTGTGGAATTTCTTGCGTTCGACGATCCCCGGATGCTGCGAACTGTCCGGGCGATTCAGCAAGAGCTGAGTGAGGATGGTCTTATTGTCCGCTATCGCGCGGCGGATGACCTGCAAGGACACGAAGGTGCGTTCCTTGCGTGCACGTTTTGGTTAGTGGAGTGTCTGGCGCACCAGGGACGCAAAGCAGAATCCCGCGCCCTCTTTGATCGAGCGGTGGCGGTAGCCAATGATGTTGGTCTGTTCGCCGAAGAATACGATGTCCGTGCCAACGAAATGTGCGGCAATTTCCCCCAAGGCCTCACCCATCTTTCTCATATTATCGCGGCCGTGGCCTTGGGAGATTCGGTGGAGTAGCCCGATACATATTTCAGGAAACCCGAATAAGACATGATGAGAAAACCCACATCGCAGAACATGAAGACAAACAAAGAAGATGCTCCTTATGGACTCATAGTCGGAAGAGCGCAAGAAGAGCGTGTACTGTTCCGGTGAGAGCGGCAACAGCATTGCCAACAGCGCCAAGGTGATGAGTCGTTGCCCACAGTTGCAGGCTCGACTCTTGCGCTCGGCTATCAAAGACCCCATGGGCGCCATAGTCTTGCGGAACTGGAGAGAAAAGATTGTTAGGTCGGGCCGGATCGATCGGTTCAGTCATTTGTTGCGATTGATACCCTGTACGCGCGAGGTACCGGTCTACCAATCCCGGCGCGATTTTATTGGCCAGGATTATTGCCACCACCGGAGCCCCGATAGAAATCTCCCGTCGTTTGTGATGCGAAGCCCACACGATTCCTTCGGCTGCAACTTCCGGCTGGAAAATCGGAGGCACGGGCTGCGGATGACGAGGAAGCTTCGCCTTACACCAATTAAACTGGGGCGTATTGAGCGCGGGCAATTGTACCATGGTGAGATGCACCTGGCTTCTCTCATGTCGCAGCTCCGTGCGCAGGGAATCAGTGAAGCCGCGGATGGCGTGCTTGGCACCACAATACGGCGCCTGCAACGGAATAGCCCGATACGCAAGAGCTGATCCAACCTGTACAATCGTACCGTGGTTACGAGGCCTCATAGAAGAGAGCGCCGCCATCGTTCCGTATACCGTCCCCAGATACGTGACCTCAGTCGCACGCTTAAATTCCGCTGGCGTAATCTTTTCCACCGGAGAAAAAATGGTAGTCATGGCGTTATTGACCCAAATGTCGATGGGCCCCAGTGCTCTTTCGACGTGCGCAGCTGCGGCCGCCACTTGTTCCGCATCCGCCACATCAGTCGGGTGCGCCAGCGCTCGCCCGCCGAGCGCAACCACCTCCGCTCGTGTCCTCTCTAATCTCTCAGAGTCGCGCGCAAGAAGACCAATTGACGCCTGCCGCTTCGCAAATGCGTGTGCGGTTGCCCGCCCGACTCCTGCCGAAGCCCCGGTAATAACAACAACTTCCTGAGGCACTGAGCTTTCTCCTTTCCAGGAATACTTGGAATAATTGAGCCGCATCACACTTGTATTTCTCTGCAACTCTCTTTTATTGCCGGAGCAAAATCCTCACCAACAAGAACGACCCTCCAAGAACGACCGTCTTAAGCAATTCCCGGAGCCTGGTCTTTGCGAATCGTCTCAGTTACGTGACGATCCACGCTCTGTATTTCTTACTTTTGGAACACAACTATCGGGGGAAGCCGGAGCGCGTGCTGCAAGGATTTCTGGGGCAAATTCCACAGATCGTTGAAATAGTGGAGATTAACCGGAGGGCGATCTTCGTACGATTTTCCGCTCACGCCAGCTCCCAGAAAGATTCTCCCGCAAATCTTTTGCGGGGAAACAGGAGGCTACAGCCTATCAAGCCGTCTGCAAAACACGCTTGCCTGTCAAAGTCTGCGCCAGCGTTCGGCCAAGGAGAACTGGCCTTACAAACAGAGCGGATTTTCGGTGTTGCCTCTGTGATTGTTAGGTGACTTTCGTCGTGTATTTTCAATTGGGGCCTGTCCTCTCTAGTGCCTCCTCTTATGGTACATCCGGATCACCTGTCCCACCAGCAGCGGCAAGACGCTAAGTACCAACACTATTCCCCACCCCGTCCCGCCAAGCGGGCGAGTGTGAAGTAGGGCTGAGAGTTGCGGCAGAGACACTGTCGCGATGAGTAACACCGTACACAGGCCAATCGCCGCCCATATCCAGGGATTGCGTCCGACATCATTCTGCCAGAGACGCGAGCCTGGATCACGCAAATTCAGGACGAACCAGAGTTTCGCAAACCCCAGGGTGAGAAAAGACACTGTCACCGCCCGGGCGGGGTCAAACGCCAGCCACTGCAGGGCCAACGCCAAGGCGGCCAGCACACAGAGAGCGATCCCGACGCTCCACCCAGCGATCGTGAGCCAATGACTCCTGGTCAACACGGCTTCTCGCGCCGAGCGCGGCGGTTGCTGCATCACACGAGGATTCCCGGGGCCGACACCGAGGGCCAGGGCCGGAAAGACATCGGTAAGAACATTGAGATAGAGAATTTGCAAGGGGCGAAGCGGGAGCGGGGCGCTGGCGAGCGCAGCCAGCGTCACGGCGACAATCTCCGCCACGTTCGTACAGAGCATGAACAGCACCGATTTCCGGATGTTCGTGAAGATGACCCGTCCCTGTTCCACCGCGGCCACGATGCTCGAAAAAGCATCATCCTTGAGAACCATGTCAGCGGCTTGGCGAGCTGCATCGGTCCCACGCTGCCCCATGGCTACTCCGATGTCGGCTTGCTTCAGGGCTGGAACATCGTTGACCCCATCGCCGGTCATGGCCACGAGGTCACCGTTGTCCTGAAAAATCTCCACTAAGCGGAGCTTCTGTGCAGGGCTGATCCGGGCAAAGATCCGGGTGTCCAGCAGCTGGCGGTGCATTTCTGTCGATACCTGCCCCAGGTCGCCTAGCTCACGGCCCTGCAGAGCTGGGTCTTCGTCGTCAGCAACCAATCCTACCTGTTTCCCGATTGTCCGGGCTGTCTCGAGCTGATCGCCGGTGACCATCACAACCCGGATTCCCGCTTGTTGGCAAGCCGCGATGGCTTGGTCCACGTCCGGACGTGGCGGATCAAGAAGTCCTACCAGCCCCAGTAGTCGCAATTCAGTGTATGGTTTGGTCTCCGAATCGGAAACCTGCTTATCGGCCATCGCCAGCAGGCGGAACCCTTGACCTGCAAGTGTCATCGTCCGGTCCAGCCACTCTTCACGCGCTGCGCTCTGCAAGGGTCTGCGGTCATCTCCATTTATGTTGACGATGGACTCGCATGCCTCGAGAACTGCCGGAGGCGCCCCTTTTACTGCCACCTCAAATCCCTCTTCTGCCTGATGGAAGGTTGCCATCATCATCACGGCGGGATCAAAAGCGACCTCCCGGATTTCCGGTTTTTGTTCAAGGAGCTCATCACGCCGCAGGCCCACGGCCACTCCGGCGCGCAGTAACGCGATCTCTGTCGGGTCCCCATAGCCTTCCGGTGTTGTATCCGCGTTGCGTAGGGAAGCATTGTTGCACAGTACTCCAACTTCTAGCAGGCGGCGCACCACGGGGTCATGGGTGCTGTTGCCACCCGCGTTGTGCTGAGCCGCATTGCTAGAAGTATCACGTTTGTCCGCCGCCGCTTCACGCCAGTCATGCTCTCCCGTAGGGGTAACAATCCGCCGCACTACCATCTGATTTTTCGTGAGGGTGCCCGTTTTATCCGTGAAAATTGTCCGTATCCCTCCAAGCGCTTCGACCGCAGGCAATCGATTGATCAGCGCTTGGCGTTTGGCCATGAGCCACATGCCGCGAGCGAGGGCCAGCGTGGCGACAATAGGCAGTCCTTCAGGAATCGCCGCGACACCGAGCGCAATAGCGGTCTCGATCATGAGGAGCGTAGGCTGACCAGCCCACAACCCGACCCCGGCGACCACTGCCGCGACACCGCTCACGACCCAGGCCAGCCGTTGTCCGAGTCGATTTAGTCGGCGCTCGAGCGGTGTTACCTCTGCTCCTGCTTTTTCTGCCAACTCGGATATGCGTCCCAGCTCCGTCTGCATGCCGATAGCCACGACGACCCCTTGGGCGGAGCCCTGCACGATAGTTGTCCCGTTAAACAACATGTCGCTGCGCCCGGCCAAATCTCGGTCAGCCTCCACCGGTTCACAGCGCTTGTTGACTGGCGCCGACTCGCCTGTGAGTGCCGCTTCATTGACCCGGAGAGAATTCGCTTCGATGAGGCGGATGTCTGCTGGTACGATATCTCCTCCCTCTAAGAGGACAATATCCCCCGGCACCAACTGCTTGATCTCCACCTCCTGGTCCTGGCCGGCACGCCGTACCCGTGCCTTGGGTGTGACCATCTGGCGTAGGGCTTCCATTGAGCGGACCGCCCGCCACTCGCTCACGAAGCCAATCGTGCCATTGATGAAAATCACCGCGCTGATCGCCACACCCTCTGTCCATTGTCCGAAGGCGAACGCCAACGCTCCGGCGACCACCAGGAGAATCACCACGATGCTGGCAAACTGCTCACCCAGTATCGCCCACGCACTCCGGCGCCGAACGCGCCGGCGCCGGTTCCACCCATAACGACGGCAGCGTGCGGCGACTTCCGCCTTGGTAAGACCGTGTTCCAGGCGTACGTCCAATGTGTGCAGCACCTCCTCGACGGGCTGTGCGTGGAATGACGGGTTTTGCTGTTCCATCCCGGATCCTTTCTGTCAGCTGCCACTCAGGAGCCCCGAAAGAAGAGCAAATGACGTACCATCGGAAACGGCGAACACGAAAATCCCACTAATAACAAGGGCGATATGCAGCGCTCGCCTTCTACGTGGTCTGGAGGGTCGCTACCACAGGAAGATGATCTGAAGCGATACGCGACTGTGGAGAGGAGTGAACGTGGACGCGGCTCAGTATCTCCGCGGGTTTAGCCCAAATGCGATCGAGCGCAAACAGCGGGAACCGGGAAGGAAACGTCCGCGGTGCCGGCGCACAACCAAAAAAATTTTCCAACCATTGTAACGAATACGCGCCTGGCATCCATTCATTGATATCGCCGAGGAGGACTACCATCCCACAACGCTCTTCCATCAGAAGGCTAAGTAAACGTGTCACCTGCGCGCGACGTTCGGCGGCGCCCAAGCCCAAATGGGTAACCAGAACCCGAAGCTTCCCGCCAGCGATAACGACCTGTGCATCAATCCCTCCACGGGGTTCGTAATCGGCAACACTGAGGTCAACAAACCGAACCCCGTGCACGGAAGCGTTAGTGAGCATTGCATTGCCGTAGTGTCCTCCCCGACGATAGAGCGTCGGCCCAGCCACGGCGTGCATCCCAGTAGTCGAGGCAAGAAACTCGAGTTGATGCGCTTCTGGGTTTTCACTGACCCGCGAGTGCACTTCCTGTAACCCTATGATGTCGGCGTCAATTTCCCGGATAACCTGGGCAATCCGCACAGGATCGTATCGCCCATCAAGGCCCACACACTGATGAATGTTATACGACGCAACGGTCAAGGGGCGTACGATTGTGTTAACATCTTCCATACCCGACGTTTGTTATCACCAAACCCGTGAGCAACTGTGCCGTATCGTATCACCGTCACCGGTTGCCAGGTGTTAACCGACGACGAATCCACAGCGCCGCGAGGCCCATGAGCAGAGTAATCCCGGCGAGGAGCAACAGGCGATCTAAGGAGGGATCCTGCGCTGTGTGTTCCAGTTGACTCGCAAAGAGCGAGATGACGAGAATGCCCGGTCCCATCCCCAATGCTGTGCCCGTGACAAAATCACGAAACCCGATATGAGAAGCGCCCGCCACCAGATTGACGATGGTAAACGGCGCTACCGGAATAACGCGTACGGTTACCACGGCCAGCACGCCATGCCGGGCAAGCTGCTGGCTGAGGCGATTCACCCGCGAGCCGGCGAAGTGGCGAACCACATCGCGACCAAGCCACGCCCCGACGCCATAGGTAACCATCGCGCTGAGCACGCAGCCGGTGAACGCGTACAACACACCCAGCACTGGACCAACGAGAATTATCGTGGCGACAATGAGCAGGGTCACTGGAACCAACACCACGCTGCCCAGCAGATACGCAGCCAGGACCATCACTGGCAGGTGCGGCGCACTGGGAGTTGCACGGAGGCGTGTTACCCACTGTACGAGAGCCTGCGCATCCACTCCGTCAGCCAAGGGCGTCCAACGCCATAGCGCCACACCTGCCAGCAACAATACCAAGAGGAGAGCGCCCCGAACAAGGGCGCGACCTCCCGACCGACGATCCTCAGGGGGCATGATCTCCGCAATCAACGTGTCCGGATCAACCGGTCGTTCGGGATCAATGATAGCGTCAGGCGCCAATTCAAGTGCCCACGCTGGAGTGTCATCTTCCAAAGGGACCAGCGTGCGCTCGTTTCCACGCAGGGCCTCTATTCCCCTCACCAGTGATCCCGTCGTCGAAACCATCTCTCCAACTGCAGTTGGAGAAACTCCCAAATGTTCGCCAAGCAAACGATTGCGAAAGTGGGCAATGGCGTCTTCAGTTCGCTCGTCATCAGCAGCCTCAACCGTAAGGTCGCACTCCGTATCGAGTCCCATCGAACGGTTACTCAAGTTGGACGATCCAACCCGGACCAGGCGGTCATCAACAACCAAGATCTTCGCATGCACAGTCACGGCCTGGTTGCCCAGTCCTGGAACCGTGGGATGGTAGACGCGGAGACGTCCGCACTTATCAGCGCCGTGGAGCTGTCGCAGAAGCCGTGCCCGTAGGATATCCATCGTGCTTTCTTCTAACCACCCAGGCGCGTTCTGAGGCAAGACCAGGACTATCTCTGGGCCCTGCGGTTCTCGTAACCGAGCCGTCAACGCATCGCCGATCACGGCCGAGGTGAGGTACTGGTTCTCGATATAAATATACTGCCGTGCCGCCGCGATCGTGTCGCAATACAATGCTTCGACCTCGTGGATGGGGGGATGCTCCTCATACGCGGGCTCAGTTCGAGAAATGGCAACGTTTACATTCTTCATCTCTGGAAGAACCCCGCTAGGCCACGGATCAGCCGCTGCCCCGGCTGGTACACGCAGGTTCTTGCCGGTGGCGCGTCTCCAGCGCTCACGTACCAAGTCGCCAAGCGCAGCTGCGGCCTCACCAGCCACCAACATTTGCACATCATGAAACGGACGATACGGTCGGCCATCTTCGTTTACTCGCCGCGGATCGTTGGCCTGATGCGCAGGGGTATCCCAACGATTACGCGTGAGATCGATGCCACCGACAAACGCGACAGCGTCATCTATCACTATGATCTTCTGATGATGCGAAGCACCAACCGGGTGACATCCGTCCACAACGAAATGAACCCGCCGGTGCGTGCGCCAGTCTTTGGTCACAATGGGAAGCACCTCCCGCTCCAAGGCATAAATCATGGCGAAGTCCCACAGCAGGATATAGATGTGCAAGTCTCGCCGCCCAGCGACCAGGCTATTCAAGTACGCCCTGAGCTCGGTAGGTGAATGACGCCTGCGGCCATCGCGGACGAGACGAACCTGACTGTGAAAGTCCCAGCCAACGAGGAAAATGCTCTCTCGTGCTCGTGCAGCTGCCGCAGCAAAAGCTTCGAAGTACGCAGCACCGTCAATCAGAAAAGCTGCACGGGTCGCGGGTGCAATCCGCCAACAATTACGACCCTCAACACACAACGGAGGCTGCTGCCCTACTTGTTGTGAAAGAACACTCATGCGTCGAAGTGCAGAGGCAAGATTCGTTCCAGCGTTCGCGTTACCGTTGGCGTTTTCACGGCACTGGTTTTGCCCCATGTATTTCTTGTGATGAAAGTTAACGTGGATTTTTTGGTGGGAATCGTTATGTTTACCCTCATTGTGGGGTTAGGGTACTTCTCGGTTCAGCAGGGGCAAGTAGAGTTCTTTTCCCCTCAGGATTATAGTGTATACGCGGAGTTTTCCTCCATAGGTGGATTACAGGAAGGCGCGCCGGTAGAGGTTGCCGGCGTGACCGTTGGTCACGTCGGGGCGATTGGCTTGGTCAAAAAGCGGGCTCGGATAACGATGGACCTGCGCCACGATATCTCCTTGCATGAGGATGCCCGCGTAGCAATTAAATCCAAGGGGCTGATCGGTGAGCGCTACGTTGCGTTGTCTCCTGGGAGAAGCGGAGAACAGATTCCGCCGGGTGGAGAACTTCATAAGACGGAACCACCAGTGGACCTCGTAGAGGTGCTTACGCAGTTGTTCTTAAACACGAGCAACTCCCATAACAACGTGTGGTAACTCCCCCCAGTGGTTTGTCTGGATTCTCCCCACTCTCAGCTCAGCGGGTTGTCCAATCAGCCCATCTAGTGGCCCAGAAATACGACACCTGATGGGCAAACCACTACAATAGCCGAGGAAGCTGGACGAGAGCTTGGGAGTATGACGTCACCGAAAAAGTGGAGAGGTGTCACCGCTTGCTGCACGAGCGAGTCCCACGTGTGCAAATCGGACCGCCGACGTTCCCAGCTGTACAAACGCGGCGGCCACTGGAAGAGTGTCCCGATAATGAAACACAATGAAGAGCATTGGAATGCCTAGCAACAGGAAGTTCAGTGGTTTCACACTGGAGTAGTTAGGCACGCTTTCTGCATCAAGGCAATAATTCAACCCCTTATCCATAGGGGTGAACGCGTTCGATCGTTCTCCCCCTGATCGGACGCAAGTTAAGACCCTGCAGCGTCTCCCCTTATTGCTGCAGGGTCTTAGCGTCCACGACGTTGCAGGTGTACATGACAGATAGCCACAGTTTGCTCTTTGCCCAGAACCCGCGGTTCCTACTGTTTTGGCTTTACTCCGCCTTCATACCTGATCAGCTGCCGTGATAGTAACAACGGTGGTTCTGCGGTAGCACGAGCCTGAGTTCTATACCCGAGTCGCCGAGAATTTATGAATCATGACGTTAACCAATCGCGCCCCCAAGAAAAAGAGAGGCCATTCCGGGGTCGCTGGAAGCGACAGTTGTCGTCTGCGTATCAACACTCGACTCGATGGGGAGAGCGCCACGTGCCAACAGGATTACGCTCGGTCCTCGGAGTCCTACTCTTACTGGGGGGGACTTTAGGATTTCTGCCGGTCCTCGGTTTCTGGATGATTCCTCTCGGGGTTGGGCTTCTTGCTCTCGATTTTCCACCGTTGCGACGACGACTAGAGCGGTGGCTCGATGAACGCAGTAGAGCCACGAAGCAAACCCAATCGTCTACGAGGCAAAAGAAGCAAGATCATACATAATAATAGAACATTCCACCGCTGGCGTGTCTCATATCTGGGACTATGCGGTCTCATTCTTAAGACACACGAAAGATTACTACTCCGTCCACCTGGTTTTGAGGGCTTGACGAAGCTGACTGTATGGGGAGATTGCTTCGCTACGCTCGCACTGACCTTCAGCGTTGTCATTGCGAGTCCCCCAGAAACGCTGCGCATTCAGCACTGCAGGAGAAACACAACGCACCGTCATTCCCGCGCAGACGGGAATCCAGCGGGGAAGCAGGAGGTGGAGGATTTTGTTTCTGAGCAGGAGCGGAGCGACGAAGCAATCTCTGTCTTTCAAAGTTATTGAGATGGACTGCTCGACACCCTCTGAGATATCGTTCACGTATTACTCGTATTGCTTGGTACGATTTTTGCCGAATATTTCCATATGTTTCGATCTGGTGGGTGGCTTTGGATAGTCTTTTTTTGGCTCTTGATGTTTTACGCGGTCGCGCGGGTAACACCGACGACACCCCAACTCCCCATCTCCTATACTCAGTTCAAACAGCAGCTCAACGAGGACAACGTCCAAGCGATCACGGTGACAGGAGACCACGTAACAGGAACGCTCAAAGAGGAGCGACAGCTGGGGCAGCAAGAGACCAAATACAAACGTTTCGAAACCACACTCCCCTCCTTTGACGACCCGAACCTCTTGCCGACATTGGAACACCATAATGTGACAATCACGGCGGAATCCGAAGGAACGCCGTGGTTAGGCATGCTCGTGATCAATTTACTTCCCTGGCTACTGATTTTAGGGTTCATACTCTACAGCAGCAGAAAAATGCAGGAACGTATGGGCGGTCCAGGTGGGCTATGGAGCTTTGGGAAATCGAAAGCCCAACGCTATCAGCGGAGCCAGAGTAACACGCAGTTTTCTGACGTGGCCGGGCTCGACAACGCCAAACGCGATTTGCAAGAGATTATCGATTATCTCCGCGATCCCTCTCAGTTTACCGCCTTGGGAGCGAAACTCCCCAAAGGCGTGTTGCTGGTTGGGCCACCCGGCACTGGGAAGACACTGTTGGCACGGGCTTGTGCGGGCGAAGCCCATGTCCCCTTTTTTAGCATTAGCGGCTCGGAATTCATTGAGATGTTCGTCGGCGTCGGGGCCTCACGTGTGCGTGATATGTTTCAGAATGCCAAAAAAGAAGCACCTGCAATCATCTTTATTGACGAGATCGATTCGATTGGTCGCGCGCGAGGAACTGGCTTAGGAGGCGGACACGATGAACGGGAACAGACGCTCAATCAAATCCTGGCAGAGATGGACGGATTTTCCCCTCATGAATCCGTGGTCGTCATAGCTGCGACCAACCGTCCCGACGTCCTTGACCCTGCCCTCACGAGACCGGGGCGGTTTGATCGACAGATCACGTTGGAATTGCCACATCGCAAAGCCAGAGAGCAAATTCTGCGTATTCATACGCGCGAGACCCCACTCGCGGATGACGTTGATCTCGCGACGCTGGCCCGGAGAACCATCGGCTTCTCAGGAGCCCAGCTCCAAAACCTGGTCAACGAAGCCACGCTGCTGGCTGGGCGTACCCACAAACATTGGGTGGATGCTGAAGATTTCGAACAAGCCAGAGATAAGGTGCTCTTAGGCAGCGAACGCGATGAAAGGATTACCGACGACGAGAAGCAAATCGTTGCCTACCATGAAGCCGGCCATGCGTTACTGGCAAAATTGCTGCCAGGGGCGGACCCCCTGCGGAAGGTGACCATTACGCCGCGTGGGCATGCCCTGGGAGCGACGGAACAAATGCCACAAGAAGATCGCCATAATTTCAGCCGAACCTATTTACTGAACCGTATGGCTGTCATGCTGGGTGGACGGGTTGCCGAGAAGCTCATGTGCCAGGATATTACTTCGGGGGCGGCGAACGATTTGAAACAGGCAACACAGTTAGCACGGCGCATGGTCTGTCAATTGGGCATGAGTGACAGGCTCGGACCGGTAACCTTCCGGCAAGGCGAAGAGCATCCGTTTCTCGGACGAGAACTCACCGAACCGAAAGACTTCAGTGAGCAAACCGCCCGCGAAATTGACGAGGAAATTCGACGCTTGGTGCGCGAGATGGAAAAACGCGCCACCGATACGCTTAAAGAATATCAGGAGACCCTGGAACGAATCGCCGCCGCCCTGCTCGAACACGAAACCCTTGACGAGCAGGAGGTTGATGCGCTCTTGCGGGTATCGGAAGCGGAAGCTGAACAGCCACTTAACGCGCTAGCCCAAGGCGCGACCTAAGGGAGAGGAAACCCATGTTGCGAAGGCGTTTTTCGGCGAGAACACTGAACGCACTGTTGAGCACTGCTGTCGTCATAGCGCTTATGCCGGCGAATGTTACTTTTGGACAAAGCCACGCGACCTCCGCGGACGTCCTCGGTGGAGAGCGAAAAGGATTGACCGAGATTCGGGGCGAGATTCTCTGTTCAGCCTGTACCGTGGCGGAGGCAAAACAGGCAACGGATGAGACCTCGAATCTGTATCTTCTCGATCGAGGTGAGCAGCAAGCCGTTATGCAGGTGACCGCAGTGGGGGACACTGCTACCGGTCGCACAGGCGTCATCGACGCTCGTTGGGAGACGATTGTCGGCCTGACCAACGAACTGCATGTGCGAGTCGAAGATCAACTCTGGCAGCAACTCACCGCCACGCAAAATCTTAGGAAGCCGGTAACCATCAAGGGGATACTCCACAGCACCCGCACGTTCGATATCACTGGGGTCACGACGGAAAACTGATTTGTTGGTCAGCTGCTCATCTCTCTGACGAGGTCGTAGGTAGCCTCAGCAAGGCTGGAAACCCGCAACCGCCACGCGCACTCTCAAGAGAAGAAGACCGCTGACAAATCGCTTGCCAGCAGTCGAGTTTGTCTTTGGGACGATCAATGGGGATCGTCACCTGTTCTTCGCCTCCGCCTCACGCTGCGGCTTGGGAAATTGCTCCGAGTGCCTCGCTCGCCGCTTCTTTGCTACCGCTGTGCGTCGCCAGATCACCGAGCGACACAATCCCCACTAATCGTTGGTCGCGGTTCAAGATGATCAACCGGCGGATTTGCTGCGCTTCCATGACCTTCGCAGCCTCTTCAATGGTTTGATCCTCATAGCAATAGACCACCTCCGGGGTCATAACCGCATTGATAGGCGTGGTATTGGGATCATATCCTGCTGCGACGGCTCGCACAGTGATGTCACAATCAGTGATCATTCCTACCAGGCGGTCACCGTTATAGACAGGAATCATGCCGACGTCGAGCGATTTCATTTTTTGCGCGGCGTCTTTTATCGTGAGATCCTTTTGGATTCGTTCCACGTCTGGGCTCATAATTTCTTTCAGCTGCATAGCGACACTCCTTTCTTACGGGAATTGCGTGACGGTTGTCTTCTTTCCTTACGTGCGCAAGGGTTATACCAGGGAGGCTACTCCAGAGACCGTCGAAAGATCGAGCATTCTTGGCGTATGGTCTTTCTCTTGTCTCGCTTATACAAAACAGCAACGAAGGGGTTTCTCGTTTTCGGAACATAACTTGCCGCCAGCCAGATGACCGCGGCACGAGTGGTGGTTAAAGAGCACCCTCTGAGACGCGAAAGGTTCAAACACCATGCCAACACGAAGAGAGAATGGGTCCGCAACAAAACCTGAATGCTGCGCCGACTCGTGTCTGGTTCTCGGGAAACCGTGTCGCTGTCTCAGCTTTCATTATCTGGGAATGCACTTCCTGCCGCTTGGTATCCTTCTTGCGTAGAATGCAAAGAACAAACAGCAGAAGACAACCGCTACAGAGAGGACTATGCTAATGTCGCAAAGAAGATCCGCATTTCAGCTGGATGAAGGAAGAGTAGAGTTCGGTACGCGATCGTCGTCCGCCAAAAAAAAAGCCGCAACGTCAGCGCGTCGGACGGCGGGGAATAAACGAGCTGAGGCATCCCGAACCTCTGTCAGGCCAAAGAAGGACCAACGTCGCACCGCGCCGGCGCAGAATCATCCGCGCACCACCGCCGCGCAGAAGAATCGGCAAACCCCAGTGCGAAAAAGAATGCCGAAGCGGGCACTCCGCCAATGCCCAAAGTGTGCGATCGCCTTGCAACAACGGATTTTTCGCGAGGTCCCCATCGATGAATGTCCGCGGTGCCATGGCATCTGGCTGGATAAAGGAGAGTTCGAACAGGTCTCGAAGACCGCTGGCCAAAAGCGGATTGGCAAATTTGTCACCGACTTGGCCAAGTTGATGGCGAGTCCGACTCCACTACAGGAGGAGGAAAACGAACGTGAACAGGCTAGAACCTAAGACTGTAGATATACGCAGGAGGAAGACTATGTCGACATCTCCACACTCCGATTCAATCGATTTCGATTTCGCCTTGCTTGATCCAGGCGCGGTGTTTACATCGCCAGAGGAAATTCTGACGTGTGATACGCTCTCGCAGCAACAGAAGGTGGCGCTCCTGAAACAGTGGCACTATGACGCCAGTTCGGTCGCAGTTGCCGAAGAGGAAGGGATGATGAGTGACGGCGAGTTGTTGCTGCAACGGATTCTCCAGGCGCTGCACCAACTCACGGGCGGAGTCGATGTAGAACACACGGGTCCTACCAAGCAAAGCAGTTTTTGACGGGAGAACCGGTATGCGCGTCTTAATCTCCGGAGCGACTGGGTTCCTTGGCTCTCATTTAGTTCCGTTCCTGCGCGAGCATGGATATGAGGTGAGCAGGCTCACGCGCCGCCCCACCGCAGCCGACGATCTGGCCTGGGATCCGGCGCAAGGAAAGATTGACCTGACAAATTTTCCAGCGGTGGATGCAGTGGTGCACCTGGCAGGCGAGAATATCGCCGACGGCCGCTGGACCGACGAAAAAAAGCAACGCATCCGTGACAGTCGAATACTGAGCACACGCTTACTCAGCAAAGTGCTGGCCGGGGGAGTGCACCGGCCTCAGGTGTTCATCAGCGCCTCAGCAGTTGGCTACTATGGAGACCGGGGAGACCAAGTTGTGACCGAAGAAAGCGAGAGCGGTGAGGGGTTTTTGGCTGAAGTCTGTCGTCAATGGGAAGCGGAGACGCAACCCGCTGTTGACGCTGGCATTCGTACCGTGCATCTTCGCAATGGCCTGGTATTAGCGGCTGACGGGGGCGCGCTCCACACGATGCTCCTGCCGTTCAAAAGTGGGCTTGGCGGTCCAGTTGGCAGCGGACAACAGTATTGGAGCTGGATTTCCCTCCCGGATTGGCTGCACGTTATTCTGCATTGCATCGGGACGCAACAAACCGCCGGACCGCTGAACGCTACCGCTCCCAATCCGGTACGGAATACGGAGTTTACCGACGCACTCGGCCGTGTGCTTCACCGTCCCACCCTGGTTCCGGTTCCCGCATTTATGCTGCGCCTGACTCTTGGCGAGATGGCGGATGAGATGTTGCTTGCCAGTGCGCGGGTGATGCCGAGCCGTCTGCAGGCCTGCGACTATCGGTTTACTCACGAAACGATTGACGAAGCGTTACGAGCCTTGCTGTAGCGGTAAGTATCAAGGTCCGCAGGGGGATAGAAGACCAACGAACTGATATCTCTTCCTCCTCTACCACCACCGGGTTTAAGTTCTTCTCCAGATCTTGTGTATATGAGCCTGCTCTTCACGTCGCTAACACTGCCGTTTATTGCGTTCTTGCGACACGAATTCACGCGTCGCGGCATCTCGATGCACCTGGGGAGCCGCAACGCCTCAGCTGCGGAGGCACTGTGTGACCACGTGTTTCGTTACCGAGTGTGTTCAGACCGTTGCCAGTAATTCTTTGGTTGCAGCCACAATATTGGCGGCACTAATACCATACTGATCCATCAGGGCTTGCCGGTCGCCAGAACGCGGCATACCGTTCACCGCGAGTTTACGAAACCTGAGCTGACGACCGGCAATGATCTCCAGAACAGCATCGCCAAGCCCCCCTTCTGGATAATGGTCTTCCACGGTCAGCAGCGTTCCTGTCTCCTCCGCTGCCCGGAGAACAACTGCTGCGTCGATCGGTTTAATGGAGTAGGCATCGATGACGCGGACAGAGCAACTTTGGTGTTCCAATTGTTCCGCTGCCTTGAGAGCCTCATGCACGGTGATCCCGGCGGCAATAATCGTCGCCCGATCACTCTGGCTCGCCTTGAGGGTGTGACTCCCGCCAATATGAAAGTCATCGGCAACGGTGTACAGCATCGGTGTCTTTGGCCTCGTTAAACGCAAATACACAATTCCCTCGCGGTTAACGGCAAGACCCACCATACGCTCAGCAGATACGGCGTCAGCGGGATACAAGACGGTAGAACCATGCAAAGCACGAAACATAGCGATATCTTCGAGCCCCATCTGCGAGGGCCCATCTTCGCCGATCGAGATACCGGCGTGTGAGCCAGCGCAGCAAATGTGAGCGCCCGAGATGGTCGCCATGCGTAGCTGATCGTAAGCACGCGTGAAGAACGCGGCAAAGGAAGAACAAAAGGGAATTTTGCCCAGCACGCTCAAGCCATGCGCCATGCCCAGCATATTTTGCTCGGCGATGTAACATTCGATGAAGCGATCGGGATAGGCCGCGAGAAATTCCTCCGCGTAGGTTGAGTTTTTGACCTCCGCGTCTAACGCGACCACCTGAGGGTTGATCTTCGCCAACTTGGTGATGGCATGGGCATACGCTTTGCGCGTCGCTTCTTGATCAGTTGGCTCATAGCGTGGAGGTGCCATGCCCTGACTGTCATAGGAAACGAGATCTACCGCAGTCTCTGGCAGTTGAGGGCGTGCGACCTGCAATGTCTCTTCCGGCTGCGGATCGCCAATTTCCTGCAACGCACGGGTGAATTCATCCCCGGTCACCGGTTTGCCATGGCGACCATTCTCATCTTCTAAAAAGGAAACACCTTTTCCTTTCGTCGTCCTGGCAATGATGACGGCTGGGCCTCGTTCATACTCGATCGCTGCCTCATACGCAGCAATGATCTGTTTCACATTGTGACCGTCGATCACCTGGGGATACCAGCCGAACGCCTCGAAGCGCTGCGCATAGCTATCAACATCATGGCCATACATGGTCTCTTCGGTTTGCCCTAGCCGATTGACATCGACAATAGCGATCAGATTCCCCAGTTTGTAATGCGCGGCCAGGGCCACCGCCTCCCACACATTGCCCTCGGCGGTTTCTCCGTCGCCCATGAGGACGTAGATGCGATTGTCGAGCAGGTCAAAACGAGAGCGAAACGCCATACCCAGTCCAATAGACAGCCCCTGACCCAGCGACCCGGTTGCAGCGTCCACCCAAGGACTGCGCGGCGTCGGATGGCCTTCCAAGGCACTGCCAAACTGACGATAGGTCTTCAACTGTTCGACTGGGAACGCACCGGCTTCGGCCAGCACGGACCACAGTAACGGTGAACCGTGGCCTTTGGAGAGAATAAACCGGTCATTGTTCGGGTTGTGCGGACGTTGGAAATCAAAGCGCAGGCAATGAAAGAACAACGTGGTGACGAGCTCCGCACAGGACATAGCACTGGTTGGGTGGCCAGAGCTGGCCTCGTTGGTGCAGACGAGAGAGTGCCGACGGAGCCGATTCGCCATCAGCTCTAGAGATCGGACGTGTTGCGACGGACTAGTCGAGGGCTGCATCGCTGCCTCTTGGTTCATGGGTTTCTCCTCCCGCTTTTTCGTTCTGCTTAATCTGGCTTGCGCAACGCAAAGAACGAGACAACGTTGTTTCGCCGCACTAACAGCAGCACTGTGTCCCGTTGCTTCTCGATCTGCGATAACTTCTTGACGAATTCATCCACTGAGTTCACAGCTTGTCGATTCACCTCTTCGATGATGTCCCCGGCTTGCAAGCCAGCCTCGGCCGCGGGGCTGGCCGGTTCAACATTGACAACCACCACCCCTTTCCGTTGCTCCTCGAGTTGAAAGCGGCGGGCGATCTCCGGCGTCAGGTTCGCCACTGTCATTCCCCACCGTTTGCCCCCTTCCTCTTCGCTGCTGGCTCGCGCCTGCTCCTCTTGGAGTTTGCCTAAGGTCACAGGAATGTTCTTTTCTTGGCCCTCCCGGAGGACCGTCACCGTCGCCTTTGATCCCACCTGGCTCCGCGCCACAATCGTTGGAAGTTCGTGAGCGTTCTCAATGGTCGCATCGTTAAACTTCACAATAATATCGCCGCGCTCAATGCCACCGCGCTCTGCCGGACTGTCGAGACTCACATCTGCCACCAGCGCCCCCCGCGGGCGCTCCAAACCAAAGGATTGGGCCAGTTCGGGCGTAACCCCTTGAATCGTCACCCCAAGCCACGCTCGCGTCACGGCACCAGACTCGCGCAGTTGAGAGATAATCATTTTGGTGAGATCGATCGGAATTGCGAAGCCGATACCAATGTTGCCTCCCCCCCGGCTGAAAATAGCGGAATTGACACCCACCGCTTCCCCTTGCAGGTTAAGCAACGGTCCTCCCGAGTTGCCTGGATTAATCGAGGCATCGGTTTGGATGAAGTCGTCATACGGCCCAGCACCAATGACCCTTCCTTTAGCGCTGACAATCCCGAGGGTGACGGTTTGTTCGAGGCCAAAAGGATTACCGATGGCGACCACCCAATCGCCCACGCGCAAAGATTCGGAAGAACCGAGAGGAAGGGTCGGTAAGGACCGGTTTGCGTCGATTTTGATCAACGCCAGATCAGTCTGTTCATCGGAACCAATCACCGTTGCCTTGTACTCGTCATGCTGCGGCGCGGAGAGACGAACCGTAATTTCATTGGCATTCGCGATCACATGGTTGTTGGTGATGATATATCCATCAGTACTGATGATAAAACCCGACCCCAGGCTGCGGCGCGGACCGAGCGGGGGCCGGTCTCCGAAGAACCGGCGGAAAAATTCTTCAAGCGGATCATCACCGCCAAACGGGCTCGGGCCAGGCATAGGGAACGGGGATCGTGGTCGTTGTGGAGCTTTCTGCGTCGTCGAGATATTCACGACCGCAGTCATCGCCTTCTCGGCTACCTCTGCAATCGACGGCATCTGACTCACTCTCATCAGCCGCATGGCGCCAGTGTCTGCACTTTGCGTGACGTTGCTCTTCTCTAGAGGGGGCGTCTGTGGGACCGTCACCGGCGTCCAATGCCTGGCTGGTGTTTCGAGCTTTGACTCAGCGACGCCCGCCATTCCAGGCGATACAGTAGTCAGGACGCTTACTACTGTGACAAGAACGATCCAACCCTTGTTCACGAAACTTCTCCTTCTTATGAGGGATTGCGAACGTATCCCTTCTTTGTGATTGCTCTCGTTCAACAAATGAGAAATGTACCAACCCAGCCCCTCTTACGCACGAAGTAACGGAGCAATAGAGATGCCAGCATCTTGAGGGTGATAATTTGCTCTGCTATTGGACGTTACTTACGTCTGTCCAAAAGTCAGGACAGATCCCTTGCTCACGTGTCGTACAAATGCCACATCTACCGCAGACGAGGCTACGCCACCTGCGTTTCCGAATGAAGCGCGTTGATAGGCCTCGGTGCTACCGGCACTGTTCTTGCAGAAAAGGCGAAAAGGTTTGTTAAAGGAGCGTACTATGCAAAGACAAAGAGAGCGTTGTAACCCTTTTTCTCCTGCTCAAACCAATAGTTCTAGCCCTGATCTCCTGGTGCAACCGGAGATTTTACTCCCATCACAAATGTATGCCGCCTTTGCAAATCAGAGTGTTCGGAGTGGGGTGGGAAGACTTATGTGCGCCGTGCTTGAGGACGCGATTACGGCGATACAGCACGGGCAACGCTCAGACGCCGTGTATGCCCACAAGCGCGCAGAGGAAGCGATCGAGTGGTTTGCCTCCGATGATGAGAAGTATTTGTTCTCCTTTGTGAATGTCTGTGCGGCCTTGGGTCTCACTCCCAGCTATATTCGAAAACAAGTCGCGCGTTTGTATCGTCAACGAGAGTGCGGCTCTCCCCAAAAAAGTCGGCGGACCGTGAATGTCTAAATGCGTTTCGTAAAGGCAGGAGGTGTGGCGTGGCTACTATCGAAGGCCTGACGCTCGGCGTGGGGGAACAAGATCGAGCACTCAAGGCGCTGAGCGGGGAACTTCGCAGGAAACCGCGAAGCATCACCGCCACGGAGTTACAAGAAGAAGCAAGCTTCGGCGTATCGACCCGTAGTGAGTGATTTAGGTCGGGACGCCCATCTCGGCGAGCACCTTTTCCAGAGCGGCATAATCCACTGGCTTGGTCATGTGCAGGTCGAAGCCAGCTTCCTCACCCTGGCGGCGGACCTCTTCCTGGCCCCAACCAGTCAATGCCACCAGGAGCACACGTTTCTCCCGCTGTGCTGCCCGTACCCGACGCGCTACTTCATAGCCGTTGAGTTTGGGTAAGCCAATATCGAGAAGGACAACCTCAGGCTGAACTTTTGCCACCAGCTCCACCGCTTCGAGACCATCATAAGCAGCGTAGCTTTCGTGGCCATCCAATTGCAACAGCCGCGAAAGGCTGTTGGCCGCCATCCGATTGTCATCTACGATGACAACGCGACGCGGAACAATGGCCGTCTGATTTATTTCTGCTTGCTCTTGCCCTTGTGACAGAGTGGCATCGATAAGAAGAGGAAGACGCACGATGAATGCCGCACCGTGACTGATACCCGCGCTGGACGCTTCCACACTGCCACCATGCATCTCGACCAGGCTCTTCACTATTGTCAGGCCAAGCCCCAACCCACCAAGTGATCGCTCCATTGATACGTCGACCTGTCTAAACATTTCGAAGAGATGCGGCTGTTGCTCGGCAGCAATACCGATGCCGTTATCCTCTACTCGGATGACGACCTGCTGGTCTTGTCGCTCGATGATTAACCAAATTCGCCCGCCCCTAGGAGTATACTTCGAGGCGTTATTCAGCAGATTGCCCAAGACCTGGGCCAGTCGGGTCGGATCGGCGTTCAGATACAACGGTTCCGACGGAAGGAGAACCGTAAGTTCATGGCCATTGCTCTCACATAGTGGGCGTACGTCATTTACGGCCCGACGAACGAGCGGCGCCAATTCCATTCGCTCCGTCCGCAACTCGACCTTGCCGCGGGTAATACGGTTTATATCGAGAAGGTCATCAAGCAACCGTCTCATGAGGTGTAACTGCTGCTCCATCGTCTCACGTGTGTGGCGGCGCCCCTCCGCGTCGCCATCCGCACGTTTCATGATCTCCAACAGGGAGAAAATCGACGCCAAGGGATTGCGCAGCTCATGAGCCAGCATGGCCAGGAATTCGTCTTTACGGCGGGAGGCTTCTGCAACGCCTCCTCACTCTCACGGCGTGCCTGCTCAGCCTTTTGTAGACGGAGAAGCATGACGTTCTGAACCCCAACAACAGCGTCCACTTCTTCGCGGCGCAACGCGTCCAGCATTGCCTCGGATTCTTGCAAACGTTGCCGAAGCTCACGTTGCTCAGACATCTTCCCCCTCCTCTGCATTCAGGCCTAAAGCGGTACGAACCTGGTCTACATCCTCTAGCGTCCCCACGATCATGATGCGTGGCGGCGGTTCTACTTGGATTAAGCAAGGAGAGACGAGGACGCGGTACGTCAACGCGGCTTGGTAGTCCTCCAATACGTTCACAATCTGCAACACCTGTGGTACATTACCACAGGTGTTCAGCAGTTTCTGCACATTCGTCCGGGCAGCAAGCGAATGTGCTTCACCTTCAGCCACAAACAAGAGGAGCTTCCGTACAGGTTCCTCTTTCGCAGGAGCACACTTGTTGGGACTTCTAGCGTCCATACCCAGTCCTTCTGCTACGGCTCGGATGCATCGTCAACTCTTCCTTTCCTCAACTTCGAGCCCGTGATCCGTTATGCAGAAGGAGTGGTAGAAGTGAGAGTGACGACTCCCGCGGGCCTTGACGATCAGCAATCGCCGACGATACGACTCATCCGACCAGTCTTGTTCCACCCGTATGATCACATCGACCAGCGATGCGAATCTAAAACCGGTCACGTCTGACGTTGGTTCTCCCCCGTCCGTTTGGTTCAGGAACAACAACGTGATTCCCCGTTCCTTGCCGTATAACAGAAGTCGCAGGAGGAAATTGAATGACGCCTCGTCGGTTCCCATTCGTCGACAGGCGGAGATAGCATCAACCACAACATGCTGGGGCTTGAAGGTGTCGACAGGGCGGAAGATTCGTAGCAGGTGCTCCTCACTCCCCATCGCCTCGGGTAGTGCCGTCAAGACGGCCATCTGTTTCGCCTCGATCGCGGGACGAAGATCAAGACCTAGACTGAGCATCGCTTGCACCATGCAGTCGACGCTTTCTTCGAAACTGATGAAGAGCACCCGCTCGCCGCGATTGGCAGCCGCCACGCTGAACGCGCACGCGAGGGCGGTCTTACCCGTACCGCTCGCACCGGAAACGAAGATGCACCAGCCACGGCGAAATCCGCTGTCTATGAGCGCATCAAGACCACGGACGCCCGTGGAGATACGCTCGCCAACCGGATGCGGTGCAAGGCCGTATCGAGCGATCGGCAACAGGGCCATACCGCCGCTCGCTAGGATGAAGGGGTACTCGTTGTGCAAATAATCGGAGCCGCGGTACTTCATTATGCGTAACCGCCGCGTAGTCACCTGGCGAACAACTCGTTGGTCGAGTTGCACCACACAATCAACAACGTAATCAATCTCCGGTACACCTCCGGTGTTGGGCTCTTTGGTCGTGAGCACAGTGGTGACCCCCCGTTCTTGCAGCCAGTCATGCAGAGCAGAGATCTGCGCCACTCGTTGCTCATGATCCTGGAAGACTCGCAACAGAACATCGATCGCATCGATGACAATTCGCTTCGCTCCACGGGCCTTCGCCTGTCCGCCTAAGATACCGAGCAGGCCAGCGATATTGAACCGGCCACTGCGGACAATGTCAGTCGGCAATGCAATAGACAGCAAGAGTATCGTGCCGTCCTGCTCCAGCCGCTCAAGATTCCATCCCATGGCCTCTGCATTGCGGCGAACGGCTTCCGTTCGTTCTTCAAACGTGACAAATATTCCCGGCTCGCCGGCGAGCGCTCCATTGTAGACAAACTGCAATCCCAGTACTGTCTTCCCTGAGCCAGGGCCGCCACTGATCAGCGAGGTACGCCCTTGCGGCACCCCCCGCCAAGAACCTCGTCGAGGCCACTAATCCCTGTCGGAACTTTGGATATCGATACCCCGGCCACTTCATTGCCTAGCGGGTCGAAAGTTCGTGTCATACACGGCACTCCTTACTCGGGATCCGCGGGAGCAGCCCAGCCCACACAAGTGTCGCGGTGGGTATTACTAGGATCATCTGAGAACGTCCTCTCTGTCCTGTTTCTTCTTGGCCACGACAGCAATTGCTCCTCCGAGCCCCGGCGGCGGGAGATCTCTCATTCTGCAGTTCCTACCTCTGCTATCGGCAACGACGCTCTATCACGAGTTCGCTGGTGAAACAATAGTTTTCACAAACCAGGATATGGGAAACGGGACAACAATGTCCACGACCGTTCGATCAGCACTTCCCTCGCCTGAGTTTCTCATCGTATCCCGCCAGCATTCACATCTAGTGTAAGTTCTTGACGCGAACCTCTCAAACGTTTCACCACCCCAAGCTAATGCACGGGGGGATCTGCAAACGCCTTTTCCTTTCTCCTATACAACGAATTTTCCGTCCTTTACTGAGTCCCCTCTTTGAAGGTATGGAAGCTTCCCTCCGGTAGCCTCTCTATCTCCTTGTTAATTTTCTTGGACTTTCGGGCAGCAAAACTCAAAATGATTCCACCAAAAAGAATGCACGCCCCGCCAAGAACTCCGTAACTTTCCCACAACGATAACGTAGTGTACTCATAGACCACATGTGCACTCATGATACACAGTAACGCCAGGCCAATCATCGTGATGCCCAACCCGAAGGCAAAGAGCGTCATTGCTGCTTTCGTGAGACTCACTTCTTCACGCATTTCTAGTTTCGCGAGCGCGAGTTCCTGGACCAACAGATCTCGGACATCCGTTATGATCCCGGCGACCAACGAGACGAAGCTCGGCTTCTGTGCGGTAGACGGATGTGACTGCATAGCCTATCTCCCTCTTGAGGCCATTAAATATCCAAGCCCAACACCAACCAGGAGAGCTGGGAGCGGATATCGACGAACAATAGCAGCGAGATCCTGACTCATCTTGGCAAAGTCATTATCACGAACATAATTGGCCGCTGATTCCACATTATCAGCCGTACTCGTCGCTGCTGACGCAAGGGGTCCCTCCTCGGGCGCACGGTGTTGAATTGTTTCGGCGACAGACTCCATACCCTCGGCTACCGAAGTTCTCACTTGTTCTGCTCCCGTATTCACGTTGGTTCCTAAGTCACGAACTCTCTCACCTACGGCGCCGACCGCGTTCTTTGCCTGCTGCGCCATTTCAGCAGTCGCGCTAGTACTTTGTTGCCCGAGGCGCCCAGGGGTGCTACTCATCTCTGCGCGCAGCTCATCGAGATGTTGGGTGACCTCGCGTTCCGCCCGATCTCGCGTGTAGCCATACTTTTCTTGCAAGATGCCCGTCAATTTGTCCTTTTGTCCTGCCACCCTTTCAAGGTCATCATCAGTGAGTTTTCCCCACCATTGTCGTGCCGATCCCCGAAACTGTTTCCACAATCCAGAAAACTCATCACGGCTCATGTTCGTCTTCTGGCTGTTTCCACTACTGCTCGTGCGTTCCATAAGCATTTTCTCCTTTGCCAACTAACGTTCCTGGGTCCTCTCTCTCGCGGGTTGCGATGCGCGACGAGGTTCAAACTCTCCTTTAGAGTTCAACATCGCCATGTAACTCTTCAACAATACACAGTGTGACAATATCTCCCACTTGTAACGCCCCCAGGTCATACCGCTCGGCTCGCGTCACATGGAGAACGGTTCCTACCTCAGTCTTAAAATCAACGGTAAAGTGAAGGTAGTCGATACGCGTCACTGTTGCTTGCAAGGGATATGGCCCGGTCACCACAGCTACCTGGAGTGTGCTCACCTGCGGCTTGCACTTCTTCTCCTCAGTCCGCGTGTTTACAACCTGCGCATCACACCATGCTGCCCCACACGTGAACATACCACCAACCAGGAGGACTATTGCAAAACCTCGCATAGTAACACCTCTATTGTAACTACTCCTCTTTGTTGAAATGTGGGCAAAAAGCGCGCCACAGGCGAAGATGACAGCTCTTAGATACTGGGTATGAGGGGCAACCAGCCTTGCGTTCCGAGGGGGGAAAATTCGAGAGGAGAATATTGACTGACAACCTGACGCTGTCCCACAAGCGACCTGATCTGATCTTCAGCGCTCAGGAGCTGAAGATGAGGGTCCGTTGAAATATCGTTCGCCCTCTTCAGCTTCGGCAGACGAGGTCTTGCGCTCCGACGGCTGCAATTTTGCCAGTAACTCAGGAAAAGCATTTTGCAGGAAATTCCGGGCGAGATTGGCCACAGCGCCGACTGCTACCCCCTTGAGCATGGCAAATTCATCATGAAACTGCTCACGCATCGAAGACTCCGGCTGTTGGGGTGCTGTGAACACAGTGGGGGACGCATACGACTCCTGGCGTGGCTGGCCGTACATCCTCCGTAGCGGTTCTCGATCTTCGAGCAAGGAGATTGTACCTTGACGGGGATATCATTCTGTGAAGAGGAGTTCAGACGCTTCAGGGCATAGCCGAGTACGGCCGCGGCCCCTACCATGGTCCACGGACGGCGATCTACGTGATAGTTGGGATCAAAAGTCTGCTTGAATTTCGTTTTGGTGGTGTCTACCGTTTCTTGCGTGCGAGTTTCTAACATCTCAATTTTGTCAGTGAGTGCCCGCCGCGTGGTTTCGATGTCGTGGCGCACTTTCTCGGCTTGTGATCCCATGGGTGGTATCCTTTCTCTTCTCTCTTCTCACCTTTTCTTTCCGGTCTGCAAAATTCCGCGCTCTCTTTTTATTTTTGGAAGGGCAAACTTCATACCGAAAGGAGCGACATGTCGGGCTCTTCGAGTATTCCCTTCTCTGTGGATCAACAATCATGGAACAGCAAATATCAATGTCCGAAAAACAGCACAGAAACGCACCTGAGCGTCGCAAAAACGTGATCGTCACCGGCAGTAACGATAGTTTGTCTACGGTTACGCTAATAAAGTACATCATTGTGCTCTTCCTCTACTACTGGCATTCTTCTTGGGGGGGCACGGTCAGCGGATCATTAATGCCGCGAGACTTGCTCGCCCTTGTCCTCCCTGTTTGTCAGGCACTATCCGTACACACAGATTGGTGACCCCAGACTCCGCGACTGTCCAATTCTCTCTTTCGTAGATGGTGCCTGGCGGACTAAAGTTGAACTCCTGGCGAAGAATTTCACGATAGGTCGTTCCACCATCGGTTGAGATTGAGATCGTCAGTTCCTGTGACCGTGCCCTTTCCTCTTCGGCAATTTCAATAGCGATCACGCGCAGCTCCTGCGGTTGATCAAACTCAACGATAAGATATTGCTCCCCGGGCTCAGCCGCAACCCAGCCACGTCCAGTCTTTCCACCTGGTCTGGCAAACAGATGATCGACTGGATGGGCGGGGTCTTCGGAGGTAACCAGGATTGTCGCCAGTGCGGGAATATCGAGGGCGCCAGTCTGGCGCTCGCCCGTTGGCACCGGGGACGGAGAGATGATACGTTTACGCAGTCTTGGTTCTGACATTTCCATTACAACTCACCTTTCTCTCTTTACGGTGTTGGCTCGCCGCCACCCCGGTGTCATGAGCAATCACGATGCCACTCTTGGCGAGCACAGGCTGGTATTCCCCATTGACCGTGTCGCATAAACGCGACAGTGCTCATCCCCGTCTACGCAATAATAGGACACAGCTCTACTGATCTGACGCGGAAATCAGACAGTGAGGCATGAATCTGCAGTGTCAGGCCTGTCATCGCCAGTGGCACGGGGTTTGCTGTTCTCCTCGTTGGCTCGAGATCACATCACAGGAAGAGAGAGCGAGGGAGAAGACGATCATGGCAAAGCCTACAACACTGCAGAGAACAGTCGATCCAGCAAAAAAAGATGTTGACGGTGACATGCTTGTGCAGCTCGATGGTGTTCGCTCACCGGACACTATGCAGAGCGAGAACGTGTTACCCGATCAATTTTTTTGTTCACCGATGGCCGCCCGTGCAGAAGGACCGGAACTCGCCCTGGCACGGGCAGTCTTGGAAGATGCGATTCGCTGTTACCAGCGACAGTTCGTCTCCTCGCGTCGTCGGACCCGGCGATTGGCCCGGGAAGCGGAAGAGTGGATCTTTAGTAATGATAGCTCGTGGCCATTTTCTTTTGTCAATATTTGTGATGCACTGACGATCAATCCAGCCTATATCCGCAGATCTCTTCGTCGCCTTCTTCCCCGGCAACGTGACGTGTTTCTGCGGACCAGGAAACAGGCTGGAATGTATAGACGAACCGCACGAATTGCCGCCTAACCATAACAGCCCCCTATTTTTTCGCGGAGTTTTCCGCCGTGCCCGTCGTGTGCTCCGGAGCCGGGACCTGGGCCTCGATCTTCACCGGAGCAGCTCCGTCTTCGGTCATCCCAAGCTTTTTGGCGGCTTGTTTTGACAGGTCTATGTCTCGCCCTTTGGCATACGGGCCGCGGTCATTGATCTTCACGTCAATGGATTTTCCCGTTTCCAGATTCGTAACCTTCGCCTCGGTTCCCAAGGGGAGAGTAGGATGGGCCGCCGTCAGGTCGTGCTGGTCAAAAGCCTCTCCACTTGCCGTTTTTTTTCCATGAAACTTTCTCCCATAGTAGGAAGCCTCCCCGACCTGCTCGATGACTGTATCTCCATTTCCTTTCTTCTTGACCTGCACTGAGTCTTCGACCAGATCATTAGCCCCTTCGGCTTTCTGCAAGCGCTCTACCCTTTTTTCCACCTTTTCGGCGATGGCTTGGGCGTGCTGTTGCGTTTCGTCCTCTGCACATCCCTGTGCACCAGACAGCAACAGTGCAATGATCAATCCTGTGCGAATCACTAAGCAACCATATGACGATTCCATCTCCGCTCTCTTCTTTCCTCCACATCCTGGCTTTCGGATTTCTGTCATTGCTGTGCTCCATGCCAGCTCGCCAACTTCTCGTCAACCTACGATGCGTGCTCTCCTTCGGATCGCTCCTTCTGACCACGTTCGTAGCCTTGCCGAAATGCTTCTTCTTCATACGTTGCTGGGGCCTCCGCCTTGAGACGCGCCGCAGCCTCTTCACGCGAGTGTCCCCTCTCATCCGGATGCAACGCCGCTTCCCAGCCTTTCACATACGATAGTTCCGTAGCACTAAACTTTTCCTTTGGCTTGGTGTGGCTCTTTCGCAGCCGGTCCCACCAACGCATCCGGGCATGCTCAAGATTCTCAGCGTTACATTCACGAAACACGTCTTGTACTACGCTGGTCTTCACATGGTCTCCCGGCTGGGCAATTAAAACATGGTAGCCGGATCGTAAGGCATCAATGTAAACCAACGCATCTTCGTACGACAAGCGTGGCACGAATGATTGTTGGACTGTATTTCCCGCTGCTGCCCCAATGACCACACCAATCAGACTGGAAAGCGCGACGGTTCCCGTCGCCAAAAACGGCCCTATCCCTGGGAGCAGGAATAACACTGCCGCTCCCCCAGCGAGGGTGCCACCAGCAAAGCCGGTGGTCGCTCCGACCACGTGACCAGCGGTGATACCAAGCGACCCTGGTGGATGTGCCTGCGGCATGGTACCAACATGGACGTCGTCGATTGATTTTGGCGTAAGCAGCAAAAGCTCGTCCTCAGGCACACCGGACGCACGCAGCTTCTGTAGAGCGTTTTCTGCAACTTCAGACGAACGAAAGATTCCAACAAAATGATCCATCAATCACCTCCGGTTAGAATTTACCAACGAGCTGTGCATTGTCGCTGCTAGGCACGATGCATAGTCCGTCGGCATTTCTTCCCACTACAGGGCTAGGTTGATTGTATTTCGTAGATCAGGTGTTCAGGTTCATCAGGTCCCTGTACGTCCTACTCTTTCTGTGAAGCGAGGGTTCTTCGCACAAAACACAATTTCTCATCGCATAAAAATACAGCCACCCTATACTTCATTAAACAGAGCAAGAAAGAGACCAGCGTCCTACGGGGATTTCTGCGAAGCGTTGCCTCACAGTGTCCCAAAAATGGGAAAAAACAACTCTTTTGTTCTAGATACGGAACAACACTTTGCGGCTTACTACGCAAGATCCACGCGTTTGGCCCCAGCAGCAGAGCAACACTCGTTTTGTTTCGACAACCAGCCTTCGTCTGTTTCTGCCCGCAGCGGCAATCATTCTTGTCGGGCTAATGCCTGCTCGGTCGTCGGTGCCAGAATCGCATTGTGACTGATACTAACCTGTGTAGCAGTGTCACTCTGGGCATCGGGAAAGCGTGAGCCTAGGCCCAGAGAGGAAGAGAGAGAAGAGAGGCAGCTGGCGCGCTCTGCCGAGGAGTGCTGGCACACATGTTGCGCATTACCTGAAAAGGAAACCACAAACTTTTTTCACACAAAGGATTACAGAGTTGCGGGCTTAGCCAGGTATGCGCATCATCTTAGAAATCCTGCACCGTAATCTTTTGTTACGGAGGCAAAAGACGTGGCGCTAGAAGTTACACAAATCAGTCCATCGGCTTTAGAACTGCACGTGGGTGGGGTCCTCGGAAAAGAAGATTACAAACGCTTTGTTCCCTTAGCAAACGAGCGCATCCAGACCCAGGGAAAGGTCAATCTTCTTATCAAAATGTCTGATTTCAGAGGATGGTCTCCGTCGGCGTTGTGGGAAGATCTAAAATTTGACGTGCGCCATTACCGCGATGTCTCGCGCGTGGCGCTTGTCGGCAAGAAACCCTCACAAGAAGGGCTTGCTACGCTGAGTAAACCGTTTACCGGAGCCGAGGTAAAATTTTATTTGGAGCAGGATATCGACGCGGCTCGACAGTGGGTGACAGAGGCGTAAGGGTGCAGAGAATCTCGATGAGAACCCGAGCGGTAGGTGACGGATCATTTCCCTTGCTCATTCTTGTCGCTGTCAAGTAAGGCTTGCAAGCGACGCCGGGGGTGGGTAAGCGCGCGCGCATGTCGGGCCATGTCTTTCCAGGGATCTTCCTTCTGTCCCAAACGACGAAACAGATTGCGCATCGTATAGCTGCGCGCATGGACTGTATGATCATCCAATTCTTCCCAACCGATCGGCGTCGCCACTGGCGCACCCGGTTGTGCTCGCACGGCATACGGGGCCACTGCGTGCTGGGCATACGCGTTGCGCAGGACGTCAAGAAAGACGCGCCCGTGTCGTTTGTTCTTTGGTTGCTGGGTCGTAAAGCGCTGAGGATTGCGACCTACTACCAACTCCGCAACCTGGGTCGCGAAGCCTCGAACAGCGGTAAAATCGCTCCGGCGATCCAGAGGAACCGTCACGTGCAAGCCTCTCGATCCCGTCGTCATCACAAAAGCAAGAAGGCCAACCTCGGCAAGGACGCTACGTAGTGCGCGCGCTGCCTCTCGTACAGCGCCGAAGTCTTCGCCTGACGGATCAAGGTCGAAAATCATACGATCAGGATGATGGCGACGATCCACCCGACTGGGCCACACGTGTAGCGTAATGCACGCTTGATTGGCGAGATAGACGAGCGAGGCGGTATTTTGAATAACCAGCTGCACCAGGTATCCTTCCTCCTTTTCCACAGTCACGGTTTTGATCCACGCCGGAAAATAGTCAGGAACATCCTTCTGGTAAAAATCTTCCCCCTTAATGCCATCAGGAAAGCGATGCATCGTCACAAGCCGGTCTCGCAGGTGAGGCAACATAACGGGCGCAATTTGCTCGTAATACTCAATGAGGTCGCCCTTGGTGAGGTCACTGTCAGGAAAGAAGAGCTTCTCTGGATTGGAAATCTCAATGGTGTAGGGACCGAAGTGACGTAGACGCTTCGCCATAGGTTGCCCGTTTGTACGCTCTTTCGCGATGCCAGCGATTACGACGCGGTTGCGTCCTGAGCTACCACCTGCTTGAGCGTGCGGCCCGTCAACACACTCTCGGGCTCGGTCTTCGTTGGTTTACGACGTGCGTCACTTCCCTCATCCTTCAATTTGATGAGCAACCAGTTGTCTTTCTGGCCGCGCACCTTACCGTGAATCAGCGCATAGCCACCACGAAGTTTTTTCCCTTCCAACCACACGATGACCTCTCCATTATCGAGTGCCTCGTCCATCGACAAGTTTTTGCCCTTGTCGTCAACGGTTTGGTTACGATAGGGCCCGGCGTCCCAAACGATCACGGTACCGGCACCATACTCGCCTTGCGGGATTATCCCTTCAAAATCTGCGTAATCGAGCGGGTGATCTTCGACTCGCACAGCCAAGCGTTTTTCTCGGGGATCGGTTGACGGGCCTTTGGGAACCGCCCAAGACTTGAGGACCCCATTAACTTCAAGCCGTAAATCGTAATGCAAACGGCGCGCCTCGTGTTGCTGAATGACAAATAGGGGGTTGTTCTTTTGCGTGCGCATGTGTACCCCTGTACCAGAGGGCTCGGGCGACTTACGAAAGTCGCGTTTGTCCCGGTAGGTTTTGAGGGTCCTCTTTTTCGCCATCGAGCCTCCCCAGCCAGACTCTTTTGTCTTCGGTTTTCCAACCTCTCGCCAAGTTAGGAAAAGGCTTGACTTAATTGTTGCACCGTGTCCGGCGGCAAACGCCAGCCGGAGGCCTGACAATTCTCAACAACGCGGGTCCCACTATTGGATTTCGGAATGGCTACCACCGCAGGGTGCGCGGTCAACCAGTTAAGCGCTACCTGCCCCGGGCTTTTATGCAATTCTCTCGCAATCTGAGCTAACTGACGCAGGCTGGGGTCTTGGTCTGTTTCTGCCGCGCCCGCAAGTCGTCCATCTGCCAACGGAGTGTAGGCAATCACTGTCATCTGATATTGCTCACAGTAAGGCAGTAACTCCTGCTCAATGTCTCGACGGCATAGATTGTATAAGACTTGATTCGAAACCAGGGGATATTTGCTCAAGGCTCCTTGCGCTTCCTCTAGCTCACGGGTGGAAAAATTGCTGACGCCAATGTGTCTAACTTTTCCTTCATCCACCAACGTCTCCATGGCACGCATGGTTTCTTTGATAGGGATTCGGGCACTAGGCCAGTGGACCTGGTACAAGTCAATACATTCTATTCCCAACCGTTTCAGACTTTGCTGCGCTGCTCGCAAGACGTCATCATAGCCCAAGTGCTCCCCCGCTACTTTGGTGGCCAGAACCACGCACTCGCGACGATCGCGAACCGCTTCACCCACCACCTCTTCGGTGCCGTAGACCTCGGCGGTATCGACAAATACCGCACCCAATTCCAGTCCTTGACGGAGTGGCTCCGTGCCACCTCTATATTTCCTCGTCCCAAGCCCAATTTCCGAGATGCAGACCTTCGTGTTGCCTAGGTGCTTGAATTCTACGGGTTCCCGCTCCTTTCACAGAGCGTATGGGCGCAAAAGCTATGCCGTATGCGTTGGATACCTTATAGAAACGCCATTTTCAGGCAGCGATTATGTCGCTGCGCTCGCCGTGACTCGCTTCCTAGGCTTTCTAGACACCCTCCCCGATCACATCCTCGAACGATGTTCCGACACTTGTATCAAAAATGAGACACTAGAAGGAGAAAGTGTTCCGAATGCGTGACCCGCAAGGTCGTTTCTCCGCCTTCCTCGCTTTGTTTTCCAAATTGAAAACAAAGACGTCGGCAAGGTTTTTGCCACAGGAATACAAGGGAGTGACAATGCCTCTAAACGAGAGACTTTACCTTGCTATTTCAAAGCAACAGACCAAAGAGGAGTAACGTCATGAGTACACAGATCGCAACACTGAACAACAAGGGCACCTGGGTCACCAGCGGATGGTGGAGAACGAGTATTGGATTCATGTTTTTTTGTGCGGTCGGGGCGTCGCCAACCCTTGCCAGTGAAACAGCCGGGACAACCGCACCAGCCCTGGACGATACAGATGTCACACTCGCAGTCGAGAATCAGTTGGCCTCGGATCCCGGCGTCTCTTCACGTCTGATCGATGTCGATACGAATGACGCCGTGGTTACACTTATCGGGGCAGTCCCCAATCTCTTGGCCAAAGAGCGGACCACGGCAATAGCGCAAGCAGTGAAAGGAGTGCGTTCGGTGGTCAAGCGAATTGTGGTGACTCCCATTGCCCGGACCGATGCACAAATTCACAACGACGTGATGTTGGCGCTTGCGCAGGACTCTGTGGCCGATACCTGCGAACTAAACGTGCATGCCAAGGTCAAAGGTGTAGTTGACATTAACAATTATTTGGCAGTACGTGAGGCGTGCACGTGGAAAAGCGACCACGCCGCCAAAGAGGATATTCAGGACGAATTGTTCTGGAGTCCGTTTGTTAATGCGGACCAGGTTGCGGTGACCGTGAAGAACGGAGTCGCTACGTTGACAGGGACCGTGGCCAGCTTGCGCGCGTTGGGAGCAGCGATAGAAAACGCCCGAGAAGGTGGGGCCGTGAGGGTCGATAGCAATCTGCAAATGCGCGGTCTCCCACCGTTGAGCCCACTGGCTGCCGGCGGACCAATGCAGGTGCCGTAACGTTGTTGGATACTACGAAAAGCCACGAGATCATGCGGGTTTCGTCAACTGCCGGGGCGCACTCCGTCCCATGGGGGGACGAGAACATGAGTAACCCAAAAAGTGGATGTGCCCTGCTTAGTCGTTCATCAGGAGGTGTTCTATGCAAGTCGCATCAGGTTCCGTAGTGAGTTTCCATTATACGTTGTCGTCGGACGACGGAGTTGTCATTGATTCCTCAAAAGGCAGGGCCCCTTTCACTTATCTCCACGGCTATCAGACCCTCAACCTTACCAGTCTGGAAGAGGAACTGACCGGTCAACAGCCCGGAGAGGAAATCGTTCTGACGTTGGCGCCGGAGCAAGTCTTTGGGGATTACGATCCGCACAAGATACAAGAGCTCCCTCGAGAGGCATTCCCGGAAACCGACGCATTTACGCCGGGCGCTCGTTATACAACAGTGACTCCGGAAGGCAAGGAGATCTCGTTTAGTGTGGTCGACATCCAACCGACCGTCGTCATCGTCGATTTTAATCATCCGCTGGCTGGCCAAAAAGCGGTGTTGGCTGTGAAAGTAGAAGAGGTACGACAAGCAACGCCAGAGGAGTGTCTGCAAGGACGGCCACTATGAACTGCAGGGTCAGAAGCCAGATAACGCTTCGCACCATACAGCGTCCCAGGTCAAGCGCACGAGAATGACCGCTATTCCCGCACAGACGGCAGGCTCCTGGGACGCCGTCGTGGTTGGTTCAGGGCCGAACGGTCTTGCCGGGGCAATCGTCTTGGCGCAAGCTGGTCTGAAGACGGTCGTCTTTGAAGCACAAGAGACCGCAGGCGGTGGTGCACGCTCAGCCGCCTTAACATTACCGGGCTTTGTCCATGACCTCTGCTCGGCCGTGCATCCCCTCGCGGTTTCTTCTCCTTTTTTTTCCACCCTGCCGTTGGCCAAGCATGGGCTAGAATGGATTCATCCCTCCGCTCCTCTAGCGCATCCGTTCGATGACGGGACGGCTGCCATACTTGAACGGTCGGTGAAGACGACGGGGAAGGGTCTTGGCCGGGATGCGATCGCATACCAGAAGCTCATCGCCCCGCTGCTGACAACGTGGGAACACCTGAAACCGATGGTGTTGGGGCCGCTGCGCTGGCCCCGCTATCCTATTACACTTGCTCGCTTTGGCTGGCTGGCGTTGCGTTCGGCGCGACGTCTAGCAGAATCCAGGTTCGCTGGGGAATCTGCCCGGGCGTTATTCGCCGGCATGGCTGCCCACTCAATGCTTCCACTCGATCGTGTTCCCTCAGCCGCATTTGGACTCATTCTTGCAGTGACCGGACATGGTGTGGGGTGGCCCTTACCCCGCGGTGGGGCTCAGAAAATCACCGATGCGTTAATATCCTATCTCCGGACGCTCGGAGGCGAGGTGCGAACTGGGGTGTCCGTAGAGTCTCTTGAGATGCTGCCACCCACCCGGATTGTCCTGTGCGATGTGACTCCTCGGCAACTGCTGCAGATCGCGGGCCATCGGTTTCCTCTCGCCTACCGACAGACCTTGGCACGTTATCGCTATGGCGTCGCCGCCCACAAAATCGACTGGGCACTCTCCGCGCCCATTCCTTGGAGCGCGCGTGGATGTGCGCGTGCAGGGACGGTCCATCTCGGTGGCACTCTCGAGGAAATCGCCTCGGCGGAGCTAGCACCGTGGCAGGAGAAGACTGCAAGCGCTCCTTTCGTTCTCCTCGCGCAGCCAACGATGTTTGACGTAACGCGTGCCCCGCCGGGGCACCACACTGCGTGGGCCTACTGCCACGTTCCCAACGGATCCACGGTGGATATGGTGGAACGAATTGAAGGCCAAATTGAACGCTTCGCTCCTGGGTTTCGGACGCGCATCTTGGCGCGGAGCGTGTTCCCACCCCGAGCGTTGGAGCAGCACAATGCCAATCTGGTCGGCGGTGACATCAACGGGGGTGTACAAGATCTTCGACAGCTTTTTGCCCGGCCGACGCTGCGGACGTACAGGACTCCAACGCCAGGCCTCTACTTGTGTTCAGCCTCGACACCGCCGGGCGGAGGCGTCCACGGCATGTGCGGATACTTCGCCGCCCATACGGCGTTACGAGACCGAGAAAAAGGGAAGGTCTAAAACACGCACCTTGCGCTATGTTCTCTATGCTCCGGACGTGCGGCATCGGACATTTCTGACAGTGAGGTAGCCAGCGGGCGCGAGAGATGAAGAGCGAAATTCTGATGGTGATCGGTCTGGCACTGCTGCCAGCTGTGGGGAACATCAGTGGTGGAGTGCTCGCCGAGAGGTTCTACCCGTCTAAGAAGCTCCTCAATTGCGCCCTGCATGGCGCGACCGGCATCATCCTCGCTGTCGTCTCGGTCGAGGTGATGCCAGTGGCACTACACAGTGCTCCTCCCTGGCTGCTCGCCCTGGCTTTCCTGGCAGGAGGAGGCACGTACCTGCTCATCGAAACAGGCGTTGATCGCTGCCAACAGAGCGAGCACGCTGGCGCGTGGATGGTCTATATGGCGGTCGCGGGTGATTTGGTAGGTGATGGACTCCTCATTGGCGCTGGGTCGGCGGTGTCCAGCCATATGGCGCTGATTCTAGCCCTGGGCCAGATACTGGCGGATATTCCCGAAGGCTTTGCCGTGGTGGCGAATTTCCGCGATAAGGGGGTGGGGCGAGCGAAGCGCCTCATGATCTCGGCTTCGTTCGTCGTGCCCGTGGTCGGTACCGCTGTCCTTGCGTACTTCACGTTGCGCAGCCAGCCTGAAGCCGTAAAGATGGCCGGCGTGGTCTTTGTTGCCGGGCTCTATATGCTTGCCGCTGTCGAGGACATGTTGCGCGAGGCGCATGAGAGTGCGACGGACAGCCGCTGGTCAGCCGTTAGCCTTCTGGCTGGTTTTGCCCTCTTCCTGGTGGTAGCGGGAGAGCTTGGCTAGAACATTTCATAGAGGATGATGAATTGAGTTTGGATACCAGGGTCCTATGTGGTCTGTTACATTCCTTTTTGGACATGTCGGACTCTTGGTCATTGTCAGCCCTTCGTCAAGCCCAGGATAAACTCCGCGAAGCACTCGTTGTCTTTTAGGATAGGGATTGCTTCGTCGCTGACGCTCCTCGCACTGACACCTTGCGTTACGTTTACGCGTTTTTGTGACGAATCGCGCGCCTGGTTGAAAGCCGGGACATCGGTCTTAATTCGTCGCCCCGTCACTCTTCTTGCAGCACTTTCCGCTTGATTTCCGTCGGGATCGGCCACACCGTTCCGTCTGCGAACTCAACGCGGGAGTTGGTTGGATCAAGACCTTTCCGAATGATTTGTTGATTGAGGACAAGGCTCCCATCCAACTGATGTTGTTGGTTCCACCAGTTCTCAATCAAGTCTACGAACATCTTCTCCGCCAGCTCGAATTGAACCTTATTTTCTTGGCTGAAATCGGCATCAAGAATCTCACGACTTGTCACATACCGTAAGTAACGAACCACGAACTCATGGTGTGATTCAAGCGTAGTGAGTCGCTTTTTGAGGGCCTCGTTTTCGCTCGACACAGCAATCAACTCCGTGTTGGCCATGAGTAATTTCTCATAGTCAGTTCGAGACAGTGCCTTTTCGTCATCAGCCAGCACGTGGGCATCACGGGAAACGACCTGACTACCGGAAATCCGGAGAATGCCGTCATATGTACCGATGCCAGCGAGGAAAGCTGCGACAACCATTCCCAGTACCCACACGACGGGATGATTTTCGACGGTGTCTTTTAGACCCATAGGCATTTCCGTATCTGTTTTTGCCGCTCCTTGTGGCGCCTAACAACCGACTCAGCCACCCGGCGGGGTAAGCGCCACCGCATCTTCATCTGTCCTGCTTTAGCGTGAATACCAGCGCGTCACCATCCTCCAACGGGCCAGCCGTAAATTCATTCATGTCGGGCCAGAAGGCAACCCTATTGCGGGTTAACGCCCAGGTGCCTGGATTCGGGTGGCCGTGTCCGTCGATTTCAAAGGCGAGAATGCGTTTTTCCCCACGATCGGGCCACACCGTGGTCTGCAAACCAGCCGTGGTGGTTTTGGCGAGCTGAAACAATTCAGAGAGGCTCTTCGCTTCGTCGAAGGAAAACCGCTTCTGCGAACCGTCACCATAGTCAACCGTGAGAGATGTACTCATCACTTGACCTCCTCATGTGATGTATTGTGTTAAAGTGATGTCGTGAAATTGAATTATATTGCACATCTCTAGGAAAACGAACGATTTGCTGCAACTCAGTCTCTATTTTGTCAGAAATATAAGCTCATGGCAGCGCGAGTTTCTCATCTCTGTCGCTGTTTCTCGTTGGTGGTCGCAACCAGAGGACCACTGACAGATCATCACAATTTAGCCTAGAGTTGCGGCTTTTGTCTCTTTTCTGCGACACTGAGCTGGATAGCTGTCTCTCTCCTGCGACAGCGGTAACCTCAAGAAGAGAATCTTCACGATACCAGATCTCGTTTTCACCTGCGGCACTGAACTTGCGAAGAATAACCTGAGCAATCGCGGTTGTAAGAGGAGGTCCGTATGAAATATCAGACGTGGGGCGGTGTCTTAAGTATACTCCTGGTGAGTTCAAGCGTCGTTGCAGCTCCAGTGTCGTCATCGATCCCATCCGTAAAAAGCGGCAACAGCGTACCGGAAGTACGACGACACCTTTCCCTGGCAACGCATCACGAGATTCCATTCGTTCAACACGGAGCGGAACAGCTAAGACCTGCCTCGGAACTCACGCGACTTTGTCAGCTGCAGGATGGGAGAGACGAGCGAGGCCAGAACCTTGCGGACACATCTTCGGCAAGCGAAGCGTCACCCAAAGACCGCCGAAGTCCGAACGCTGACACGCCAGCGCCCAGTCCCGAATCTCAGCCACCAACGCTCACGCCTCCCCGATCAGATCTTCCCCTACCTATGGACCCCGAGCCAGATCCTTATGCCAATCCGCCAGCGCCGGAAGTTCCTCCCACCATACACCCTACCCCGGCGGAACCGGGGTTGCCGCCTCCACCGATGCCTCAACCAGCAGAGCCTGGACTGCCTCCCCCCCCTATGCCACGGCCGGCTGAACCACCCCCCCTCAGTAGTCCCGGTTCAAAGCTTCCAGTCCCAGAAGTACCGAAACAGCAACCGCCACCGTCCCAGGTGCCTGAACCCGATCCAGTTTTGGACGCTCGGTGACCAGCGCCTTCTTATTCTGGCGACGCAGCATCATTTCTCGTTCCCTTTTCCTTGGTAAAGAGGTCTTCCACCCAGGTCACCAAAAACATGTGATGCGCGATATAGAGACGTCCGTCCACGGTGATGGGGTGGTTAGCAATAGCTCCCTGCTGTAGGGGGGCGATGAATTCATCGGGCCCCACGAAACGCAACTTCGGTGGAAAAATGTCCTCCAGGATCATCTGCCCATGCGCTGGTCCTGTGAGTTCCCTCACCTTGTCTATCTTAAAAATCCAGTCTTTGCCTTCAATCGACACCTGCAGCGTATCGATCCCCTGTTTCGCCTCATCCGGGGGAAGGAGCGTGCCAGTGAAGCGTACCAACGGCGGCACGCCAGGAGGAAGTATGAAGGAATGCGGGGTCCTCCACGTAACGGGTTGGGCCTGTAGCGGCGGTATGTCGATAAGAACAACGCTCACCAGGAGCGCCAGTAGTGTTCCGACTAGGGAGTGAATAATTTTCATAGAGATCTCATCGTATCTGTCAGGCCAATCTTGCACTGACACACGTCTTCTTCACAGCCACCCAGCTAGGGTCCGCCCGGGAAGGAGGGAAACCCGGACCGGACCCTTCTTTTGCGAAGACATCGTAGCGTCTCCGCACCACCCAGGTTTTACTCTGCGTTTTTCATTTCGCCTCCACGGGATAGTGTAAGTCCCGCCAGGCATCGAGTCCTCCAGCCAGCGGATGGACATTGACAAACCCATTCTCCAGGAGCACTTGCGCCACCCGGGCGCTCGAGGCTTCCTGCGGTCAGGTGCAATAGGGAATAATCATGCGGTCGCGCGGCAGCTGCGCCAGACGCTGCTCCGCCTCGTCCGCTGGTATTCGCACTGCCCCTGGCAACTTCACATCTGAATTCTCCCACGCTTTGGCATTGCGGGCATCGACAAACACGATAGCCTCGCCCTGTTCCATTCGCTCTTTCACATCGGAAACATTAAGTGTTGCTGGTTCCATCGTTTCACCTCCTCAGGTGTTTGTTGTTGATGGCTGCAAAACAAGGGCCAGCCACCCATCGCCGACAGCTGGCGAGATTTACGATTGCGTGTCGCCCTTCCACGACACACGACTGGCTCATTGTTTTTTTCATAGGACAGCAGTGAAGTTGGTTCACATACAAACGGCTTGCCAACCCCTCCGCTAGTCTGTGCCTCAAACCATCTGTCCAGCAACTCAGACGGCCTGACGCAGCACTACCAATGACCGAGCGACAAGCTCTATGGTCGCGCCCGCTTCATAGACGCTATCGCTTTCCCCGGGCAATGATTCCTGCGTGTCCAGAATCTTCAGCCATTGTGTGCCCCCCTCTTGAGTAAGCACAGTAAACGTCAGTGGTTCATGGTGTGCGTTGAACAACACGTAGAAACTGTCATCTACGATGCGCTCGCCCCGGGCGTCCGGACTCGCAATGCCTGCACCATTGAGAAACACGCCAAAGGATTTGGCAAAACCTTCGCCCCATTGCTCCTCTGCCATTTCTTGCCCGTCAGGGGTAAACCAAGCAATATCGCGTACGCCTGAGTGATGAATCGGTCGCCCCTGGAACCAGCGCCGGCGCCGGAAGACAGGGTGTTCCTTGCGCAGACCAATGAGATGACGGGCAAATGCAAGCAGCGTGTCGTCTTTTGCTCCCCAGGGGAACCAGGATATTTCGTTGTCCTGACAATAGGCGTTATTATTGCCCTGCTGGGTGCGGCCCACTTCATCTCCACTCAGTAGCATGGGAACCCCTTGTGATAACAAGAGCGTGGCCAGAAAATTGCGCTGTTGCCGCACGCGTAGAGTATTCACTGCGGAATCATCTGTCGGCCCTTCTGTCCCACAATTCCACGAACGGTTATGGCTCTCGCCGTCACGATTCTCTTCGCCATTTGCCTCGTTGTGCTTTCCGTTGTATGACACCAGATCACTGAGGGTAAATCCGTCATGGGCAGTGACAAAGTTGATGCTGGCGTAGGGACGCCGACCAGTGTTCTCGTAGAGGTCGGAACTGCCGGTAAAGCGATACGCGAACTCCGCTAGCGTCTCATTCTCACCTCGCCAGTAGTCGCGGACACAGTCTCGGTACTTGCCGTTCCACTCCGACCACAGCGGCGGGAATTTGCCCACTTGATAGCCACCCTCTCCCACATCCCAGGGCTCGGCGATCAACTTGACCTGACTGATGACGGGGTCCTGCTGGATAATGTCGAAGAACGCCGACAGACGGTCTACGTCATGTAACTCACGGGCAAGGGTGGCGGCAAGATCAAAACGGAAGCCGTCCACATGCATCTCTTGTATCCAATAACGCAGGGAATCCATGATGAGCTGCAAGACGTGGGGATGCCGCATGTTTAGACTGTTGCCGGTCCCGGTGTAGTCTTGATAGTGGCGCGGATCGTCGTCCATTAACCGGTAATACGCCGCATTATCAAGGCCTTTGAACGCGAGCATCGGACCAAGGTGATTCCCCTCCGCGGTGTGGTTATAGACAACGTCAAGAATCACTTCGAGCCCGGCGTGATGCAGGGCTTTGACCATCTGTTTAAACTCTTGGACTTGCTGACCACCCTGACCAGAAGAAGCATATTCATTATGTGGTGCCAGGTACCCGATAGAATTGTAGCCCCAGTAGTTACGTGAACCATGCTCCACGAGACGCGCGTCGTGGATGAACTGATGCACGGGAAGCAATTCGACGGTTGTGATTCCCAAGCGCGTGAGATAGCCAATCGCTGCAGGGTGGGCCAGTCCGGCATAGGTGCCGCGCAGTTCAGAGGGGATATCGGGGTGGGTAGCGGTGAAACCTTTAACGTGCGCCTCATAAATGATGGTCTCATGCCATGGCGTGCGCGGACGACAATCATCGCCCCAGTCGAAGCCAGGATCGATGACCACCGACTTGGGCATGAACGGGGCGCTATCAGCTTCGTTCGGCGGGCCTTCCGGATCGTTCAAGGGGTAGGGGAACACCGCCTCGTCCCATTGTACCTGTCCATCAATAGCTTTCGCGTAGGGATCGAGCAGGAGTTTCGCGGGGTTACAACGATGGCCGTTCTCGGGAGCCCACGGCCCATGCACCCGGAAGCCGTAACGTTGACCAGGGCTGACGCCTGGAAGATAGCCATGCCAGCAGAAGGCCGTTCCCTCCGGCAAATCCACGCATGTTTGGTTGCCGTGGTCGTCGAAGAGGCAGAGCTTGACCCGCTCGGCTACTTCGGAGAATACAGAGAAGTTGGTGCCTGCCCCATCGTACGTAGCACCTAGGGGATACGGTTGCCCCGGCCACATGTTCATTCCCGACGCTCCTTTTCTGACATCGCCTTGATCATTCTTCCCAGGCGTTCTGTGTCGATACGGTGCGGTTCGCTGGTGGGAGTTCCGACCCATTCCGGCGATACCGACTCTAGCGGTGCCTGGTCACACGAGGCCAGGGGCAGGTTCACGATAAAAGTCGCCCCCTTGCCCGCTTCGCTCGTATACGTCAACGTTCCCTGATGGGCTTCGATAATTTGCCGGACGATAGGAAGTCCTAATCCCATGCCCCTAGCCTTGGTTGAAACAAACGGCTCAAGGATATTCACCCCCGTGGGAATGCCCGCGCCGGTGTCTGCAACCGTGAGTCGTACCTTCTCCTCTACCCATTGCAGCTGTACGGTTAAGGCCCCCCCCTGCGGCATGGCTTCGACCGCGTTCTTGCACAGGTTCAACAGCACTTGTCTGAATTTATCGCCATCCGCCAGAACTGGAGGAATATCCGGCGCGAGGATCTGTTTCACCTTGACCCCCTGTTGGACGTACGCTGGAGTCTCCGCCGAGAGGACCTCACGCACGAGCGCAGGCAGGTTTGTGGCCTGGAACAGCAAGTGCTGTTCACGCGAATAGGTGCGAAACTCCTGCAGTAACGCCGCGAAGCGCGTAATCCCAGCCTGCAGATCCTGGACAGACTCGTACACTGGGTCATTGACGAGGTCGCGCTGTTCGGCCAGCTGCCGTTGGAGCATTTGTATAGTCCCGGATATGCCGTTTAGGGGATTGCCAAGCTCGTGTACGAGCTTGGCCGCCTCCCGCCCAATGGCTACTAGGCGGTCGTTTTCGCGCAACTGTTTCCGGAGATGCGCAACCTGCTCTCGCAGGGTTTGCTCTCCCTCTTTCTGCGCCTTGCCAGCCTCCAGAAGGTCTTTCGGCGCTGCGAGATGTTGGCTTGACGTCTGTGGCCCGGCCCGGAACACTCTTTTCGTCTTCTTCGAGGGCATACGTTCTCCCCTTGGGCTTCGAAATGGATGCGCGACCAGACGGGTGTTCGGCACAGCGCCGCGCGAAGTACGGTCAGGAAGGACTAAAAATATAGACTGCACCTTGTTCAAGGAACATGCCACGGTACTGGGTCGCCAAACTCCGCGTCATGACAACGGACAACCTCGCGGTAGAACCCTGCCGTTCCTAAAATTGACAACAAATTGGGAAAAAAATTTTCAGAAACAAGAATGACCTGGCGTCAGGGCATGAGAGTTTTCAGACGCTGGCGACAAGCCACACATCACGCAAATGGCAGGGAAGGTTCTTGGCGAAGCGTTCCTGAGAGCGCCGGTTGCCTCGAGCCGGGCGAGGTCCTCAGGTCTCTTTTAGATTCGGATTTTCAGTTCGCTGATTTATGGCACATCTTTTGCGGTTTGCACTGGAAAAATTGCGATATTCTATGACCCAGCGAAGTACGCCGGTGCACGCGCAAGTAGGAAGAAGCGGCGCCCATGTCTCCAACGTGGAAGCAACGGCTGGAAGAGAAAGAGCAGGTGCTGCCCTATGGAGAACTCTATATGTCGACGCTGAGCGACGAAACAATTGCAGCCATTAGTCGCGGGGAACATAGCGATCCGTTTGCCGTGCTCGGCCCGCATGTGGTCTGGCACAGCCGGCAAAGCACAGTGGCCGTGCGAAGTTTCCTGCCGCACGCTGTACAGGTAACGGTCATCCCCACCGACGGCAGGGCACAACCGCAAGTGATGGATCTCATTCACCCTGAGGGCATATTCGAGACGCTCTTCCCAGGGCGACGGGCCCTATTCCCTTACCAGCTCGAGGTTACCGAACAGGATGGCCATACGATGCGCAGAGAGGATCCCTACCGCTTCCCATCGACTATGAGCACCGATGATCTTCTCCTGCTTAGCGCAGGCACCTACTATCGAGCATATGAAAAGCTGGGAGCGCATCTGACAGAGGTCAATGGGGTGTCAGGCACGGTCTTTGTCGTCTGGGCACCCAACGCTCGCCGGGTCAGTGTCGTGGGTGACTTCAACCAGTGGGATGGCCGAGTGCATCCTATGCGCCTGCATCCCACTGGCAGTAAGTTAGCGATTCTCTTGGTTATGCGCGCCCTTCGACTCCGCTGTGCTACGCTCAGGGCGAGCGGAAACCCCCCGAGTCCTTAACTTAACAGCATTGCGGTTGATGCGGAGGATGGTATGGGAGACGCCTGCGGCTCCGCGCCTGGGGGATGGCGTAACCGTGCCAGACAGTCGTCGAGTTTCCCCAACTGCGCTAGCGTATCGCAGATCCGCTGGGCACTGCCCCAATCACTCCAGCCAACCTCCGGCACAGGAAACACGCGCAGGCGGGCAACGCACGGTTCGCACACCCCCGAGGAGAAATTCACCGACCGCAGCGTGGCGTAGATGCGGTCAATCACTGCGGCAGCAGTCGGTGTCCCAATGGCCTGGCGAATCTCGGCAAATGCGGCCGCAACATCCGGGGCCACCTGTTGCACCAGGTGCCACACCGTCGGGGCCCAGGAGACGCAGACAAAGGTATTCCACACTGCCCCACGCGAGAGTAAGGAATGCGTTGTCACGGCATCAGGTTTTTCCCAAAACCGTCGTACGCTCAGGGTCGTCCGATGTTCTGCTCTTGTCCCAGGCTCGATCCATCCGTATCCCTCTTCAACTTTATCAGGGGTCATCCCCAGTAACACGAAGTCCTGGGGGAACCGCTCGACTTCTGTTACCGCGCGACGCACGGCGCTCATAAAGCGCCCTTCCTGGAGGATGAAATGATCGGATGGAAAGATCGCGACAGTCGCCAGCGGGTCGCGCTGCAAGACATGCGCGAGCGGCAGTAAGATTCCTGGCGCGGTATCCCGATTGCACGGCTGAAAGATGAGGTTCTCCGCCGGCCACGACGAGAGTTGCGCCTGCACTTCGGCGTGATGATCGGTACTGACAACCACCACGATACGCTCGCGCGGGATGAGTTGTTGGACGCGGTCGAGGGTGTGTTGGAGCATGGAGCGACGCCCCGTAACGGCACAGAACTGTTTAATGCCCCGACCGCCGCACAGGTGGGTGAGAAACTCGCGGGTACGTGTCCCCTCACCAGCGGCTAACACAATCCCCCATAAATGACGTTCGGATACTGGCTGCATAAGGCTCCTTTCTCGCCGTGGATAATTGGCGAGTATTCTTTGACCCTCCATTTGACGGACAATTAATTCAAGAAAACGGTGGAAATTAGGAAAAGGGCGGCAACTGACAGCACACGAAAAGAGCAAAGGAGATGCCACAGGCGATACTTATATGTTCCGTCCCTTTCCAGCTGACTTGCGCCCTCATTGGCGTCCCAATGATCCAGTGATGACTATAGGGGGTTTTAGCGCGAAACTGCTGGACATTTTTTTGACACGCACTGACCACCAACCGACCACTAAGGTGATGGGCGAGACTCTCGAACCGCTCCCCGCCCTGAGGAATCACTCGGGTGACCTCTGGGGTCTCCACAGGCTGCGCTTCAGATGACGCAGATTACCACTCCACGGACGACGCGCTTCCTTCACTTGCGACTGGAAGGCGTCGGGCCCCCTCTTGTGCAAGCACGTGCAGTGCCCAGCGAAGTTCTCGGTTCGGCAATTCGTTCACACGCCAGTTATGCTCGCACAGCCCTCGCCAATCCGCCCACGGCGTTACTTTTCCCCTCGTCGCCCACTCACGTTTTCGTTTATCCACCCAGGCTATTTTCTCTTGTTCCAACCAGATCTGCTTCTGACGCTGATATTCGGGGTTTCGCTCAGTGAGATCGAAAACTGCCTCGGGAGAGCTTTTCAACATCATGTCAAGGATTTCTTCGTAATGCTTCCGCTCCTTCGCACAGATGCGACGCAGTTCCTGAGCGATCTCCGGGGCGAGACGCTCGACTTCACGCATTCTCTGCTGCATATCCTGCCGATCCTGCTTTTCCTCAACAAGATTCATGCGTAAACATTCCCAACTGTTTTTCCCCAGCGTTGGGGAAAACGCCACGTGAGGGAGTTCACCACCGAGCTCGCGAATCTTCTCGGCGAACCAGCGGACATGAACCTCTTCCTCCGCCGCGATGCGCAGCAACCTCTCTCGAAAATGAGGATAGTACATGTATTGCGCATGGTAAGTCATTTGTATGACATCCTTCACTTCGTCGCGATATTCTGTTTGTAGGATTTCTAGCAGTTTGGCTTGATCAGTCATGGCGAGAGTCTCCGTTTCATTTCTTTCAAATGGCAATAACCGCCGTACCGCCGTTGTCGGTCAGTTTGTCTCCGCGGCTTGCTCCGTAGTGGCGGACGCTACCGCCGCATGAATCTGTTGCACCAAAGCAGGTTCAAGGTTCAGACGCGCAGCAAGCGTCTGTAAATACGTTTGTTCTGCTGGCGTATCGATGTCTACTGCCAGCACTGACGCGGTATAGATTTCCGCCGCCGCCTCAGGCGTCACACCGAGCTTGACGATCGCAGCGACGTCTAATGGTTTGCCCAGTTCCTCAAACAAAAAGGCTTTGTCCTCAGCTCCAAGGTCAAGCTGTGCGATCTGCTCAAAGATGCGCGTACGCTCTTTCTGGTCGAGGTGGTCATCGGATTTCGCCGCCGCAATCATCGCCCGGACGAGCGCCAACCCAAGCGCGTCACGAGCGGAGGTCAGGCTTGGTGGCGGCAGAAAGCCGCTTTCAACAGGGGGCTCGCCGTACTGAGAAGACTCAGCGGGAAGCGCAGTTTGAGGTTGATGGCTCGTCCCTCCCCTAGCCTGCTGCTGATACCGCTGGTAGGCGATATAAGCGAGACTGCCAACTGCTGCCAAACCACCGACCTTAAGGGCGGATTTAGCGAGCTTCTTCCCACGTTTTCCGGTCAAGAGGGTCAGTAAACCGCCGGAAAGCGCCCCACCCAAGAGCCCACCTGCGGCACCGCTGTTCAGAAAGCGATTCAACAAGTCTCCACCGTTCGTCACCGCGTTTGATCCCTCTCTCTCCACTAATTGTTGCCACAGATTATTAGCGTTCATCATTCATTCTCCTTCGTATTGTTGCAGAGATACACGACACCTATTTTTTTGGCTCACGAAGCACTCGCAAATGCGTACGATGAATCTCCTTCCTGAGTGATCGTTGCTCTTCCGCCAAGCGAGTGGGTTGAGAAAAAATTTGCGATCTGCCCACCGCCAAGAAGCGCATTGACAGCATACAGGCTCGCGTTTGCGGGCAACGCACTCGCCGCCAAAGTCTGCTCGGCACCACTGTGCTGACGCAAAATATATACGACGAAACAGAGTTTCGGCAAATAGATAATTGATGCAATATACATAGAGAAAATAAATATGACCAATTTTACTGACTCGTCGCGCCGGAAGACCAACGAGAGGTCGGCTCTCCACGTCCATTTCTTCAGCGCACCCCTCACAGGCTCGCCGCCCTGCTTCTTGGTAATCCCCGCCTTCAAATGCTATTTTTATCTTTCAAGCGTACGCCCTGAGAATAACGAGCAGAGAGGGGGCATCATGACCGAAGCGCCGATACCGCAACCGTTTGAGCTTACAGGGATCGGTTCGAGCAGCCGCGTCTTTGGCGGAATACTGATAATCCTCGCCATCGTGCTGGGGGGTGTCGCCTACGGACTCTTGGCCGGGCATTTCGAGCGCCCCGCAGAACTCGCGACGCTCCCGCTTGACATGATGTGCGGAGGCGGGGCACTCTTGTTTTTCGTCGTCGGACTTCGTGCCTACTGTTCGCGCCGGCTCTATCGGGTCGATCCGGTGCGGCAAACCATGCAGCGGCTCACCGGGGGAGTCTTTGGCACTCACTATGACGAGGAGATTCCGTTCAATCAGCTTGCGCACGTAGGGATCGTACGAGAGGCTCGTGGGAGTCACGACAAGAAAACGCTTGCCTTCCCGGTGTACGTTCACCTCAAGAACGGCGATCGGCGGCAAGTGTGTGTGTGGGATCGCTATCCAGCTGCGCGGGTTCGTGGCGAGCGGCTTGCGAAAACCGCAAACGTCGAGCTCCATGATGATTCTGAGCCAGGCGAGACTCAGGTGCGAACACCCGCGGAACTCGACCAAACCATTGGGGAGAAATTACGCACGGAGTCATCACAGCGGTCATCACCGAGCGCACCCATCCGTATGCATGCCAAGCTCCAGCCACGTGGGGACACGTTGTTCATCGAGATCCCGCGATTTGATCTCACCAGCCTCGGACCGATGAAAAAGGCTGTGTGGGTAGTGCTCGCTCTTTTCGGAGGGTGGATGGTGGTGGCGTGGTATTTCGGCGAGTACTTTGTCTCGTTGGTCGGCGCTATCTTTGCTGGAGCGATACTCTATGGAGTGCTGCGCTCGGAAACCATCGTGGTGTCTCGCGATACGCTCGCGGTCAGTGCTGGCATCTTCTTTCTCAGACGAACCCGGAAGATCCCGCTTGCCGAGCTTGAAGAATTATTCTTGCATAATGCAACAAAAGCGGAAGACGAAGAGTCCGCCGAACTTCTCGAACAGGGACAGGTCACCAGAGACATCCACACCGCGCTTGCAGCCATTGTCGCACTGGGCTCTTCCCTTGTCGCACGATCCGATCGTGTCTCCATATCGATCGGGCGAATCCTGGCCCCGGCTGAGCTTGACTATATCCTGTACCGGATGGAGCGGTGGATTTATGATTATGGAAGGTGAGGTCGGAACGGAACTTTTCCTCAGCGCCCGGAGAGTCAATCCGTGGTGGCGGCAAAGGCGAAGGCTCCGGTCTGTGACCACCCTTGAAAGGTGGATGTAGGTGCCCGCGCGAGTCCGAGATGGGGTTGCGATAGCAGTTGGATATTTTCGGTCGAACTTCCCATCTGCGAGAAAAAATCTGTAAGGAAGCACACGAGGTATAAATTCGAGCGTATCACAAACAGTCGTTTCTGCGAGACGGCACCGGCGGCTTGCAAATAGGCAAAAGAGGCTACAATGGTCTTGCAAAAGTCGTCTCAGAACTCGCGTGGCAGAACTGTAGCGGAGCAGAGAGTTTTGAGACAGGTAGGCAGTTAGCAGCGGACGGGCCAGACTCAGGGCCGTCGCTGGCAGAAAGGCGCACGTATGGAGCGCAAACTGGGGTTCCAGGCGCGAACGCCGTCATGCCAAGCTTGGCATGATACACATTCATGTTAAGCACCGGATCATGTTAAGTAATCACCTCTAAGCCGCTTTTACTCCAGACAAGGCGCGCACTTCTCGTCTCCTCTACTCTCCATGATTTGCTCCTCTTTCTCTAAACAATCCTAGAAGAGAAAGAGAAGTTCATGCTCGAGACCTACTTTTCTCGGCCGTCGACGGTCGACCGGCTTCAGCGAAACGCTGGATTAACCATCATCGATACGTCCGCCATGATTGGCACCCTGCGCTAAGTGCGGGACGTTATCATAGAAAGTGATATTATTCCTCCTTTTTCCGTGCAGCTACTCCGTGCGGAGAAGAACATGTGGAACGTACCGATACGAGAAGCGTAGCCGTACGCTCCTTTCTTCCATCATACGCCTACGGCCACAGGAAGGGGCGAAGTCCCTAGATTGACCGCTTACAGAGTTCGAGCAGATGGTGACAGCGCTCCACATAGCGCTTTTCAAGAATCATTCACACTATAGAATAGAATACACATCAAGATGAGGATCCTGGGCACTCTTCATGTTCTCCTCTCCCTTGCTGGGCAAAGGCCGGTCATAGTACCGAACATGCCTGGCAAAAACCGCGAGGTGCTCTTATTGCATCGAAGGAGCGTTAGCCGGTTGTACTTCCTGGTGTCGCACAGATGAGATGCGGATAGGCTTTTTTTCTCACCTTCGGGACAGTACGATACGTTACTAACAGCCAAGTGGCTCATATAAAGTAACTCCTGAAGTAACCGCCTGGCATGGCATTTGCCCCAGTATCACCGATATGCCGGAAAGGTCTTTGATGTGTACTCTATCCCTGGATAACGTTGATGCAGTGCTCTTCGACCTCGATGGGGTGGTCACGGATACCGCGACACTGCATATCGCCGCCTGGAAAGAACTCTTTGATGGCTACCTCAAAGCGCGAGCGGAACGGGAGAAGCCCCCTTTTTATCCATTCGATCCCGAGGCAGAGTACCGACAATATGTGGACGGGAAGCCACGATATGATGGAGTCAAAAGTTTTCTTGAGTCACGGGGAATCTCTCTTCCGTATGGCGACCCGAACGACACCCCAGACCAAGACACCATTTGTGGGATCGGGAATAAAAAGAATGTTATCTTCCAGGAGCTGTTGAATAGTCAGGGCGTCACTGTGTTTGAGGCATCCGTTGCCCTCATCCGCAAACTCAGACTGCACGGAGTCAAAACGGCTATTGTCTCATCCAGCAAGAACTGTGCTCCTGTCCTGGACAGGGCTGGCCTCTCCGAGCTGTTTGACGTTCGGGTTGACGGCGTAGAGAGCGCGCGGCTCCAGCTTCCCGGCAAGCCAGCCCCCGACATCTTTCTGGAAGCCGCAAGACAGTTGCACGTCACACCAGCGCGGGCGGTCGTCGTGGAAGACGCGATTGCCGGAGTGCAAGCCGGGCGGAACGGAAAGTTTGGTCTGGTGATCGGCGTCGCTGGAGAGGGAAATCCCACCGCGCTGTACGAACACGGCGCCGATATGGTCGTGAAAGACCTCGGGGACCTTTCGCTGAATGAGGGCCAGACCGTGGGGGGGATGAACACCGATGCAGTTCCCTCGGCGTTAGCACAGTATCCTGAGATCGAGCAACACCTGCGGCATAAGACAGTGGCCGTTTTTCTTGATTACGATGGCACCTTGACACCGATTGTCGATCGACCAGAACAGGCGCTGCTATCGGAGTCCATGCGCGCCACCATCCGCAGGTTGGCACAACACTGCCCGGTCGCGATCATCAGTGGACGAGACCGGGTCGATGTTCAACGTCTGGTGCAACTTGAGAATCTCTTCTACGCCGGAAGCCACGGTTTCGATATTGCTGGTCCCGCGGACATGCATGAGGAATATCAGCAAGGCCTCGACTTTCTGCCAACGCTGAATGATGCGGAGCACGTGTTGCGCCAGCAACTGGCTTCCGTACGCGGCGCTCACGTCGAGCGAAAAAAATTCTCGATCGCGGTCCATTTTCGCGGTGTTGCCGCAGAAGACGAAAGTCAGGTTGAGGACATCGTCGATGCCGTTCTGGGTGAGCACGACACCCTGCGCAAGGGGTGGGGGAAAAAGGTGTTCGAGTTGCAACCCCAGCTAGACTGGCACAAAGGGAAGGCGCTGTTGTGGTTGCTTGACGCCTTGCCGCTCGATCGCCCCGATGTTCTTCCACTATACATTGGGGACGATGTTACCGATGAAGACGCCTTCAACGTACTTGCGGACCGAGGTATTGGCATTCTCGTAGCAGACTCCCCAACGCAAACCGCGGCGAGGTATAGACTCCAGGATCCGGGAGAAGTGCAACAATTCCTGCAACGCTTGCTCTCCTCTCTAGCAAGAGAAAGGTAACCTACGATGTCGACCTGGACGATTGTCTACGACGACTTCATCCCAGAGCAGGAACGGTTGCGCGAAGCCCTCTGTACCCTCGGCAACGGCTATTTCGCAACGCGGGGAGCGGCAGAAGAGTCTACCGCCAATGCGACCCATTATCCGGGCACCTACGTGGCTGGCGGGTATAACCGGTTACAAACCGCCATCGCCGGACATGTGATCGAAAACGAAGATCTTGTCAATTGTCCCAATTGGTTATGCCTCTCCTGGCGCCCAGAGGGCGGCGAATGGTTCGATATGCAGAAGGTGGCATTGCTGTCCTACCAACAACAACTCCACCTCAAAGCCGGTCTCCTGACCCGGACCCTGCGGATCCGCGATGGCGAGGGTCGCGAAACCACGCTCCAGAGTCGGCGTTTTGTCCATCTCGTCGAATCGCACATGGCGGGGCTCTCGCTTACCCTCACCGCAGAAAACTGGTCGGGCCGCATCCACGTCCGTTCCGCGCTCGATGGGCGTGTGACCAACAGTGGAGTGGAACGCTATCAGCGGTTGAATAGCAAACACTTGCAACCGTTACGGACGGGCGAAGGTGATGATCGTGGAATTGTCCTGGTCGTGCAGACGAATCAATCGCACCTTCAGATCGCGGAAGCGGCATGTCTCCACGTCTTTGGCGATGATGCTCGAGTGGAAACAGAGAGGCACACGATCACCCAGCCCGAGTATGTCGCGCAGGAACTCACGTGCGATCTCGCCCAGGGCCAGCCGTTGACCGTGGAAAAACTTGTCGCTCTCTACACCTCGCGTGACCCGGCGATGTCCGAGTGCGAGTTGGAGGCAACCAAGGCGATCACACGGGCCAGACGTTTTCGCGAACTCGAACAATCACACGCGGTTGCTTGGGAACAACTGTGGGCGCAGTGTGACATCGCCGTGGCAGACGCGCCGCGCACCCAATCGTTACTGCGCCTGCACATCTTTCACCTGCTACAGACGGTCTCCCCCAACACTGTTGATCTCGATGTCGGCGTACCGCCGCGTGGCTGGCATGGGGAGGCGTATCGCGGACACATTCTGTGGGACGAATTGTTTATTTTTCCCTTTCTGAACCTGCGCCTGCCGGAACTCACGCGCACCCTGCTGTTGTATCGGTATCGCCGACTGCCCGAGGCCCGCTGGGCAGCACGCGAAGCCGGGTATCGTGGAGCCATGTTTCCGTGGCAGAGCGGCAGTAATGGCCGAGAGGAAAGCCAGGCAATTCACTTGAATCCACAGTCAGGCCGCTGGATTCCCGATCACTCGCGGCTGCAACGTCATGTCAATGCCGCGATTGCCTACAACGTCTGGCAATACTATCAGGCCACCAATGACCGGGAATTCATGACCCACTACGGGGCGGAAATGTTGCTGGAGATCGCCCGGTTCTGGGCAAGTATCGCCTCCTACAACCAGGAGCTCGATCGTTATGAGATTCACGGTGTCATGGGACCAGACGAATATCACGACGCGTACCCTGGAGCAGAGCAGCCGGGACTCAACAATAACGCCTATACCAACATCATGGCGGTCTGGACCATTCAACGCGCACTGGACGTATTCGATACGCTCGCCCCCGACCGTCACGCCGCGCTGTGGCAACGCCTCAACCTGAGCGATGAGGAACTGGGATGTTGGGTGGACATCAGTCGCAAGATGCGTCTTGTTTTTCACGACGATGGTATCCTCAGTCAGTTTGAAGGGTATGACGCGCTAGAAGAGTTCGACTGGGAGGGGTATCGCCGGACATACGACGATATCCATCGACTCGATCGCATTTTGGAAGCCGAGGGCGATACTCCAAATCGCTACAAGGTCTCGAAACAAGCCGATGTACTCATGCTCTTCTACCTGTTCTCCGCAGAAGAATTGGGCGATCTCATAACGCAGCTCGGCTATCCCTTTACGTACGAAACGATTCCCAAAAATGTCGCGTATTACGCTCAGCGCACAGCCCATGGCTCGACCCTGAGCCGGCTGGTACATTCCTGGGTATTGGCACGCTCCGATCGCCAACGCTCCTGGCAATTGTTTACGGAAGCCTTGGAGAGTGACATTAGCGATATCCAAGGCGGAACGACTGCCGAGGGGATTCATCTCGGTGCCATGGCGGGAACCATCGATCTGATGCAGCGTTGCTACACCGGCCTCGAAATGCGAGAGGACGTGCTATGGCTCAATCCGTGTCTTCCCACGCCCCTCCGCGAGCTGGCTTTCCGCATTCGCTATCGCAGCCATTGGCTCGACCTGCAGGTATCCCACGACACGCTGACCGTGGCCTTCAAACGCGGTTGGGCTCAGACAGTGGAGATCGGGTTCAAAGATCAGGTCTACGAATTTGCGCAGGGCGAGAGTAAAACCTTCAGGCTATCGTAGCCCTCGCCGTGTAGCGACGGGCGACACAGAACCCGGAGTGGAGCTATGCGGTAGCGGGATCCGGTCTCGGCACTAAGCGCGCTTCCTGCAAGGCCTCTTGTTCCTCTTGCTCAAAGCATTTCTTGCGCTCGCCCGCGAACAGACGATAGCCTTCTTTGGCTTCGAGATAGCGGAGCAGATCGACAAGATGATGTTGCGCTTTCCCCAACCGCTGCCAGCTCTGTAGACTGCCCGGCTCCTTGGCAGTGCGTAACGCTTCGAGGCTCTGTTGCACGGATTGACTCTCGGAAAGCGGAGGAGACATAAGGCGGACTCTAAATTCATACGAAGAGATGGTGTCGAATTCAAAGCCGTGCTGCCCTTCGAACCTGTTCATCACTATTTTCCCGAGCGCTTTCTGCTCGGGATGAAAAAAATTGAACGGTCCCACTAGGAACTCCGCATCGGCAGTTGCGAATGCGTCCCGGACAGCTTCTGCAAGCCGAACCACCTTAGGGTCATGCGCGTAGGGGCTATAGCGTTGTAATACGACAGCCCAGCCAAAGTAACGGGCAATGAGATACAGGGTTTCTTCAGCATAGCTCCCGTCTGGATAGCGCTGCTGCAGCGTTGGCAGGCCATCCAGCTCCAGGATGTGGTAAATGCGGCTCTGTAAATCCTCGCATGCGGACAAAAACGGATTGACATACAGCGCCGCCAACCGCGCGCGTTCAATCCTCCGCATCCGCTCCTGTTCCTGCGACCATGACCAAATCGCCCATAACCCCATCGCCACGGGAATTAGCCACTGCATGACGGCCTCCTTCGTGTATTCACCAGCTGTTTTAGCCACATTTCCCCTAAGCATACAAACGTACCGAGGGACGGTCCGTTACGTCAAGAGTGTTTCGAGAGTGAGACAGACGGACACCGATTTTCGCATCTATAAGATTGCACCCATTGAAAATTGCACCTACTCACCGGGGAAAAAATGGGCAAATCGCCAGTTCCGCAGCTGCTCCCATCCTGGGTTGACTGGCCTCATAGCGGCACGTCTTTTGCGCACCCAGTAGCCTCGAAAAAGGATTCTAAAAGGATTCTAAAAGAGAGAAGAACGCATAACACCCACATCATTCGATAAAGGAACGGAGGAGTTTATGGCGCTTGCCACAATTGATCAATTTTCCCTCCAGGGAAAACGCGTATTCATCCGGGTTGACTTCAATGTCCCACTGACAGACGCTGGTGAGGTCAGCGATGATACACGAATCCGCGCTGCCCTCCCCACCATCCGCTATGCCGTTGAGCATGGCGCCAAGGTTATCCTGGCTTCACACTTGGGGCGCCCCACAGGCCACGCGAACCCTGCCTTGAGCCTGAAGCCGGTTGCGGAACGGTTGACTGCACTATTGGGGCAAGCTGTCCCTCTTGCTGTAGATTGTGTTGGTGACACACTGAAAGAACCAGTCGCCGAGCTGGCCGACGGGGAAGTCTTGTTATTAGAGAATCTCAGATTTCACCCGGAAGAGAAACAGAACGACCCTGAGTTTGCCCGGGCCTTGGCCTCCCTTGCCGACGTGTACATCAACGACGCGTTCGGCGCCTCCCACCGCGAGCATGCATCTATCGTCGGTATGGTCTCCCATTTCTCCGTAGCGGGGATTGGTTTCTTGATGCAGAAGGAACTCGACGTCCTTTCACGGTTGCTGGACAAGCCCGAGCCCCCGTTTGTGGTTCTTCTGGGCGGTGCCAAAGTGGCGGATAAGATTGGCCTCATTCGCAATTTTCTCCCGCGCGCCGATACCATCCTCGTGGGTGGCGCGATGGCGTATACATTACTGAAGGCGCAAGGGTTTCACGTTGGAAAATCCAAGGTCGAAGACGACAAAATTGACGAGGTGAAGCGGATGTTGCATGAGGCCGACCAGCAACAGACTGCGATCCTCCTGCCCAAGGATCACATCGTCGCACCATCCGTGGAGGCAGCAAACGACGCAACCACAACAGCTGGCCCAGAGATCCCTCCAGACCTGGTCGGGGTTGATATTGGTCCCCAGACCACCGCCGCATTTCACATGGCGATCGGTCCCGCTCGTTCCTTGTTTTGGAACGGACCGATGGGGGTATGTGAGACCAAGCCATTCGACCACGGGACCATAGCCGTGGCCGAAGCGATCGTCGCGTCAGACAGTTTCAGCGTCGTCGGCGGCGGCGACACAATTGCGGCCCTCTCGCAGCGGGGGCTGACCGACAAGTTTCGCCATGTCTCCACAGGTGGCGGCGCGGCGTTGGAGTTTCTCGAAGCCGGAGACCTGCCAGGGTTGGCAGTGTTGCGAAGTCGGCAGGCATGATGCAGCCCCCCTTCTGTGTGGCCCGTATGAATCGTAGAGCCACCGATACACCAAGAACCCGCGTTACCCTCATCGCCGCGCTGCTCGCGCTAGGCAATGACACATGTATCATCCTGTGGGCCAGATTGTCCCAGCTTCGCGTCACAGATTGATCCGTTTGTTTCACTTGTGCGACACACGCCGGACAACCCTCCACCTACGATCCGCATCGGGTTTAATCTGAGTTCGGCATAGGGTTTGCGATAAAGGGCAAGAAAAGGAAAAGATACTTTGCGCTGGGGCGCTGTCAGGGATAGGGGCAGGACCGGAAAGAGTGTTCAACCGCTCAAAAGACAAAACCTGGAAATCAGCACTCAACAGGGCACAAGGCAAGTCCAGACAACTCCCTGCTACTTCTCAGAGGGTGTCTAGAAAGCCCAGGAAACGAGTCATTGCGAGCGCAGCGAAGCAATCTTTGCCCGAAACAGAGATTGCTTCGTCGCTCCACGCTCCTCGCAATGACAGGTTCCGCTACTTCTTAGACACGCTCTCACAATTGGAGGTACTCTATGGCAAACGTTGCCATCAATGGTTTTGGTCGTATCGGGCGCGCCGTCTTCAAACTCCTGGCGGACACATCAGGATTGAATGTCGTCGCCATCAACGATTTGGTCCCCCCTGAAAACTTAGCCTATCTGTTGCAATACGACACCGTCTACGGCAGATACCCTCATGTCGTGCAGGTCGAGGGGAATGCCCTCGCGGTGAACGGGAAATCGTATAAGCTCCTCGGTGAACACAATCCCGTGCAGCTTCCCTGGCAAGACCTCAACGTGGATATCGTGTTCGAGTGCACCGGGGTCTTCAACCAGCGCGACGATCTTCAGAAACACGTGCAGGCCGGCGCCAAATATGTGCTTCTCTCCGCCCCGACCAAGAGCGAGGAGGTGCCGACGCTCGTATATGGCGTCAACACGACTGACGGAGGAACGCAAATCGTCTCCTGTGCCAGTTGCACGACCAATTGCATTACCCCGGTTGTCGAGGTGATGGGTCGCCGCATCGGCATCAAGAAAGCCATCATGACGACGGTCCATGCGTACACGGCGACCCAGTCCGTCGTCGACAGTCCCAACAAGAAGACCCGTCGCGGTCGCGCGGCGGCGGCCAATTTGGTTCCTTCCTCGACGGGTGCCGCTCTCGCCACCACCAAAGCGCTGCCACAATATGAAGGCAAATTTGATGGCGTGGCTGTACGGGCACCAGTGCCGGTCGGCTCGCTCGCCGACATCGTCTTTGTCACGAAACGCCCAACCACTGAATCAGAAGTCAACGCCATTTTCACCGAGGAGGCAACGAGCGAACGCTACCGTGGGATTCTTGGGGTTACAACAGATCCGATCGTCTCGTCGGACGTGATTCGACAACCCTACGCCTCGATTGTCGATCTCGACCTCACGCAAGTCGTCGATGGCGACTTAGTCAAAGTGATGAGTTGGTATGACAATGAATGGGGCTACGCCGCACAAATGGTCAGAGAAGCGCAGCGACTGGTGCGGGAAGGATAAGGACGACAGCTATGTTCCTCTTTGATTTTTTCTTTGCCATGGCAATTGCGGCAATCGTGACTGCCCTGTTCACGTTGTTTTTTGATCGACGCGGCCCCTGGGAAAGCTGGCCCATTTTCTTTCTACTGATTTTCCTCGTGGCATGGGCTGGTGGGGTATGGGTTACACCCACCCATAGGTCCGCCTGTGGGGGGAATGTATTGGTTGCCATTTCTCGTGGTAGCCGTTCTTTTTGCGCTATTCCTGGCCGCCGCGCCCCCCCCACAACGACGCCCACAGTCCCGGGTCGAAGCCTGGGAACAGGCGCGTGATATGGCCACCACCGCGCTCGTCGTTGAGACGTTTTTTTGGTTACTGTTGGTCGGGTTAGTGCTGGTCATTTTTCTCCGCTATGCCACGTAGCCTGAAGGGGGCTTTCACACTATGGACATCGCAAAAATCTGGCAAAGTTTGCTCAGCAGAGAGGGCGGCGGCAGGATTGTGTACATCGTCCTGGATGGAGTTGGCGGCCTTCCTGACCTCCAACGAGGAGGGACAGAACTGCAAGTCGCCAGGACCCCACACTTAGACCAGCTTGCACGTGAAGCTGACTGCGGCCTGTTAGAGATTGTCGGTCCAGGGATCACGCCTGGCAGTGGGCCTGGACACCTTGCCCTCTTCGGCTATGACCCATTCCACTACCTCTTGGGGAGGGGCGTCCTCTCAGCCCTTGGCATCGATTTTGAGCTTCGAGAAGGTGATGTCGCTGCGCGCGCCAATTTCGCCACAGTCAACACGGCGGGACACGTTACCGATCGACGCGCCGGACGTATCGCCACTGAACGGAATCGTGCGTTGTGTCAAAAGATCCAAGACCAACTGCACCTGGATTTCGACGGTCACGTCTTTTTTCAAACGGTGAGCGAACATCGGGCAGTGCTCGTGCTCCGGGGACCCAAACTTTCTGGTGACCTGAGCGATACCGATCCTCAGCGCACGGGAGTTGTTCCCTATGACCCCGAACCACAGTCACAGGAAGGCCGCCACACGGCAGAGATTGTACGCGCCTTTCTTACCCAGACCCGCGAGATTCTGGCCGAGGAATCACCCGCCAATATGATTCTGCTGCGGGGCTTTGAACAGTATCAGCCCTATCCTTCGCTCACCGAACGGTTCGGACTGCATGGCGTGTGTAGTGCGGATTATCCTATGTACCGTGGCGTCTCTCGTTTACTGGGGCTCGACGTCCCCCCACCGCCCGGCGGATTGACGCAACGGTTCGACCTGCTCCGTCAAACCTACGGCGATCGCTACGACTTCTACTTCCTGCATGTCAAACACACCGATAGCCGCGGAGAGGATGCCGATTTTGATAAGAAGGTTGCAGCCATTGAAGAAGTTGACGCGCTGATGCCGCGCGTGACGCAGCTCAATCCCGATGTCTTGGTAGTGACCGCCGACCATTCCACGCCATCAGTGATGGGCGCTCACAGCTGGCATCCGGTGCCCGTGCTGCTACGGTCTCGTTTCGCCCGGTCCGGTAGTGTGGACCGTTTCGACGAGTATGCCTGTCTGCAGGGGTCATTGGGTCGACGCCCCGCTGTTCATCTCATGGGCTTGGCGCTGGCGCACGCCGGGCGTTTGCAGAAATATGGCGCGTAAACCACTCGCAGCCGGCAACAGACCTCAGAAGGAAGCAGACATTATGCAGAAAGCGCAGAAGAAGCGAGACAAACACGAACCTGAAGTGCGAGAGCAGCACGCTGCGTGAAGGGCAGAGCTACGGTATGTCGGACAAATTCAGCGCCATTGTTCTCGTCGGCCCGCCCGGAGCGGGGAAGGGAACGCAGGGCAAAATCTTAGGAACGATACCGGGGTTTTTTCACAGATCGGCTGGAGATCTGTTTCGCTCGCTGATGCTTAACTCTGCACTCGGACGTCAGGTGCATGACATTATCGCGCAAGGCGAGTTGGTTCCGGATGCTTTGGCTGTCAAGCTCTACCGCGAGTTTCTCGCGGCGCAGATTACCGCTGGGGAGTATGAGCCTGCGACAGATGTCCTTGTCTTGGACGGGATACCACGGACCGTGGGGCAAGCCGAAATGCTCGCGGCCCAGGTTGAAGTCAAAAAGCTCCTGCATTTGTGTTGTCCACAGGAAGAGCAATTGGTTCAGCGACTCCGTCAGCGCGCAGTCGAGCAAGGTCGCGAGGATGACGGCAATTTTGATCGTATTCGACGGCGGTTCGACATCTACCGGCGCTCTACCGCACCCCTGATCGATTTCTATTCCGCAGAACAGATCGCAGAGATAGATCCCCTGCAGTCTCCCATGGAAGTGCTTGACCAGATTCTTCATGTCTTGATCCCATTGCAGGCGTGACGGCATGCGTTACCCTCTCAAACCGGCTCGCGTGTATTTTCGCCACATCTCAGTTAATATCTCCCGGCTATGCGCATGCACACAGGCTCTGTGAAAGACAGTCCTCTCGGGCCGAGAGCGTCATTGCCACGGTACCGTCGCGGCCGGCTATTCGTTCTCGCTGTTGCTCTAAGCGCTGTCTGCTGCTTCTCTTCGACCCCTGGCTGGCCGCAGGTAGGCCAGTTGCCTGAGGCAACGCGAGGGAACGCGGCACCGGCGGCCAAGATCGCAGCCAAAACGACCCGGGAGGAAGATCAGGCGATTAGGCACCGGCTTGAGGAAATCTTTTCCGAACTGGAGGGAGTGGAAGGCGTACGGATCACCGTGCGCTCAGGCGTGGTGTCTCTTACAGGAGAGGTGGTCTCACAGAACGCCCGTGAACAGGCGATGAAACTCGCCCGGCAGGTCGAGGGGGTAGTGGAAGTCAAGGATAAGACGACGCTCGTGCGTGATGTCAGGCGTCAGATCGCCCCAGCTATCGAGCGACTGCGTGAACTTGCTTCGGACATCATCGGATATCTGCCGCTCCTGGTCTTCGCCCTCCTCATTTTTCTGTTGTTCTGGTTGCTCGCGTTTTTGCTCGGGAAATGGGACGGCCTGTATCGACGCTTCACCACCAATAAATTTCTCGCTGATTTCGTGCGTCAGCTCACCAGGCTGGTGGTGCTCGCCGTAGGGCTCTTGGTGGCCTTCGAGCTCTTGGATGCGACCGCACTCGTTGGTACGGTCCTCGGCGCTGCCGGGCTTGTGGGCCTTGCGCTCGGCTTTGCGTTGCGCGACACGGTCGAGAACTATATTGCCGGGATGCTGCTCAGCATGAGGCAACCCTTTGTGCCTGACGACTGGGTTGAGGTCGAGGGACATGAAGGGTACGTGCTGCGGCTCACTGCACGCGCCACCATCCTGATGACCCTTGATGGCAACCATGTCCGCATTCCCAATGCCAGGGTCTTCAATGGCATCCTCATTAACTATACGCGCAATCCCCAACGGCGATTTTCCTTCGATGTGGGGGTCAGTGTGGACACCAGTCTCGAAGCTGCCCAGAACTTGGCCGCCACAACGTTGCTTGCCATGGCTGGCGTACTCAAGGATCCGCCACCCCGCGCTGATGTGCAGACACTCGGGGACTTCAACGTCACTCTCCGCATCTTTGGCTGGGTCGATCAGCGCGCGGTCTCCTTTCTGAAGGTGAAAAGCGAAGCGATCCGTCTCGTCAAAGAGGCTTTTGATGCTGCGGGCGTCGTAATGCCCGAACCGATTTACAACGTGCACCTGCAAGAGCCTGTCATAGCTGCACCACAGCCGCGGCTGACGGCCGGGCCCAAAGAGGCGGTCGACATCCAGCGCCGGACCGACCTTGAACGGCAAATCGCGGAAGATCGCCGCGCCTCGGGGGAAGCGGACCTGCTCCGTTCTGATGTGCCGTTGGAATGAAACGCTCGCTCAGAATGGAACACTGCTTGTAGGAATTCCTCGGCTGTGGTCCAATTCTTGCCCTAATAACGTTTGTCGATGTCATCAATCAGGAGGGCCGGGCGGTGAAGATACGTGCTGTAGGGCGGCCAGCGCAGAGCGGAACCCGAAAAGTTGAAGAAAAGCTGAGACTAGCTGATCGCTTCCTGTTGCCCGCTGCTCACGGGAACCTACGCGTTGGCTGGGGATGAAACCAATGGCGGCGAGACTCTATGCACCTACAGGCACCGTTGTTCGTGTTCCTGATACCACGGCCCGCCAGCAGATTCGGGTCTCTGGCATTGTGCAGGGCGTGGGGTTTCGTCCGTTCGTCTATAATGTGGCGCATGCGCTTGGCCTGCAAGGCTATGTCCAAAATACCTCCGAAGGGGTGCTGATTGACATTGAGGGCAGCGCGGCCGCGCTTACCGATTTTCTCCGCCAGCTCACGGATTCACCCCCGCCCTTGGCCCACATTGACGATATCAACGTACGGGAACTAGTCCCGGTTGCATATACCAACTTCGTCATTCGCGACAGCGAGGACCAAGCCGGCGCATTCGTCCTGGTTTCACCCGATGTCAGTACCTGCCACGATTGCTGGCGCGAGTGTACCGATCCACACAATCGCCGGTACAGCTACCCGTTCACCAACTGTACCAATTGTGGCCCGCGTTACACGATCATCCGCGACATCCCGTATGATCGCCCCTTGACGACCATGGCCAAATTTCAGATGTGTCCAGGATGCCAGGCCGAGTACCATGATGCGGCCGACCGTCGCTTCCACGCCCAACCTAACGCCTGCCCGGAGTGCGGACCAACGCTCGCGCTGGTCCGTCGCGGTTCCCTGCCGCTGAATGAGCGCTTGCTATTCACCTCTGGGCAAAGCAACCATGCGATCCTTCGCGAAGTGCGCCGCTTATTGAGCGAGGGCAATATCCTCGCGATCAAAGGTCTGGGCGGTTTTCATCTCGCCTGCGACGCCGAAAATGATCATGCCGTCCGGCGGCTACGCGCAGGGAAGCGGCGGAGTGATAAGCCCTTTGCCGTGATGATGCGCGACTTGGCAGCGGTGGAGCGGGTGTGCGTGGTCTCAGACGCAGACCGCCAACTGTTGCTCGATATCCGGCGGCCGATCGTGCTCTTGCCCCGTCGCGCCGATACGCAGATCTCCTCTGCTATCGCCCCCAGCAACCATACCTTGGGCGTTATGCTTCCGTACACGCCATTGCATCACCTGCTGTTCGGCGACTCCCCAGAGACCGCGCCAACATTTACGGCGTTGGTAATGACCAGCGGTAATCGCGGCGAGGAGCCGATTGTCACCACCAATGAGGAGGCCTGCGAACGGCTCGAGCCGCTTGCCGATTGGTTGCTGGTGCATAACCGGGACATCTATACCCGCGTTGATGACTCGGTCGTGCGTCCTTTTCAAGGGACAGGTCACGTGGTGCGACGCGCGCGCGGCTACGCGCCATATCCGATCAATCTTGACCTTCAGCTCACAGAAGTTCTGGCCTGTGGGCCCGAGCTGAAGAACACGTTTTGCCTGACCAAAGGTCGCTACGCGTTTTTGAGCCAGCATATCGGCGATCTGGCCAACTATGAAACCTTGCGGTTTTTTCAGGAGACGCTCGAACGGATGCAAAAGCTCTTCCGGATTACCCCACAGGTGGTCGCTCACGACCTCCATCCCCTCTACCTGAGTACGAGATTCGCGCTGGAACGTGACGATATGGAAAAAATCGGGGTGCAGCACCATCACGCCCATATTGCCAGTTGTATGGCTGAGCATCGCTTGCGCGGGAAGGTCATCGGCGTTGCGTTTGACGGCACTGGGTACGGAACTGATGGCCAGATCTGGGGCGGAGAGTTTCTGGTGGCCGACTTCGTTCGCTGTGAGCGGCGTGCGCACTTCCGCTATGTCGCGTTGCCCGGTGGGGATACCGCGATACGTGAGCCCTGGCGGGTCGCGGTAAGTTATCTGTGGGATACGTTTGGCACCCATATCGCGTCGCTGGACTTACCACTGCACCAGCAGGTCTCTCCCCAACGGTGGGCGCTCGTGCAATCTATGATTGCCCGCGGCATTAACACCGTGCACACGTCGTCCTGCGGACGACTGTTCGATGCCGTGGCCGCACTTGCGAATGTACGGCACGAGGTCACCTTTGAAGGTCAGGCAGCGATTGAGCTCGAAATGGCGGTGATAGAGGGGATAGAGGAACGATATCCATTTGTTCTTGAGCTGAGCGAGCCCTGGCAGATCGATCTACGGCCGATGATCGAACAGCTCGTGCGTGACCTCCAGCATGGTGCGTCCCCGGGGCTCATCGCCGCCAAATTTCACAATACCGTGGCCGCCGTCATCGTCGATGTGTGTCACCGCGTGCGGCAGGAAGACGGGCTCAAGCGTGTGTGCCTGAGCGGCGGGACCTTTCAAAATATGGTGCTGCTCACACGGGTGGTAAGAGCCTTGCAGCGCGATAGCTTCGAGGTGTTCCTGCACGCTCAAGTGCCCCCGAATGATGGCGGCATTGCGCTGGGGCAGGCGGTGATCGCCAATGCAATTGTGCGTCAGGGGCCATGAGAATATGCGTCCACAGATAGAGGAACAGGCGTATGTATTCACACATCGCCACGGCACTCCTTGTGGTTGCGGGCGCCGGCCTCGGTCTCAACATCTTCGCCTTGAATCTATCGCTGCTGCTACGAGTGGCCGGGAAAGCCCTTTGTGTCGTCCCGGTCTGACTTTCCCTGTGGTCATCACAGCCGCAGTCCGCCGTGCTCCTGTTGGCCTCCTTCTTGCTGATTTGGCTGATACGAATTACGTCCGCCAACGCGATGAGGAAGGACAAACGCGATGAGCGACCGACACGGGTAGTTTCCTGGCTAACATAGAGGAGAGCCAATGAGAGCAGTCGAACGCACAAGGACCAGTCATATTATTGAAGCCATAAGGACCCAGGAGCCCGCCCCCAATCGCCTTAGCCCCCTGGACTGCCCATCCCACCGGAACCCTCTCCAAAGCCACTAGCCGTGCATACGCCGAAGTGACGGAGGCTGACTCATCCATCGCTTAAAGAGTCGTGTCTGTTCTTTCATATCAGGTGTGGGTGAGCAGATCGCTCAGCGACTGTTGATTGTGCAGTCGCGTAACCACCTCGGCCAGGAGCGGGCCCAGGCTAACGACTTGTAACCACGGTGGAGACGCAGGTTGGGCCACGCTATCGGTCACCAGCACTCGTCCGAGAGGGAGGCCACGTAAGCGTTCATGGGCCGGCCCCACCAAGAGACCATGACTAGCCACTACCAAGGGTTGCTCAGACCTCCCACCGGCAGCCAGCACAGCCTGGAGTGCCGCCTGGATGGTGCCCCCGGTGCTGATCATATCGTCAACGACGATGGGGACCCGATCACGCACCTCCCCAATGATCCGCTGGACCTGGACATCTTTTCCACTGAGGCGCGTCTTGTGGACGATAGCAATGGGAAGCTGCCACACGCGGGCATACCGTTCTGCAAGTTTCGCCGCCCCTAAATCCGGCGCCACCACTACCGCCTCGGGAGGGAGGCTCGCCTGTACCGCTGCGGCCAGCACCGGAACCGCGCTGAGATGCTCAACCGGGATGCGGAAAAAGCCTTCAAGCGCCGAAGTATGTGGATCAACCGTTACCACTCGTTGTATTCCGCTGGCCTGCAGAAGCTCTGCCACCAGGCGGGCACCGACCGGCTCACGTCCACTGGCACGGCGATCCTGCCGAGCGTAGCCGAAGTAGGGGATAATTGCCGTGAGAGAGGCCGCACCCGCGCGTCGACACGCATCGGCAAGAAAGAGGAGTTCAAGCAGATGCGTCTCGACTGGGGGGCTCGTGGGTTGGATGAGGTAGACGTCGTGCCCTCGGACACTCTCCTGGATTTCAACGTGCAATTCTCCATCCGGGAAGCGCTGCAACACGACCTGCCCGACTGAAATCCCCAGCCCCTGGGCGGTCGTAGTAGTAAGCAACGGATTAGCTGAACCGCTAAAGATTGAGACGTTCATAGCTGGTGAGTCCACCTCACCTATAGAGAACACACACCAAGATGGGGATCGTGCGTACTCTTGGTTTGCTCCTCTCCCTTGAGAGGCAATGCCCTTAAGTTAAGCTGGGATGTGATGGCGAGCGTCGCGAAGCAATCTTTGCCCGAGAAAGAGATTGCTTCGTCGTCTACGACTCCTCGCAACGACAGGTTCTGCTACTTCTTAGACATGCTTCAAGCAATACCGTGGGTGGCACCGCCCTAGCGTTTGCCATAGGCCAACACCTCCCCTTTCCGTTGCCCATAGATATACGCCTCTAGCGCCCGCATTTTGGGGTCGTCCGGTGCCAGCACTTGTCCCCGCACAGGATGTTCGATGCACCAGTTGATCATATCGCGCAACAACGCAACCCGCCCGAGCTGGGGCTGAAATTTCGGGTATACCTCGGGATGGGTGTTGGCCGCATCCGGGTGACACATGTCACACGAGACGGCGATTTCACTGCCGAGTTCATCGGCACTGTGGAACACCCGCGATCCCTCGGTCACGAACTTAAGGGCCTCGCGTTCCCACGTCTGCACATCGAGTTCGGTAATCGCCCCGTAGGTATGCCCTTGTCCTCGGCCAATGAGTTCACGGTTATCATGCGGAGGAACAATCATATGCTTCTGTCGCTCTTGTTCCACCCAGTTGATCTCTGGATGCTTGCGTTTCCACTGCGCCATCAGTGCATCCGCCACCTTGAGCCCATTCTCTGGTGTCCGTTCCAGGTGAGCGGGAATTTGCGCGGTGGTTTCGCCGTCACAGAGTTGCACCGTCTTCGTCTCGGCAGTGGCCGAGGGTTTCTCCTGGGTCTGTGCGGTCACGGTCGCTTTGGGCGACGTCTCCTCTTGCGCGCACCCCAGCGGAACGATTAGGCACAGCAGCACGAAAAGTTTCCTTACGGCCTGGCTACGTTGGTTTTTCATCAGCGTTCCCTCTTGCCTCAAAAGCTCACTAAATTCGGTTTGGCCGGAACAGCGGTTTTGCCCCGACTGGTGAGATACTCGCGCGAAACGGTCACGGGATTGCGATTCCACAACATGTATACCTTATCGATCAGACCATCCTCGTGCATCTCACAGTACCCATCGCCGCAGCCGTCGTTCGGACTGAAAGGATCGGGGCGGTTCATCTGAATGGTCAACTCAGGCAGCCCCTCCGGCGCGTACGGCCACGGCCATGCGGTCGATAGCATGCCATGAAAGTAGATGTTATCGATACGATTGGTCAGGAGTTGGTGAGTATGGCCATGGACAACCACGACGTTGTGAAAACGCTTGAGCATGGCCTGCACTTCCTCCGCATCATCAGTCCAAAAATTCCAGGGTTTATAATATTTGTATAGCGGGGAATGAGAAAATACGAGGACCGGCGTGCCGTCGGCAACCGGTTCGAGATCCTTCTGGAGCCAGGCCCGTTGCTCGTCGCCAACTTTGAAACGACTTTGGATGCCATTGTCGAGACCTGCGACGGTTTTCATGCGCTCCATAGGCTCCATCCCGCGTGCGGTCCAGAAGTCGTCCTCCAGGATGCTGTTGAGCACCACGAAGTGAATCCCTTTATGGTCGAAGGAGTAGGTCGGCTCGCCAAACAACTCCCGCCACTTGTCTCCCATGTCGAGAAACCAGTCGTGTTCGCCGACCATCATCCGCACCGGGGCTTTTACGTTCTTGAGGATTTGGGCGCCCAGTTCCAGCTCTTTGGGTTGCCCCAATTGGGCCAAGTCACCGCCGTACAAGACGAAGTCAGGCTGAGGGTCTAGATTGTTGATATCATCGACCGCCCGCAACAACGCACGCACGAAGCGTTCATTCAGGGTACGTTCGTAGAGATGCGAGTCGGAGATATAGGCGAAGCGAAAGGGCTCGACCGCTTGGGCGTGGGCGACCCGCACTGGCGCGAAAGAGAAGGGATGGTAATGCACTCCGTTACTCAGCGCTGCGCCCACAGCGGCAAGTGAGAGCTTACAAAAGGTCCGACGATCGAGGGAGGATAGACGGGCAAAGAGGTCGGCTCGTTCTTGATAATAGCGGGTCTCCACACTCTGGTAGCGCTGAGACCGACGGATGCGAAACGCCATTGGTTACTCCTTCCCTTCGGTTGTTGTCTTTTCGGTGGTTGTCGCTTCTTCTGAGGGTGTTCCCATCACCCGCTGTTCAAAGGGCAAGACCCGTCGCAATGCCAGCGCCTCGTCTCGGAACGGACGCTGTTTGTGGGCGAGTTCACGCTGACGTGCTCGCTGTTGGTTATTTTCCTCCGCAAAGCGTTCATCGGTTAGGGTGAACATGAACTCCACCATGTCGTCGATCTCGGCTTCGGTCAGCGCCAGCGGTTCAATACCGCCATCCAGGAACGGGTTCGGTTCGCCACCCTTGTTGTAGTGGTCCATCACATCCCACAAGGTCTGCATGGAACCGTCGTGCATATAGGGGAACGTCAGCCCTATGTTCCGCAGATGCAGCGTCTTAAAGGTGCCGATGTCCGCACGGTTCTTCGTCACCAGGAAACGCCCGAGTTCGGAGAGATCGGTCTGCAACGCCAATCGATCCACGGCTTCAACCCCGTCTTCTTTTTGCAAGGCTTGCACGGCTTCGCGCGCCAGGCGCTCGAAATCCTGATGGCGAGCAGCCACCCCGATATTATGAAACTTGTGGTTTGTACCCATGGGGTTGGCCGTATTGATCATGTGACAGGTCACGCACCGTGCCTTGCCGTTGAAGAGCGCCCACCCACGCTTGGCCTGTTCGGATATTGCGTCCGTTTCACCAGCGAGGAAACGATCGAAGGGCGCATCCAGAAACACCAGCGTACGTTCAAAGGCAGCGATGGCCCGAGCCATGTCTTCATAATTGGGATCCTTGCCGTACGCTTGCTGAAACAGCTCCTTATACTCCTGATCGTCAACAATTGTCTTGACTACCGCCTCAGGGGTTGGTTGTCCCATTTCTATCGGGTTAATCGGGGGCAACTTGGCCTGTTCTTCCAGGGTTGGGGAGCGTCCATCCAGAAATTGGGTAGCCAGGAGCAAGGCGTTCATCGTCGTCGGTGCATTGCGTTTCCCCAGCTGATCCCGAATGCCCTCAGACACTGAGCGTTGGTCGGTAAAGCCACGACTCACATCATGACAGGTCGCACACGCGACTGTGCCATCCGCGGAGAGGCGAGTCTCGAAGTAGAGTTTCCGTCCGAGTTCGACCCGTTCCGGTGTCATGTGGTTATCTTCAGGGATAAAGGTTTTCCACATGACCGGATCGATCTTTGGGTGGGGTGTGGTTACATCCCATTCGGCGACGAACGCGTCCAGACGCGTCCGCTGTTCCTCCATGGGCAGGGCACCGTGCAGGGCGTTGTCTTGGGCCCAGGCCAGCGGTATCGACAGCAGCACCAGAGACAATGCCAGGCTCAACGCTCTCAGGTGCACCTGAACGCCGAGGAATCGCGCAGAGGAGGGAGACCTACGAGCGGGCTCCTCTTGTGGTCGAGCACGCCACAGAAACAAGCTGCAGATGCGGATATTTTCCATCCCCTTGCCTCCTTACATCGTTACAAATGGTTACGAAATGAAGAAAAGCTCTTAGTATTTCGCAAGAAAGGTACCAGAAAAAACACCATTGTTTTCCATAATTTTCCCCCCGCGTCCCAGAAATGGGACATCTACCCTACCAAGTTTTCGCAAAAATGAAAAGACGAAATGAACATCACCGGCGAGTCCGGGCGCATCGTTCGATGAGACTCTTCACTGCTGGAGACAGACGGTAGGTTTTGCGAAATGTGCCTTATTCGTGTACAAGCCAAACAGTTTCCATTGCTCATTTTGTGGACAGGACAGCAGGTATGGGAGAAGCAACGAAGACCCGGACGAATCTACAGATCGCGCTCGCAAGTGAAGCTGACGCCAGCGGCCGCTACACCGCCTACGGTATTCGCGCGTTGCACGAAGGATATCCGGAAATCGCGCAGCTCTTCTTTGAGGCCGCGGGTGCAGAAACCGTGCACGCCTATTCGCACCTGGCGACACTGGGAGCAATCGGCACGACAAGTGAAAATTTGCAGCGCGCAGCACGAGGTGAGACTGGCGAAATCGAGCGGTTATATCCGCGGATGATTGCCGAGGCTGAGGCCGAAGGCGTTCCCACGGCAGCCACGAGTTTTCGTTTGGCCTTGGAACGGGAGAAACATCACCAGCAGATGTTCCGCAATGCCCTTGCCGTTTTTCAGGAGCGCGAGGCTCGCTTCGTACAGGATGGCGCATCGCTGGCAAATGTGACATCGACGACTCACTCCGCTGAGTTGCCGGCTCGGTCACCGGAGAGTCCGCAGGAGTTCATCCCCCAGGCCGCGGAGATCCCTCGGGGCGTCACGCCGGACACCCTGGTCAACGAACTACGCCATGGACAACGCCATAGTGAGGCCCGGGCCGGCGATCCACAACACATTGCCCCGACCTCGACAACCACGGTGGACCGCCGCGCGGCCAAGCTAGGGCTGAGCGAAATCGCGGGAGAACGTGAGCGGATCGTCCGACTGGCGAGTATCCGCGAGATTGTCTTCGGAGGACAGGATGGTTTGATTTCAACTACGACCCTGGTGGCGGGTCTTGCAGCTACCAGTTCCCAGTCTCACGTTGTCTTCATTGCTGGCGCGATCGCTGCAGCCGCCGGCGCTGTCTCGATGGCGGTAGGATCATACCTGTCGTCGCGGGCCCAGCGCCAGTTGTACGAAGCAGAAATAGCCGCGGAGCAGCAAGAAATTGCCGACAAGCCTGGGGAGGAGATGGCGGAGTTGCTCGCCGCATTGATTGGCCGGGGAATGTCGAAGCGAGAAGCAATCGAGGTGGTGCGCCGCGTGGGGAGACACCCAAAAATCATGTTGGACATGCTTGGCGCGTTCGAACTCGGGCTCACCCCAGAAAGTTTGGGATCTCCGCTTCGTGACGCCCTGGTCATAGGCAGCGCGTTCGTCGTCGGAGCGGTGATTCCGCTGGCGCCATTTCTACTGCTTGATATTCGCTCCGGCCTCGCCGTGACTACGCTCCTGGCCCTCCTGGCCCTCTTTGCGTTAGGCGCGGGCAAAGCCCGACTGTCGGGCCGTCCGGTAATAGTCAGCGGTTTGGAGGTCATGGGCCTCGGGGGAGCAGGCGGTATTTTTGGCTATGGCCTTGGGTACCTTGTGTCGGTACTGTTCGACATCCAGATCTAGGAGTCCAGCTTAGGAATTTTGGAGGCTTGGGGCGCGGACACTCCTCGCACTGACAAAGGTTCCCGAGCTTAAAGGCATGGCTCCAGCAGGGGCCTGCCTCTTCACCTCTATCTACTGTCCCATTCTCGGGACACAACCGCACCAATTGTACTGTTTTTGCGACACGTAGAAGCGCCGCAAATGCGGCTGCTCGGAAATTTTCACTCCTATGCATTGGTACACCCGTTGCTAGCTGGTGTCTTACGAAACTGACGGAAGGAGCTGAGGCTCTGACAAGGAGTAACTGGTATGGATTTCCTTTCGCGTGACGAACTCAAAGCTCTGGCCAGCGTACAAGAGGAAGTGTGTGTCTCGATATATCTGCCAACTCACCGAAGTGGGCCAGAAACACAACAGGATCCGATCCGGCTCAAGAATCTGCTGAGCGAGGCGGAACAGCAGTTGTCAACCAAGGGAATGCGTACTCCCGATATACGAAACCTCCTTGCGACAGCTGAAGAATTGGTTACAGACCACGTATTCTGGCGCTATCAAAGCGACGGATTGGCGCTCTTTCTCTCCGCACAAGAGAGCCCTTATTACCGCGTGCCTTTAGCGCTTTCGGAAACTGTCGTCGTCGCGCAGCGATTTCATATCAAGCCGCTCTTCCCGCTCTTCTTCAGCGGCGGACGTTTTTTTCTGCTCACCTTGAGTCAGAATGACGTGCAATTGTTCGAATGCACTCCCCACCAGATTGATGAGGTTTCTGTTACCAACATGCCGACCAGCCTCGCTGAAGCCCTCAAATACGACGATCCCGAGAAACAATTCCAGTTCCACACGGGCACCGCCAGCGGAAGAGGACGCCGGGCCGCCATGTTTCTTGGTCAAGGAGTGGGAATCGACGAGAACCGCAGCAATATCCTCCGCTTTTTTCAGCAGCTTGATAAAGGCTTGCACGACATCCTCCGTAACGAACGCGCCCCGCTAATGTTGGCGGGTGTAGAATATTTGCTGCCGATCTACCGCGAGGCGAATAGCTATGGCTTTCTTGTGGACGATGGAGTGACAGGCAATCCCGAAGCCCGGGCTGCCCAGGAGTTACACCAACAGGCGTGGGCCGTTATGCAACCACGGTTCCAGGAGGCGGAGGAAGACGCCAAAGCTCACTATGCCGAACTGAACGGTACAGGCCGCGCATCAGGGTCTCTCCAGGAGGTCGCCGCGGCTGCGTATCAGGGGCGCGTCGATACCTTATTTGTCGCGGTTGGCGTACAACAGTGGGGGACGTTTCATCCCGACGACCACTCCGTTGACGTGCATGCGGAGGCACAAGCTGAAGATGAGGATCTGCTAGATTTTGCTGCCATGCACACCTTCATGAATGGTGGTGTCGTGTATGCCGTGCCACCAGAGCAGGTGCCGGGTGAAGGGGAGGTAGCGGCCGTATTTCGCTACTAGGGAAGTCCTGGGAGGAACCGACCATTAGAAGGAATCAAGCAGGTTCATACGGAGTCACTATGGTGGCGGCGAGAACGGGCGAGACCCTCACGCCACCCAGAATCGCTACACAGGCAGTGAAGATACTCTAACCAGGCGAGCGACAAACCGTCGGGTCGAGGTTGTCATTCAAAATTAGCGAAAGGCGGCATATGCAGCACAACCCATTCACCGTGACGTGTACGGGGTTACGGAAAGGGTCTCCACCTGACCCCTGCACCATTGTGATCTTCGGTGCCTCCGGCGACCTGGCGCGCCGTGAGCTGATTCCGGCGCTCTATGGTCTCTACTGTGAACAGCTCTTGCCTGATCCCTGCGCGATCATCGGTTTTGCGCGAACAGCGTGGGATGACGAGACCTTTCGCCAGGAGATGCACGGCGCGGTCAAAAACACTCCGTCATTCCGCCGGGATCGTTGGCAAGAATTTGCCCAATTCCTGTATTATCATCACGGTGACTATGATGACCCTGGGGCCCAAGTCGCGCTTCAGCAGCAGATCCGGCACGTGTCGTCTGACCACGAGCGGTGGCCTGCGAACATGCTCTTCCATCTTGCCGTGCCCCCCTCAGTGTACAATGCCCTCATCGAGCGACTCAGTGCCGGCCCGCTCGCCGACAGCGAATCCGGTTGGCGTCGATTGGCCATCGAGAAACCGTTTGGCCACGATCAAGTGTCTGCGCACGCACTCGACCGCCTGCTCAAAAGTACGTTTCGTGAGGAACAGATTTATCGCATTGACCACTATCTGGGCAAAGAGACCGTCCAGAATATGCTCGTGTTCCGTTTCGCCAATCCCGGCTTTGAGCCCATCTGGAATCGTCACTATATCGACCACGTACAAATCACCGTCGCGGAAAGTGCGGGCATTGGCTCCCGCGGCCGGTTTTATGACACGACGGGAGTCGTGCGCGACATGATACAAAATCATTTGCTCCATCTCCTCTGCCTCACCGCGATGGAACCACCAGCGCGCTACGCCGCCCCGTCGATGCGGGCCGAAACGCTGAAAATTCTTGACGCCATTGCGCCCATCAACATTGACCATGATTGTGTTTTTGGCCAGTACGGTTCGGGTCTCATCGGGGACGAAGACGTGCGCGCATATCGCGAGGAAGACCATGTCGCGGCTGATTCACCGACCCCGACGTTTGTGGCGCTTAAACTGCTGGTCAACAATTGGCGCTGGGTCGGCGTCCCTTTTTATTTGCAGACGGGCAAACGGCTGCCGCAGAAGGTGGCCGAAGTCACTGTCTGCTTCAAGCCAACGCCACACATGATGTTTCCCCTCGATCAGGAGGTTGATGCGTTGCGCAACATCCTGACGTTTCGTCTCCAGCCCGACGAAGGAATTCTGCACACCTTCGTCGCCAAGCAACCCGGCGCCGAGATTTGTCTCCGCCCGGTGACGATGCATTTCGGCTACCATTCGGCCTTTGGCGTCGCGCATCCCCCCAGCGCCTACCAGTGGGTGTTGCTCGATGCGATGCGCGGCGACCAGACCTTGTTTGCCCACCCGGAGTGGATCTCGCGCGCCTGGTCCTTGCTCGACCCGGTTGTCGCCGCGGTTAACTCGCACGGTGCCACGACGTTTCCCAATTATGCGGCCGGCTCCTGGGGACCACCAGACGCTGCGAAGTTGCTCCAACGCGACGGACGCGACTGGATCATACTGGGACCATCGTCCTGAAGCCTGCTCACGAAGGAGGTGGCTGGAACAATGTATCAGCCGATTGAGAATTACGGTATTATTGGTGACTTGCATACAGTGGCGCTGGTCGGGATGGACGGATCGATCGACTTTATGTGCTTTCCGACCTTTGACTCCCCAACAATCTTTGCCGCCCTGTTAGATCACAAAAAGGGTGGGCACTTCCAATTGGCGCCGGTCTTTTGTGATGAGCAGGTTGGCAGAAAGCAGCTGTATCTCCCGGACACCAATATCCTGCTCACCCGGTTCTTGTCCAGCGAAGGCGTCGCCGAAATCTCGGATTTCATGCCGCTGGCCGAGATGGGACATTCGCACGACATCGTGCGGCGAGCCAAAACCATCCGTGGCGAGGTGCGCTTTCGTATGGTCTGTGCTCCTCGCTTCGATTACGCTCGAGCGGATCATCGCATTGAACAAAGAGATGGAGAAGTCCTGTTTTTCTCCACGGGACCAGAGGGCACAGTCCTGCGGCTGCGCACGACTGTGCCGCTCACTATAGAAAATGGCGCCGCGGTTGCGGAATTTACCTTACGCGCGGACGAGTCGGCTGCCTTTGTCTTAGAGCACGCCGAGGAGGGCAAAGAATCGCCGTCGGCTGCGCCTGATTATGTTTCCGACGCGTTCAAAGAAACCGCGAATTTTTGGCGACTGTGGATCAATCGCTCCGCGTATCGTGGCCGCTGGCGAGAGATGGTCAATCGCTCAGCGTTAACCCTGAAGCTGCTCACCTCCCGGCTGCATGGTTCTCTGGTCGCCGCTCCCACGTTTGGCCTTCCTGAGGTTATCGGTGGAGGCCGCAACTGGGACTACCGGTACACCTGGATTCGCGACGCCTCGTTTACGCTGTATGGCTTGATGCGTTTAGGGTACACCCAAGAGGCAGCCGGGTTTATGCACTGGCTAGAGGCGCGCTGCGCTGAGCTCGAGCCTGACGGGGCGCTCCAGCCATTGTATCGTCTCGATGGCCGACACGAGTTGCCCGAAGAGTCGCTCTCCCACCTGGAAGGCTACCAGCACTCCCGGCCTCTGCGTATCGGCAACCACGCCGCACGTCAGTTGCAACTGGATATCTACGGCGAGTTGATGGATTCTGTCTATCTCTATGACAAATATGGCGAGCAGGTATCCTATGATATGTGGATGAACCTGGTACGGCTGATTGATTGGGTCTGCAAGAGCTGGCAGAAGGCGGACGCAGGCATTTGGGAGGTGCGCTCCGGTCGCTTCGAGTTCCTCTATTCACGGGTCATGTGCTGGGCGGCAGTCGATAGAGGGATCCGGCTGGCACGGAAACGGTCCCTCCCTGCTCCACTTGATCGCTGGTATCAGGTACGCAACCACATCTACAGCAACATTTTCACGAGTTTCTGGGATGCTAAGCGGAAAACGTTTATCCAGCGTCAGGGGGCAACGTGCGTTGATGCCGCCAGTCTCTTGATGCCCCTGGTCAAGTTTCTCGGGCCCAGCGATCCGCGGTGGCTAGGAACCCTCCAGGCCATAGAAAACGAGTTGGTGAGCGATTCGCTGGTCTTCCGCTACAAAAACGGCGATGAACTGTCGGAGGGGTTCTCCGGCCAAGAAGGTACCTTTTCCATGTGCTCGTTCTGGTATGTTGAATGCCTGTCACGGGCCGGGGATCTTCAACGGGCACGCTTCTTTTTCGAAAAGGCGCTAGGCTATGGGAATCATTTGGGACTCTACGCAGAAGAATTAGGACCCCACGGCGAGCACTTGGGGAACTTCCCACAGGCGTTTTCCCATCTGGCGCTTATCAGTGCCGCCTACGACATCGATCGGCGGCTCACGGCAGCGGGATGGACTGCGTAATGCTTCCGTGTTGTCACTGCATCGCTCGGGGCGAGGACTGCCTTTGTTCCATGACACGGGCTACCGCCTCGCGGACATCAAGAATATCAGTGTCGTGAGGTTCCCGTCATCTTCTCCGGGCGCACCCACTGATCGAACTGATCACTGGTTACGTAGCCCAAGGCGATAGCCGCCTCCTTGAGCGTCGTTCCTTCGGTGTGAGCCTTCTTCGCAATTTGTGCTGCTTTGTCATAGCCAATATGGACGTTGAGCGCGGTTACCAGCATCAACGATTCCCGCAGGTGTTTCTCGATCACCGAGAGGTTGGGGGCAATACCAACGGCACAGTGTTTATGAAATGCCACACATGCGCCGGCCATCAGGGCGATCGACTCCAGCACGTTATGCACCATGATCGGCTTGAACACGTTGAGTTGAAAGTTGCCTTGTGAACCTGCGAACGCCACCGCTGCGTCGTTCCCAAACACCTGCACGGCAACCATCGACAACGCTTCGCACTGGGTTGGGTTGACCTTCCCCGGCATGATCGACGAACCTGGTTCGTTTTCCGGAATAAAGATCTCGCCAAGGCCCGCCCGCGGACCAGACGCTAACCACCTCACATCGTTGGCGATCTTCAACAAGGCGCCGGCCAGGGTCCGCAAGGACGCACTCGTAGTAACGAGCGCATCATGCGCGGCGAGCGCGGCAAATTTATTGGGCGCGGACACGAACGGGTGTTCCGTCATCGCCGCGATCTTGGCTACCGTCAAGCTACCGAATCGCGGATGGGCGTTGAGCCCGGTGCCAACCGCTGTTCCGCCCAGCGCGAGCTGCGAGAGGCCGGACAGGGTCTGGCGCACCCCCTCGATGGCTGCGTCGAGCTGCGCCACCCAACCACTCATCTCTTGGCCCAGGGTAATCGGCGTCGCATCCTGTAAATGCGTGCGACCCACTTTGACGATATGCTGGTACTTCTCTGCCTTGGCTGACAGCGTGTCCCGTACGCGGGTGACGGCAGGAAACAACCCGTGGATGAGCTGTTCCACAGTCGCGATATACATCGCGGTTGGAAAGGTATCGTTCGTACTCTGGCAGCGGTTGACATCGTCGTTGGGATGAATCGGCGTTTTTGACCCCACGACACCACCCGTCAATTCAATCGCCCGGTTCGCGATGACCTCGTTGACATTCATATTGGTCTGCGTCCCCGAGCCGCTCTGGAAAACCACCAACGGGAAGTGGTCATCCAACTGGCCGGCCATGACTTCATCTGCAGCCCGTGCAATCACGTCCACTTTCTCGGCCGGCAACTCGCCCAACTCGCCATTGGCAAGCGCCGCACATTTTTTTACAATCCCGAGCGCACGGATAAGTGCGCGGGGAAACCGAAACCGCTCAACGCCAATCGCAAAGTTCATGCGCGCGCGTTCGGTCTGTGCGCCCCAGTAGCGATCGTCGGGAACCTCTACGGGCCCCATACTGTCATTCTCGATTCGCATACATTGCTCCATACCATCGGTTCTTTACGCAAATCCCCGACCAAAGAGAGACTCTCGTCATCCAGGCTGCTTTGGAGCCCGAGGCTCTTCCACTAACACCTGTTTTGCCTCCAGAAATCGTAACACTCCCGTATGCGTCACCAGCCCCGCCATGGTGCCATTCTGCATCACCACCAACCGACCAAGATCTTCACGCAGCATTTTTTGTAACGCGTCGGCGACTGAGGCTTCGGAAGTGATCCTGATCTGGTCGCCCATGGGAATCATCACCTCTTGCACCGTTTTCTGGCTCCGCTCCTCGTCTGGAATGGCCTTGATATTCCCCAGCGAAATCATCCCAACAACGTTGCCCTCACGTGTTACCGGAAAGCCGCGGTACCCGTACCGCAAGAAGTAGTCGTTGATGACCTCGCGTAGAGTTAACTCCGGGGGGACGGTGACGACGTCGTTCACCATCACGTCTTGCACCGCAACGCCCTGCAACGACTGTTGCATCACCGTTTGTTGGTAGCCTCCTTCCGCTATGCCACGCAGGAACATGCCGATAAACACCAACCATAATCCGCCAATTAACACGCCGCTAAAAATCTCTAATGCCCCCAGGATCATCAACATCAAGGCAAACCCTTTCCCCAAATCGGACGCCAGTCGCGTCGCTCGCGTCAGCGAACCACTCTTCCACCACCAGAACGCGCGAAAGATCCGTCCACCATCGAGTGGATAGCCAGGAAAGAGGTTGAATATACCCAAGGCAAGATTGATATAGGCCAGGTAGCGAAATATCGCGGCCGCCAACGACGGAGGCGAAGCACTCAACACCAAGGTGAGACTCCAAAAGACACCGGCTAACACGAAACTGGTCAGTGGACCAACCACTGCAATCGTGAATTCGGTTTTCGGATTTTTAGCTTCCTCGGCAAGATGGGCCATGCCACCAAACACAAACAAGGTAATGGCCGGAATCTCCATGCCGAACCGCTTTCCCATGAAGGCGTGCGCGAGTTCGTGTGTTAACAGCGAGGCAAAGAATAAAAGCGTCGCAATCGAGCCCGCCAACCAGTACGTTCCCTGACCTTGATCCGGGTAATAGCGCGGAAAGTATCCCGCTGACAAACTCCACATCACCAGCAGAAAAATAATGAACCACGAAAAATCAAGGCGGATTTGGATGCCGCCAACGCGGAAGAGAGGTATACCGCGACGAAGGTCTTGTGTTGACTGCTGTTCGGCCATAAATGTCCCCTAACGTCTCGCACTGAAGCGAGGCAGAAAGAATAATCCATTTCGTGGCGCAAGTTATATGCCGACTCTGTTGTCGCGTTTTGTTCAAAAAACGCGCAGAATTTCACCAAGTCTGTCTGAATTATGCGACACCGGGAATCAGGATCGACCACTTTCAGGACTAAAGAAGTGCAGACGCATGAGTACGACGAGAAAGGGTGTTCAGACATCTTCCGTAAAGATCATGACCCGCAACGCCATACTCACCAGCGCTAGTGCTAGCGCACCAAAGAAAGCGGAAAAGAAGCTCGAGATCACAAACCCAGGTACGAAGTGCGCGACCAGCGCTAACATCAACGCGTTGATCACGAACAGAAAGAGGCCGAACGTGAGAATCGTCAAGGGGAACGTCAGAATTTTGAGCAGAAAACCGAGGGTCGCATTGACCAGACCAATGACGAGCGCGGCGATCAGCGCTGTGCCGAAATTCACCACCTCGAAGCCGGGAATCACCGCAGCAACCAGCATGAGGCTGAGCCCGCTTACTAACCAATTGATGAGTACGATAAACATCGGATGACTCTCCCTCACAAGGGTAGGTTTTTCCTCCACACCGCAAGTAGTGCGGGACTCCCCTCCGCCGAGATGCGCTCGCTCGTCATGGCCGCCTTTACAAGCACGACGGGTACGAACTCCTCAAAAGCATATGGACAGAGGACGAGTTCTTTTTTCGGAGGAATTGCCAGGTGTCGGTGACGCATCATGGACGATGAAAACAACGTAGCCCGGATGGAACGGGGTGCAATCCGGGACTCCTGCGCTGTTCCTCGATCTTTCCTGGATTCCGCTTCGCGTCATCCAGGCTACCTCCTGCTCCTTCTTCGTGTTCAGCGCTCACTCGTCCGCATCATCGACCAGCTCTCTCTCCTCATCATCTGGATCAAGTGGATCCAGAACAACCCCGAGCTGTTCCACCTTGCGGTACAGCGACGAACGACTCAAACCAAGGAGGGCGGCAGCGCGCGTGCGGTCGCCTTCAGCCTCACATAAGGCATCTTCAATCAAACTTTTTTCATAGGCGGCAACAGCGTCCTTCAGTCGATGGCCAACCGGTCGAGCGCATGCCTCGGCTGAGGTTGACGTCTCGCTCGGCGGTAGTTCTGCAGGCGTAATCCACTTGCCATTGCCGAGAATCATGGCCCGTTCTAATACGTTATCGAGCTCACGAATGTTGCCTTTCCACGGCAACGAGAGCAAAATCCGCATCGCGGCACTATCCACTCCCTTATAGGCCTTCTTGAGCTCGCGATTGTGCAGACGAATGAAATGCTCGACCAACTGGGGAATATCTTCGGGTCGTTGGCGTAGCGGGGGAATATGTACGGTGATTACGTTGAGGCGGTAATATAGATCGTCGCGAAAGTGCCCTGCCTGCACTTGTTGGGCCAGATTGCGGTTGGTAGCGGCGATAATGCGAGTATCGACAGGAACGGGACTCGTCGCTCCGACTGGGAGCACTTCTTTTCCCTCTATCACCCGTAAGAGTTTGACTTGCAGACTGGCAGGCAATTCACCGATTTCGTCAAGAAAGATCGTACCGCCACGAGCGCGGTGGAACAGTCCCTCTTGCGACGAGATCGCGCCGGTAAAGGCTCCCTTCACATGGCCGAACAACTGACTTTCCAGCAGCGACTCAGGAATAGCGCCACAATTGATTGGCAGAAAAATCTTTTCTCTACGAGGGCTACAGAGATGAATCGCACGCGCCACGACCTCTTTCCCCACCCCGCTTTCGCCTGTCACCAACGTGGTTGTCGGCGTGGCTGCCACTTTTTCTATGAGACTATAGAGGTCACGCATGACTTGACTATGGCCGACGAGCATTTCGGACGGCTCCGCGTAGCGATTGACCTCTCGGCGCAGCTGTTGTAGCTCCCAGGCCTGGTCACGGAACTCCATTATGCTGCGGATCTTGCGTAACAAATCGTCAAACACAATGGGCTTGACCAGGTAATCGTGAGCGCCAAGTTGCAAGGCTTCCACAGCAGTGTCCACGGACGCGAAAGCGGTCATGAGCATGGTGAAGGTCTGAGGGGAGACGTCCCGTACCCGTCTCAGGACTGCCAAACCATCAGCGCCCGGCATCTTAATATCGGTGAGCACCACGTCGAAGTCTGTGCTATCAACCGCCGTAAGCGCCTCCTGGCCATCGCTAGCCTCGTGTACCTGATAACCAGTTTGTTGTAAGATCCGGCAGATGTTTTTCCGTGCTAACGCCTCATCTTCAGCAACGAGGATTGTTCCATTCATGGGGCAACTCCTCTCTTTCCTTATGGCTTACTGCAAGACCGAGACCACCAGCAAAGTCTATGAAATGATAAGAAATTCCCGGTTTGTCACCTCATTGTCCCAAAGTCAGGACAAGCATGGCTATATTTGTCCCACCTCCGAGACACTTGAAGCCGCGGTCCGCGGAATTAGACCGCCAGTCGAATTTCCAATCCTGCCTAGCACCGCTGTTTTACGAGGCAACAACTACGCTTGCGTCTTGAGTAAAATACTCATCAAGGCATCGTAGGGCTCGAGAAACTTTTGTACGCCTTCGTTTTCCAACTGCCAGGTCACACAACCAAAGTCCACACCTAACGTCCCTAAGTCGCGGAACACCTGCCGCGCTTCCCCCACTTCCTCCATCACGGTATTTGCTTTCACCTCACCGTGGTCAGCAAAGGCACTCATAGTTTCTTCCGGCATGGTCGTGACGGTAGACGGGCCGATCAGCGGTTCAATGTAACGGACATCGCTATACCGTGGATTTTTGGTGCTGGTACTTGCCCACAACGGGCGTTGGACGCGCGCGCCGTTACTCGTTAACGCCTGCCACCGTTCACCGCAGAACAGTTGTCTGAAGCGGTCGTACGCCAGTTTAGCGTTGGCAATGGCCACGCGCCCGACCAACGCTTCGGGATAGGGCCCATTACCCTTCCTATTTTGCGGTAAGAGACGATGATGCAGGAGCTGGTCCACCAGTACGTCAATGCGACTCAAGAAAAAGCTCGCGACCGAAGCAACCTCCCGCACGGACCTTCCCGCGGTGATTCGCCGCTCCAGTGCGTTGATATAGGCTACTGCTACTGCTTCGTACCGCGGGACCGAGAAGAGCAAAGTGATATTAACGTTGACGCCTTCGTAGAGCATCTGCTCAATGGCCGGGACACCCGCGGCCGTACCTGGGATCTTAATCAACACGTTCGGCCGCCCGACCAGGGCCCACAGGCGACGTGCCTCCTGCATGGTGCCGTCAGCATCGTGCGCCAGATGGGGTGATACTTCCAGGCTGACAAACCCATCCCCGCCCTCGGTTTCGTCATACACAGGTCGGAGGAGGTCACAGGCGGCCTGCACATCGGCCACCACTAATCGTTCGTAGAGTTCCGTGGTCGGCGTCTGCCTCCGTACCAGGCGTGAGATGTGCTCGTCATAGTCGTTCGTCTCGGAAATGGCTTTATGAAACGTGTTGGGGTTCGAGGTCACCCCACGGAGGCCCGTCTTGGTAACACGCTCTTGTAATTCTCCGTTGTGAATCATGCGACGCGTGAGATTATCAAGCCAGTAACTCTGCCCGCAGTTCTGTAGCTGTTGGAGCCGATCCATTGTTTTTCCTTTCTCGCAGTGACTGTTGTCTCTGCCAGTCACCGCGCGTCACGAGGTGCACTCAGCACTGCTCTGCAAAGGATACGCCATCTGGTGTACCTCGCGTCCGTGTCGCAAACGTGCGACACTCAAGCCGCAGGCATCAACGTGAGAACGGAACCTCGCGGTCTTTTTCTGCAGTGACGCACCAGATGGTCCTTTGACATCCAGAGGCGCGTATCCATCAGGGGAACGCGTATCGTGGGTGTTTTGTCCCTGGCGATGCGATTTCCGAGGAACGATCACGAGCGGCAGCTGGCAACCTCCCGCGAGGTTGCGGCTGGTCGCGGAGCGAGCAAAGTTGGTGAGTAATCTCGTCACCGCCGAATGCGGGCAGGAAACGCGGGGGCTACGGAAATGCACCGCCTACCCGTATGACGAGCTGCTGTTAGACTCGCATCAATGGCTCAGCATGGGCTAAGCGACACAGGCCTAGGGAATCGCTCTCGGGTGACTTCAGCCCCCGGTACTTGCCAAGCCCGGAACTCACTATTCAGGGGCGATGCGTGCGGTGGGATTGCTCTGGTCGTCTGTCCGTATCCTTATCGTTACGTAAGCACCCCTATCCCAGTGTTCTTGTCTTGTCTCGCCTATTTCTGCTGCGGCACTGGCAGGGCGACACGAAACGTCGTTCCCTGGCCTGGGCCACCACTTGTGTACGTGACGGTGCCTCCATGCGCCTCGACGATTTGTTTGGCAATGGCAAGTCCAAGCCCCGTGCCTTGGGCTTTCGTGGTGATAAAGGGTGCAAAGACATCGATGCCCTCTGGAAGTCCACCTCCTGTATCAGACACGTCTAGATAGACGGTGGTACGATCGCAGGTTCCGCCGAGCGTCAACGTTCCCCCGGCGGGCATCGCCTCGACGGCATTGTTACAAAGATTCAGCAGCACCTGCGCCAGTTTCTCTGGATCTGCAGTGATCATGGGCAGGTCGCTCGGCAAGCGTTGCTCCAGCGAGACATCGCATTCGAGATAGTAGGCAGTCTGCCCGCGTATCACCTCGGCGACGACCTCGGCTAGGTTTGTCGACCGCAACTCAAGAGCAGGCGGACGGGCGAAGGTGCGTAGCTCTTGGAGGAGCGACCGCAAGCGGTTGGCCTCGTGCTTGAGATCGTACACCGCTTCGCTTACGTTCTGACCCAGAACAGATGAGCGTTGCGCCAGGTCCTGCTCCATCAGCTGCAGCGTTGTAAGCATACCGTTCAGGGGGTTGCCGATTTCATGCACGATTTTGGCTACGGTGGTTCCCATGATCGCCAGTCGTTCGCGTTCGCGCAGCTGGGTTTCGAGCTGCTTCTGTTCGGTCCGATTTTGCATCTCGGCGATAAAATACAACGGTTTTCCGTCAGTGGTGCGAACCAGGGCGACACTCAATAACGCCCATACCGGATGGCCGTCTTTGTGCAGGTACCGTTTCTCCAGGGTATAATGATCAATTTCACCGGCGAGCAGGCGCCGGACCTGAGCGAGATCCGCTGCGATATCATCGGGATGGGTGATACTCTGCCAATCCGTCGCCAGTAACTCCGTTTCCGTATAACCAGTGATTTCACACAAGCAGGGATTCACACGCAACCACCTGCCACTCAGCGACACCAGGGCCTTGCCGATGGCGGCATTATCAAACGCCTGGCGGAATCGTTCCTCACTCTGGCGCAGGGCGTCCTCGGTCTGTTTGCGGTCAGTAATATCGCGAATAACGACGACGGCATATGCATCCTCGGTCCCCGTCTGCAAAAACGTCGTGAACGTCACCTCGCCAGGGAAGTCGGAACCGTCACGGCGTAGAAACTGCGACTCACCGTGCCAGTAGCCACGTTCTTGAACAACCGGGGTACTACGCTCGTATAATTGCTGGAAGAGGTCGGTGTTGGCATACAAGAACTCGGTCGTTTGCTCCAACACTTCTGCCCGCGTGTAGCCAAAAAGCACTTCTGCTCCATGATTCCAGTACACAATGTGACGCGTGTCCACGTTGACCGCCAGCACTGCCTCAATAATGCCGTTATAGACTGCATTGAGAAAACTTTCACCCGGAGACGCCAGTGTCACCGCCATCGTCGCTGACCCGGGTGCCGGCTCCATCTTCTTGCGTCGTGCGCGGCTTGTCGGTCCCGCAAGATGTCCCACTGAACGTTTTGTTCCTTGGGAACGTTCGTGATTATTCTTGCGCTGCTTTGCCATGATTTCCTTTGTCGTGTCCCATGTGGAGGGCAGCATCTTGTTCATGTTTGGGTGCGAAAAGCAAGGTCACGGAGTTTTGGTCGCGGTCACACTTCCGATACGGCGTGCGGTGAAGAGAACTGTGTGTTTTGTTGTCCCGAGCGTGTCTCGATGACGTGGCGGACGAGCGGGTGTTTTCGCATTTTCAGGACACCAGCCGGGTACAGCACGCTATAGGTACGCTCTGTCGCTGTTCTCGCATGGCATGGTCTTTGCGCCCCGACGACGGTAAGTACGCTAGCGAAAGGAGCAGCATATGAGGAAAAATTTTAGAGCGCTCACGACAAGTATGGGAACCATAGTTCTGGCTGCCAGCCTTGCCACCGGCGCGTGGGGACAGGCGGGAGTAGCAGGAGGAGCAGCCGCGCCCGTGACCGGAGCCGGTGAGGTCGGCAGAGGTGGGGGAGAATTAGAAAGCCTGGTGGCGGCAAAAGGCAAGATCCTCTGCGTCGATTGTACCCTTGAGGGCGTACGCGAAGCGCAGCCGAACGTGACTGACCTTTACCAGCTGACACGCGCCACACCGGGTGAAGGGCATGTTGTCATGGAGATTACTGGTGTCAGCAATAAGTCATGGTGGGAAACAATAGTGGGGCTGTCGCATGAGTTTCCGGTGCGTGCTGAGGAGAAGGTATGGCATGAGCTCACTGCGGAGGAGAATCGCTTTAAGGACATAGAAATTCTTGGCATACTGCGAAGGTCCCGAACTCTGGAAATCAGCGAGGTCAACATTGATGACCGCAAGCTTAGCGAGCTGGAGACCGGACGTTAAAAGTAAAAGCCCGGGGGCCCCGTATTGTGGAGAATCATGGGAGGGGTGAAACCTTGCTCGCCCTTCCTACGGCTATTTTACGATCGGCTCTCTCTGCTACACACTCCGACCCGCTCTGTTTCGTCAGTTTTTTGGTCGCGAGTTCCATGTGATTTTCTACTGACTGCACCCCAGGGATCGCTTTGACCTTGGACGTGATTTTCTCCTTGACCGCGGCAGTCATGGTCTGTCCCTCTAACGTTACAACTCCATTGTTCACCTTGATGTGGAGTGAGTTCTCTGTGACCCGTACGAGATCAGGGTCACCCAGCAATGGGCGGTTGGACTATCAGAAAATCGGCTGAGGACGCCGGGCGTGAGCCCGGGGGTGAAAGCCGCCAGCCGAAGGCTGGTAGAGGAGGGAGAGGAGAGAGTTTGCTACCGTTAAAGGATGGAGATCAGATTCAGTG
>JBFWXH010000014.1:0-103170 GCA_050187625.1 Binatia bacterium
TTCTCTAACAAATGATTTTCTTGCGCAGTACGAGAATTGTCGGTAGGCTCACGTCACTTGCAGGAGGAAATGGAGATTCAACTCGTTCTTTTTGGATCAAGACCGAAGCTTCGAACCAGGTATCTACCTTCTTGCCATCGGTCTCAACATCCGACTGGTCTTGCACTTAGATAAAAAATCCACAGTCGCAAGTCTCTGTCACCCTATCGAGGAATCCTCATAAAACTGGAACAATCTGATTCAGTAAGGGACACAAGCATTAACAGCTCCCTTACTGAGAACAGAGGAACGATCTATCTATGGCGCGAGAGTTACGGACAAAACAAGCATTACTTACTCCAAAGCGTATTTTCTCGGAATTAGAAGACGCAGGCCTCAACAAACGACAGTTCAATACCGCAACGACGCAAATGGTTCCGCAGATCTTAATCGTGGATGATGATGAGGCTCTTTGTCACTTCTTGCGGCAAACATACGTCCAGAGTGGCTATGCTGCCGATATCGTTTCTTCAGCAGAAGAAGCGTTGCAGCGAATCGCTGACGGCACGGTCGATATTGTCGTCACAGACATTTCTCTCCCCGGTTTGAGTGGCATCGGCCTTATCGAAGAAATGCAAAAATCGTTTCCAGATATTCCGGTGATTGTATTAACGGCTTATGCAGACGTTGACAGCGCGGTCGAAATTCTCAAGCTCGGTGCCGCTGACTACCTGGTAAAGCCGGTCAGTACATCCGCGATTCGAGAATCGACGCGCACAGTGATCGAGAAAAACCGTCTGTTGATAGAAATTCGCCATCTTCGCCGTACCTTCAAGGACCGTTACGATTTCGGCGGCATCCTGAGTAAAGCCCCACAGATGCATCAGGTTTTTGAAGTCATTCGCATGGTTGCCGGGACTGACGTCACAGTCTTGATCGAAGGCGAGACTGGTACCGGCAAGGAGTTGGTCGCGAGTTCAATCCATCACCAGAGTGAACGAAGACAGGGTCCACTGGTCACTATCAACTGCGCCGGGGTTCCTGACACTCTGCTTGAAAGCGAGCTGTTTGGCTATGAACGTGGTGCCTTTACCGGTGCAGACCAGCCTCGTCCGGGAAAGATTGAGGTTGCTCATGGTGGGACACTTTTTCTCGACGAAATTGAAAGTATGTCGCTTGCGATGCAAGCAAAGTTACTGCTTGTATTACAAGATCATATGGTGCAGCGACTTGGAGGGACACGAAGAACACGGGTGGACATGCGTGTCATAGCGGCAACAAATGTCCCTCTGGAGGACCTTGTCACCCAAGGCTTGATGCGACGCGACTTCTACTATCGTATCAACGTCGTTTCCTTACGCCTCCTGCCCTTACGTCAGCGCTGTGAGGATATCCCGCTGCTCGTCCAAGATTTTCTCAACCATCATCCCCTTGCGGTGCGAAAAAAGATTCGCAGTCTGTCAACAACCGCATTGAGTCGACTTCTGCACTATCCCTGGCCTGGTAACGTTCGTGAACTCCAGAACGTCCTGGAGCGGGCGATTGTCCTCACTACTGGTCACACCATCGAACGGATTGACCTGCCACGCGCCAAAGCCGGGTTTCGTCCAGATGGAACGACGATTTCTACGATGTTGCCCTTACGTGAATGGCTGAGCGAGCAAGAGTGTCATTATCTTACACACCAACTCGCCTTATCTGGTGGAAAAATCGCGGTTACGGCGGCAAATTGTGGAGTAGATGCAAAGACGCTCTATCGGAAAATGCGTCTCTATGGATTAGACCGCCACGAGTTTCACCACGGCGACGAAGAAAAAACCGATACGGTCAACGGAACTGGAACTGTATCACCTACGACATTTGACAGCCTCGCACGGCGGCCAGCCGTGCGCAAACTCTCAGATGACACTTTGTGATCACTGTTCCCAAACGAAACCCATTGGAGGTGGGTGAATTGGCAACACCACTCGTCGAAGAACCAAACAGGGAAAAGTCTTTGCCATTGAATCGCTACTATTGTCGATTCTGCCACTCTCCTCTGCATGTGACGTTCGTGGACCTGGGGATGTCGCCCCTGTGTGAAAGCTATGTCACTGCGGACCAGTGCAATCGCATGGAAGCATTCTATCCGCTCCACGTGTATGTCTGCGACCAGTGCTTTTTGGTCCAACTACTCGAATATGTCAGTCCACGGCAGATCTTCAGTGAGTACGCGTATTTCTCGTCGTACTCGACCACCTGGCTCCAACACGCCAAAGCCTATACCGAAATGGCCGTACATCGGTTTGGCTTGAGCAGACGGAGCCAGGTCATAGAAATCGCGAGTAATGATGGATACCTGCTCCAGTATTTTGTGGCGCAGGAGGTTCCCGTGCTGGGTATTGAACCCGCAGCCAACGTAGCGGCAGTCGCAACGCAAAAAGGGATTCCCACTGTTGTCAAGTTCTTTGGTACCCAAACCGCGCACGAGCTCGCCCATGAAGGAACACAAGCGGATCTGTTACTCGGGAACAATGTTCTGGCGCATGTTCCGGACATTAACGACTTTGTTGCTGGAATGAAGATCCTCCTCAAACCGCAGGGAGTGATTACTATGGAGTTCCCACATCTTCTGCGGCTGATGCAAGAGAATCAGTTCGACACCATTTATCATGAACATTTCTCCTACTTATCTTTTTCTACTACCGCAAAGATCTTTGCGGCCCATGGCCTTACCCTCTTCGATGTCGAAGAGCTTCCTACCCACGGAGGATCATTACGCATTTATGCTCGCCACGCAGACCAGCCCACCCTTGTCGTGGAACCTCGTGTCACGCAGTTACAGCAGCAAGAGGAGGCAGCAGGACTCACCTGCATTGACCAGTACCGGACATTTACGGACAAGGTACAAGAAACGAAACGGAACTTGCTGGAATTTTTAATCACGGCAAAACGACAAGGAAAAACAATCGTCGGTTACGGTGCCCCAGGGAAAGGCAACACCTTGTTAAATTACTGCGGGGTGCGTACAGATTTTCTTGAGTACGTCGTTGATCGTAGTCCCTATAAGCAGGGGAAGTTTTTACCGGGAACCCACATCCCGATCTTTGCTCCGGAAAGAATTGCTGAAACAAAACCTGATTATGTGTTGATTTTACCCTGGAATCTCAAGCACGAAGTCATGCAACAGATGTCCCAGGTACGACAGTGGGGCGGACAATTCGTCGTGCCGATTCCTACAGTGGAGATCTATTCGTGATCTTCACCGAGACCTCTCTCGCAGGGGCGTTTATTATCGAACCGCAACGTATCGAGGACGAGCGAGGATTCTTCGCGCGGACCTGGTGCCAACAGGAGTTTGCCCGAAAGGGCCTACAGACAAGCGTGGTTCAGTGCAGCCTCTCCTTCAACCAGAAGGCAGGGACCCTCCGAGGGATGCACTATCAAGTTGCTCCGCACGAAGAGGTCAAACTCATTCGCTGCACGCAGGGAGCAATCTATGATGTCATCATTGATCTCCGCCCGGAGTCTTCCACTTTCATGCAGCATACTGCGGTGATCCTCAGCGCGGAGAACCGGACCATGTTGTACGTGCCGATACAATTTGCCCACGGTTTTCAGACGCTCGTCGATAACACAGAAATCTTTTATCAAATGTCAGCTGCCTATGCGCCAGCATATGCACGAGGGGTCAGGTGGAATGATCCGGCCTTCGCCATTCCGTGGCCATCGGCGGAACGTACCATTATTGAACGAGACCAGCAGTATCCAGACTTTTTCCCGGAACGGTGCCTGTGACTATCGCTGAACTGATAAGGTCGCTGCGTCAAGAGGAGATCGGACATACGATGTACCAGCTCATCTCTGACCTCTATCCTATTTGTCGGAGCATTACAGGAGATGGGGTGCGTGAGAGCCTCAAAATTCTCCGACAACGTATTCCTCTAGAGACTCATGAAGTGCCGACCGGCACCGAGGTCTTTGACTGGACCATTCCCAAAGAATGGAACATTCGCGATGCGTACATCAAGAATGCTCAGGGAGAGCGCATCATTGATTTTCAACAGCACAATCTGCATGTGGTAAATTATAGTATTCCGGTCAAGCAGCACCTGAGTCTCAGCGAGCTACGCTCGCACCTGTTTACGCTACCAGAGCATCCAGACTGGATTCCGTACCGCACGTCGTACTACCAGGAGACGTGGGGCTTCTGTCTCAGTTATCACCAGTGGTTAGCATTGACTGACGACCTGTATGAGGTGTGTATCGATTCGTCATTGCGCCCTGGATTTCTCACCTATGGTGAATTTTTTCTTCCCGGGCAGTCGACAGATGAAGTGTTGATCTCGTGCCACACATGTCATCCTTCGTTATGTAACGATAATCTCTCGGGGGTTTCTCTCGCGACCCTCATGGCGCAGACCTTGTCGTCCCTTACGCTTCGCTATTCATACCGTTTCGTCTTTCTACCTGGAACCATCGGGGCGTTGACGTGGTTGTCATGTAACGAAGATCGGATTACTAACATCCGACACGGACTCGTCCTGGCTAACGTTGGCGATGCGGGGAGTTTAACCTATAAGAGAAGTCGGCACGGCAATACAGAAATCGATCGTGCCGTGTGTCATGTCTTACAACAGACAACAGCAGAATATGAAATTTGTGAGTTCTCTCCGTACGGCTACGACGAACGGCAATACTGTTCCCCTGGATTTAACCTCCCTGTGGGGCGTTTAACACGCACCCCTCCCGGGCGATTTCCTGAATACCACACGTCGGCGGATAACCTTGAGTTTGTTCACCCTCACTCTTTGGCTGACTCCTTTATGAAGGTCCTCGCGGTCATAGCGGTCTTAGAGGGAAATGGTCGCTACATGAACCAACATCCGAAGGGAGAACCGCAACTGGGAAAACGCGGGCTGTACCATGCCCTCGGCGGACAAACACAAGAAGATCATCTTGAGTTGGCGATGTTGTGGGTGTTGAACGCATCTGATGGTTCGCAGTCGCTGCTCGACATCGCAGAACGGTCAGGGCTGGCATTTACTACGATCAAGCATGCAGCAACCCTGCTTGAAAGCCATCAACTTTTACAGCCATGTTGATACTGTGAAGAGTATTCTCCGGAATATGAGATAGAGAGAAAGGCTTGCCCTACAGCCGAGGCGAGTCAAAATCCTTGGTGAGGAATTTGTTCATGCAGTTTGCTCATCGTGTTGCCGTCATCACTGGTGCAGGCAGTGGCATCGGCCAAGCAGTGGCTAGAGCGTTGGCTCAACAGGGAGCGACGCTTTGTTTGATCGGACGGAACCTAGACCGGCTGAAGGCAACTGCAGAAAATCTTCCAGCCGGTGTACAAGCGGCACGTTGCTATCACGCGGATGTATCCTGCGACCAAGACATTCACGCACTGGGGGCATGGCTTCGTAAGGAATTCAAGCAGATTGATATCCTTGTCCATAGTGCCGGGGTAATCTCGTTAGGACGCAGCGACGCAGCGTCGGTCATTGACTTCGATCAACAGTATCGGGTCAACGTTCGTGCCCCGTATCTCCTGACACAAGCGATGTTGCCTCTTCTGTACGCTTGTCGTGGACAAATCGTTTTTATGAATTCCAGCGCCGGGCTCGGAGCAAAGGCAAACCAGGCTCAATATGCAGCGACAAAGCATGCTCTGACCGCGGTAGCTGACAGCCTCCGCGAGGAAGTGAACCCTGCAGGCATACGAGTCTTAAGCGTCTATATTGGACGGACTGCCACGCCAATGCAAGTTGCCGTACATGAAGCAGAAGGAAAACCGTATCATCCGCATCGCCTGTTGCGCCCCGAGGACATCGCAACGGTGGTGGTGAACGCACTCAGCCTCGCACGGACAGCCGAAGTTACAGAGATTCGTATTCGCCCACTGCAAAAATCAGGATGAGCCAAGCGTGGCTCTACGTCTCTGACGTCTGCATCATTCGTAGCGCTCCACTTTTCTGTCTTACACCCTATCCTCAACAAGGAGGGCTCCATGAAAGTCGTTCTTTTCTGTGGTGGCCTCGGTCTCCGCTTACGCGAAGTATCCGATCATCTGCCAAAACCAATGGTCAGCATTGGGTCTCGACCAATGCTGTGGCACATCATGAAGTATTATGCCTATTATGGTCACAAAGAGTTTATTCTCTGCCTCGGTTTCGGAGCTGATGTCATCAAAAACTATTTTCTGCATTACGACGAATGTCTGTCTAACGACTTTGTGCTGGCAAACGGCGGGAAGAGCCTACGGCTGTTCAGCAGTGACATTCATGACTGGCACGTGACCTTCGCCGATACTGGAGTCAATGCGAACATTGGCCAGCGGCTGAAAGCGGTAGAAAAGTATCTCGGCAACGACGAAGTATTTTTGGCAAACTATAGTGATGGCCTGACCGATCTTCCTCTTCCCGAACAAATTGCCCACTTCTCGCAACAACAAAAAGTCGCCAGTTTTCTTTGTGTTCGACCAAACCTTAGCAGTCACTTTATTTCGCTTGCTCCAAACGGGATTGTTCGGGCCATCCAAGACGTCCAGCAAGCCGACCTCCGTATTAACGGTGGCTCGTTTGTCTTTCATCGCTCGATCTTTCAATACATGAACGAGGGCGAAGAGTTGCTTCATGAACCTTTTCAACGGCTCGTCACCGACCGTCAGGTCATCGCGTACAAATACGACGGGTTCTGGGCCTGTATGGACACCTTCAAAGACAAGCAACACTTAGACGAACTCCATGCACGCGGAAACGCTCCATGGGAGGTCTGGAAAAACGATAACAACGAACAACCCAGTACTCCGTCGACAACGAGTGAGGAGTCTCAGGGTGTTCGTCCCGGGATCCTCGCCTCATAGAATCGTTGATACTAGCCCTCACATCCTTCGCAGGCGGAACCAAACAACCTATGCTGGAACTAGCGTTTACCACCCCCTCAGACGGCGAATACCGTGTCCTGTGCCTCGGTGCTCATTGTGACGATATTGAAATTGGCTGCGGCGGAACTCTTCTGAAGCTTGCCCGAGCTATTCCTAATCTGACTGTTCGTTGGGAAGTATTCAGCTCAACGCCTGTCCGGGAAAGAGAAGCTCGTCTTAGCGCGCAGGCATTTTTGCGGGACGTCGCGCATCCTACCGTGAGTGTTCACGCCTTCCGTGACGGCTTCTTTCCCTCGCTGACCACCGAGATCAAGGAACACTTTGAGTGGCTAAAGGGAGAGTTTGCCCCAGATCTGATCTTCACTCACTACCGTAATGACTTGCATCAAGATCATCGCGTCATCGCGGAACTCACCTGGAACACATTTCGAAATCACTTCGTATTAGAATACGAAGTGCCAAAGTATGATGGTGATTTTGGGCAGCCAAACGTCTTTGTCGCTTTAGAAGACCATCTTTGTCAACAAAAAATGCAGTATCTCCAGGAGTACTTCGTAACCCAACGCGAAAAATCGTGGTTTTGTCCACAAATTTTCTCGGCGGTCCTGCGTTTGCGAGGTATGGAGGCAAGCGCACCGACACATTTCGCCGAAGCATTCTACTGTCGCAAACTACGCCTGCGACTCCTCCCGACACCACCCAACACTGACCAGTAACCAGAAGAAAAACTCGAGGAAGAAAGGGACGACAATGCGCGTACTAGTAACAGGACATGATGGCTATATTGGAGCAGTGATGGTTCCCCTGCTACGAGAGGCTGGACACCAGGTCGTCGGACTCGACAACTATCTGTTTGGCGAGTGTGTCTTTGGTACGACAGCCACTCTCGACATTCCAGATCTTCGCTGCGACATTCGCGACATGCAAATCACCGACCTTGAAGGGTTCGATGCGGTCATCCATCTCGCGGCGCTATCAAACGATCCATTAGGAGATCTTAACCCCCACTGCACCTATGAGATTAACTACCATGGGGCGGTTCGTGTTGCTCGTTTGGCCAAAGAAGCTGGCGTGCCGCGGTTCTTGTTTTCGTCATCGTGCAGCTTGTATGGCGTGTCAGACGGACAAGCCCTCCTGACAGAAACGGCAACTTTTAATCCGGTGACCCCGTACGGTAGATCAAAAATCTATGTCGAAAAGGAAGTAGCCCAGCTTGCAGATGAACAATTTAGCCCAACATTTCTCCGTAATGCGACTGCCTATGGGCTCTCACCAAAGCTGCGGAGCGACCTCGTCGTGAACAATTTGGTCGGATACGCCTATACTACGGGTGAGGTACTGATCAGTAGTGACGGCACCCCGTGGCGACCACTCGTCCACGTGGAAGATATTAGCCGGGCTTTTCTCGCGGTTCTCCACGCCCCACGCGAGGTCGTCCATAATCAAGCCTTTAACGTCGGTCAGACCACAGAGAATTACCAAATTCGTGATCTTGCCGAGATGGTACAAACGACCGTTCCTGGTGCAAAAATCACCTACGCGGAAGGTGGTGGCCCTGACCCTCGCTGCTACCGGGTAGACTGTGAAAAACTCGCCAGAACCCTCCCGGAGTTTCAACCGCAATGGACGGTACGACGCGGGATCGAACAGATGTATCACGCCTACGAAACAAACCGCCTGACAAGCGAAGAGTTCCTAGGAACAAAATACTTGCGCATTAAACAGGTCAAAAAGCTGCAAGAAGAGCAGCGCCTCGACATGACTCTACGTTGGATAAGTGCTCTGTAACGGCAAGAGTATCGCTGATCTACGCTTCAGACTGTGGGACAAAGATCTTGAGGATCAAAGATCCCACGCAGGTCAAGCAAAAATACTCCATTGTGAATACGTCCGAGGATGGGAGGATCAGAAGCACGAAAGCGAGAGGCAATTTTCTCAGCGGACAGCGAGGCATGGCGCACGACGATAACTCGACTGGGAATTTCCTCTTCAGGAAGCGCGCCACTGCCAATCTGTGCCTTTTCCTCCTCCACACTGAAAGTAAAGCCATCGCCACAGCGTTGTTGTAGCAGAGGGAGAACAAGCTGCGCTATTGCGTCCATCTCTTCCCGCGAGCGCGTCAGCCAACGGAGGGTCGGTACGGCGGAGACTAAATCAGGAGCACGACGATACAAGCGGAGCGTTGCACTCAGCGCCGCGAGCGTAAGTTTCCCAACTCGCAACGCACGCTTTAGTGGGTTCTTCTTCATACGAGAAATGACGTTTTTCCGTCCGACAATAATTCCGGCCTGCGGGCCACCCAGGAGTTTATCTCCACTAAAAGTGACAATGTCCGCCCCCATCGCAACACGCTCGGCCACAACGGGTTCCTTAGGAAGACCATAGGCCGACAAATCAACTAACGCACCTGCCCCTAAGTCTTCCATCACAGGGACACCATGCTCCCGGCCCAGTTGTGCTAATTCCGCCAGTTCAACCGTTCCGCTGAATCCGATCACTCGATAGTTACTAGGATGAACCTTCAACAAGACACCAGTCTGAGCAGTCACTGCTTCAGCGTAATCCGACAGCCGAGTTCTATTTGTCGTCCCGACCTCACATAACCGCACTCCACTCTTCCGCATCACATCAGGAATTCGAAACGACCCTCCGATCTCAATCAGTTCACCGCGAGAGACTATCCCTTCCTTTCCCTCGGCCAGCGTGTTGAGCGCCAGAAAGACAGCCGCAGCATTATTATTCACCACGGTCACCGCTTCTGCACCGGTCAGCTCCAACAAATCCGCCTCAATTATCTCATCGCGGTCTCCCCTCCCCGCCTCTGCCAAATCATACTCCAACGTCACCGCGGTCCTCGCCACACGAACAATTTCATCAATCACCGCCTGTCCTAATAACGCCCGACCTAAGTTCGTATGCAGAACCGTGCCGGTCGCGTTGACAACAGATTGCAATGGAGACCGGTCTTCTCGCGCTATCGTGAGCCCGACACGCTGCAGGATCTCTTCTTCTGTTATCTCTACCGCCCCGGCCTGGGAAAGAATTTCTTGACGCACGCTCGCGAGAATGATGCGTACGACCTTTTTCACATAGGAACGGTTATAGCGCTGCAGGAGCTGACGAAGTGTGGTCGAGGTAAGCAGTTTTTCAACTGAAGGCAGCGCCCGTAACCGTGCGTGTGGGGCTTCCGCTATAGGCTTCATTGTCGCAGCAGATTTGCATAGGAGTTCCAGGCTTGCAACCACTCGCCTTGAGGACTAGTCTGCAACCATACAGGAGGGAGAATGGCATCTTCAGCAGATCACTACCGGACAAGCGTTCACTCCCAGGAAGAAAAAATTCAGCAATTCTTACATGCTTTTGAGTCACTGCAAGAAAAGATTCACTTTGCCCAGATTAAACAGCATAAAGAAGAGTTATTCAACGAACTTGGTGATTTGTTCCCCCCGTTGAATGATGAATTGGATACCCTTACTCCCCCAACCGAGCTCGAACAATTTCATCGGCAATGGCGTGAAGCAGTAGTTCAGCTTGAAGATGCGTATACGTCATTTCTGACCGGCTCCGAGTTCAACTTTATCGTGGCATATCTCCAGAGCCGACGCGCGTTCTCACAAGGGAAGTATCTCCTCTACGAACTCCGCGCACAACTTCCCACGTTGCACAGATATTGGGTGTTACCGAGCGCACTCTCCCGCCTGGCGGAACTAGAGACACCTGTCGCCTCTGTCCAAACAAAGACCGGCATCTCCCATCGTGACGCAACTCAAGAACGTGGCGAGTATTCGCTTTACGTTCCTGAGAATTATGACCCTCGCCGTCGCTGGCCATTAATTATCTCTCTCCACGGTGGACATGGTCGAGGCGATGACTATCTCCTAACCTGGTTACGCCCGGCCAAGAGTCATGGCTATATTATTTTATCTCCCAAATCGTTAGGCAATACTTGGTCTTTGATGCAACCGAGTGTCGATATTCGTTCTATCCTCACAATGGTCGAAGAGCTGCTTGATGAGTACGCGATTGATACAACCCGCTTGTTTGCTACCGGGTTGTCAGACGGTGGCACCTTTAGTTTTGCCCTGGGGCTTCACTGCCCAAAACTATTTGCCGGGATTGCGCCGATTGCCGCGGCAGGAGTCTTCCCTCCTTGGCTTGCGTCTCCGGACGCCAAGCAGCTCCCGATTTTTATGATTCACGGCGGGCAAGATTTTATATTCCCCGTTGCTAGAGCCCGAGAAACACAGGCCTACCTGACCGAGAGTGGATTTACGCAAGTCACCTATAAAGAACTCCCGGAGTGGGGCCATGCCTATACCTACTCAATCAACGAGACTCTTATTCTCCCATGGTTTGATGCACTTCCGTCACGGCTTTCTGGATAATTCGATGTGCTGCTTGCCAATGTACATCGCAAAAGCGTACCGAGAATTTTTCCCATAACCTCAGGAGACTTTAAGATTTTGTCAGCGGTCTCCGATGAGGTATAGTAGACAGTCAGCTGGGGGAAACCGTAAGTCTGACTACGAAAAAACTGATACGACCTATGGAACAGCTTGGTGTCATCATTCTTGCCGCAGGGTTAGGGAAACGTATGCACTCTGCTCGCCCCAAAGTGTTGCATTCGTTAGCAGGCAAACCCCTGCTGTCACGCGTCTTGGCCGCGGTACAACGTTTACATCCAGACCGCTTGGTTGTCGTTGTTGGACACAAAGCTGAGGAAGTCCAACATGTGTGTGGAGGAGACAGGATTCATTTTGCCCTACAACAGGAACAACGTGGCACCGGGGATGCTGTACGCGCAGCGCAGAGTCTGTTTGCCGATTTCCGTGGCAACGTGCTTATTGCCTGTGGAGATACTCCGCTCCTCACGACTGCAACCCTCGCGCACTTCGTTCACGAACATTCTGCGCGCCAAGCGAGCGTATCTGTCCTAACCGTTGAACTTGCAGACCCCGCGAACTATGGACGAGTGATTCGCACTACGAGTGGACACATTGTAAAAATTGTTGAGGCGCGCGATGCGTCTCCGAAGGAACGCGCCGTACGGGAAATCAACTCTGGCATTTACTGCGTACAAGCCTCCTTCCTCTTTCCTGCCTTGGAACGCTTGCAACCCCTCAATGCCCAAGGAGAATACTATTTAACCGATATCATTGCCCAAGCGGTTGCCGACGGACTGCCAACACAAGCCGTCCTCACAAAGAATTGTTATGAAGTTGAAGGAATCAATTCCCGCGAGGAGCTAGCAACAATGGAGAAGACACGTCAATCTCAATTGCGTCGCCAGTGGATGGAAAGAGGTGTAACGTTCACCGATCCCGAGACAGTTTATATTGATGAAGATGTCACAATTGGACAGGATACTACCGTCGGCCCGAATACTCATCTTAAGGGGCAAACAACCATTGGCTCACGCTGTCGCATTGATGGCAGTGCCTATGTCGAGAATTGCAAGATTGGTGATGATGTCCATCTCGAATTTTCGGTTGTGCTTCGCGACAGCGAACTGGGCAACCAGACTACCGTCGGCCCCTTTGCACATCTACGCGGTGGGGTTATCCTTGCCCCGCGAGCGGAGATCGGGAATTTCGTCGAGGTAAAAAAGTCGATTATCGGCGAGCATACGAAAGCCAAGCATCTCGCCTATATTGGAGATACTGAGATCGGGCGAGACAGCAACATTGGGGCAGGAACAATTACCTGTAATTACGACGGCTTTACTAAGCAGCGCACTAAGATCGGCGACCGTGTTCAGGTTGGCTCTGACACAACCCTGGTCGCACCGATCACCATCCACGATGATGTGTATATTGCCACCGCGACAACCGTTCGGAACGACGTTCCCGAGGGCGCGCTCGTGTTTAACACCCGTGAGGAACAAGTTCGTGAAGGCTGGACGGCAGCAAAGCGGGCAAAAGAAGCGGTGAAGAAGGGAAGTTAGTTCCCAGTCACATGTGAGGAAGTTTTCCCTAATCTTCTAACTACTTATTACTAACTCCGAACTCCTGACTCCCCTGTGAGGTTTTTATGTGTGGTATCATTGGGTACATTGGACATAGAGAAGCGGCTCCGGTTCTTCTGCAAGGCTTAAAGCGTCTAGAATATCGTGGCTATGACTCGTCTGGAGTAGCGGTCTTTAATGGCAAGATCGAAGTACGTCGGTCTGTTGGGAAACTGAGCAATCTCGACCAGTTACTTCGAGAGAATCCTGTACATGGTTTCATCGGTATGGGCCATACACGTTGGGCAACGCACGGCCGTCCCTCCGAGGAAAACGCCCATCCTCATCGCGCCGGTAAGGTCGTTGTGATTCACAACGGCATCATCGAAAATTATCTTGAATTGCGCCACGAACTGACAGCGAAGGGCCGGGTCTTCACGTCAGAAACGGACACTGAAGTCATTTCACATCTCATCGATGAATACATTCACGAGGGGCACTCTTTTGTCTCGGCTATGCGAGCGGCTCTGCAACGTCTGACTGGTGCCTTTTCTATTGTCGCTTTGTGCGAAGACGAACCAGGAAAAATCCTTACCGCGAAGAATGCAACACCTATCGTTATCGGCCTTGGCGAAGGAGAAAATTTTGTCGCTTCAGATATCCCGGCGGTACTCGATTACACACGGAGAGTGGCCTTTCTCGATGATGGAGAAATGGCGGAAGTTACAAGTGAAGGGGTAGCAATTTATGATTTTCACGGTACCCCAATTACCCGTGAACCACGCCAGATCACGTGGGATACGATTACTGCACAAAAAGGGGGCTACAAACATTTCCTTCTCAAGGAAATACATGAACAACCGCAAGCGATTATCGACACTATGCGAGGCCGCTTACTCGTCAACGAGGGAGAAGTCTCGCTTGGGGAGCTCGAAGCGCACACAGAATTGCTCGATTCTATCAAACGAATCACCCTTGTCGCCTGTGGTACCGCATGGCATGCATGTCTAGTTGGAAAGTTCTACCTTGAAGAGCTTGCTCGTATTCCCACCGAAGTCGACTATGGAAGTGAATTCCGCTATCGCCGTTCTCCGCTTGATGCCAATACGTTAGTGCTAGCAGTCTCCCAGTCAGGAGAAACTGCTGATACCTTGGCTGCACTGGAAGGAGGAAAATCGTGTGGAGCAAAAACACTTGCGATCTGTAATGTTATAGATGCCTCGATTCCGCGCAAAGCGGATATGACCATCTACACGCATGCAGGTCCTGAGATCAGCGTTGCTTCCACAAAAGCGTTTACGACACAGGTCACCTCGCTGTATCTGTTTTCGATCTATATGGGCCGCCGACGAGGGGTGCTTGATAAGGCAACGAGCCAAAAGCTCATCGAAGATTTAGTCAATCTGCCACACCAAGTCCAAGGAATTTTGGCGAAAGAGAAACAGATCGAGAAAATCGCGAAAAAGTACGGACAAGCAAAGGATTTCCTCTATCTCGGTCGTGGGGTCAATTATCCTATTGCCTTGGAAGGGGCTCTCAAGCTGAAAGAGATCTCGTATATCCATGCTGAAGGATACCCGGCGGGCGAAATGAAGCATGGCCCTATCGCGTTAATCGATGAAGAAATGCCGGTGGTTGTCCTGCTACCAAAAGATCCAGTGTACACGAAAACACTAAGTAATATGAAGGAAGTCGAAGCACGAGGAGGGCGGATCATCGCTATTACTGATACACCATCTCCTGAGCTTGAAGAAATTGCCTGGGAAATCATCCAGGTACCAACGACAAACTACCTGTTAATGCCGATCCTTGTCACTATCCCGCAGCAGCTTTTGGCCTACCATATTGCGGTCTATCGCGGGACAGATGTTGATCAACCTCGAAATTTAGCGAAAAGTGTGACCGTAGAATAGTTCATTGGGAGAGAGAAACTTGCAATTCTCGTGGGGGTGTTACGATGACGACAGTCATAGAAAGAGACAGGCAATATGCGCAATCGTCGTATCGAACTCAATCCCCATGTATTACCTGGACAAGCAGTAATTCGTGGGACATGCATCTCCGTTTCCTTCATCGTGAAAAAGATCACCGCTGGGGCAACCCTCGATGATTTGCTCAAAGCATATCCCCGGCTCACACGCGAAGATATTCATGCGGCGCTCTCGTATGTGCCGGGAACCAGCCCTCAGCCCCCCTCTTCAGTACGCAAAGTTTCTGAACTGAGTGCTCTGTCTCTGGAGAGGCGCACAGCTTGACGACCCTTCTGCCTTCGGCATACACTGCTAGAGTGTTTCTAGAGTGCACGTCGGAAAGCAGACCTATGATGCTACCAGGTCTACACCAGCTCCTTTCTGCCCTGTCCAAGACTTCTCCTCTGATCTGTACCGTCAGCCGAGACGGTGTTGTCAGTGAGTTGTTTCTTGACGGGGCACCGCAAAAAGTCGAGTTCTCCAACTCCTGGGCTACGGTCGAGTTTTCGGGGTGGCATATTCACGTCAACTTAGCCCATGTCGGACAGGTTCGTTTTGTCGAAGCGCAGACCCACGACGATATGATGAGCGCATTTGTGTCACTTGACGACGCGGAGGGGAAAGCTATCTTACGCTTTTACTTTCCCCATGCAAGCCATACGCACAAGCAATATACCAAGGAAGAGTTAGCACTGTTCGGTAGGTTCAAGGAGCAATATCAGAAGGATTGGGGCTCTGGGAGTTAGGGTAGGGGTTGCCCCCAGTTTTTACCAATTCCCAAATCCCAGTTCCTCACCCTTACTTAATCCCAGCTAACTCACGGGCATACGCAGCAGCACTATTGAAATCGTACTCACGGAAGGTTTGCAGCTTTTCTGCTTCGAGCGAACCTTCAGCATGAACCGCTAATACCTCTTGGTAGCCGCCAAAATCCCCAGCCGTTAGGTCAGAGATGAGATTTAACATCCGTAAACGATGTTCCGTTGGGATACCCTTTTTCCCACCGAGATATTTGCGGACGTATGGTCCTGTAGCTTCACTGCGCCAATCCTCCACACTTGGGCCTGTCACCAGCAGTCCGCCACTGATGTCTTGCACCATTTGCACAGCATTATGATAGTTTGCAGCAAACTGATACTTTGCCACATTGGTGAGCAGGGTGTTCGGAACAGCGATATTGGGCGGGACAATGACGTGCTGGTGTGCTGCAGCCAGAATCAGTCCTTGCACAGTTGCGTGGTAGGCTGCAAGTTCCGTGAGTTTTTCACGAATGTGTGCCGCTCCTTCTACACCGTTGTACTCAGCGATCGCACGCGAGGCTCCCGCGAACAGTTCGAGCAGCGGCAACTTGTACGAGACGGCAGTAAAACGATGAAATTTGACAAAGGTCAGAGCTAAGAACCCTGCAGCTTCCGTCTCCCCGCACATGAATACCCGATCCCACGGGACAAACACATCGTCAAAGACCGTCAGCGTCTCCATCATTTTGTGTTTGGCACTAATAGGAAATTCAAACGCATCTTTCTTAAACCCCCCGTACGAACTGGCCAGGAGTTTGAGTCCTTTCGTCGCGGCTGGAACTGCGAAAGCAACAGCGTACGCCTTGTCCTCTGGCTTCATCGCGCGAGTCGGCAACACAATCACCTCGTCAGTATTCGTCAGCACCGACGTGTGTACCTTGGCTCCCCGTACGACAATCCCATCGCTACGCTCCTCAACGACTCGCAGGTAGTAATCAGGATGTTCTTGCCCTTGCGGACCCAGACTACGATCCCCTTTGACGTCACTTTGTGCAACTGCGACCCCATAATCTCGGTCACGACACATCTTGTAATATTTTTCGATTCGCTCTTTGTATTCTGGTTTACCGCGTTTTGCCATTTCTTCTGCGACAATGTGCAGCGCAAAAAGGGCATCAGTCCCGATTTCTTTAATCAGGACAACCAGCGTCGCCCCTTCACGGGTACTGGCGGCGATCAACTGACTTCGTTTGAGGAGATCGTCAGTGTTCCGAGGAATATGGAAGTACCGGGAATAGGGCTCGTTCGTCTGTGGATCGACACATACCGCTAAATCGCGATAGCGAGGATCCTCGGCCATTTTGTAATCAATACACGCATGCTCGACCGCTGTACCAATAATCGGATGGGTCGTAACGTCTTTTACTAACTCGCCACGGTAGTAGACCTCGCGCTCGTCTTTCAGGCTCGCTTTGTACTGTTCTGGTGTGCGTAGACCCATAACTGACTCCTTCTCAAAAAAGTGCGGGCAGTATACTCGTCCTCGTGTGGCTGTGTCCACGGCCCTGACTGGCGAATGGCGCGCTCGTATCACTCGCGCTCTCGCATATAGCACCTTTGCTGCGCTCACTTGATAGCCAGAAACCCCTATCATGAGCCATCTGCCATAAAGCGAACGGACGTGAGCGAGCTATGAACGATATGCCACTCAGATGACCAACTCTAGCTGGAAAATGACGTTGTCCCGGTCCCGCAAGAAACCAAGTCCATTAAATTGTCCATCGATATAGTTGTATTGTACGGTCACACGGAACGGATCACGAACGAAAGTCACCCCTGGCTGGGCGAGCCATGCACCTTGCCAGTCGTACAAGAAGACCAGGGCAGGAGATACTACCCCTGAGTAATACGAAGTTGACACACTGAGGGTATTAATAATCTGGTACGGGTCAAGATTGACAAAAGCCTGGTTGTCACGATGCGGGTCACGCACGGGAACAGCGAAGTGAGCAAAATCAAAATTCGGCGCAGTTTGTGTCAGAGAACGATCATTAAAGTCCAGAATATGTGAACCAAATACCTGGCCACTGATAGTAAAGGATTGGGAGGGGTTAAGAAAACGGATGTAGCGATTCACATCCATCCCCAACGACCAACGGATCACATCAGAGCGGTCAATGTTACTCTTATAACGTAACAACGGCTGACCAGTTATTGGCTCAACACCGACCTGCCGAAACCCTGGAGTTATCTCTCCGGTTAGGGCCGGACCAAGAGTTTGGTTCGGGGCAGAATTGAGAAAGAATGGCTCGGCATAAAAATAGGCAAACTCACTGCGGACAACCGCTGACAGTTGTGGCACACTAAAGCTTGCAGTGGCACCACTAATTTGTATTTTGGGAAACCACTGATTAGCCTGAAAGCGGTCGACCAAGAACCGAGACGTTGATTCAGACCCACCAGCAACTGCCGCCTGAAAATCACCAAGATTAATCGGGTCAGCAGTAGTAGGTGTCACAACCCGTAACGTTGGTGCATCGAGATACGTATAGTAGTGCGCAATACTGAGGGTAAAATCGCCTAACACCCCGAGAAGACGTACCCCACCTCGTGCATCGGTCAAATTGCGAGCTGGTTTTTTGAGAAAGCCGCGTAGCCCCGGAGGATTTGGTGTCGCCCAGGGAGAACCGGAGGGAACCGCTTCCGCAACTTCGTCGTCAAGCGCCACATATCCTTCGATATCAATCTCAGCAAAAGGTCCTTGGCTTCCTAAACCATACACCACACGCAACATATCGAGTGGCACACGCCGTTCATCTAGCGCAACAAGGAAGCCACCAAAACTTGCATCCAACGGATTAATCTGGTCGATGAGACGAAAAACGTCGGTTTCACCCCACGATAAATTCTGTCGCCCAATACGAAGAAAAAACGGGCCTCTCGTATAGTCAATATACGCTTCAAACAAGCGGTGACGATGTCGTAAACGTTGCCGCGTACGGAGCCTATCACCTGCTGCCGTACGCGGGTGATTTTCGCTAAAAACGTCCGGTCCATAATCCCACACCCCATCATATTCCCCGCGATATGTAACAAAATAATCCATGTCATCCGGGTCGATGAGTTGCAGAGGGGACAGCAGATAGTGTAAAGGGGACAGCACACCTGTATATCGGCCCGCGATTAACTCTGTGAGGTTATGTCGCAACTCCATCTGAATGAAGGTGCGGTTCTGCAACATATTCCAACTGTTATAGGGCGAGCGCAAACGGGTATTATCAGCTGCATCTTCCGTTGCATAGGAAGTGCGATTATAGATGCGACCATTAAATCGCAATGTCTCTTCCTCGTCGAGGAAAATAGCGAAGGCGCTCCCGCTCTCTAAACAAAGAATCAGCCCTAGACTCAGCCCCGCCCAGCGCCACCAGCGCCGTCCCCTCGGTGGGTGTCCGTCCATGAATGCTCCTTATAATCGCTTTTTATAGAGTTCGTCAGAAAATTGCGACTTATAGCAAGGGTGAGGCTATCCGATGTATTGTGGTGAGTAAAGGACAATCATCATAAAAAAACGGCAGCCACTAAGGCTGCCGTCATATTTCACAGAGGCATGACCAAACTTATACCTAACGATGTCCTGTCGGAGGCGCCTTATGTTCTTCGGATGAAACCTCATGAGAAGTCCCATGTTCTATTCCATGGACTGGCACTGGGGTCCATCCTTGCGGGCCAGGATTGAACTTTCGCGTTTCAGTATCACCAAGTGTGAATCCCATAAGGATCATTAGCCACAGAAATCCCGCCACCGCAAACATTTTTGTGAGGCGACTGCCGTACTTCACATGCATAAAGAAGAGTACGACAAGTGTGGTCTTTATGCCAGCAATACCCAGCGCAATAATATTGTTAAAAATCCCAAAATCTTGAAAAGCTACAGCAACCGTAAGTCCAGTAAAGACCATTAATGCCGCGAAGATCATGACATAGAGCTTCGGCGTCGGATGTGCGTGTTCTGAATGTGCGTGTTCCATTTAGTGTCGACCAATCAAATAGAGTAGAGGGAATAGAAAGATCCAAACAATATCGACGAAGTGCCAGTATAACCCAAAGACCTCAACCGGAGCGTAGTAGTCCTTATGAAATCGTCCACGCGCAGCCATAATAATTATCGGTGTGATGACAGCAGCACCAATAATCATGTGCAGCGCATGCATACCAGTCATCGCAAAGTAAAAGCTATAAAAGATCTGTACATGTTTCGGATCCCCGTGCGGTTCCGTCCATTGGAAACCAAGTCCAGGAATGAGATGGTGGTGAAATTTGTCGGCATATTCAATCACCTTCACTCCAAGAAATACCGAGCCCAGTGCAAGTGTGAGAATCAAGAACAATAACAACAGGTTCTTTTTGCTATTTTGCGCAGCCCACACGGCCATTGCCATCGTCAGACTACTCGCAATTAAGACAACCGTATTGAAACCACCTAAGAAGATATCAAGGTGATGACTGCCCGCAATAAACGATTCGGGATAGTATGAACGGTACACCGTATAGCCGGTAAACAGCCCTCCAAAGAACAAGATCTCTTGAACAAGGAACGCCCACATCCCGAGCGAAACTGCTTCGGTTTGTTGCGCTCGATCATCAAATTGATGGGCGACAAAAGGATCGTGGTGAGCTGTCTCAGCGTGCACCTGGCTCTCAGACACGTTTAGCCTCCAACAAATGAGTGTATTCGTATGCTTCTTCAGTCACGACTGGCGTGTGAGCAAAGTTTTCAGTCGGTGGCGGAGAATTGACTTCCCATTCAAGCCCCTTGGCTCGCCAGGGATTCGGACCAGCAGCCTTACCATACTTTAGGGACCAAATGAGATAGATAAACGGAAGGAGATAGCCAATCCCAAGCACCAGCGCACCACCAGTGGACATAACATTGAAAATTTGGAACTCTGGTGGATAGGTATGATACCGTCGTGGCATACCAAGATAGCCGACGAGGAATTGAGGGAAAAAGGTCAAATTAAAGCCAATGAAGACCAGTGAAGCAGAAATTTTCCCCCAGAATTCGGGATAAAGTCGTCCTGTCATCTTTGGCCACCAAAAATGAATAGCGCCAAGGAACGCCATAATCTCGCCACCGACCATGATGTAGTGAAAATGCGCGACCACGAAATACGTGTCGTGCATGTGAACATCGAGCCCCGTGGTGGCGAGAAATAGTCCAGTAACTCCGCCGATTACAAAGAGACCGAGAAAACCAACCACAAAATACATTGGGGATTCGTATGAAATCGACCCCTTATACAGCGTCGCCGTCCAATTGAACGTTTTAATCGCCGACGGGATGGCCACCAAGAAAGTAAGCAATGAGAAAACCAGTCCTGCATACACTGATTGGCTACTCACATACATGTGGTGACCCCACACAAAGAAGCCAATAATCGCAATACCAAGACTAGAAAATGCAACAAATGAGTAACCAAAAATGCGACGGCGAGCGACACACGCGATCATTTCACTGATCACACCCATTCCCGGCAAAATCATAATGTAAACTGCCGGGTGGGAATAGAACCAAAAGAGATGTTGAAACAGAACCGGATCGCCCCCAAGATTAGGATTGAAAATTCCCAAATGGAGCCCACGTTCCAGCATTAAGAGAACTAACGTAATCGCAATCACTGGAGTTGCGAGCACCTGGATCAAACTAGTCGCATAGTGCGCCCAGATGAACAAGGGTAAGCGAAACCACGTCATACCAGGAGCCCGCATCGTATGAATAGTAACGATGAAGTTTAGCCCTGTCAGAATGGAGGAGAACCCCGCCGTAAATGCTCCCATGACCGCAATTATGACGTTAGTGTTGGAGTACACCGAACTATAGGGTGTATAAAAGGTCCAGCCAGTATCAACACCACCAAATAATGCTCCGGTTAAGACAAGCACCCCACCGGTCATAAAGACATACCAACTCAGAAGATTGAGTCGTGGGAAAGCAACGTCACGCGCACCGATCATCAAGGGAATCAGAAAATTACCGAGAACGGCGGGAATTGATGGGATCAAGACGAAAAAGATCATCACCACCCCGTGCATGGTGAACATCTTATTGTAGGTATCAGCGTCAAGCAGGTCGCCACCTGGAGTCGCCAATTCAAGGCGAATGAGGAGAGCAAAGGTCGCTCCCATCAAAAAGAAAACCGAAATTGCCACCAAATACAAAATAGCAATACGCTTGTGGTCAAGCGTCAGCAACCATGAGGAAATCCCGTAGCCGTCATTAAGATAACTCCGGCGTGGCATTTCCGGTGCCAGTGTCTCGTCACTATGTTTTGGAACAGCGACTGCGCTCATTTTTTAGTCCTCGTATTTGTTTACATTGTCTGTTGGTCGTCACCTGGCTGAGCTTCGTCGGGTTCATCAGCATCGGGAGGCTGTTCCTGCTCATCTTCTTGTTCTTCGGAGGGAGCAGTCTCTTGCTCACTTTTTTCGTCGGTAACAGTAGGTTGATTTTCTGCCCCCGTCGTTGCCGGAGTACCGCCGGCGGCTTTTGCTTCTGCTGGTCCGGCCAAAGATTTAATGTAGGCAATCAACTGCAAAATATTGTCTTCCGAAACTTGCCCTTGGAACGTTGGCATGTTTGGTTGATAGCCTTCTACCACTTTTGCCGTTGGATTGAGAATCGACTCACGAATATAAGTCTCATCGGCTACGACGCTTTGTCCACCTTGTAATTTTACTTCTTTGCCAAATACCCCGTTAAGGACGGGAGCCATAATACCATTGGTTTGGTGACAGGTAACACAACGTTGTTCCTGAAAAAGTCGTGCTCCAGCAACTTCAAGAGTTTCACCGGGGTTGACTGATGACGCACTGCCATTTTGTAGCCACTGCTCATAGAGGGTGGGATCCATGACTACAACTCGACCAATCATCTGGGAGTGGCTGGTCCCACAGTATTCAGCACAGAAGATATGATACTCGCCGGTTTTGATCGGCTCGAACCAGCTTGTGGTGTACCGACCAGGAACTGCATCTATTTTGGTACGGAACGCTGGAATATAAAAACTATGCAGAACATCTTCAGACGTGATCGTCAGTTTGACTGGTTGCCCAAGAGGAACATGCAGTTCGTTGACTTCGCGCTTGCCAGCAGGATGCTGCACTTTCCACATCCACTGTTTGCCGACAACGTTGAAACTAAGAGCTTCGGCAGGAGGGGTAGTGATCTCGAAAAAGAGTTTTGCTCCCCAGCCAAACATAATAAGGACAAGCCCGAGAGGAATGACTGACCAGGCAATTTCGAGCGGAAGGTTCCCTTCAATCTGCTCAGGAATTTCGTCTTCTGACTGACGTTTGTATTTCACTACAAACATGACAATAGCGGCATACACCCCTAACGTCACGACAGCGGTTACAAGAATAATGAAGATATAGACCGCATCAACTTGCCAAGCAAAAGACGATGCGAGCTCAGGCCAAAAGGAGAATTTTCCTATCATGATTACTCAATAGTACTAGCAGTATTCTACTAGTCACAAGTTTCTTTGAACTCAGCTTCCCGATCGATCTCCACGTTTCCCTACATCGTATTAAACAGAGGCAACATCCTCATTCTGTCGCCGCCGCTTCTTATCACGACGAACAGAAATGAGCATAAAAGATCCGAGCGCAAATACCGTCACTAATCCAGCAATCTGCAAAGCGCGGGTAATGACCAACCCATACTTTCCAGTCGTTGGGTCATAGTGGAAACACAGGAGCAAGATTTGATCGACAGGGGATCCAATCTTCCCAGCCGAAGCCTCAACAAGGCCAAGACGAACATCACGGGGGGCATACTCTATCCCGTAGAAGTAACGCGATAATCGTCCCTCTGGCGTAAGAATCATAATACCGCTCGGATGAGCATACTCTTGGGATTTTTCATCATACGAGTAACGAAAACCTACCGCTTTCGTTAAGCGTTGAATATTCTCTTCGTCCCCAACGAGAAAACTCCAGCCTTTTTCAGCACCATCGCGGTTGTAGCTCTGTAAAGAGCTCTGCCTTTTGAGAGCTGCCATCGCCGGCGTATCTTTTGGGTTAAAACTTACAGTGAGCACCTGAAACTCATCGCCTGCGGAAAACGATAAGGTCCGCAGTGTTCTGATCAACCCATTCACTACAAGGGTACAAAGCATCGGGCAATCATAATACGCAAAGGAGAGAATCACGGGTTTTTTTCCAAAATAATCACCTAGTCGTACAGTTGCGCCTGTTTGATCACGAAAGGTCAAATCCTCCGGGACCTGCCCATCCAGTAATTGATCGAGCCCCACATTAGCGAAGGGGTTCTGAGAAGCTGGAGTGCCATACGAAGCTCCTTGATTGTAGGCTGCGAGTTGCGCTTGAACAGGAGACAGACATACTCCTAGTATGCACAACGCCACCAGAGTTACAGCACACAGACTACGAACAGAATTCGGACGGTTCATCTGTCGATATATTCTCCACACATACAGGGTAGATTTACAGCGCATATCGTCACCCTACTTATCTAGAGTCGCTGTTTCTCGCGACGGTAGTCCCTTCTCTGCCAGTAAAGTCATCGCTCGTTCGATGGGAATCCGGACAATACCGGCGTTTTGGTCAACCCACGCATAAGAATGCAACACCTCGGTCTCTTGGGCTCGCAACTTCAAAAGGTCGTCTCCAGAGGAAACCTGAAGGCGAGGCGTGGGCGGCAGCTGCTGGGGATCCGCTAATGGTGAGAGTGGGACATCAGTGCGCGCCTGATTAATCTGAAAATAGTCAAGGAGTACCCGCACTGTCGCAAAAGTTGCCAACGACACAACAATAAGAACCAGCGCAAAGACAACAACAGGCTTTACATAGACCGAACTAACCTCGTGCAGAACTGCTGGCTGGGTCGCGTTGTCGTGAGTATCGTGTTCAGTAGCGTGGGAATTCATACCTTAAAAACCTATCACGCGTGCTCGAGTTCACCGGTTACTGCGTCATATGAATTGTCAGGAAGCGGTAATAGAGACCGTCCTTGCAACAGCCAAAAGAACATTCCTAACCAAATTCCACCGATGGCGATAGTGGGAATGAAATACATCACGTGAAGTGGAAAACCTTGATTAGGAAACGCAGGAATAATCATCCAGACTAGATCGACGAAGCGGACAAGCAAAATAAAGAGAGCCACCCGAAAGATTCGCTCTTTCTGTCTTTTTCGCTGGCGAGATAGCAAGAGAAAAAATGGGACAAAGAAGTGGAAGATCATGAGAAACAGGCCAATTGCCTCCCATCCGCCGCGAATTCGATGCAAATACCAGGGAATTTCCTCGGGGAGGTTTGCCGACCAGATAATAAGAAACTGAGAAAAAGCGGCATAAGCCCAAAGCACCACAAAACCATGCGTCAACTTTCCCAAGTCATGGAGCTGTTTCTGCGTCGTAAGTTCAGAGAAAGGCTCGTGACGCGAAAACCAGGTTGTCATGATAATCGCAAACGCCAGTGTGGCCAGCCCTTGGCCGACGACAAAGAGCGCACCGTAAATAGTCGAGTACCAGTGCGGCTCAAGCGACATTACCCAGTCAAAAGAAGCGAACGTCGTCGCGAGAAAGAATAATACGACACCCGGACCACTAATATTCTCCAAGCGCTGGACGATTGACAGGTTCGGTGTTCGCTCAAAATCCTGCGAACCTTTGTAAAGCATCCGCATCCACACGAACCAAAAGAGGAAGTAAATTCCTGTGCGGATCGAAAACCATGTCGGATTGAGGTAGTTTGCCTTCTGGGTCAAGATCGGATCGTGCGCGACATGTTCAGGGCGCGCCCACTCGTACAGCGTAGGCATGGCGACCAATAGGGGGATAAAAAGCACCAACATGAGCGGTAACGTTCGCATCCCCGCCTCAAGAAACCTTCGGCTCGCATGCCCCCAATCTCCACCGACCAAATGGTGCAGCATCACAAGTCCCAAGCACCCAAGGGTCAAGTTCATCCAGAACATGTACCCCAACAAATAGCCGCGGAAAAACATGGTCGAGTTTGTAAATGCTCCGACGACACACAATACGGCGCCAATAATGCCGATGGCGAGAAAACGTTTTTGCCGGCTTTTGATTTGTAACTGTAGAGTTTCAGAGATGTTCATCAGTGTGTTCCCGTCAATTGCTGCCGTTCGTCCTTCGGAACGTCATCAATGGAAGCATGCTGACTAAGTTGCAAAGCCCGGATGTAAGAGATAATCGCCCAACGATCACGGACAGATACGCGATCGGAATAATCGAACATCGCGCCGAATCCATTGGTGATTACGTTGAAAAAATATCCCGGTGGAGCCTCACGCAGCCTTTCAATATGATAGGAGGGAGGATGTTTCATACCTCGCTGCACGATAGCCCCCTCCCCGTCCCCCAACTGTCCGTGGCAGGGAGAACAATAAATATTAAAGCGTTCCTGTCCACGTAGAATAACTTCTTTTGTGATAGGAAAAGGGAAAGTCGTTACCCATTCATCATTTACACGTCCAGTGAAGAGATGTTCGTCTTCTTTCAAAGTGCCTCGTGCGACTACGCCGGCTACAAGCGGGCGAGCTGCGCGATTGTCAGAGAAGAAGGTATTCTCTGCCAGAGGTTTGAAACGAGGTTGATTATGCATATCCTGGCGACACCCCGTGACAAATATCAATCCACTAAGGATAAATCCGAACAATGCAACATGGAGAGCACGTGAACGCATAAGTCCTACGATTCAACATCTGAAACGCGACTTGACTGAGTCTGTTCCAGAAATTTTGTTGTTTTTTCACGATCAAACTTTGGGTCTTCGGCTTCAATACAGAGAAAAAAGCGATCATTTGAGGCCATACTAAACCGCTCAACGTTAAAAACAGGATGGTATGGCATTGGTAGACCATTGAACACAATAAGACTGATCACCGCTGCGAAAGAAGCAAACAGAATCATCAATTCATATGTGACCGGGATGAAGGAGGGCCAACTATGAAATGGACGCCCGCCAACCATGATCGGATAGTCAATCACCGAAATCCAGTATTGTAATCCGTACCCCGCAGCGAGACCCGTCAGTCCACCAACAAGAACCACAAAGGGGATAAGAGACTTCGTTAATCCCAAGGCTTCATTTAACTCCTCTATAGGGAAAGGAGTGTAGGCATCCATTTTAGTATATCCAGCTTCACGCGCCTGATGGGCCGCAGCGACTAGACTGTCCGGATCTTCAAACTCAGCCATTACACCGTAGAGAGAGGATGTAGGTTCACCGTATTGCGAACTCATGCCGCGACCTCCTCCGTATGACTCTCCCTGTGCTTCTTTTCATGTTTTTTCTCAAACAAGAGAAGGCGCATTTCCGCAATGGAAATTGCCGGGAGTCCACGAACAAAGAGTAACATCATAGTCAGGAAAAAACCGAGAGTACCAATGAACAGTGCGAAGTCCCAGACCGTTGGGTAATACATCCCCCACGATGACGGGAGAAAATCGCGATGAAGGCTTGTCACGACAATTACGAATCGTTCGAGCCACATCCCGACATTAATCGACATAGAGACCAAGAAAAGCAGTCCGAGACTCTTGCGAACCTTCCGGAACCACAATAGTTGAGGGATCAAAATATTCGTGAGAATCAGGGTCCAGTAAGACCAACCGTATGGGCCAGTCGAACGGTTGACCATCATAAAGGTCTCATACGTATTCGCACTGTAAAATGCGGTAAACGCCTCTAACGCATATCCGTACCCAACAAACAGACCGGTCGCCAGCATCACTTTCGCCATGTTGTCGATCACACGCATGGTGATAAAGTCTTCCAGCTTGTAGACCGCGCGCAACGGGATGCCAAGCGTGAACACCATAGCAAAACCGGCATACACAGCACCGGCTACGAAGTAGGGAGGGAAAATCGTGGTATGCCACCCTGGAATCAAGGAGACCGCAAAATCAAGACTGACAATTGAGTGTACTGATACGACCAGGGGAGTTGAGAGACCAGCGAGCAGTAGATATGCGATCTCGTAACGGTGCCAGTGTTGGGCAGATCCGCGCCACCCCATCGCAAGCATACCATAGATTGTTTGTCCTATTTTACTTTTAGCGCGATCACGCATAGCCGCGAGGTCGGGAATTAACCCTACGTACCAAAACAGTAGCGAGACTGTGAGGTACGTACTCACGGCAAAGACGTCCCATATCAGCGGGCTGCGGAACTGCGGCCATACCCCCATCGTACTGGGATATGGAAACAACCAGTACGCCGCCAGCCACGGACGCCCAGTGTGGAGCAACGGGAACATACCGGCACAGAGAACCGCAACCAGCGTCATCGCTTCAGCAAACCGGTTAATCGACGTACGCCATTGTTGGTTCAACAGATGCAGAACAGCGGAAATCAGTGTTCCGGCGTGACCGATGCCGATCCACCAAACAAAGTTAATAATCGCAAATCCCCAACCAATCGGTATATTGAGCCCCCAAATGCCAGTACCAATAGCCAACAACACCGTCGCGGCTAAACCCAGCATCCCAAGACCCATCAGGGCAATAGAAAAGGCCACGAACCAACTTGTCGGTGTATCGCCCGACAAGATGACATCGCTAATTTTTTCAGTAATCGACCGATACGAGTGGCCCGGTGCAATAATAGGCGGAACCTGGGCTTCACTAGTAGGATGCTGCTGAGCAAAGGACTGTGCGGCACTAGCCATTCTCAATCTCCGGGTTGGGGTTCTTTAGCCGAGCGAGGTACGTCGTCCTTGGTCGCGTGTTTAATTCAGCAAGAATGCCGTAATTGAGGTGCGACTGCTTCAATTTTGCTACCTGGCTCTCTGGATCATTAATATCGCCAAAAACAATCGCATCGGCTGGACATGCCGCCTGGCACGCAGTTACCACTTCCCCATCACGTATCTGACGGTCTTCTTTTTCTGCAGTGATTCGCGCTGCGTTAATACGTTGTACGCAGTACGTACATTTTTCCATCACACCGCGGCTACGAATACTCACATTGGGATTTCGTTGCATTTTGAAGGATTCGGTGTCCCAGTCCGCAAAAAGCAAGAAGTTAAAACGCCGAACCTTGTATGGACAGTTATTCGAGCAATAGCGGGTGCCAACACAACGGTTGTACACCATGTCATTCAACCCTTCCTTACTATGTACCGTCGCACCGACCGGGCAAACCGGCTCACATGGGGCATTCTCACATTGCATACAAGGAACAGGTTGATGATACGTCTCCGGATTATCGAGTTCTCCGCTGAAATAGCGATCTACTCTAATCCAGTGCATTTCACGACCGACACCTACCTGCTTCTTGCCAACAACCGGAATGTTGTTTTCTGCTTGGCAAGCAATTGTGCAGGCATTGCAGCCAATACAAGACCCTAGGTCAATTGCCATGCCCCATGCACGCCCATCATACTTTACAGGAGGGTACAGGGTCATATCAGGAGCAGGATCTTCTCCCATTTCGTGAACGAATTCGGGATGGCTCTGATACTCACTAATAGTACCGGAGCGGATGAGCTGTCGTCCCTCAATGCTGTAGTGATCTTGCGTGCTGACGAGGGGGTACTGTTTTCCGGCTTTGCTGATCTCTACACCAGACGTGCTCCACATAGCGTCAGCGGTCCGTAAGACATAGGCATTGAAGCCGGTATCATTCCCAACACGCCCAGCATGCGTACGACCATAGCCAAGGTGAACGGTCACGCAGTTGTCTGCATGGCCAGGAACGATCCACACTGGCGTATCGACTACCCTTTCCTTGAGACGCAAGGTAACAACATCCCGATTATTCAAGCGTAAACGTTCCGCCATTGCTGGACTAATGAGAGCGGCATTATCCCACGTCAGTTTTGTCAACGGCTTGGGCAACTCTTGTAACCACCCATTGTTGGCATAACGCCCGTCCCATACCGTCGGGTCAGGGCGGAAAACAATTTCCGTCGTTCCTCCCCCGTTTGTCTCCGCTTGTTGCGCTATACTTGCGGTTTTGAACGAGACACGTTTTGCAGGAAGGGCACTATCGGCAATTATCCCATCGTGAAGAGAGCGGCTCCAAAACCGCTCAAAATCGCCTTCACCTCTCTGTTCTTTCCAATAACTGCGAACGAGATCGTATCCAGAAGCGCTTGGCTGTCCTACAAGAGCGGCAACTACTTCATGAAACGATTTTCCGTTGTACAACGGAGCAATAAGCGGCTGAATGATGGAGATAGTGCCATCATAGGCACGTGCGTCACTCCACGATTCAAGAGAGTGGTTTTCAGGAATATGCCAGTGACAATGCTCCGCAGTCTCATCATAATACGGACTGCAATGGACACGGAAAGGTATTTTTTCTAACAGCGAGACGAAATCGAGGTCCGCCGGTGCAGTATATACTGGATTGCCACCAAGGCTGATCAACAGCTCAACTTTTCCCTCTTTGATATCAGAGGCTAAATCCTGTAAAGAAGCCGGGGAATCGGACGAACCTGCCTCAACCGGCTCCGTGTACACGACCGTCTTCCCTACATTTCCAAGTGCTTCGTTCATTGCATGAGCTAACGCATGCACGATAGGGGGCTGATAATCACCAGCGACGACCAAACTCGAACCCTGATGTTTCTTGAGGTCACGTACTAACGCGCCGATTAACTTCGCGTGTTTTTCACTATCGGTTCCGTTACCAGATTGGGTGCCGCTTACCCCAACCTCTTTTGCTATTAAACGAGCAAAAGGCTCAATTTCGCTGGGACGAAGAGAAAGACGATGATCGGCCATGCTCCCCGTCAAAGAAGGAGAACTTTCTGCTGCATAGAGGCGATTCATTCCTCCATGTTCTTCACGGACTTTTCGTTTGGCAGCAAAGTCCCGCGCATATCTCACGCTCCCAGGCATGGAAAAGAGAAAGTCCGCATCGAGCGAAAGAATGACTTCGGCTTTATCGAAACGGTACTGCGAGTCGACATCTTCTCCGAAGGCAAGTTGAGCACCAGCACGAACCGTCTCTCTTCCTGCTGGTTCATATCGGTGCCAACGCGCCTGCGGGAACTCTTGCAACAGTTTCCGTAATTGATTTGTCAGCGTTGGAGAAGTAATAGCCCCGCTAAGAATTCTCAGTCCCGCTCCTTGCTTAAGCTTCTGCCCTTCCATTGCTGGAGCGAGAGCGGCAGTGAATGCGTCCCAACTACTAATCCGTCGAGCGTTTGTCACTATTTGAGCACGATCAGGATCGTAGAGATCAAGAATGGAGGCTTGCGTAAACGCATCAGTTCCTCCAAGGCTTGCCGGATGTTGTGGGTTTCCTTCAATTTTTGTTGGTCGCCCAGTATGACTCTCGACTAGTACCCCGCTAGCAACGCCATTAAACAACACTGCCGTAGCATAAAACTGCGGGCGTCCTGGAAGAACATCCTCCGGCGGTTTTGCATAAGGAACGATGCGCTCTTCAGGTTGCCTAGTACAAGCGCTTAGTCCCGCGAGTGCCAACGAAGCGCCCATGAATTGCAAGAAGTGGCGCCGACTCAACGAATCGAGCCACGGGGCATGACGCGGAAACTCGCGTTGGAGGAGATCCTGAAATTCTTCAGTATTGGCAAGCTCCTCAAGGCTGCGCCAGTACTGTGGCCCACGACTCTCAGAGAGACGGTCGCGAATCGTAGCCAAATCGAGAGGTGTTTTCGACGGTTTTTGTGTCGTCATCGGTGGCAAATCGAACAGTTCAGCATTTTTGCTTTGTCAATGTGATATTCTTCAACCAGCCTCGCACCAAGAGCGAGCTGGTTCTCCTCAGGAGCCCAACCCATACGGAAAACAGCTTCACGTGGACGAATAAACTTCTCAGGTTGACGATGACACTCGATACACCATTGCATATCGAGTGAGTTTTTCTTCATCATGAGCGGCATCTGATCAACTCGCCCATGACATGTTTCACAACCGACCCCTTTACGCACATGAATGCTATGGTTGAAGTAGACAAAATCCGGAAGATCGTGGACGCGTACCCACTCAACTGGCTCACCAGTACGGTAGCCCGCACGAATAGGCTCTAATATTGGAGCTTCAGTCCAGATCTGTGAATGACACGTCATACATGTCTTCAAGGCAGGGATCCCAGCAAATGCAACGTCTTCAACCGAGGTGTGACAGTATCGACAATCAATACCTAAACCGTTGACGTGGTGTTTATGGCTAAATGGCACCGGTTGTTCGCGAACAACGTCCACCATGTTGACGTAAGGAGAGCGAGCAAGTCCAAGGACGACGGATAACAGCCCAACGGCCACTAAGCCACCAATAATAATGCTCGCCTTGGAAAGAATATTTGTACTGTGATGAAAGATTTGGGCCATTGAAGCGCCTTATCTCTTCCTTTGGGAGAAAAGTCTGTGCTGCGATTACAGTTTGGTTAACGCCGCCACTTTACAGAAAATTCTTTCCCCTGCTAGAGCAGCATTCCTTCACTTGATACTCTCGTTTCGCACTCACTTTCTCATTCACCCCGTGCATGTGGATCGCGATTAGTTTCTATTTTCTAGAAAAATCACGCAGTTGTCTTTTTTCCTTCCCATAACTCTTTCTTCTTATGACTTCTCCTCGATTAGAGAGGCTAAGAATTTCTGCGGAAGAAAAATCATACCTGCTGATGTCTAAGAATCCCTGCTGGGCCTGCCGGAGCGAAAATATAAAGGACGAAAAAAATTATGCAATGGCCCCTCAGCCAAAGAGTGGACCCATGATTATTATTGAAGAATTATCAGCGCCCCTTCTGTGTATAAAGCAAAAACAGTTGTTTCCCCAGAAGTGGGATTTTCTTGTTTCTCTTATGACTTTCCTGTTTGCTGACTCCACAACGCTTGCGCTTGTTCCCATCCCACCACGGCCAAAGTTTGTCCCTCTTTATCGATAAACTGTAGCGGCCCCAGAAATGTCATATAGAACTCACTATCCTCAAGGAAACGGGTCTGATCATGCCGCGCATTACAGGCTTCGTACCCATAGCCAACAGCCTCTGCTGTTGCTCCCCCTTGCTCTTGGCCACCACGAACTTCCATCTTTCCCTTGGTGAGGAAATATTCTCCCGGGCCAATGTGAATGTGACTGGCGAATGATGATCCCTTCGGGCACTCAAAAATTGCTGTCCAGGCTCCAACTTCTGGAGAAACATGCAGAAGTTTCCAGCGAATCCCACCAGTCGAAAATTCACCAGGAAACGGCTGCCAGGAGATCGAACTCACATGTTGATATTCATCACCAGATCGTTGCTTCATATTTTCCTCCCCAGGTTTCACTCTGCTGCTATGATGACCCCAAGCATGAAATGCCTGCGCAAACGATGCAAGTCCCTACTTCTTCTGTTTTTCTGAGGGTATGTAACCTCACAACGATTAACATCTGAGGATCTCTCGGTTAATCCTAGGAATTATGATGTGGAGCCATCGCTTCCCCATTGCCTTCTTGATCTCTTTTTTTGGGGTCTTACTCATCATTCTGTTGGCGGTGTTTTTTCATCAAGTCAGCACCTTGCATGCTCCACCTCAACCACAGCAAAGAGAAAAAACCGCAACGGTAGACGTCCCTTCTCCCCTCGAGTTCTCTGATGAGCGGGTTCAGGAGATCACTACGCAAGGCTTTCGCTCAGGTGGACTTGGATTGGAACGCACCGCCTGGGAAGTCCTGCACGGAAAAGCAGAAGCAACAGACGAGAACGAAGCCTCCTATCACAAGGAGAGTTACCACGTCGTCTATCAACAGGGGCTCGTGTGGCAACTGGCGAAGCAGTGGAAGCCTCCAGGCATTCCGCTTGCGCAAGCCCGTTCCCGGGTACGGCGTTATTTGCCACTCGATGTTCAGTCCATAGGGAATGTCAGCTCTTCGACTGACCTTGTTGTTGATCAGTACCAAAGCCCTACCCTCGCGCGGCAGCTCGCACCACTGATCTCAGCTCTGGCAGATAAGAATAAGAAGAAGACACCAAACGCTCCCTCTCACTTCTGTGTCGCTGTTCACCGCCTAGAAAAACAGTATGTGACGGAGACGCTCGTCCACATCGGCGAACCTCGTACTGCCGGCTATCCATCGCCACCACTTCCTCCCCCACAAGTGACCACAACCAAGAAACAGGCCGCCCCTAAAACCCAAAAATCTGTCAAACCGCAGGCGAAGCGGAGAAAGCATAGACAATAACGTCGGAAACGAAAACAACGCTTACCGTGCTTTGACATCCGTTCTTTTTTTTGCCTAAACTCCGCCACATTGCCACATTCTGATTGAGGAGCAACATACGGATGGATGACGATCAGCAGAACAGCTTAGAACAAGCCCTGAGTAAGACCGAGGCAGATGCCGACGCCGTTTGCAAGGCAGCCACTGCAGTCTTACGTTCCTTAAAGAAGTTTCGTGCTGCTGCTCAAGTCGGTAATTTACGCGACTTGCAGAAGACCCTCGAAGCCGCAGGACAGGCAATTTCTGACTTAGAAAAACAGTTCGAGGCCGCAAAAGCAGGATGGACCTTTGATGAGGAAACCTATCTGGCCAATGGTGCGTTTGTCTCGGAAGTGTTGGCAACGGCAGCCCGTAATGATGTGCACATCTACGAACGCGATGACCGGCTCTATTGCTATCCTTCCCTCATCCGTGTCTTACCAGGTGACCGTGCGGTCGTGATCGATAAAACCAGAGAACGGCGTTTGCGCCCAACCATTTTAGTCAAGCACCTGCAAGCACTGCAAAACAAACCCGTACGGTTCAAGTCAGAAGCATTCTTGGAGTCACTCTACGATGCCTATACCACCGCGGTCAAAACTCGCGACAAGGAACGACAGGAAACCGGAGCGGTCATACCGCTAGTGGAAATATATAATTTGCTGACCTTGCTCCCAGGACAGGCCAGGGAGTATTCACGTCAGGAATTTGGGCGCGATCTCTATTTGCTCGATCAAAGTGGCGTCATGACAGTCCGCAATGGCGCGGTCGCCAGCTTTCATGCTGCCAGAGGTAATGAAGCTCCCAGTAAAATCATTCCGCTTGTGACGACCAGTGGTCAGGCAAAAGCCTATTACGGTATCTCGTTCTCACACGAACAATAGGAGTCCACGATGTATATGCGTCCGGCCGAGTGGTTCACTATGACTCAACAGGAATATTTGCATACGTTTATTCGCAACGGCGGTGCAGCAGTGAAGTTCCTGATACCAACCGAAGACATTAACCATAACGGGCTGAAACAAGGGTTACGGAGCATTGCTGAAGCCGAGAGGTATCAGTTCGTCTCGGTGGACGCTGCCACGACTCGCGTGCATATGGTTGACCATCTGTTCCACGAAATCGCGCGGCAGATCGATTGGGATGCGCTCTCGTTCGCCTTTGTCTCGCAGTTGTTAACTGAACACGGCTTCACCCTTCCTACCCAACGCTATGATTTTACTCTGCAACGCCTGGCAGAACTCAACCAGCGCGACGTGCGCCTGTTACAACAAGAACTGCTTGCGCTGCCTGAAAAGCGGTTACTGCAAGACTACCAGATGTGTCAAGAATTCCGTCTGGCAATGATCCGTCTCTGCCAGTCCCACTTCGGCGCGAACAGTCTCAACCCCGTTCCTGCAGAAGTCATCAAGGAGTGGCTGTGCGGTCAGCTGCGTCGGCTCGCCGAACTCAAGCCAGCGTTGATCTTTCAGAAAGTTGCCCGTGACAATGCCCGCTATTTACTCTCCTCGCTTTCGCACTGGTTGCATCTCGCCGGCAAGAGCGGGCTTGTGCTGGGCCTCGATATTTCACGCTGTCTGGTGCAACGCCCCAGAGCCAAAGAGCAACAAGATGAGAGTCGTTATTACACTGCGGCAATGACCTTGGATGCGTACGAAGTCCTGCGCCAATGGATTGATGCCACCGACGACCTGGAGTTTTGTTTCATCGCGGTTATCGCTCCGCCTGCATTTTTGCATCCTGATGATCGCCGCGGGGTGTACAGTTATGACGCTCTTCGCATGCGCATCTGGGATGAAATCCGCGACAGACAACGGATCAACCCTTTTTCGACGTTGATCCGGCTTTCCCCCTGCCCTGAGTCGACCGGCATAAGTTCACAGGAGTCTATGAGATGAATGCTCATCTTACCAGCCGACGCGCGATCGAAGCGTTACGGGCGGGGGTACCGAATCGGGACGCTGTCTTGGCACTTGGTTGTGAACAGTCTGAAGTCGAAGAGCGCTTTCGCGAGCAACTGCAAGCCGCCAAAGAAGGGGCAACAAACGGCACTCAAGCGACTGGGCTCCTGATCGCGGGCGATTTTGGCTCTGGCAAATCTCATCTTTTGGAGTATCTGCACCAGACTGCCCTGGCTGAGCATTTCATGAGCAGTAAGGTCGTGATCAGCAAAGAAACACCGCTGTATGATCCAATTAAACTCTACCGGGCCGCAATTCGCGCGGCGGTCGTACCGGGCAAACGTGGAGTCGCCCTCACTGAGGTGACTGCTCATTTAGACCCCACCAGTCAGGCATTCAATGAGCTGAGCGCCTGGACTCACACAGCTGATCTCAACTCGCGATTTGCGGCAACCCTGTTTTTGTTTAAGCGCTTGGGCATGGATATGGAGTTGCGCAATCGCCTGGTCTCGTTTTGGTCGGGGGACCCGCTCGATGCTGGGGAGATCAGAAAACAACTCAAAGCGTGTGGAGAACGGGCCACCTACAAAATCGACAAGATCAGCGCGAGAGACTTAGCACTCCAGCGCTTCCAATTTATTCCGCAGTTGCTTATAGCAGCCGGCTATGCCGGTTGGGTGATGCTCGTAGACGAAGTCGAACTGATCGGTCGGTATTCGTGGCTACAACGCGCGAAATCGTACGCCGACTTGCTACGGTGGATAGGCAAGCTGCCGGGAGAGGCTATCCCTGGACTCCTTACTGTGTTTGCCATCATGTCGAATTTTGAGAGCTACGTCTTGGAAGAAAAGCACGATCTGGAGACAATCCCTAATAAGTTGCGCGAGAAAGGGCTTGAAGATCTGGCCAAACACGTTGAACGTGGCATGCGTCTGATTCCGCGCGACCGGTTACGATTGAAAGCACCGGCCGCAGAGATGATTCAACAGACCTGTGAGAAAGTGCGAAAAATCCACGCGGAAGCGTACGATTGGCACTCACCACCGCTGCGGGTTGAGCGGCAGGGTATCACTAGCATGCGCGAGTACGTGAAACGCTGGATCACCGAATGGGACCTGAAACGCCTCGACCCTAACTACACCGTGGAGCTGGAAAAGACTCCGTTAGAACAGAACTACAGCGAGGAGACTGCGCTGGAGACCTCCTCTGATGAAGGGTCAGTGAAAGGAACAGAGTAAAAGAAACTTTATGCGCTGTGCAGGCTGTGGTTGTGAAAACCCAGGAGGAATGAAGTTCTGCGAGGAGTGCGGAAATAAGCTGGCACGAGTGTGCGCAAGCTGTAGCCACGAATTGCGACCAACAGCCAAATTCTGTGGGAATTGCGGCGCGGCTTTTATTCAGGGGGAAACGGCGAAAAGGGGAAACGGCGAAAAGGCAAGAGACTCCGAACGAAATGCCGCCGAAAGACGGCAACTCACTGTCATGTTCTGTGATTTGGTTGGTTCGACCGCGTTATCCGAACAGCTCGACCCTGAAGAATTGCGCGAGGTGATTCAGGCGTATCAGGAAACGTGCGACAAAGTGATCCAACGCTACGAGGGGTATATTGCCCAGTATCTTGGCGACGGGCTCCTGGTGTATTTTGGTTATCCTGTAGCCCACGAAGATGAAGCTGCACGTGCGGTCCGCGCGGGGTTGGAGATTGTGGAAGGACTACCAGACCTGAACGATCGGGTATCGGCTATCGTCGAGGCACAGCGCCACTATGCTCCGACAGACCCCACGCGTATTCTTCCCCTACAAGTCCGCATCGGTATTCACACCGGTCAAGTCGTTGTTGGTGAGATCGGCAGCGGAGTAAAGCGAGAACTGCTCGCATTGGGTGAGGCGCCCAATCTTGCCGCGCGTATCCAAGGACAATCTGCCCCTGATACGGCGGTCATTAGCGCAACCACCTCTCGCCTGGTCGAAGGCTTATTCGAGTTTCAAGACCTGGGCCCACACACGTTGAAAGGAATCTCCACTCCTCTGGGGTTGTATCGTGTTAAACGCGAAAGTACGGCGCAAAACCGCTTTGCAGTCGCCGTACGTACTGGTTTGACGCCTCTGATAGGGCGAGAGCAGGAACTGGCGCTTTTACAGGAACGCTGGAACCGCGCACAGCATGGCGAAGGCCAGCTGGTACTGCTTAGTGGTGAACCCGGTATTGGTAAATCCCGCTTAGCCGAAGCGCTCAAAGAACACGCCAAACAGGACGGAGCAACACATATCGAGTTCCGCTGCTCGCCCTATCATCAGAATAGTGCGTTCTATCCGGTCATTGAGCATCTCCAGCAATTGCTCCAGTTTGGTCGGGACGATTCGCCCCAAGAGAAGTTGCACAAGCTGGAGGTAGGGGCACGGCGCGCCGTGCCCCTACAAGCTGACATCGTGCCATTGTTGGCTGCCTTGCTGTCACTACCTCATCCCGATGGGTATCCACCTCTGACCATGAGCCCGCAGAAACAAAAACAGAAGACACAAGAAGCGTTGGTAGCGTGGCTCAGAGAAGAAGCAGAGCAAAAGGCCGTGTACTGTGTATGGGAAGATCTGCACTGGGCTGATCCATCGACGCTAGAGGTATTGAGTCTCTTACTCGACCAAGTACCTACGACACGATTACTGACGCTCCTCACCTTTCGACCTGAGTTTATTCCACCCTGGCGGCTCCGTTCCCACATCACCCAACTCACGCTCAACCGTTTAGGGAGTCAAGATGTAGAAGAGATGGTCACAGAGATCACAGGCGATACTGGTCTCCCGCTAGAAGTGCGACAGCAAATTGTCAGCAAGACCGATGGCGTACCATTGTTTGTGGAGGAGCTGACCAAGAGTGTGATCGAATCCGGAGGGGCGAGGCATGCCTCGCCCCTCCAACCCCTAGGCATCCCCGCCACTCTGCAGGATTCATTGATGGCTCGGCTGGATCGCTTAGGATCAGCGAAGGAGATTGCCCAACTCGGGGCCACATTAGGACGAGAATTCTCTTACGAACTGCTTCAGGCGGTGTCGTCATCAGAAGAAACGAATGTACAGCACGGATTAGCCAGGCTCGTTGACACTGAATTACTATACCAACGAGGAATACCTCCACAGGCAACCTACACCTTCAAGCATGCACTGATTCAGGACACCGCCTACCAATCGTTACTCAAGAGCACCCGGCAGCAGTATCACCGCCAGATTGCCCAGATTTTGGAAGAGCGCTTCGTAGAAACAAAAGAGTCCCAACCCGAACTGCTGGCGCATCACTACACTGAGGCAGGCTTGACCGAGCAGGCTATTCCGTACTGGCAGCAGGCAGGACAAAAAGCTGTTCAACGCTCGGCCAATATGGAAGCAATCGCCCACCTGACCAAAGGGCTGGAGCTACTCAAGATTCTACCAGAGACTCCTGAACGCAATCAGCAAGAACTTACGCTGCAATTGACCCTGGGGACTCCTCTAATGACCACGAAGGGTTATGCCGCCCCAGAAACAGAACAAGCCTACACCCGGGCAGGAGAGCTATGCCAACAGTTAGGAGAAAACCCGCAGCTCTTCTCGGTGCTGTTTGGACTGGCGGCATTTCGTCTTACACGGGGAGAGATCCAGACAGCTCGGGAGCTAAGTGAACAACTGCTAGGTCTCGCACTGCATGGACGAGACCCAGCCCTCCTTGTAGCAGCCCAAAATGCGTTAGGGGAGACCTTATACCATCTGGGAGAGTTTGTTTTATCTCGAGAGCATTTAGAGCACGGAATCGCCCTCTATGACTCTCAGGAGCATTACGCTTTCACCTCTGTCTATGGGGCAGATCAAAGAGAGCAGTGCCTCTGCTATGGGGCCTTTGCCCTATGGCAGCTTGGCTATCCGGACCAAGCCCTGAAGAGAATCTACGAAGCGCTTACTTTGGCTCAGGCGATTTCCCATCCTTTCACTCTAGCGTATGTCTCGTTCTGTGCTGCCTTTCTTCATCATTTCCGCGGGGAGAGGCCGTTAGCCCAAGAGTGGGCAGAAGCAGTGATAACACTGTCAACCGAGCAGGGATTTCCTTGGTTCTTGGCGCTTGGGACGATAGTGCGGGGCTGGACGCTGGCCGAGCAAGGCCAGGAGGAAGATGGCATTGCGCAGATACAGCAGGGCCTGGATGTCTGTCGGACTACAGGAGCAGAGCTGGTGCGCCCGTATTTTCTCGCTCTACTGGCCGAAGGGTATGGAAAGGCAGGTCTGGGAGACGAAGGTTTGACGGCACTGGCCGAGGCACTGTCACTGGTAGACAGAACTGAAGAGCGCGTGTGGGAAGCTGAGGTGTACCGGCTGAAGGGAGAACTTACACTTCTGTCTAGCATCCAGCGTCCAGCGTCCAGCGTCAAAAAAGTAGAAGAATGCTTTTTGAAAGCGATCAACATCGCGCGCAAACAACAAGCCAAATCGCTCGAATTGCGGGCAGTGATGAGCCTGGTTCGGCTGCGACAACAACAGGCTTTGGCAGACAAATCACGTTCCACGCATCACGGATCACGGATCAGGCTTGACGAAGCGCGCACGATGTTATCCGACGTCTACCACTGGTTCACCGAAGGATTTGATACGAAAGATTTGCAAGAGGCGAAGGCATTGCTTGAAGAATTGAGACATTGAGCCATTTATTCATCGAATCATTCGACTAAGCAGCTGTTGAATCATTGAATCAAGAAAAAGAGGAACTTCTCATGAAAACCGCAAGAACTCGCCAGAAACCTAGTCACCTCAATCAAGAGAAGCTTGACCGACTGAGAGCCTTGCTCGGCGTGGAGTCAGACGCCGAAGCTATAGAGCAAGCAATCGATTTGTTGCTCGCTGAAGAAGACATCAAAACTACGCTTCGTAAGGTCAAAGGAAAGGGCCGTATCGAGAAAGTCTTCGCCTGATGGAGCGCGTAGTCTTTGACACCGACCTGTATATCGACTGGCTACGGGACGGAGCACGCGAGGAAGTAGTGGTCGAAAGCTCTTTCCTTCGTTATATGAGCACAGTCGTGTTGATGGAGCTACAAGCCGGTGCTTTTGCTCCCGCAGCCACGCGAGCTGTGGAGGACTTGCACACAACCTTTGTTCGTACTCGTCGGTTGCTGGCTCCAACACCGGAAACGTTCTGGCAAGTTGGCGTGCTGTTAGCAACGTTACAGCGCCGCTTTGGATACGACCTGAAAAAACGCACTCGCCTCGTCAATGACTGTTTAATTGCCCTGTCCAGCCGTCAGATTGGTGCTACAGTCTTCACTCACAACGGGCGGGATTTTGCCGCGATTCGGCGAGTCGTGCCTTTTAAGCTTGTCGTGGTGCTCTAGCATGCCCATTCCCTATCGTGACGCCGATGACCTCGATGAATTGGGAACCGCTGGGTATCTCAAGATCGATCCGCTTGCAAATAGCCAGGGCTACATGGGAGCGCTCTTTTTGATCAACGCCCGCGGTGAGCCGGTCGAGTTTACCTATAATCGGATCGATACGCCACAAACCTTTTTGTGGCGGCAAGAGGATCTGCGACGACACGCGATCAAAAAACTCGTCGCTTCACTCTTCTCGCTGTGTCCTCGCACTCCACGATTGTTGCTCTGCCTTGCAGAAGAGGTTGCCAGTGAATTGTTCAGTCAGGATATTGAGGTTTCATTATCAGTCTGTCGCATTGCGCCTACGTTGACTCCTGTCTTGCCATCTCCTACCGAGACCAAAGATACGCTTCAGGCTCCCGAACCTGTCCAAGTTTTCTGGTTTCCCGGTCGGCCAGCTGAGGATTCGATGGAATGGCAACTCTTGCAGCGCTTAGCTGCGCACGGCTTGTTGCTGGAACCGTTTGAACGAGCATCGTTCGGACTGCGTGAGGTGTATCGTACTGAAGGAGCAGAAAACAAGAGATAATGACTGCGCACAACAATGAAGCCCCCTGGTGGACAAACCGCAGCGAAGACACCGTTCCACGTGCCTGGTGGCTGGGCCTCTTTTGGCGTCCACTACGACTGACCGAACGTTCCGCCGATCGCCTCCCAATACCGACAGTCACTTTGCATACTCCACAGCATCAGTCCCTCGACTCTCAGAGTGTCCTCGCTGCACCCCAGCAGCTTTCTCCGCGAATATCGGAAACCCTGGCCACGAACCTCACGATCAAATTGATTCCTGCTGCTAATGCCGAGAACGGCAGCGTCGATCTCTTCGGTGCTCTGCTCAACACAGAGTCATCCCCACGTCTCACTTTGCCACGACCGACCACACCAGCAACGCAACCCGCGTTTCCTGACACGCGACCATCATCAGACACCAAGCTCCCCCTGTGGAAGCGATTAGCCTATCTTCTGCAACCACCGACAGATCTCCTGCTCTCAAACACTGGACCGTTGGAATGGCCATCCTCCTTCTTCTCGTACCAGTTGGAAGGCATCTACGCCCTCATGTCGCGCGAGGCGCTGTTGCTGGCAGATGACATGGGGTTGGGGAAAACGATTCAGACCATTGCCGCGCTACGCCTGTTGGTAATTCAGCGTCAGGCTGAGTCAGCACTCTTGATCGCTCGTGCGGGCCTCATCGACCAATGGCGTAAGGAGTTCCAGCGCTGGGCACCAGAGTTACGCATTGTCACGATTCGCGGTCGCTCCGCGGAACGGGTCTGGCAATGGAACGTCGCTGCTCATGTCTACCTGATCAGTTATGAAACCTTTCGCACCGACTTCACGAGTAATCTCTATTCCCCACCACGTCGCCGGGTGTGGGATGTTGTCATTCTCGACGAAGCGCAAGCGATAAAGAACCGCGAGGCCGAAATCACCATAAAGTGCAAGCAGTTGTATCGCCGCCGCGCCTGGGCGCTGGCGGGCACCCCTTTGGAAAACAGCGTGGATGATCTCGCTTCGATTCTTGAATTTGTTACCCCTTTTGTAGAAGGTGACACGCCTCAACGGCTTACCTCAGGACCGGCACTGCACGAACGCCAGGCCCAGGTTCAACTACGGCGCAAAAAATCTGAGGTGTTGCCACAACTGCCGCCCAAGATTGTCAGCCGTATCACCCTCAAACTCGACAGAGAACAACAGCAAAGCTATCAGCGGGCGGAACGAGAAGGCATTATTCAGTTACGAGAAAAAGGGGATGCTCTGCGCGTCGAAAACGTGCTCGAACTCATCACCCGCCTCAAACAACTTTGCAATTTTTGCCCACGCACTGGGCGATCGGCAAAACTTGAGGATCTCCGTGAACGCCTGCGCACCCTGGTCGACGAAGGTCATCGCGCTCTGGTGTTTTCGCAGTTCGCTGATAACACGTATGGCGGTCGGGCGATTGTCACGGCGCTGGCACCGTTTCGCCCTCTCCTCTACATCGGTGACCTCTCCGCTCAGCAAAAAGAGGCCACGATCCGGGCATTTAAACAGAACCCTGCCCACAAAGTGCTGGTACTATCGCTCCGAGCGGGAGGTCAGGGACTGAATTTACAAGAGGCATCATATGTCTTTCATTTCGATCGCTGGTGGAATCCGGCCATCGGTGCCCAAGCTGAAGACCGCAGCCATCGCTTTGGGCAAAACCTTCCTGCAAATATCTACAGTTATGTATGCGAGAATACGATCGAAGAACGGATTGAGCGGGTCCTGCAAGAAAAGCAACTGCTTTTTGACGAATTGGTGGACGACGTATCTCTTGATTTACAACTCCAGCTCACACGTGAGGAGCTGTTTGGTCTGTTGGGTTTGACGCCGCCTCCAACGCCAGCGAAAGTTGCACACAGGAAGGGCGGACAGCAAACGAACTATGCGGAAATGAATGGCATCGAGTTCGAACGTCATGTCAAACGACTGCTGGAACACAAAGGCTGGCGTGTCGAAACAACTCCAGTGACACGAGATCGTGGGATCGACTTGATTGCCCGCCGCGAGGATACTGTCGGCGTGCAAGTGTCCCTGTACGTACAATGTAAGAATCATGCAGTGCCTGTCGGCGTTGACGTTGTTCGCGAACTGAATGGGGCATTACCCACGCAATTGACCGGGGCACGCGGCGTGCTTGTCTGTTCCAGTGGCTTTACTGCCGCAGCCCTCGCCTTTGCCAAGGAACGTGACATTGCCCTCTGGGACCGACATCATCTGTTTACCCTGGCAAGCGAGGACACATGAACAATTTTCTTTGCCTCTGGCCTGTGCTAGAGCAATTCGCTATGACCAATCCTTAGCGAGTAGCTCTTCGCTCAACAAGGAGAGGTTTTATTTCTGTTGAGCTAATACTTAAGCACTAAGAGCTAACGGCTGACCGCTAAAACAAAGGAGGACCACTCGATGCCATTACCCCTGGAAGGGATTCGCGTGCTGGATTGGACCATCTGGCAACAAGGCCCCGTGTCGACCATGATGCTCGGCGACCTTGGTGCTGAGGTCATTAAGATTGAAGAACGGGTCGGCGGAGACCCCGGTCGTGGAATCATGAGTATTGGTGGGACCATGACCGGCGTGGCTGGACAGCGGAACTACTATTTCGAAGTCAATAACCGCCACAAGAAAAGCATCACGCTTAACCTCAAAACGCCCGAAGCCAAAGAGATCGTGTACAAGCTGGCCGAAAAATCCGATGTCTTCGTGCAGAATTTTCGTAAAGGGGTCGCCGGCAAACTCGGACTCGATTACCAAACGCTGTCGAAGTATAACCCCAAATTGATTTATGCCAGTGCAACGGGATATGGCCCGGACGGACCAGACTCTGGCGAGCCCTCGTTTGATTACATGGGGTTAGCGCGCTCAGGGATTATGAACGCGGTTGGCGAACCGGACATGGACCCGCTGAGTATTACCGGTGGGATTGCTGACCAAATGGGTGCGATCATGTTGGCGTATGGTGTCATCACCGCCCTCTTTACCCGTGAACGGTTTGGTATTGGCCAGGAAGTCGACACGTCACACTTGGGCAGTATGATGATGCTGCAAGGACTGAACCTCTCAAGTCGCCTGACGTTAGGAAAAGAATTTCGTCGGGCCTATCGTCATAAAGCGCCCAATCCCTTATGGAATCACTACAAGTGTGGTGATGACAAGTGGATTTGCCTGGCGATGATTCAAGCTGATCGTTACTGGCCAGACTTCTGTAAAGCGCTGGACATTCGAGATTTGGAAAAGGACGAACGCTTCGCCACCATGGCGATTCGCGGCAAAAACAGTGAAGCGCTGATCAAGGTGCTCGACCAACGCTTTGCGTCGAAGACCCGCGACGAATGGATGACTATACTGAAGAACGGTGGCGATTTTATTTATACGATCGTCAATACTATCAGCGACCTTCCCGACGACCCGCAGATGCTCGCCAATGACTATATCGTCCCTTACGAGCATCCAGTCTGGGGAGAGACCAAGATTGTTGGAGTTCCAGTACGTTTGAGCAAAACCCCAGGCAACCCTCGCGGTATCGCTCCTGAGTTTGGGGAACACACGGAACAGATTCTCATTGATCTTTTAGGCTATTCGTGGGAAGACGTTGGCAGTTTGAAGGAACGGGAAATTATCTAGGATATAAGCTATAAGCTGAAAGCCTTAGGGAAGGGGTCCCTTTAGCCTCAGCCTACAGCCTGAAGCTTGTTTTTAAGGAGGGAATACTATGCCACGACCACTTGATGGTGTTCGCGTTATCGACTGGACCATCTGGCAGCAAGGTCCGGTATCGACCATGATGCTCGCGGATCTTGGTGCCGAAGTTATCAAACTGGAAGAACGGGTCGGGGGAGACCCTGGGCGCGGAGTTCTCAGCATTGCTGGTGCTATGGTCGGTGCGACCAGTGGCCCCAACTTTTACTTCGAAGCCAACAATCGTCACAAAAAAAGTCTGACGCTTGATCTGAAAAAGCCCGAAGCGCTCGAGATTGTATACAAGCTGGTCGAAAAATCTGACGTATTTGTGCAAAACTTCCGCAAAGGTGTCGCCGAGCGTCTGGGGCTGGGATACGAAAAGTTCAAGCAGCGGAATCCAAAAATCATCTATGCCAGCGCAACCGGGTATGGCCCCTTTGGCCCGGACTCCGCCGAGCCCTCGTTCGACTATATGGGGTTGGCACGATCGGGGATTATGACTGCAGCTGGAGAACCGGACATGGACCCGCTGAACATTACCGGCGGGATTGCCGACCAGATGGGCGCGATCATGATGTCGTATGGCATCCTGGCGGCACTCATCGCTCGTGACAAACACGGGGTTGGACAGCAAGTCGATTGCTCTCACCTCGGCAGCATGACCGCACTACAAGGCCTCAATGTTTCCTGCAAGGCGATCCTTGGCAAAGAATTTAGACGTATGCCACGCGCTGCCGCGCCGAGTCCGTTATGGAATCACTACAAGTGTGGTGATGACAAATGGATCTGCCTGGCGATGGCCCAACAAGATCGCTACTGGAAGGACTTCTGCAAGGTGTTGGGAATCTCGGAGATCGCCACTGACGCGCGTTTCGATACGATGGGGAAACGGGCAGAAAACGCCGCTCAGTTGGTTCCGATTCTCGACAAGGTTTTCGCTTCTAAACCGCGAGACTACTGGATGAAAGCGTTCAAGGAAGGGGGCGATTTCATCTACACCGTCGTCAACTCGATTGACGACCTCATGCGCGATGAGCAGATGATCGCTAACGACTACATCGTCGACTACGACCATCCTCGCATTGGCAAAACAAAACTCGTGGGTTTTCCGCTACGTTTGAGTGAAACCCCCGCGGACCCCCGGGGAGCCGCACCCGAATTCGGCGAGCACACGGAAATGATTCTCACCGATCTGCTGGGCTACTCGTGGGAGGATGTCGGGAAGTTTCGGGAGAACGAAATCATTTAGAAGTTAGGACGAAACGGCGAAGAGGGGAAAAGGCGAAACGGCGAGGAAAGCCTTTCTCTCTCTTTTTCTCATTTACCCATTTCCCCTTTTCGCCCCGGCAATTTATCTCCGAGTTTCCATGTCAATTTACTGCTTTACGTTTACACCTACTCCCCCGTATTCCTTCGATCTCACCGTTCACCGGTTCGTCCGCTTCAAAGACGAAATTGTCGACCGTGTCGAGCCGAAACGGTATCAACGTCTACTCTCGGTGGACGGTCAGCGCGCCCTGGCAACCGTCACCGACGAAGGGACTACAGCAAAACCGCTGCTCCAGGTAACACTAGAGGCAAACAAGAAAGTTGACCTCGATCGTCCAGAGTTTGCATCCCAACTCCGCCATATTTTGTGTACCGATCTCGACCTCAAGCCGTTCTACCGTTGCGTGAAGGACGATGACCTTTTGGGACTGATTGCCCCGCGGTTTCGCGGCCTCAAATTACCAGCGAGCCCAACTGTCTTTGAAGCACTGGTCATGGCAGTGCTCTCCCAGCAGGTCAACCTGACCTTCGCCTATTCGATCAAAAAAGAATTGGTCGAAACGTTCGGTGAACAACAACAAGTCAACGGCCAGAGGCACTACGCGTTCCCTGAGCCGGAGCGTTTCGCCGAGCAGAAAGAAGAGGACCTCCTTCATTTTCGTCTCAGTCGAGCTAAAGCTGGGACACTCGTCCGGCTAGGACAGGCCTTCGCCTCAGGAATCTTGAACGAAGCTGAACTCGCCCAGTTGCCAGATGAGCTAGTGATCGAGCATCTGACCAGTATCAAAGGTATTGGCCGTTGGAGTGCAGACATCGCCTTGATGCGCGGGTTAGCTCGGGTCGACGCCTTTCCTGGTGGTGATTTAGGGGTGATCAAATACGTCGCCCAGGGATTGCTGGGTAAAGCAGAGAAAGCGAGTGAAGCTGAGATGCGCACGTTTGCCGAACGCTGGAAACCTTATCGCGGCTTAGCGTTGATTTACTGCTATGCGGAGTTGCTACGACGGGAGGCAGAAAAGTAGGCCGTAGAATAAGGCTGTAGGCTAAAGGCGACAGAGCATAGAGAAGAGAGGAGCGGGAGGCCCTAAGCCTTCAGCCTTTAGCCTTCTCTTCAGAACATCCCCGAAATCTTCCCATCTGCATCCATCTTCATACCGAACGCTGCGGGCTTCGCCGCCAAGCCCGGCATCGTAAGCATATCACCAGTCAATGGCACGCAGAATCCTGCACCCGCAGAAAGTCGAATTTCCCGCACGGTCAGGGTAAAGTCACGTGGGCGGCCATACACTTTTGGGTCGTCAGATAACGACATCTGCGTCTTGGCCATGCAGATCGGTACATTGCTGTAGCCTAGGGCATTGATACGTTCGAGATCGGTGCGAGCCCGTGGCAGTAACGCGATATCCGCTGCCCCGTACACTTTCTGCGCGATCGTGCGGATCTTGTCCTCAATGGCGGCCTCTAACGGGTACAAAAATTTGGGAGTGGTTGTCGCCCCCTGACACACTTTGACTACCGTTTCTGCCAACGGTAGTCCACCTTCTCCTCCCTGTCCGAATACATCAATGACGCAGGCATCCAAGCCCAGGGCTTTGCTTTCTTCGACAACAAGTTTCAGCTCATCTTCTGTATCAGCGGCAAAGCGGTTAATCGCCACGATCGGCTGTACGCCATACTCGCGCACGCTTTCAGCGTGCTTTGCTAAGTTACTCATGCCAAGCTTTAGCGTTTTGAGGTCCGGTTTGTTGACCTCGTTCACCGGGGTGCCACCATGCATCTTGAGCGCTTTTACGGTCGCGACCAGCACCACCGCCGAAGGCCACAAACCGGCAACGCGACATTTGATGTCGAGAAACTTTTCTCCACCAAGATCAAAGCCAAACCCCGCTTCGGTTACAACATAGTCTGCGTAGTTCAGAGCTAAGCGCGTCGCGATCATGCTGTTACAGCCATGTGCAATATTCCCGAATGGTCCACCGTGCACAAACGCCGGTACCCCCTCTACGGTCTGCACCAAATTTGGCTTCAAGGCGTCTTTGAGAATGATCGCCATTGGGTCTGGCGCGTGCACGTCAGCCGCAGTGACCGCTTTCCCCTTACTTGAGAGGCCAATCACAATACGTGAGAGGCGTTCAACCAAGTCCGCAGGACCATTGGTCAGGCACAGGATCGCCATGACCTCAGAAGCCGCGGTGATGTCGAAACCTTCTTCACGCGGGACACCCATGAGTCGCCCACCAAGACCAATGACAATCTGCCGCAAGGCACGATCATTCATATCCATGACCCGGCGCCAGCGGATTTGTCGCACGTCAAGATCCACCTGCCCGTGGAACAGTGCGTTATCCATCATTGCTGATAACAAATTGTGTGCCGAAGTTACCGCATGCATATCCCCAGTGAAATGGAGGTTGATGTCCTCCATCGGCAACACCTGAGAGCGTCCACCGCCGCAGCCACCTCCTTTGACACCGAACACCGGTCCCATCGACGGCTCGCGGACCGCCACCGCAACCTTTTTGTTTAAGCGAGCGAGCGCCTGGCCCAATCCAACAGTGGTTGTCGTCTTGCCTTCGCCCGCAGGTGTAGGATTAATTGCGGAGACAAGAATCAGTTTCCCTGGTTGGCGAGCTGGACTCGCTGTGAGTGCATCAAGGGCAATTTTTGCCTTGACCCGACCATAGGGTTCAAGATGTTCTACGGGAAGCGACAAACGGGCAGCAATATCCTCAATCGGTTGCAATGTGGTTGACTGAGCAACCTCTAGGTTCTGGTCACGACTCATGGGCTATTCCTTTCCACTTGGAGAGCTGTCAGCACTCAGCTATCAGCAATTAGCCAGAAAAGGCAACGAGGGGAACAGAAACAAGCAGCTAAGCTGACCGCTGAGACCGCAATGCTTCCTAGAATCTCTTCGCTGCCTCCACCATGCGCGAGAGTTTGCCGATCGCCACCTCGGTAGTCCGCCGACCGAAGCCACAGGACGGGGCAATCCACAAGCGCTCCGACTCAACGAGCCGCAGTACCTCACCAATGCGTTCAGCAATATGGTCAACTGTTTCGACGTCGGTCTTCACATCCACTACCCCTGCCACTACCTGCAAGTCTTTGGGGATATCACGCAAGCATGCCCGGTCGTCCCATTGCCCTGGATGAGAACACTCAAGGTGAACTTTATCGACAACTCCGCTCAATCGCGTGACGAACGGCATCAGGGCTCGCAAATTATGCGTAGGAATCGCCGGTTGCGAGCCCAGGTCGCCAAGACAACAATGGATCGTCTTCGTAACGGTCACCCCGGCAAAGCTCTCCACGATGAGTTCAATCGCTTGGTCTGGTGAAATCTGACCGAGCACCGAGCGGACCGCGATGTACGGAATATCAAGCTGGACCTCGCGTGCTCCTGCCACAACAAGATTACGGACCTCACGATTCACAATCTCAACAGCGCGTGGGAGTTGTGTTTCCGCCCGCTCAAACGGACGAAGATGCGCGAGAAGTTCAAACGGACCGGGAACCGAGGCTTTTTCCAACCCTGAGTCGATCTGGGACTCTCGACGAAACCCCTCTGCATAGCCAAGACCATGCGGGGCATCGATATCATCCCTGATCTCATACTCCGCCAGGTCTGTGTAGTGTTTTAACTCCAGAGCTTGGGACTTGATGAGTCTCACCCCAGTCAGCTTGCGTGGCAGGTGCTGAATGAAAACTTCCGCGAAAAACTCCCCGCCCATGAACTGTGTCACGCCAGTCGACTTTTGTTCACGGATGGCAATCTCAGCTGCACCAACCAACGTCGGTTTCACCAGCATATCCGGTAGCGTTCCGCGATGGTATTGCAACAGCCGATCACGGTATGCCCCGGGCAGCGGCCAACTCCCAACAACAGTAGTACGAATCATAAAGGTACCGAATAATGAGAATAAAAGCGTGCAACGTAATGCGTAACCACCCTACTCCCCCTTACGTTTTACGCTTTACGTTTTAGGTCAACGAGTACTCCACCACTGCCGCCCCAGTTCCCCACACCGGTCCATATGCCAGGACATTTCCCGCCACAACTGGAGTCCCTAACACCCCCATCAGCCAGGCAAAAGCTTTGAATCCTATATCTGCGGCTGTCGCATTCACATATTCCGCAGTGATACCAAGCACCTCAGCATTTTTTCCCTGGGCGATCAGATCAAGAATACGCCTGTTCCACACATCGTCTTCAGCTACAGCAAACCGATCATTCCGTGGATCGATTTCCTCAGTAAAAAACCGCCCCGAGAGTCCAGTACACGCAACCACTACGGCACGTTTACCGCTCTCTTCAATGGCTTGCCGCAAAGCTCGACCAAGGGTGAGCAAGTCCGGTTGCCCTGCGTAGATATTGCAGGAAACAATGGTCACAGGAAACGCATTCTCAGGGTTCAAAAACCGTTGTGTGACCAACGTCCCTGTATCGAGCGGAAATCCATTATAATTGACTGTTTTTGTTGCCAATCCTGCCGACGATGCAAGGGCCGCAGCTCGCGTGGTCAGATCGGTATCGACGCGTAAGTCAAACGGGAAGTCCCCGAACTCATACCAGTTGTCATCGACATGGAGTCCGTGCGGGTTAGGGTTCGTTTGAAACGAATGCCCCAATACCGAAATCCACTGGGTACTGTATATGGCGATAACATCTGGCTTAAGGACTCTCACGTGTTCACCCGCTCGACGAAATCCTCGCCGTAGCGTCTCCCAGTTTTCCGCTGGAACGCTCGATGTCAGATGGGGGAGTCCTGGGACGATGTAGGCGCGTTGAATTGTACCTGTTGGCATAAGAAAATACCTGTTGCTTAAAGGGCTCCTCTCCTTTAGCAAGAAGAGGTTCAGGGGGGCAGCTAGTGGACACCTGCCTGTGTCAAATCCCACTCAACCACGGCATTTCCGGTTCCGATCACCGTCCAGTATCCATGTACTTGGGCAGGAATGGTCGGGAAACCCATCGCCGCCAGCATCCAGGTCAGGCCGCCGGATTTCACTTCCGCTGCTGTCTTTTCCATGAATTCTGGGAGGACGGTCATTAATTGGTCAATTTTCCCTTTGCGCATAAGATCGAGCACCCGCATATCCCACTGATACTGGTTGTTATTGAAGATCACCTCTTTATGCATGTCTTCGATCAGTTCAGGCTCACGATCAAAATGAAGGTGCGAAAGGGTGTTGCTTGCTGCCAACACCGCTCGTCGTCCAGTCTTGGCAATCGCGCGGGCGGTCGCTCGCCCGAGTTTCACCATCTGCTCTTGGCCAATCTCAGTTGAGTAAAAATAGGGCGAATTATTGGCAGACACCCCAAGGATGGGAATATCCCAGTCCGGATTCAGCATGTGGAGCGAAACGATCGTGCCATAGTCGACGCGAAAGTTCGGATTGGTCATCTTCTTTGCCACTAATCCCTCATTGAGCGCCTCCTCGTAGCAGGCATCAGCAAGTTCAACATCGACCTGCATATCGTACTGATAGCGAAAAATGTGCGGAAAAATTGGATCTACCGACAGTCCCTTGAGGTGTGGCACGCGCAGGAAATGATGGCCAACAATCGTCATCCAGTGCGGACTATGCACCAGGATCACATCGGGGTTCCAGGCTTTTATCCGTGCGCGACATTTCTCATAGGCCCAACGCAACATTTCCCAGCCGCCTGTCGAACGGGGTTCGTTCCGTTCAGGATTTTCTCCGTACACGAGATGCGGTGGATGGGGTGCAAGAAAACCAGCAAGAATTTGACCTTCCGCCATACGGGTGCCTCCTGTGGTGACGTGACCAGAATCTTTCCCCTCTCACACGAGAATTGTCAAGGAGGAAAGCCGAAAACGTGGGCAAGAGGCCCCCTGTTCGTGACCTTGTCAGTCTTCCTGCTCCCAGCTTCCCATCCCGTCGGTTGACTTTCACCCCTGAGGCTGGAGAGTGTACCTTCCCCACCTGACGTCAGGCCGTGACACGGAGGTAGAGCCGCAAATAGAGATTATGGATACCTAAACCGCGTAGCGAGACCTCCATCACCGCACCATCCCGAACCATTGGCGGGATAGTAAGACGAACGGTCTCCTCTTCTTCGATCATCCCTTGCTCCTCGCAATACGTGCAGGGAAAGAGCCAGTCACGCCCAGAGCCGTGACAGACTGGGCACGGATAAAAGACGGGCACCCTCAGGGGAGCGATCCCACCTCTGAAGGCCTCCTCCGGCGAGAGGTGCAACTCCAGTGTCAGGCTTTCTACGCGTTCTGCCTTCGGCACCCCAAGGCCGGTAAAGTTGCGGCGAAAGCGGCGAAAGAGAGGATCAAAGGACGGGCGAGTGGTGCGGAACCCTCTGAGGATAGACATCGGCTCCGGCACGAGAGGCTCAGGTTCTGGCTCATAGCGGGTGACGATCGGTGCTAGCGAGGGTTCTGCTTGTCCTTCGGCATGACGAAGCCCCTGGTTATAAACTCGTCTGCGCTCAGTATCAGAAAGAACCTGATAGGCCTCAACAATATCTTGGAAAACACTTGTCCCCTGAGGACCAAAGCGGTCAGGATGATAGCGTTTTGCGAGTTCCCGAAACGCGTCACGAATACCACTGGTACTCTCGGTCCGTGAGACACCCAAAATGAAATAGTAATCTTTAACAGCCATAGAACTCTACCCTCCTCTCGTATCGCTTGGACGGGCCGTTCTGAGGGGTGGCCGTGTGCAGTCAACGATTAGTGCTCTCGTTTATGCAGCACTACTGACAGAGCTTGGTCCTCCTCCTGGAGATAGAGACCGCCGGGAAAAGTGTAGGACAGTTTCTCCGCCGACGGTTGTGTTCCCGCCTACATGAGGACAATTGCCCAGACAGGCCTTCCCCCGCCTCAGGGCCTCGAATCGCTCTGTACATCGCTACCTTGCGAAACAAAAGTAAGTTCATTGCGTATACAGTCAAGAGGGGACCTTATAAGATACCTATCACTACTCTCCGGTTGTGGGGTGATGAGGACATCGACCAATAGGGGGCTTTGCAAACATCTGGCAAGATGAAAAAAACGAGGCCATTAATGCACCAGACTCCGCTTCTCTCCAAGTAAGGAACACATCTCATTATGCCATCGGTCACAAGCCATGCCCCCCGCCTCTATGCTGTCCACAACTCTCCTATTCATGGAAAAGGCGTATTCGCGACAAACTCCATCGCGAAAGGCACCCGCATCCTGGAATACGCCGGAGAGCGGCTGTCGCATGAAGCAGCGAATGCGCGCTATGCGGAGGCGAAACCTACCGATATCGTCCTCTTGTTTATCGTCGATGACGAGACCGTCGTGGATGCCGCCGTTGGTGGGAGTGACGCGCGTTTTATCAATCACTCCTGTACGCCGAATTGTGAATCGGTCGTTACTGGTGGCAAGATTTTTATTGAAGCTCTGCGGCGAATCTCTCCTGGCGAAGAGCTCACCTACGATTATAATCTTGACCTCTCCGAGGAAGACCAGTCACAAGCCTCGCTGTTGTATCCGTGTGCGTGTGGCAGTCAAAAATGTCGGGGAACGATGGCCGGACCTGGAGCGGTTCCTCAACAAAAACATCGCACGCAAGCAACAAAATCGCGGACGTGGTAAGTGGCGCAGCACCCGCATTCCTGGAGCATTGTTTACAACTCATCTGCCTTTCGGCAGCGACGCGACAGGTAAAGAATACGAGAGCATCTCTTCCCCTCATCCTGACCTTCTCCCGGACGGAAGAAGAAACCCAAATATGTCGCTTCCCAGCCAAATAGACCACAGCTCCCCTTATGTTGTAGCGAATGGAGAGAAAATTTCTGCAAGTCAACGCCTTAAAATAGAATCAAGGCTTCACCCAGGCTCTCTGCTGTCTTCTCCGTTTACCCCTTATCCTTATTCTCCATTTATCCCCCTCCCTCACCCACTCACCTCTGACGTATCCCCTCTCCTTGCACACTCCGTGCGGTTTCGTCACAGTGGCGAACAATACCGTAACGTGAGGAGATCTCATGGCAGAGGGACAAGGTTCAGGGCGTTGGCGGCATTTACTGATCAGTTTATTGGTCAGTAGCGGATTTCTCTATCTCGCTTTCCGCAACGTAAAATTTGACGAATTAGGGGCCGCGCTACAGCGTCTGAATTGGCGATGGTTACTGGTAGCTATCGTGGTCAGCCTGTTGATCATGGTCTTCCGTGCCTGGCGGTGGCAATTAGAGTTGCGCCCGCTCGAACATGTCCGCTTTGGTCTTCTCTGGGTAATCGTCTCTGTTGCCTATATGGCGATCAACCTCTTGCCTATTCGTCTTGGCGAGGTAGTCCGTCCGTGGCTCTTATCACGCCGTTCCAACATTTCGTTCTCCAACGTCGTCGGGAACGTGGTGATCGAGAAAACCCTCGATTCGGTCATCATCATGTTTTACATCCTGGTCGGCTTGCTCACAGTGGAAAACCTTCCTGTCTGGGTGCGTCGGGGCGCTATCTTTCCCGCTGTCGCGGCGGCTATCCTTGTGTCCTTAGTGTTGCTCTTCTGGTGGCGTGGCGAGGCGTTTGTTGATCGATGGGTCCTGCATCGTCTTCCGCAACGGTTTGGCGGCAGCCTGAAGAAGGTTCTCGCTTCGATGGCGGAAGGGATGCAGATTATTCCCAACCCTGGCCTGCTGTTGTCGGTGTTCCTGGTGTCACTCGTATTATGGTTTCTGCCTATTCTCTCCAGTTACATCATGACCCTGGCCTTTGATTTTCAGGTTCCTTTTGGAGCAGCACTAGTGGTGTTTATTTTTGTTGGCTTCGGAACCGCCCTGCCAAATTTGCCGGGGATGATCGGTCCCTATCAATACGCCTGTCAGCTCGCTCTCGGTCTTTTTGGTGTGAGTGACGCCGATGGGCTAGCGTACGGGTTAGTGCTCAATGCCGTGCAGTTTCTGACGTTGATCGCCCAAGGATTGATTGCCCTGCCGATCGCCGGTGTGAGCTTTGCCGATATTCGGCGCGCACGGGAAGAAGTCGCATTGCACAGACCATCGACTGCATCGTAAACAGTAAGGACAAAGAGATATGACTGGGCAAAGCAACCGCCTCAAGAGTGCACTCTTGATGGCAGCGGCGGGACTCTGTTGGAGCACGGGTGGCATCCTGGTGCGTTCGGTCGCAGTGACCAATGCCTGGGAGGTGGCGTTCTGGCGAGCGTTGTTCATGACCCTATTTATTGGCATGGTCCTCACTGTTCAGTATCGTCAGCAAGCCGTTACGCGAATTGTCGCAGTGGGACTTCCGGGTTTACTGGCCGGGATGTTCCTGTCTTTGTGTTCTTTTCTATTCATTCTGTCAGTCATGCGCACGACGGTCGCCAATGCACTGATTCTTATGAGTACCACCCCATTCGTAGCCGCACTGTTTGGACGATGGTTCCTGGGTGAACGTGTCCTACGGCATACCTACCTAGCCATGACCGCGGGTTTGGCAGGGGTCTCTCTGATGTTTATGGACGCCACCGGTTCCGGTGCCCTGAGCGGAAACCTCCTCGCCTGTGGAGTACCACTGGCTTTCGGTGCTAATATCATGCTCCTACGACGCATGGGTGCGACAGTAGACATGGTACCGGCGGTCCTGCTGGCTGGCTTGATTGCAGTTACCGTTGCTCTCCCGCTGAGCTGGCCGGTCACGGCCTCCTGGCATGATATTAGTGTCCTCGCAGTGATGGGGGTCTTCCAACTTGGACTCGGCTGTCTATTGATGACATTGGCAGCTCCCCAGCTGTCAGCCGCGGAGATTGGATTGCTTTCTCTGCTTGAAACGACACTCGGTCCTGTGTGGGTGTGGATAGGGATTGGTGAACAACCGAGCGATCCGGCGTTGCTTGGCGGCGTGATTGTTATCTCCTCGTTAGTAATGAACGAGATGGCTAGGCTCCCACGTCGCAGGCTGATTACTTCTCCAGTTGAGGAACACCCCCTTTAGTACCACAACGATTTTCGCTGACGGGTGGGCATCTGCCCAGTCACGCTCCGTCGCGCCAACATCCAGGCGGCCTGGAAAGCGCGCTCTAACGCGATCGTGTCGGCTGCCAAGCATCGCCCCCATACCCCAGCATGGTTCGGTAACAACGAGCTACCACCATACAGTCCAGGAATAGCGTTCCATGCTTCCTGTAACGTAGTGAGAAATTCTGTGGGAACCGCAGACGACAGCAACCAGAACGTTCCGAATGCTTTGGAGTGCTGCAACACTCCAGACGAAGAAACCATCCCATCACGGGGAGGAAATGTATTCCGATCAACACAGAGCAAGCGTCCGGTTGGGTGTCGGACCATCAGTTCACTGTACAGTGACGGGAATGTACTGTTACTGGTGTTGTCTGGGGCGTGCAACACAAACGTCTCACCAATCATCACCGTCGCCTCCTCCGCAGCCACAACCTGCAGCGATGTGCGCAGCTTGGCTCCTGGGAACAGCACAAGCGGATCGGGCAGATACTCGACCAGCGATCCTGCTGCCGCGTTGATAGACACTTGCTGTTGCGCATCTCTCTTTTCTGCCATCGCATGCACGATCGTCGCACTTTGCGTGGTCAGATGAACCTGCGCGTTCTCCTCAGCAACAAACGACAAGCCAAGTTGGTCTCGCTCATAGATCCCTCCGGAGACAGATTGCAGCATAACCGTCACCAGACTCGCAGGACAGCGATCAAGGGTAAAAGGCGTGGTCAGAAAGAAGGGATAGGTAACAAATTGCTCGGCTAAGAATGTGTGTCCTCCTGGAGCACAAGCGAAACGTAAAGCAACCTGAGGTGAACAGCTCTTCTTGTGGGGAGACCGTGGTAAAGTTGGCATGTCATTAGAAACAAAATTTCTCCCACCTGATAGCCGTAGTAGCCCGCCATCCCGGGCGAACAACGCAAGACCTGGAATCCAGGAACACGTAGCAATAGTAATCAAAAATCAGGCAGTTATCTTGTCTCCACTCCTTTTTGTTCATCGAATCATTGCTTGCTTTGGTCATTGAGCCATCGGGCCGCTGAGGACTTGAATCATTGAGCCATCGGGTCATCGGGTCATTGACCAAGACAATCTTTCAATTCCTTACTTCTTCAATCGTCAATGATTCAATCATTCAATGACTCAATTCTTCAAGCAGCGCCTGCGCCTCCTGCAAATCCTTGGTGTCAAACCCTTCGGTGAACCAGTTGTACACCTCGGACAACATTCTGTGAGCTTCGGCGCGTTTGCCTTGCTGCTGCCACAACCGCGCTAGGCTGGACGCAGCGCGCAGTTCTAGAGACTTGGCTTCTTGCTTACAGGCAATGTCGATGGCTTTGAGGAAGCACGCTTCGGCCTCCGCTTGGGGGCTGGGGGTCAGGGGCTGGGGGTTGGGGACTGAGAACTGACAACTGACAACTTTTGTAGCGTCAGTTCCCCCTTGAGCCGATACAGCTCCGCCTCGCAAAACCGCTCCCCGGTTTTGTTCACCGTAGCCACCGCCTCAGCCAGCACGGCAAGCCCGTCTTCGATCTGCTCTGCCTCCTCATACGCTTCGGCCAGCAGGGCAAGAAAATGCGATCGTTGTATCTCTACTCCGGCAGCCTGCCAAGTTGCTATGCTCTGGCGTATTTGCGCAATCCCTTCTTCTACTTGTCCCTGCTCAGCCAGCGTCCAGCCCCGATAGATAGTTCCTGCCACCATCCATTCCGCAAATCCTTGCTCAGTCGAGAGTGTAATGGCTGCCTCTGCTCGCTCTTGGGCCAGTTGCCTCTCTCGGCGGCACTGATGGAGTTCAGTAGCAAAGAACAGGGCAGCAGCTAGGCTCACAGCGTGAGAGAGATCCCGGGCCAGCCTAACAGCCTCGTGGCTTCTCTTCAGGGCCTGATCGGGATAGCCAAGAGACCACAATGCACGGGCCATGAAGTTCAGGCACATCACCTCGGGGTCCATTCCGTAGAGAAGAGCCAGGGAACGGTGCTGTTGGAAGTCGTAGAGGGCAAGTCCCTGCTCCTGGTGTGCCCGGGCCCGAGCAAACTCTCCCATGTGGAACAATGGCTCTCCCAGCGCCCGGTGAGCCGCCAACAGGAGACCCGAGTCTTGTACGCTCTGGGCCAAGCGGAGGAGCTGCTCTCCCAGCTCCCGTGCTTTCTGAAACTTCGCCTGGACGAGATAAAACTGCCACAGCCCTGCTAGCACCCAGAAGAGCTGAGGAGTCTCACCTAACTGCTGACACAGTTCTCGGGCTCGGACGTAGGTCCTTTCCACCTCTAAAGCCCCAAAGCCCTTGGTGACCATCAAAGCCGGGCCAAGGCTGGTCTGCAAAGCCAGCTCCTGCCGGGTATGCTCAGGAGTGTTCGGCAGGAGTTCGAGCAACTCCAGAGCAGTAGTGAGGCAACTGATTGCTTCGACATAGGCCGAGCGCTGTCCAGCCTGCTGCCCGGCGAGCCCTAAGTACTCCACTGCCTTCTGTGTATTACCGCTACGACTGTAGTGATACGCCAGCTCGCTGTAGTGATCCTCTAACCGACCGCGAGAGAGCCTCTCAGTTGCCTGCGCCGTGCGCTCGTGTAAAATTTTGCGCTGCTCTTGCAGCACCGTGCCGTAGGCGACTTCTTGGGTCAGCGCATGCTTGAAGATGTACTCGTTCTCGGGGAACGCGGGTTGCTCGTAGAGAAATTCCTTGTGCTGCAGCGAGGCCAGCAGCCGGTAGAGCTCGGCTTCCGGTTGCGCAATGACTTGGTGGATCAGGCTCAGGGGGAATTGCCGACCAATGACCGCCAGTTGCTGCAGCAACGCTTTTTCTTCTGGTGTGAGACGATCAATGCGGGCAGCGAGAATGCCTTGCACGGTGGTTGGGATCTTTAGGGTCTGTGGTAGGGGCGACGCATGCGTCGCCCCTACGTCGGACAGCACGCCTTGTTCCTTAAGCTCTTGCACGATCTCTTCCATGAAGAACGGCGTCCCTTGGGTTTTGTCGAGAATCAGCTGTTTGAGGGCGTGGAGATTATTTTCTATTCCCCTCACCCTAGCCCTCTCCCCGGTGGGGCGAGGGGATTCCTCGGCGCTTGCACCGCCGAGTAGAGAATCGAGAAACTCCTCTGCTTCTTCTTTGCCAAACGGCGCCAGCCGCAACTGCGTGTAATACGTCTTCTGCCCCCACTCGTGGCGATACTCTGGACGGTAGTTGGTCAGTAACAGCAGCTTGGCGCTGGCCACGCTTTCACTCAGTGTGTCTAAAAACCCTTGCGTCTCCCCATCAATCCAGTGCAAGTCTTCAAAGATCAACACGAGGGGTTGGTTGAGGCTCTCTCTCAGAAATAACTTCTTCAACGCCTCGAACGTGCGGCGGCGGCGAATCTGCGGGTCCATTTGCGCTAACGGCGAGGGCTGTTCTTCAATGCCGAGCAAGGCAAACAGATACGGCAGCGTGTCTTCCAAACTGCGGTCGAGCATTAACACCTTCCCGCCGACTTTCTCGCGTCGCTTGCGTTCGTCGTCTTCACTCTTGATCTCAAAGTAACTCTTGAGCAACTCGATCACCGGCAAGTACGCCGTCGCTTTGCCGTGCGATACTGAGTACGCTTCCAGCACTAGACAGCCACCCAACGACAGCAGCTTGAATTCGTAGAATAGGCGTGACTTACCGAGTCCCGGCTCGCCCATTGTCCCCACGATTTGCCCGTGCCCGGCTTTGGCGTGTTCCAGCGCTTGGGTGAGTTGCTCCATCTCTCGCTGCCGGCCCACAAACCGTGTCAGTCCATAGCGACTGGCGCTCACTTGCAAGCGCGTCCGTAGTGGTCCCGCGCCGAGCACTTCATAGATATGCAGTGGCTCCGCGACGCCTTTGATCTGCGTGGGACCTAAGTCCTTGAAGGCAAAGTAGCCGTCGGTCAGACGATGCGTATACGTCGAGATGACGATCGAGCCTGGATTCGCTAACTGCTCCATCCGTGCGGCCAGATTGGTCGAATGGCCGACCGGGACATAATCCGCATGCAAATCATCTTTGCGAATCGAGCGCAGCACCACTTCGCCCGTATTCAGTCCCACCCGCATCAACAACGGCGGATACCCTTTCTGGCGTAAGGTATCGCCATAGCGGCGCATAGCGTCTTGCATGCGTAGCGCAGCGTATACTGCCCGCTGGGGATGATCTTCATGGGCAAGGGGGGCGCCAAACAAGGCAAAGATGCCATCGCCCAACGCCTGGGCGACAAAACCGTCATACTGATGCACGGCGTCCATCATCAGCTGCAGCGCGGGATCAATAATCGCCTGCGCTTCTTCCGGATCGAGCCCTTCGATCAGGGCCGTCGAGCCTTTGAGATCAGCGAATAAGGCCGTAATGGTTTTCCGTTCACCATCCGTCACCGTGACCGCACGGATACGGTCCGCGAGATGCACCGGGGTCCAGCGACTCAGGTCCTGGTTTTCTGTTTCTTCCCTTATCCTTTTATCCTTTATCCGTTTCTCCTGGTCTTCTTCGCCATTTCCCCGTTTCGCCGTTTCGCCCTTGTTTTCCCCTTCCCCATTTATCCCTTTATCCGTTATCCTTTTCCCCTTATCCTCTTCGGTGTCCCCCGCCCACGTCAACATTCTTCCGTCTTCATCCACCGCCACCCGTTCCGCCTCAATGAGCTGCTTTTTCAGGTCTTCCAGGGCCTCATCGTCGAGAGCAAACTGCCTCTTCAGTGTTCGGTAAGTGAGCCGACCACGACGCTGCAGCATATCGATGGCCTGTTCCAAAACTTCGTCGAACGTCATCGCCTCACCTCTCCAACCTGCTATAGGTTTCCTAAATCATTTGCTCCGATTGCCGCTCAAGCTTCGACTTCACCCTCCGGGTTACGCTCAGCACGAACGGGCGCGCATACCGCTCGCCCTGAGCGTAGCGCAGCGAAGTCGAAGGGCGGCGCGATACGACGGTACATCTCATTGAGGTTCACTCTCACTCTTTACTCAGTAAACAGCACCTTGCGAGCAATGTGGGTCACAACTTCAGCAATCCCCTCGCCGGTTTTGCAGTTCGTCATGACCACCGGACGTCCCTGTCGCACTTCGTGCGCCTCTGCCAGCATACGGGAGAGGTCAACGCCAACGTACGGCGCAAGGTCGACTTTGTTAATCACAAGCAGATCGCACTGAATCACGCCCGGTCCACGTTTGCGGGGAATATCGCCACCACCAGCAACATCGATAACAAAAATCCAGTAATCGACCAGATCAAGAGAAAAGGTCGACGCCAGATTGTCGCCGCCGCTTTCCACCAGAATCAGTTCGAGGCCGGGAAACTGCTCTTCCAGTTCCACCGCCGCCTCGATATTGAGTGTCGGATCTTCACGAATCACCGTATGCGGGCAGGCTCCAGCTTCCACCCCAAGGACTCGCGCAGGATCAATGAGCTGGGAGCGGCGAATCCGCTCGGCATCTTCTTGGGTGACCAAATCATTGGTAATCACCGCCAGCTCGGTGCCACGCCCACGAAACGCCGGAATAAGTCGTTCGACCAGGGCAGTTTTGCCCGAGCCCACTGGCCCACCAACTCCCACCCGAGCCACATTCGCAGAAGCCATGCGCATCTCCTTCAGCGTAAAAAATACCGTTGCGCAAGCGGGACAACGGTCGCCGGTTCGCAGGTCAGCAGCTCGCCATCGGCATAGACCTCATGCGTGTGCGGATTCACGGTGATCTGTGGACAGGCATCATTGTGCAGCATATCGCGCTTGGTTAACGCTCGGGTGTTACGAATCGCCAGCATCGGTTTTGTCAGTCCGAGCTTGCGCGGAATGTCAGCGTCCAACGCGAGACGACTGGCAAAGAATACACTCAACGCCGACGGTGCGCGCCCCAGTGCTCCCCACATAGGGCGTTGAATCACAGGCTCGGTCGACACTACACACCCCGCAGCATCACCAGCAGCGGCCCAGGTCACAAAGCCACCTTTAATAGTCATCAGCGGTTTGGCCCCGAAGAAGGCCGGCGCCCAGAGTACCAGATCCGCAAATTTACCAGGCTCCAGAGAGCCGACATAGTGGTCAATCCCCATCACTCGCGCTGCGTTGATCGTGTACTTAGCGATGTAGCGTTTGATTCGTTCGTTATCCGCACGAGCCGTCTTCTCCTGCGGTAGGCGTCCACGCTGATCTTTCATCTTGCTTGCGAGTCGCCAACAGTTGGTGATGGTTTCGTGTATCCGCCCCATCCCTTGCGTGTCCGCCGCGAAGATCGAGATGGCCCCATAATCATGGAGAATATCTTCGGCGGCCATAGTCTGCGGACGAATGCGACTCTCGGCAAACGCCACATCCTCGGGCAACCGCCAGTCCAAGGCATGCGCATCCATTGTCATCGGCAGCGCTTCATCCAGCGCATTCGGGGTATAGGGATTGGTCGGATTCGTCGACGCGGGAAGACAGTTCATAATCCCAGCAGTCCGAATAATATCGGGTGCGTGGCCCCCGCCAGCCCCCTCGACGTGATACATGTGAATCGTGCGGCCAGCGATGGCCGCCAGCGTATCTTCACAATAGCCACCTTCGTTGATCGTATCGGCGTGGAGTTGCACTTGGAAATCATACTTGTCGGCAACCGTGAGTGCACAGTCGATCGCCGCTGCCATCGCACCGAAATCTTCATGTACTTTCACACCAATTGCCCCGCCGGCAACACTTTCCTCGATCGCGGCCGGATTGTGTGCACTACCACGCCCCAAGAAACCAAAATTCAACGGATATTGCTCAGCGGCCCGTAAGATCGTGGCCAGGTTGGTTGGCCCGGCACAGCTGATATCGAAATGCGGGCCCATCGACCCACCGATAATTGTCGTAATCCCACACGCCAAGGCATGGTCACACTGCTGTGGCGTTAAAAAATGGGCATGAGTTTCTACAGCACCAGGGGTGACGATCAACCCGTCCCCATGAACAATGGTCGTACTCGGCCCACAGATGAGCTGTGGATGTACTCCATCTTGGATCGCAGGGTTCCCAGCTTTTCCGACCGCAACGACTTTCCCGTCACGGATGCCAATATCGCCTTTCACCACGCCGAGCACCGGATCGATAATGGTGGCGTTATGAATCAGCATGTCGAGACCACCAGCAGCGGCAGTCGTATACGCGTGAAACCCCATCCCGTCACGCATCACCTTCCCTGCCCCGGTCATGCACTCTTCCCCATAGACGGCGTAATCGTGCTCGACCTCGGCGAGCAACGAGGTATCGCCAAGACGCACCAGGTCACCCTTGGTGGGTCCATAGAAGGCCGCATACGCGGCTCGACTCATTTTTGCCATGCCACCGTTCCTTTACGCACCCTTGAAGCCACGGTCTCGTGCCCGCTTGAGGGCTTCGCTTTTGACACCTTCCGAACGAATAGACCCATTGGTGAGATTGTTCAGTCCCGTTACCTCTCCAGTCCCACCGATTTGTACCAATGCCACCTCTTTCTTCACTCCTGGTTCAAAGCGGACAGACGCACCGGCGGGGACGTCCAGGCGCATGCCAAAGGCCTGAGCACGATCGAACTCCAACATCTTATTCGCCTCGAAAAAATGGAAATGACTGGCGACTTGGATCGCACGGTCCCCAGTGTTGAGGACAGGGAGCGTAACCCGCGGGCGTCCGGGATTCAGTTCGATCTCTTCATCGGGCGTAATAATCTCGCCGGGGTGACCATTGGGCAGTTCTGGTATCGGCTCTTTTCCGGGACGAATCGGCTTGTACACCGTCACGAGTTTGGTGCCATCGGGAAACAACGCATCCACCATGATACGCGACATGAGATCGGCGACTCCGGGCATCACGTCATCCGTTGTCAGCAACGTCGCGCTCCACGTCACCAGCTCCGCGACTGACCGGCCATCACGCGCCCCTTCACAGATCTCATCCGTAATGTAGGCCAGCGCTTCAACGTAATTGAGTTTCACGCCCCGCGCTTTTCGTCGGCGTGCCATTTCGGCGACCGTAAAGATCGTGAGCCGCTCCATTTCCGTCGGGGTAAGGTTTAGCATAAGCGTCGTCTCTTTTGGTTTATGGTCTTGTTAGTTTTGTCGGGTGCGCTTGTGCTCAATTTCTTTGCTCCTGCTCTGTGATGCGCGAAGCGCACCTTACGAGGTCTCACCACCGATGTGACCAATACCTAGCGATCTAACTCGCAAACAACCGCACCGACTGCATTTCATGGCGCATCATGGCAATATCCGCCGCTGGGGTAAAACTGCTCAGAAACGAAGGCGGCGGCGTTTGCAGGATTTCGCCTAAGGTCGCATGACTGGTGCGGAGGACTCGCTGGGCTGCGATATGACTTATGATTCCAAGCCGTACAGCGGCACTGACGAAGGTTATACAGAGGCTGTGCCCCGATAGTGCAACCGCAGCCTCCTCTTCCATTTCCACACCTCGCCACACCAGCCCCTGGCTTACTGGTATATGGCCGTACGCCTGGCCGGTCTTTACACGGCCGAGGTACGCACTCGCGTGGGGAGTTCCCAGTTGGGCATGGACACGGAGTAACGCGCGTCCGGCACGACGCGAGGCCTCGCGCATATCACGGGCAAGAGCCAGGGCCTCAAGTTCTTCATCTACTTGGGCAATGTGATCGAGGTCATTTCCTGCCCGATACACCATGACCAATGCCGGACGATCACAGCTTGCCCAACGTGCGGACAGTTGCCCGGTGATGAACTGCGCCAGAGAATCGGCGTCGGTGATTTTTCCTTCGTGGTGTAATGTCTCCAATCCCCAGGAGGCGGCAAATCCGCCACTCGGGAAGAAACTGTCGCCATGTTGAAGGAGCAGTAAAAGCTCAGCAGAAATGTTCATCCTCCTTCCGTAGGCGTCCACCATTGAGAAGTGGACGCACCCGATCAAGATAACTCTGTTCCGGTCCTTCACAGGCCACGGCCAATGTCCCATTACTGAAGCGCACCCGCCAGTGTAAGTTGCCCGCGAGATAGCCAAGTTCGAGTGCCGCCGGAAGATCGAGCGGAATAAAGGTTAGCCACCGTTCTTCTTTCATGCGCACGACGATTGCCCGCGAGTCGGTGAGATAGAGCACAGCGCCATCACTCAGTGATTCGTGGCGCTCAAGGGCAATCGCGACGTCCGTGCCACGATCGGTCGTGGTGCGCAGCCGATGCCGTTTGGCATCGGCGAGGTCGAGAAGAACGGTTTCAACCCTTCCTCGATGACTCAACGTGTGCAACCGTTCTGCCAAATCAGGCTCAGCAACAAAGCCAAGAATCTTGGTCAGATGCAGCACTGTTCATTCCTCCGCAGTCTGTTGTCTCATCAGCACGCGTCGCGCTTGCAAGAAAAAATGTAACCGCATGCCCATCGCCAAAAGCAGGTACGCCAGCCAAAAAGAGAGAAGCGCATGGATTAACAGGGAGGGAAAAAACTTTTGCTGGAGAGCTGCGTAGAGAGCCATCACTCCCGTAAAGATATAGTTGAGGATTCCCGCCCAGTGGCCGATTGGATTCGAGACCAAAACGACATTCGTTGTACGGCCAGCCAAGAGCCAGGAATCAAGAGAGTATTGAGCAAAAGCTAAGGCAATCGCACTGGGAATCCACCACGGAACAATCCCGCTATGGACAAGATACGTCAGGGTTACCAGGAGAAAGGTAATATCCGCCAGATTATCCAGCACCTTGCCGAAATCGGAATCAACGCCTAACGCACGAGCAAGCGGCCCATCGTAATAATCGCTGGCACAGATGAGTAAAAAGAGTCCTACTACAGACAATGCATTCGTAGCAGAAGGCTGGAGTTGGCCAGCTTCAATGGCCACAAGGAAGAATGGCGTGAGTACCAACCGTACACTGGTCAGTAAATGAGCACAATTGAACTGTCGTCTGGTAAGAAAAGAAACCGCCACATCGAGCCCTTTTGCTAGAGTTTTTGTTTGTTTATCATATAAAAGGTATAAGGAGTACGGCATGAACGCAAAACATCTCCTGGGGATGATCCTCTTGGGAGGCGCATTGTTTGTCGCGGGTTGTGGACCTGCCCATAGGGGGTCACGCTATTATGGCTATGGAAACCCGTACGGAGGCTATGACTCATATTCTGGTCGCGGCATTTATGACCCGTATTACTCAACGAGAGATCCATATTACTATGGTAACTATGACAATCGTTCCCACCGAGAAGTACATCGCGACATCGAACGTGGGGCAAACAAAGTCGAACGGAAGTATGATAAAGCGATGGACCGCCTTGATCGTCAAGAACGTGAGGCACGGGAAAAAGCAGGGCGCAAATATGGAGGCAATACCTCTGATCCTCACTACCGAGAACGCTTAGATAAAATCGACCGGAAATACGACCATAAGCGCGATAAGGTCGAACACCTGCGTAACCAAGGGTATCGTAAGCTCGACCGCAAGCATGACGACTATCATGGTGGGTGGTAAACGCGACTATGCTTCTCACCAAATAAACAAAGGGGCGACCGTAATGGTCGCCCCTTTGTGCTTGTCAAGAATTGGAGAAGGAAAATTTACTTGCCAGGGGTTGCCTGCGGCGCAGGGGCATCTGCCGCTTCTGCCGGGGCATCCTCGATCTTCAGGACTTTGACATCAAAGATCAGTTTTTTCCCTGCCAACGGGTGATTCATATCGAGGACTACCGTCTTGTCCTTAACCTCTTTCACTTCAGCAAACATCATTTGGCCATTCGGGGCCCGGCCAGTGAGCTTGGACCCTATTTTTCGGGCGCCTTCAGGAACCTTGTCCTTCTCGACCTCTTGCGTACGATTCGGATCAACTGGGCCATAAGCTTCTTCCGGTGGAACCTCAACGTGCTTGGTATCTCCAACTTTGAGTCCCGCCAGTTGCTTCTCTAGGCCAGGAACAATTTCACTTGCCCCGTGCTTATAGACCAGGGGATCTTTCCCCACGTTGGACTGCACCTGTGTCTTGTCCTCGAGAGTGAGCGTAAACTCCAGTGAGACTTGTTTGCCATCAGCAATGACTGCAGAACCGGCTTTTTTCTCCTGTGCCCAGCCGGGACTGGTGACAGCCCAGGTAAGGCCAGCCACTGCTAACGCAATCGCCGTCCTGTTCCGCCAGTGAAAACCACGCATTATTTCCTGCTCCTTTCCAAAAAAAGAGGGGACGAGCCCGAAACTTGGTTATTCTCGTCCCCTCAGTGAAATGCCATCCGCATCACGCGGTAAGTATGATATTTATCCCGAACCTTTCGGGAAATCGCACTTTACCATAACACCCACGTGTGCAAAAGGTTTCCCGAGGTCACAGCATCCGTGGTGGCTGGAGATGCGAACCGAGGGTGCTATCGAAGACTTTAAAGAGATGATCGAGATCCCACGGTCCCTGGCTGTAGATTACTTTTTCCGGCACGATGTGAGTATACAGCGAAATACGATACCCGCTCGCGCCAAACACCTGCCCATTGACGTGTTGAGCCTTATCACTGGCCAGGAACACCACGATCGGCGCAACATTGTTCGGATCCATCGGGCTGGCTTGGGCTTGTTCGCTGCTTGTTGATAACCCCATCTGCTGGGCAAAGTTGGCCGGGATAGTATCGGTCATGCGGGTTGCGGCACCAGGCATAATAGCATTACAGGTAATGCCATATTTTCCCAAGGCGTTTGCACAGCTATAGGTCAGACCCAAAATGCCAGCTTTGGCCGCAGCGTAATTCGGCTGTCCCGGTGCTCCCAATGCCGAACCGGAAGAAAAGTTAATGATACGTCCGCTTTTTTGCTGACGCATAGCCGCCGACGCGGGCCGGATCGTGCAGTAATGCCCTTTTAGATGGACAGCAATTACCGCATCCCACTCTTCCTCGCTCATATTAAAGATCATCCGGTCTCGGAGGATCCCGGCACAGTTCACCAAGATGTCAATTTTCCCAAACGAATCGATTGCACTTTGGATCAGGTTCTCTCCACCTTTTACGGTCGCAATGTTCTCTGTATTGGCAAGCGCCTGGCCTCCGGCAGAATTGATTTCGTCCACAACCTGCTGCGCTGGCCCCTTGTCTATTCCCTCACCGGCAACACTGGCACCAAGATCGTTGACCACTACCTTCGCGCCCTCTCGCGCCATCAACAGCGCAATCCCACGCCCAATCCCACGTCCCGCGCCGGTAATCGCTGCCACTTTTCCATCAAGTTTGCCCATTGTTCTTTCCTCCTTCTACTTACAAACTATCCAGTAGAAAAACAGGATAAGGGAGAAAGGGAAAAGGATAATAGAGGAGGAAAGAATCAGATGCTGTCCTTTTCCTTTTGCCCCTTACCCCTTATCCTCTCCCCTTTTATCCTTTTATCCCTTATCCTCATTATCCCTTCGGCAACCCCAACACCCGATCGCCGAGAATACCACGCTGAATCTCTGACGTGCCACCACCGATTGTCAAGAGCCGATACCATAATGCGGCCCGCGGCCAGCGACCATGATCAACTGTGTACGGCGACCCGTGGACAACCTGCGCATACGGCCCCAGGAGTTCGGTGGCGAATTGCGCTATCCGCATGTTCAAATCAGAGCCAAACAGTTTATTGATCGACCCTTCGGGGCCTGGTGGGTTTCCCTTCAGCCGCTTACTGAAACTGCGAAACATATTGTAGGTAATTGCCTTGCTCTCGGTCGCGAACTGCGCAAGTTTCTGTCGCACTGCAGGATCTTTACTCGCAGGTTGGCCATTGATTTCAAAGACCTGGCAAAGTCGGATCAGCTCTGTCAGATGCCGGTGAACCGGCAAGTCCGAGCCAATGCCTGCGCGTTCATGCATCAAGGTCGTGACCAAGACTTTCCAGCCTTCATCTTTTGGCCCCAGCAGGTTAGTTTTTGGTACCCGCACATCTTCGAAGAACACTTCATTGAACTCCGCATCACCAGTGATCTGGACGAGTGGTCGCACCGTAATGCCCGGCGTTTTCATATCGACAATCAAACAACTAATGCCTCGGTGCTTCGGGGCATCAGGATCAGTACGCACGAAAAGCTGGATGTAGTTGGCCCGGTGTGCATAGCTGGTCCACACCTTCTGCCCGTTGACGACGAAATAGTCACCGTCTTCGATCGCACGAGTTTGCATCGAGGCTAAGTCTGATCCGGCATTCGGTTCCGATAGCCCTTCACACCAGATCTCTTCACCAGACAAAATCTTCGGTAAGTAGCGTTTCTTTTGTTCTTCGGTGCCCCAGTGAATAATCGTGGGGCCAGACATGATCAGCCCTAACGTATTGGCATAGCGAGGCGCACGTCCTTTCGCTAATTCCTGATTAAAAATGAACATTTCCATCAAACTGGCGCCACGTCCACCATACTCTTGCGGCCAATGAATCCCCACCCAGCCGCCTTCATGGGCCTTTTTCTGCCATGCGCGTTGAAAATCGAAACGGGCTTCAAGGTCGATCGCATCGATTTTTTCAGGATCGAAGTCCTGTGGCAGGTTTTGCTGCAACCACGTACGTACCTCTTGGCGAAATGCCTCTTCTTCAGGAGAAAAATTAAAATCCATAGGGAAACCCTTTCGCGGCCTTACCTTAGCCAGTTCACTTTCGAGGGTAAAGAGTAGAGAATGCGGCTACGAGTTTATAGGCACTATTGATTCATTGACTCATTTGTTCATTGATTCACTAACGAAAGCAAGAAGCGTTTAAGCTTTCAACGACTCTAGTGCTGCAATGGCTCAATGATTCAATCTTTAGAGAGAGCGAAAAACTGAACGCTCGAGAAAAGGAGGATAATCATGGCTCCCCCGTCGCCATACGCGTACATCGCTGCCGGACATCACCAAATCGCCTTTGTCGTTAACGATATTGCCGTCTCCGAACGGTTCTTTACCGAAAAGCTCGGGGTTCCACACTTCTTTCGTTTCACTGATGTTGAAGTCCATGAAGCCACGTATCGCGGTGGCCCTGGTGACTTCCATATCCACATCTCCATCGGCTACGCCGGCGATTCACAAATTGAGCTCATCCAGCATCTTTCCGGGCGGAGCATTTATCAAGAATTCCTTGACAACAAAGGCGAAGGGTTACATCATCTTGGTTTCATCGTAGCGGACTACCAAAAAGCTGTGGACGACTTCGCTGTCAACGGATTCCCGGTTATCCAGAGCGGTCGTATCGGCAACAATCCTGGCGTCCGTTTTGCGTACTTTGACACCGACGCGGCCTGCGGTGCCATCATGGAAATTTTTCAACTCGATGAGCAAACTCGGAACTTATTCGACCGTATCAAACGGGGCAAATCCTGAGCGCAACCCATGACATTTGACGAACTACTTGAGCAAATCCTTGCCCTTCTCCAGCGTCAAGGGCGAGTCTCGTACGGTGCCTTAAAACGCCGATTTGCCCTCGACGACGCATACTTGCAAGATATCAAAGACGAACTCATCATCGCTCAACAAGTAGCCACCGATGAGAACGGCAAAGTACTGGTGTGGGTGGGTAAAGAGCTAGAAGACGAAACGGCGAAAGGGGGAACCGGCAAAGAAGACACGCATGAAAGTCGAAAAGGAGCAAGGGAAAACAAGGGAGATCCGGCGAAAAGGGAAAATGGCCAAAAGGAAGGTGTCAGGGCCCAGCCTCCTGCACTCAGCACCAAGCCCCCAGCAGAGCGGCGACAGTTGACGGTAATGTTCTGCAACTTGGCAGAAGCAGAAGAGCTGGTTGTTCAACTCGACCCTGAGGAATTACAAACAGTGGTACGTTCTTATCAAGAAACCTGTGCACAGATCATCCAACACTACGATGGATATATCGCGCAGTATTTAGATGACGGAGTCTTGGTATACTTCGGCTATCCGGTGGCGCACGAAGATGACGCTCGGCGAGCGGTACAGGCAGGGCTAGACATTGTTGCAGCCCTGCAAGAACGAAATACAGAGGACTCCACCCAGTCGTCCTTACAAGTCCGCCTTGGTATCCATACCGGACTGGTTGTGATCGGAGAGATCGGTGGTGGATCACGCCGAGAACAGCTCGCATTGGGTGAAACCCCGAACGTTGCTTCCCGTCTGCAGGAACTGGCAGCTCCAGGTACCATCGTTATCAGTGCAGCAACGATGCGCCTCGTTCAGGGGTATTTTCTTGTCGAGGATTGTGGGTTTCATCTGCTGAAAGGGCTACCATCCCCGATGCGAGTGTACCAAGTGCTGCAGGCAAGTGGCTTCCAAAGTCGTTTGCAGATTGGCCGTACCACGGGGCTTACACCTCTCGTCGGTAGAACCGAAGAAGTCCAGGTGCTACGGAAGCGCTGGGAACAAGCCAAGACCGGCACCGGGCAAATCGTCTTTGTCAGTGGCGAGGCTGGGATCGGCAAATCCCGGCTTCTCTATGCGCTTAAAGCCGCATTAGCAGATGAGCCGTATGCCCGACTTGAAGGGCGCTGTTCGCCGTATCATCAGCACAGTGCCTTATTCCCAGTGATCGACGTCTTGCCGCGTGTCGCTGGATGGACACGAGAAGATAGCGTGGAAAGTAAGCGTAGAAAGCTAGAGCGCACTCTCGCCCTCTACTCGCTGCCACAAGACGAGATCTTGCCATTTCTCGGGACACTCCTTTCCCTGCCACTTCCTGAGTACTCCACTGTCACCGATCTTCCGCCTGCACAGCGCAAGAAAAAAACGCTCACCGCCTTAGTGAGGATGGTGCTCGCGGTTGCTCAGCACCAACCCCTCCTGATCACGCTTGAAGACCTTCACTGGATAGACCCGTCTACTCTCGATTTACTCAACGTGTTAGTTGAACAGATTCCAACTTCTCGTATCCTTGCCGTTTTCACCAGTCGACTAGAAATGACGCTCCCATGGCCCGCACGCTCGCATATGACGATGCTGACACTCTCTCGCTTAGACCCAGAGCAAGCCGAGACAATGATCAGTGTTGTAACAAAGGCCTCCCCTCTTCCCCCTCCGGTTGTCCAGCAAATAGTGACACAGACAGACGGGGTACCGTTATTTATCGAAGAACTAACGAAAATGCTGCTGGAAACCACAACACCGTTGACCGATACTGAATCGTCACTCGCGCTGCCATTGGAAATCCCGGTCACGTTGCAGGATTCGCTCATGGCTCGCCTCGATAGGCTAGGATCTGCGAAAGAGGTAGCACAACTGGCGGCAACACTAGGGAGAGAATTCTCGTTTGATCTCCTGCACGCTGTTTCTCGGCACGGCGAAAACGACCTCCAACAGACCCTCGCTCAACTTGTCAATGCTGAGCTTCTGTACCAAAGCGGATTTCCTCCACAGATTACCTACGTGTTTTCGCACGCCCTCGTCCGCGAAGCTGCGTATCAATCTTTACTCAAGAGCCAACGGCAAACCTATCATCAACAGATTGCGCGTACACTTGAAACACAGTTCCCCGAGATCATTGCCTCTCAACCGGAACTCGTCGCGCATCACTATACCGACGCTGGGCTCGCGGAACAGGCGATTCCCTACTGGCAAACGGCTGGACAACAAGCTGCGCAGCGTTCTGCCAATATCGAAGCTATTCGCCATTTCACCAAGGGATTAGACCTTGTACAGACACTTCCTCTTACTCCCGAGCGTATTCGTCAAGAGCTTGACATGCGCGTTGCTCTGAGCGGTCCATTAATCGCAACGAAAGGATACGCAGCCTCGGAAGTCGAAGAGACCTATGCTCGTGCGTACGATCTCAGTCAACACACTGGCGAGGCGCCAGATCTCGCCCCAGTGCTGCTCGGACTGATGACGTTTTACACGGTACGAGCCAAGTTGCGCAGCGCCATTCCCTTAGGCCAGCAGCTCCTGATGGTTGCCGAGCGTACGCAGAGTCGCGCACTGCAGTTAGCTGCACACACGGCATACGCTGTTCCCCTATTGTGGAGTGGCGAGGTTACCCACGCTTATACGCACTGCGAACGTGGGCGCGCGCTGTATGATCCACAGCATGATCGCCCACATTTAGGATTACAGGACTTTGGCGTGACGGCCCTGTGCTATTCTGCCTTTGTCTCATGGATTCTCGGCTACCCCACCCAGGCCCAAAAACAGATAACCGAGGCAATTAGACTCTCACGGCAACTCGACCACCCTTTTAACCTGGCATGGACGCACAACTGGGCTGCACGTCTGCACCTCTGTCTCGGCCAGAGCCAAGAGACTCAGCAGCAGGCCGACGCTCTGCACCAACTTTCGCATGAGCAGAATTTTTCCCAATTCATCGCTCATGCCACCATCCTGCGAGGTTGGGTGCTCACGCACCAAGGGAATGTAACCACCGGTATCAAAGGTCTTCGCCAGGGGCTGACAGCCTTGCGTGAAACCGGAGCCGAGCTGGGCCGACCGTGGTTTCTGGGCCTCTTGGCCGAATCCTATGGTAAACTCGGTGAGACAGAAGAAGCCCGGCGGGCAGTAATCGAAGCACTGGCGCTGGTACAAGAAACCGGAGAACACCTGTACGAGGCGGAATTATATCGGCTCAAAGGGGAACTGACATTACAGTCGAGCGGCCAGCGTCTAGCGTCCGGCGTTCCCAGCGCCCAGCACCCGACACCTAGTACCCAAACTGAGGCAGAGGGGTATTTCCACAAAGCTATTGGAATCGCGCAAACACAACAAGCCAAATCCTGGGAACTCCGGGCGGCGACCAGCCTGGCCCGGCTGTGGCAACAGCAAGGCAAGCGACACGAAGCTCGTGACACACTTTCCGCAATCTACGATTGGTTTACTGAAGGCTTTGATACCACTGACATGCGTAACGCTAAAGCACTACTCCAGGCACTGTCTCATGAGAGAAAAGTGCAGTGAGCACCTCATGAATTTTTACGAGCAAAATCGGCGATCAGACTCTGACAGAAAAACAGCACAGGCATGCACCGTAGGGGCACCAGTCACAACTTACACCGTCAACTGTGTAGTCATCTCCTCTTCCACCGGGGGAGGGCTAGAGTGAGGGGGTGAAAAAGAGAAGTTCTTTGCTCCTTGTTCCCCTCATCCTGACCTTCTCCCTCAGAGAGAAGGAATCCTCAGGCGCGCCGCAGCACCCAAAAAATCACGGCTCTGCCCTTAAGTTGTGACCAATGATGGCGTGCCGTGCCCCTCCGACTCACCCCCTCGCAGGGAAGAGCAACAACAGGTTCCCCTACACCGAGACGAGTTCATTTCTTTTCGTCGTTCTCCAGGGTATCCGCCTTTTTCGCTCCATTATTACTACCGCTGACAGAGAAGGCTTTGAGTTTCGTTGCCAGTTCGTGCAAACGCGTACTGACCAAGCCATTGACGGTATTCTCCTCGTCGTGGGTTCCAGCCCGAACCCCGGTAAGCAGTTCAATTCCCTGGTCTATCGTTTTAATCGGATAAATATGAAACTGCCCTTGGGCTATCGCCTCAACCACATCTGGACGAAGCACCAGATTGCGAACGTTCGCGTCGGGAATCAAGACACCTTGTGACCCGGTCAAACCGCGGGCCCGACAAACATCAAAGAAGCCTTCGATTTTCTCATTCGCTCCACCGATCGCCTGCACTTCTCCCCACTGATTAACAGAACCGGTGACTGCCAAATCTTGACGAATCGGCAACTCAGAAAGCCGAGACAGGAGGGCATACAGCTCGGTTGATGAGGCACTATCACCATCAATACCTCCGTACGACTGCTCGAAACAGAGACTGGCGGAAAGTGCGAGCGGTTTGTCTTGACCATAGCGATTCCGGAGGTAGCCGGACAGAATCAGCAACCCTTTATCATGGGTAGGACCGCTAAGACGTGCTTCACGCTCAATGTTGACAATCCCAGCCTGCCCCATACCCACACTCGCCGTGACACGTGAGGGTTGACCAAAACTGTGCTCCCCAAGCTGGAGTACGGAAAGGCCATTTACCTGTCCGACCTTCTTCCCATCAATATCTACGAGAACCGTCCCTTGGGTAATCCGCTCGCGAATATCTTCCTCAATACGGTTCGCTCGGTACACACGCTCCTCGAGGGCCTTTTGCACATGCGGCGAAGAGACAATGTCGGCATTGTCCTTCCGTGCCCAATAGGCAGCCTCACGAATCACATCACCAATCTCCGCATAGGAAGCCGAGACTTTCTCACGGTCCCCTGCCTTACGTGCTCCATACTCGACCAGGCGTTCGACCGCAGGCTGATCAAAATGAGGCAACTTTTCTTGGTGGCAAATACGAGCGACCCAGTTTCCATACGCCAATACATGGGTCTCAATTTCCATTACCCGGCGAAAATCCGCATGCACCTTAAAAATCTCGCGAAACTCTTCGTCTAGACTGTAAAGCAGGTGGTAGAGGTAGGGACTACCCGTCACAAGGACTTTGACCGCTACCTCAATCGCCTCTGGTTTAAGTCCCGAGGTTGAGAACAGCGCAAAGGGTTCATACGTCTCCATCTCAATACGACCACTTTTCAGGGTCCGCTTGAGCACCTTCCATACTGCCGGTTCGGTCAGTGCATCTTCAAGGTTAAAAATGAGATACCCACCGTGGGCGCGTAACAACGATCCCGCCTTGATCCGCGTGAAGTTGGTTACCAGCCGTCCGGCCCGATCAACTACCCGCTCAATCGTACCAAACAGATTCAGGTAGGTAGGCGCACTTTCGACTAGGACGGGGGCCCCCTGAGTCTCTGAGTTGTCCACTACGACGTTGATGTCGTACTCAAGGAAAAGATCTTGGAGCGGAGGCGGCGGCGCGAAAGGCATCATTGGATTCGGTCGCGTCGGTTCTTTGAAATTTTCGAGATTCTCGAGAATATGAGCCTTCACCTCAGCAAGATAGGTGTTAATTTCCTCGCTCTGCATTTCCTCGCTAATTTTCGTAAGGATCGGAGTGAGCAGCAGCTCACCAAAGCGACGTTCAATGTCACGGACATCTTCGGCCATCGCACGCAAGATTTCTTGCTGTTTGCTGGGAAACGCTGACATTTCCTCGGCAAACTCCCGCTGATTTTTCTCAATTTCTTGCTGTTGTTCGGGGCTCAGACGAGTGAATTCTTCGGGACTTTCCAAGGGCTTACCATCGATGAGAGGAATGAGAATGATCCCTCCCCCTGGCCCTGCTTGGATCATAAACCCTTTCTCGCGGGCACGTTTTTCAAGGGCATCAGTGAGTTCCTGCGCTTGCGCCGCATACTTCTCTTTCAGCTGGGTTTTTTCTTTATCGAAGGCTTCCTGGCGAAAGGCTTTCGGCAACTCTTCGCGCAGAGTTTTGACCATGTCGTTCATCAAATGCTTCAGACGGTTCCCCTGCCCGGCGACAAGAGCAATGGCCCGTGGGGCATCTGGGTGCGCAAAGTTCTGCACATACACCCAGTCATGTGGGGTCGTTGCTCGTTCTGCATGTTGGGAGACCCAGCGACGCAGTGCCTGCAGTTTTTCTGTGCCAGTTAGTCCTGACACAAAAATATTAAAACCGCTACTGGAGATACCAACCCCAAGCTCTAGGGCTGCCCGCGCGCGGTCTTGTCCAATGAAATCGGCCTCAAGGGTGAGTTCATCCGTCGTGCGAAAGTGTTGCGGCAGGGTCACACGAAACCGGAGCTGTTCCGCACTCAATTCCAGCGGAGGAGACACCGGCGACGGCGTGGATGGCGGGCTCTGTGAAGAAAGAGAATGTTCACTCATAGTTATATCTTTCTGTAGTTATGACACTTTAGGCAAGGTGACACGGAGGACGCCATCAGTGAATTCCGCTCGAATGTTGTCCTGGTCTACCGAGGCAGGCAGTCGTATGCGTCGGACAAAACTCCCAGAGCGACGTTCACTGTAGTAGAAATTGCCTTGCGAGGTCGTGTGTTTGACGGACCGCTGTCCTTGCAGGACCAACTCCCCCTTTTCAACGGTTACAGAGACGTCCTGTTGTCGTATACCAGGAAGGTCCGCCTCAAGAATAAACGCACCTTTGGTTTCATACAGATCGAGTTGAGGGCTCCACTCCTCAGCTCCTGTCCGGATCGATCCCCAGGGACGATGGATCATCTCGTCAAATAATCGGTCGACCTCCTGAGATAAAGGAGTAAGAAACGGCAATCTCATTTCATCTTTTGCCATGATCGGATTCCTTTCTGCACAACTACGAACACCGGTGGCAACATTCTATAGAATACCGCGACGGTCTCAGCCACAGTATTTTCAGCATAGATCTGAGTTTTCCCTAGCTGGAGTTTGATGTAAACGGGGGTGAAACACCAACAATCAGGCCTTGCCTGCTCGATTTCGCAGCGGATCTCGGGTACATTGCCGGACAACACCGAAGAGTATTAGTAATGCCATGAGCAGGCACAGTTCCGCCGCAGGTCGACATGAGGAAGAGCGGGAGGCTGGGGGCAGACGGAAGTGACAGTATGGAAAGAATTACGACGTTATTGCGACAGGCGCGTGAAGCGCGAGGGGTTTCCCTCGAGGAAATTGAAACGACAACGCGAATTCCTATGAAATACCTCCAGGCGCTCGAGGGAACGGAAAAGAACGGCCTTCTCGCAGACGAGATGTATCTCATCCCGTTTCTTCGTACCTATGCGAATTTTCTTGGGATTGATCCCAATCAGGCAGTCACACGGTTTCTGGCAGAAGTCCAGCACCAGGAAGCCATGAATACCTCAATGCCTGAGCGACGGATGGCAGTGGGGGGGCCTCGTTCTACCCCTTCTCGTCTCGCGTCCTGGATGTTTCCTTTTTCGCTGCTATTGGTCGGTCTCTTTGTTGGTTCGTATCTGTGGCAGCATGGACTCTTGCAAAACCTCACAACCTGGTGGCCCTCGCGACTGAGCTCGAACGAAGACGCCAACGGCCCCACCCCCACCACCCCTTCTCCTCCGGCGATTATCTCTCCGCAGTCTGCTCCCCCAGTTGCGGTTGTTCCCCCTCCTGCCTCCTCTCGTTCGCAAACCGAACCGACTCCCACGGGTGCAACATTGGAAGGTGCCCCGGTAGAGCAATCGCCTGTAGCGGTCGTTCCCCCTTCAACCCAGGCCGGTCGTCCTCCCATTACTGTCGAGTCTCAACCAACGACTCCGCGAGAGGAGACGGCAGCACCAATACCGTCCCCTACGACGGCGGCAACAACGACACCATCACCCACACCAACCGAAACATCAGGGCACCGCTTGAGCATACAAGCTCACGAGCCAACCTGGATGCGCGTGGTGGTTGATAACCAGAAAAAAGTAGATGTCATTCTCCAGCCTGGACAAACACGAGAATGGACTGCCGAAACCGGGTTCACGCTTTCTCTGGGCAACGCCGGCGGCGTCGTGGTCAACTTAGATGGGCGTGAACTCCCAGCTATCGGTCAATCCGGACAAGTCGTGCGCAATCTCCAGCTGCCACAAACTCAATAAGAAAAGCACGAAGCGAACTGCAAGACGAAACAAAAGCTCCTGGAAGGATTCGCCTCGTGCTTTTCTTCTGGCGCGGGCGAAATCACGGGAGTGGGGTGCAGACCTTAACAGTTCTTATTCGACGTGTGGCCGTGCCTGCGTCACACCAATCATACTGTCACGCGTCACGAGACGAGCCAGTTCATCTTCACTCAAGTGCTCTGTTCCTGGCGGACGGGCAGGAATCACCAGATAGCGCATATCTGCTGTGCTGTCATACACACGGACTTCTACCTCTTGCGGCAACACCAGGCCAAACTCTTGCAAGACGCGACGAGGATCTTTGACGACCCGAGAACGATAACTGAGACTTTTATACCAATCGGGTGGAAGTCCAAGAATCGCGCGTGGATAACAGGAGCAGAGAGTACAAACAACAACGTTGTGAATTGCGTCGGTATTTTCGACAGCAACGATATGCGCCAAGGTCCCGGTATCGATACGGAGTTCTGCACACGCGGATTTCGCATTCGACAAGAGTCGCGACTTAAAGGCGGGATCGACCCAGGCGCGGGCTACTACTTTTGCTCCGAGCGCGGGGGTCCGTTCGTCCATTTGCTCAATAGCGCGTCGCACCTCATTTGCGGTGACGATCCCTTTTTCTATTAAGAGCGCAACTATTGCCGTCGCGCGTTTTTCGTAGTGTGATGAGCTATTCGTGTCAGTAATTGGCGCATGTCCATTGTCGTGCGGGTGATCATGGTCGTGCATATGTTCCTCGCTATACAGCACGGCTGGACAAGCTAGCCGTGGCACTCAATGCTTCTTTTTTTTCTCCTAACCCCTAGGTCCCAATTCCTAACTCTCAGTTCCTAGCTCCCAACTGGTTCCAACCAGTGCTCATAAATATCAATAAACAGTTTATCCGGCGACGGAGAACGATAATCGTCCCACACCGCAGTCTGGTCAAGCGACAGCAGGTACAAAAACGTCTTGGGGAGCCCATCGCCACCATAGGCAAGGGTTTCCGGGTTGCGAAAATCGCCATGCACCGTTTCCACGTGACCAACTTTCCCTTGGACGTAGCTCGGTGTCCGGAAATGTCCCGGAGGATTCCCGACACGAATACGGACACGATCTCCAGGTTTAAACTTTGCTGGCATGCAAGCCTCCGAAAACGTAATACGTAAGAGGGAGGTGGAGTGGTTACGCGTTACGTTTTACGCTTTAGCTCTCTATTTCTTTCACCCGCTTCTCAACCTCCTCACGCGTTAAAATCCCCTTCTCAATCATCAACGTCTCAATTGCCGAAATCCACCGTTCGTAGTAACTCATCTTCTCGTATGCCTCGGGGGAGAGTGCTTCGATCGCCCGCCGGAGTTCATCTACTCGTAATATCTGTTTCGCTGGGCTAACTAACAATGTGAGAAGCGCGTCGGTGCGTTTCTCCCACAAGGCGTAATTGTGTTCTTCTTTGTTGATCGGTCCAGCATCCGGCCAGCCACCACGATCATGAACACGAGGCATAGAATATCCTCCTCTGAAGAGTCGGGCGGATTGTAGCCGCCGAGTAGTGAGAGTCACTATTTAAGATGAGGCATTACCGTTTCGGCAAAGCGCTGGAGCATCTCTTTATCCTGCTTATAGGGAAACATGGCAATGAAATAATCAAATCCGAGGTCTTGGTAACTGCGGAGCGTATCGACAATGTGCTCGGCAGTACCAATAGTTCCGGAGTCACGAGCAATATTAAAAATCCGCTTTGTTCCTAACGCCGCCGCTGCTTCAGCATCCCGCCGCTTCAACTCTTCTTCACTGTCGGCAATACAGGTCACAATGAACAGCGATTTCTCAATTTTGCTGAAGTCGCGACCAACAGCATCACAGTGGCGTTGCAGCACTTCGAGTTTCTTTTTCACTGCCGGCAACTGGTAGCCGAAAATCATATTCCAGCCATCCGCATATTGGGCAACCATGCGCAGAAGTTTTTTCTCACCCGCACCACCAATCCACATTTTGAGTGGTTGCTGCACCGGTTTCGGCGCGCAGGTGGCATCATTGAGCTGGTAATGCTTACCGGTAAAAGACGCTCTTTCTTCTGTCCACAATAGCTTGATCAACTGGGCTGCCTCTTCCAACTGCGCCAGACGCGTCGCAACAGGTGGGAACGGAATACCGTAGGCTTTGTACTCGATCTCCTTCCATCCTGCACCGAGACCGAACTCTAATCGTCCATTGCTCATATGGTCTACACTGGCCGCCGTTTTTGCGAGCACACTAGGGATGCGATACGAGTTGCAGGTAACAAGGGTCCCGAGACGCAGTGTCGTGGTGACGGTCGCCAACGCCGGCATCAGCGCCCAGACATCCAAGCAATTCCGTCGTTCTGACTTTGCATCCCACAGCAAATGATCCGACGCCCACATGGCGGTATACCCGAGCCGCTCCGCTTCCTTCGCAAGGTCGGCAATTTCGGGAAAGGTAAAACCGAATTGCGGTTCAATCTGAATACCAAAACGGGTCATGCGTTGCTCCTGTACTGACACAGTTGTTGTTTTTTTCTTCGACGCTGCACTTCGGACGCTCGCAGGCGTTTCGTCTGAGCGACCGTAGGCGTTACCGGACCATCCACTAGCACCAGCGAGAATAGCCGTGGCGCCCTGTAAGAAACGACGGCGGCTGACAGTCATGCAAAGGCCTCGTCCAGCACGCGAATCTGGGCTGGAGATAACCGCCAGCCTGACGCCCCGCAATTTTCTTCGGTACGCGCGACACTATCAGACTTCGGGATGGCGATGACATTGGAGCGCGACGTACACCAGTTCAGTGCCACCTGCGCCAGGGTTTTCTGCACGTGGGACGCAATGTCATGCAAAACCCTCATGCTCCGTCGCCGTCGCAACCATGAGGAGTTGGTCAATCTCCCACTATCGAGAGGTGTGTAGGCAATAATTGTCACCGCATGCTTCTGGCAGTACGGCAGCAGGTCACGTTCGATGTCTCGACTGTTCAGATTATATAAAACCTGATTGGACACGACGGGGTGATTGCGCATGATAGCCTGCGCCTCTTGGAGTTGACGCAACGAGAAGTTACTCACACCAATGTATTTGACCTGCCCACGATTCACTAGCGTTTCCATAGCCCGCATGGTGTCTTGGATCGGCACCGATGAATTCGGCCAATGGATTTGATAGAGGTCGATACAGTCCATCTCTAGCTCACGCAGACTCGCGTCTGCGGCCCGCAGGACGTCGTCGTACCGCAAGTGACTGCCCGACACCTTACTCGCAATGAACACTTGGTCACGCATGCCTTTCACTGCTTGGCCCGTGACATCTTCGGTGCGGTACATTTCGGCGGTGTCGATGAGAAAAGCGCCGAGCTCAATACCTCGGCGTAATGGTTCTATTCCACCTTTGTACTGCCAGACCCCGAGACCGATCTCCGGAACCATCACCGTGGTGTTGCCGAGCTGTTTCAGTTCCATGATTATGCGCTTTCTTGAGTGGGACAGTGCTCTCTAGTCACCAGCGGACCAGAGACGGAATGGGACAAGCGTTTCTTTTTTGTCAGGCATGGGCGACCGGAACTTGTTCTGTACGTTCGGGTCGGGCTTGGCCTGAGGCGATCGCCTGCACCCGCTTCAACGTTTCCGCAGTGTAATAACGATTACCACACTTGTCACACACGCCGATCTCAACATTCTCAAGGATAACGAAACCGGCCTTGTGTTTGAAAGCTTCGCGTTCCACTCGTTTTGCCTGGACAACTCCTTCACAATACTCGCACTGATAGCCAAATTGTTTTGTCATATCCCCGGCTCCGTTACTGCATATACTGTAATGATGAGATAGCGACCAGTTCCAACAAAACGACCGACTGTTCCTACAAGAATGACGCCATCTGCTCCGAGTCCGTGAATGGTATACTTCGTCCCCCGCGGGTCATCTTGCTCAGTTCTGATAAGCTTTCTACACAATATCGCAGTTTCAACATCAATGAAATCGAATAGGTCCTCGGCCATCTCTTCAACCGCGTGACTTGTCATATCGTATGCCGCGGTCCGTATCGCTTCTCGGATCCGTTCAATACTACGGCGCGGCATCGACGTGTTCTCCACAATTGGATTGCCATAGTGTACGCTGCTACACCTTTTGCACCCGCTCGACGATTGGTGCAAGGCTTTTCACTGCCTCGACACCACTGCCCGACGCGGCGGCCCACGCTAGGGTAATGATGCGACTGACTCCCGCATCTCGATACCGCTTGATAGTATCAGGCTCAGGCCCCGAGCCCTGGGCCATCATCAACACACCAAACTCGATTTTCTCGGGATCGCGCCCCTGTTCACGCGCCATCTGTTTGATTTGGGGAATAGCCTCGGCGAATTTTTCTGGTGGCAAATTCGCAGGAAACCAACCATCGGCGTACTGGACGACGCGTTTCAGCGCATACTTGGGGTCGTGCGCACCCAGATAAATCGGGATGGACTTCTGTACCGGCTTCGGACCGATTGTCAGGGCCGGGAATTTAACGAACTCGCCGGAGTAACTGATGACGTCTTTACTCCACAGCTCGCGCAGCGCCTCAACCCCCTCGCGTACATACTTCCAACGATGCTTAAACTGCACTCCAAATAATGCTGCTTCTTCGGCAAACCAGCCAGCCCCGACACCAAGAATCAAGCGACCATTGGCGTAGAGATCAAGCGTTGCCGTCGTCTTGGCTAACGTGATGGTGTCATGTTGAGGGATAAGGGAGATTGCCGTTCCCAGGAGAATTTTCTTGGTCGTCTGTGCCGCTGCCGTTAAGGCAATGAACGGATCGACCAGGTGAGCGTAGAATTCCGGGACTTTGCCGTCAGCTGAACGGGGGTAATAGGTTGTGTATTGGGTTGGGACAGCGATATGCTCTGCTACCCAAAACGACTCAAACCCGAGGTTCTCTGCCTCGCGGGCAATATCCCCTGGATTACCCGACTTGTCAGTTAAAAAAACTGAAACTCCAACTTTCATACACATACCCTCCTTCTGTTGGCGAACTGTAGAACGCCACATCTATAGTTTCAAGCTCAAAGTTCAAGGACAAAAAATGATGAACGCGAAAGGATAGATAATGGGTGAGGAATAGCAAGGAAACAGGAGGGCACCAGGAGAGTAGGAAGTCTGGCTGGCTGATTGTCGTTGTCTTTTCTTCCCTCACGTCCTTTTTACTCATCGCTCATCGTTCAGCATTGATCTTTAACGTCGTGCTCACTCCGTTTTTCCTCTCCCTTTTCTCTTTTATCCGTTTATCCATGTATCCCTCTTCCCGTTCTTCGCTCCTCTTCAGCCTATAGCCTACAACTCGGCTTTCCCGCTATAGTCTCCGTCATGCTACACGCTGGAGATATTACCATCCATTTTCTCAATGCCGGGTTTTGGTGGGATGATGGCGGTGCGCAGTTTGGGGTTGTCCCTCGGGAGTTGTGGGAACGAGAGAAACCCGCCAACGCTCGCCACCGCATTCACATGAGTCTGACCTGTCCCCTGATTCTCACCGGTACGGAAGTCATTCTCGTTGACACGGGGATCGGCAACCGCCTCAGCAAAGGGGAACAAAAGTTCTATTCGCCCGAGCCTGGCGAGGGCTTAGTTGGAGGTCTGCAAAGGCTAGGTCTAACCCCTGACAGTGTGACCCATGTGGTCTTGACACATCTGCACTTCGATCATGTTGGTGGTGTCATCGACAAATCACCAGAGGGAGCAATTCGGCCTGTGTTCCCGCAGGCAAAAGTCATCATGCAAAAACAAGAGTGGGATCTGGCGTTGGCCCCGACCGATGAGCGCTTGCTGGCAGCGTATCGTCACGCTCCTGAGTGTCTCAATGCGCTAGAGAATGTTGTGTTAATAGATGGCGATACACCCATTGTCCCGCATGTGCGGACCGCGGCCTCCGGTGGACATACCGACCTGCACCAATGTGTGATTATCGAGGCTGGCGGCACCGGGCTCATTCATTTAGGCGACATCGTTCCCACAACGTCCCATTTACGTCCGGCGTGGAATGCAGCATACGACACGAATCCCCTGGCAACGATCGCGGCAAAAAAACGCTTCTTTGCTGAGGCGCGAGCAAAGAACTTATGGGTATCGTTTTCCCACGATGACAAGGTTGCCGCCGGACTGCTTGCCCAGGAAGAAGGAAAAGCGCCGCAGTTGATAGAGACGATCGCTATTGCGTAAAACGTAATGGGGAGCGGGGTGGTTACGTATGACGTATTACGTTTTATTGATCAAGCCTTGTCTCTTAGTGAAGGAGAAAACCAATGCTGACACTCCGTCCCACCATCGCCGGTATCCGGTTCCCATTCTGCTTGATGAATGCCGCTGGAGCATTATCTACCAGTCGTGAAGAATTACTTGCGTTGGCGTACTCGGAAGCTGGGGCGGTCGTCACCAAGTCGATTACCTCAGAGTCGTTTCTCGATCCTGGCGCCAATTGCGGTATCGAGAATCCCGGCGTGGCCTACTATGTGGAGCTGCTCCCTGAGCTGCGGCGCGCAGGAAAACCGATTATCACGAGTGTTGCGGGCCTGACCATCGACGAGTTCGTCGTTACCGCGCAAACGTTGGCCGCAGCTGGAGCCGATCTCCTGGAAATCAATTTGAATGAACCGCATGTGCACGAGCATCTCGCGCCGTTTGCCTCGGCCGAGAATCTGCGCAAGATCGTCACCCCGCTGCAGCAAGCAGTCCGTACTCCACTTGTCGTTAAACTCCCACCACAGGTTCCGTTAGCGCTTTCTCTTGTCGCCGCGGTCTTATGTGATGCGGGCATTCCGGCTGCGGTCTGCCATAATGCGACTACGAATGGACAACCCTCTCAGGCGCAAACGATGCTTGCCGCAAGTCAAGGAAAACTCGATGTCATTGGAGTTGGCGGAGTCTCGCATGGTGTTGAGGCCCTCGCGGTTCTCCACAGCGGGATCAAAGCCGTGCAAATCGCTTCGGCAGTGGTCAAAGAAGGAGTCAGCGCGTTTGCGCGCATCAAGCGAGAGTTGGCGGACACCCTTGAAGCGCGGGTGTGACGTTACAGGTCACAACTTCACTACAAATATGAACGTTTTTGGGGACTACGCCACGTGTAAGGGTCCCTTCTCCCACCCGGGAGAAGGTCAGGATGAGGGGATCTCAGAGCAAAAACCTCTGTTTTTCATCCCCTATCTCGTCCTCTCCCGGCGGGCTAACTTTTACCCACATTTGTCTCACTTAGCGGAGGCTCCAAAGTGGCGATGGGAAAATATGGGGGGGTTCTTCAGTATTCCTCATCGTGCCCCTTTCTTCTCCAGCTTCCTAGTCGATTGTCCGCCACACAATCTCTTTGCATGTCTCGAGGTTAGCGGAAGTTGCAAAGATGTGGGTAATGATAAGCCCGGCGGGAGAGGGAATGACAACGCAGCAAAAGTTTTAAGTTGTGACCTATGGTGATGTTACTTAGCCAACAGTCCGAGTCGTTTTAGCAGCGCACGGGTTCGTGGAGCGCGCTTGGCATGCTGCGGGTCACGAAAATCTGCAACAAGCTGCCGTAAATCCTTCCGATCATCAACGTCATACCATCGCGGGACCAGTGAAATGCGTAAGCCAGCCTTCCGAGCCTGCGCAAGGGTTTCGTTCATCACCGACTCCGTGCTCCAGGTAATATTCTCAAACAGTGCTGTGTGTGCCTCTCGTAAGCCAACGAGATAGTATCCGCCGTCCCTGCTCGGTCCAAACACCGCGTCATACTGCGGATCGACTAACAGGCTGAATGCGTCGTGAAGATGCGAAAGCGGTAGGGTTGGAATATCACTGCCGATGAGAACTGCGTGGGTCACATCGTGCTGAAAAAGATCGATGAAGATATTCAGCTCCCGCTCACCGAGCGAATTGCCGCGTTGGGGCAGGTACGAGACAGGAAACGGGAGTAACGTACGAAAGAGTGGTTCACTATCAGCAGGAGTGAAGGCGATGTAGACCGCCACATCGGGCAGTTGGCATGCACGCTCGACGCTATCGAGGAGAAAGCACCGCGCTAACTCAGCCGCTTGTTGTGGTGACAATGGTGGACAGAGCCGGGTTTTGACCTGGCCGGCAACCGGGGCTTTGGCGAAGATGACAAGGGCTTTGGACATAGGAGAAAGAAAACGTAAAGCGTAATACGTAATACGTAAAGGGAAGGGGGGTAGTTATTCTTGGCGTTTTACGATTTAGAGGAGCCCTATGAGTGCGGCAGACGAAATCGTTGCGATCGTTGACGAGCATAACACAGTCGTTGGCGCTGTCCCTCGACGAGAGATGCGGGCAAAGAACTTACTGCACCGCAGCACCTACATTCTCGTCTTCAATTCCCAAGGGGCAATCTATGTCCAGAAGCGCACGATGACAAAAGATGTATTTCCGGGTTATTACGATCCCGCAACCGGCGGTGTGGTTTTAGCGGGAGAAAGCTATGAAGAAAGTGCAGTCCGCGAACTTGCCGAAGAAATGGGCATCCGCGATATCCCGCTCACCCGGCTGTTCGATTTTTATTTTGCCGACGAACATGCACGCGTGTGGGGCGGTGCGTTCTCGTGTGTATACGATGGACCCTTGGTATTGCAACAAGAGGAAGTCGAGTACGTAGAACGCATGACGCCACAGGAGATATTGCGCCGAGCGGAAACCGAAGCGTTTACGCCTGACGGTCTCTATGTGGTCAGACGCTATCTTGAGGAATGGAACCGGTCATGAAATTTGGCCTGCATTTCTTGTTACAAGATCCCCCAAACGGTGAGAATCTTCCCCGGATCTACGACGAGGTCTTCGAGCAAGCGGAACTTGCGGAGCGCTTAGGCTTTGATGCCTTCTTTGTTCCCGAGCATCACCAGATGCCGGATGGCTACATGCCAGCGCCGCTGACGTTTTTGGCGGCACTCGCGGTGCGGACGAAACGAGCGGAACTCGGAACCGCAATCATGCAGTTGCCGCTGTTTTACCCTCTGGAAATTGCCGAACAAGGCGCGGTCATCGATAACTTGTCAAAAGGTCGCTTCATTCTCGGCGCGGGTTTGGGACTCGTGCAAAAAGAGTTCGATGGGTTTGGCATTCCGATGACCGAAGCCGCCTCTCGTTTCACCGAATCCGTTGAGATTCTCAAACACGCCTGGGCTGGAGAGACCTTTTCGCATCAGGGCAAGCACTTTCAATTTACAGATGTGACTATTACCCCTCGCCCGGTGCGTCGTCCACGACCGCCGATCTGGGTAGGAGCGATGTCGGAGATCACCCTCAAACGCGCTGGCCGAATTGCTGACGGGTGGATCTCTGATCCGTTACACAACTTTGACGTCATGAAAGCCTGGGGGCAGATTTATCGCGACGCTGCCGTCCGCGTTGGCAATCGCCGAGTCGAGGTTGCCTTAATGCGCGATGCCTGGGTCGCCGAGAACCGCGCCGAAGTAGAGCGAGTCTGGTGGCCACATATTCAGGCATACCATCTTTTCTATTTGCGCTTGGGCTTCTTCTCGTCCGGTCGCTTCAACGCGCAGTGGGAACCCTGGGTTAAAGACGTAAAGTCCGATGCGGAGTGGTCTTTTGCGCGGGTGGCACCGAATCGTCTTATCTGCGGGACACCAGACGAGGTGACCGCCGAGATCCAACGCTATCAGCGGGAAGTGGGCTGTCAGTACATGATCCTGATGCTGCGGCACCCCACGGGCCCGAGTCATGCCGAGACCCTGAAGTGCATCGAACTGCTGGGCACCAAAGTCTTACCTCGATTCCGTGAGTAATGTATGGTAGAGCAACATTCCTCCAGGGGCGAGGGCATGGCTCTGTGTCACTGGAAGTGGAGGTTGTGTTGAGTACGCTCGCGGAATTATTCGATCAACAGCGCGGCCAGTTGCGTCAGCGCCTGCACCAAGAACAACAACCCGAGCAGGTGGTCCGGGAACTCAAGTCCTGGCTAGGTTCGCTGCTTGCCTTTGCCGGGCAGGAAAAGGAACGCAGTCTGACAGAGCGCCGGGTACTGGGGTTTCTTCTTGACGTTATCACTGCAGCCGTTTCTACCCTGACAAGCTGTGAACACACTGACACACGTCAAGACTGGTTCACCACTCATGCCCGGCGGTTTGCCGTCACTCGCGGCGATTGGTCACTACGGATTATTCGCGTCGTGTTGGCTGCGGTGTTGTTTGGCGTGTTGTATGAGCTGGGAACAATTCTCGGTCTTGCCCTTTTGCTCGTCCTAATCCTTATAGATGTCCGCGAATGGTTTCTCAAACCGTCACCACGAGCGATGCCAACCGCGTTACCGCCGTCAGATGCGGAAGTCCATGTCAATCTTGATCTGTTACTTTCCGGATTACGTGAGACACTAAGAACGACGGATACGATCTTGGCTGAGGTGAGCAAACCTGCACCTCCATCAATGAGTTCACTCACGGACGATCACGCGTTACTTGAGCTATTTCAGGAATTATTGCATGCCGCGTCGGTAAACGATGGTCGATTTGCCCTCAAACAACTCGACTCGCTAGCCTTTCTGCTCGAACAGCATGGCATCGTAGCAAAACCTTTCACGACAGAAGATGCCCAATTTTTCGATGCCATCCCCAGTCTCGATACCAAAGTTCGCACCTGGGTGACGTTGAAACCGGCTTTTGTCAGAAAAGACGGGAAATTACTGAAACGTGGACTCGCCGCGGAACCCACATCGCCCTGAGGAACACTCACCTTCTGCATGAGCGACTATATAAGGAAGGAAAACTATCTCGTTGAAGAACGATCAAGAGATTATCGGGTTTGATCTCGGACACGGAGAAACCGCGGTTGCCCTCGCGATGATGGCAGCAACCACCGAGCCGCAAATCATCGACATTCAGGGCAGCAAAAGTATTCTCACTGCCGTTGCGCAACATCCCGTCCGGGGCGTGCTGATCGGTGACGATGCATATCTGGCTCGAAACGTGACCAGCCTCCGCATTGCCTTCAAAAGCCCAGAAGTCGACCGCCCCGACGTTCGTGAACCAACCAAACTCTTTGTGGGAAAAATCCTCGATATCCTTTTACAAGACCGGAAAATCAGCGGTGGTGATATTTCGCTCTTTTTTGTCGGTTGTCCCTCGGGGTGGAATGCAGTCATTCGCGACTCCTATGCCGCGCTCCTCCGTGAAGCAGGCATGCGCCAGGTGACGGTGTGGCCAGAGTCACGTGCGGCTTTAGTCTACGCGCGGGAGTCAGGCTACATTTCTCAGGAGCTGGCTGAAGGAGCAATTCTGATTGTTGATATTGGCTCGTCAACAACCGATTTCACGGCCGTGCAAAACCTCGAAATTCGTATTAGTGATTTCGGGCAAAATGCGCTCGGGGGTGGATTGATCGACAAAGCGATGCTGGAGCACACGCTCGTAACGCATCCCCGCGCGAAAGAGCTAAGAAAAATCTTCACGAATCATCCAGTCTACGCAGCCATATGCGAGCTGGAGTGCCGCAAAGTCAAAGAGATGTTCTTTTCTAACCCGGACATGTGGCAGGACAAACCCGCGAGCAAAACCGTGCGCTTAGAAACCAATCCACCACTCTATATTGATGTTGAAATGACACCAGCGGTTATGGACAAACTCTTGGCAACACCGCTGCCGCAACTTAACAACCAGAGTTGGCAAGCGGCGTTTCACGATGCACTGGTGCATGCACGAGAACGCATGCAGGACTCTCTTCCTCAACTGGTGCTCCTCACTGGTGGAGCCTCACGGATGGGGTTTACCTCGGACCTTTGCCAAGAGATTTTCTCCGCTGCGCGGGTCGTTCGGGGAGCCGAGCCAGAGTTTGCCATTGCCCGGGGATTAGCTGGTGCGGGTCGTATTGAACTGAAGACCAAGGCGTTTCGTGAAGAAGTCGGCGAACTGATTAACTCCGGGAAAGTACGGCACGCAGTCGAAGACAGCCTCCCGGTGTTAATCGACGCAGTCGCGCGTTTTCTCGCTCGGTCTTTACCGAACACGGTGATTCTCCCTGCCTTTCGCGAGTGGCAAGCTGGACAACTCCGCACGCTGTATGAAATGGAACAGGCAGTGCAACCGTTGGCGCTCGACTGGTTAGCCCGTCCCGAAGGGAAACAACAGCTCGGGGCAGTCATTCAACGCTGGTTCCTGCAAATGCTGCCTGGGGTTGAGCGTTTGACGAATCCCATCTGTGATCGCTATCGGGTCCCACAGACGGCGATGAATCTTCCCGCCATCTTAGGGATAGAAGGAGTGACGGGTCTCCCAAAAGGCATGATCAGTACCGAAGCGGTTCTTGGTGGGGTCAGCAATATCGTCTCGGTCCTCGGTGCGATTCTTATCACCTCAGCACTCGGAGGTGGGGGGGGGATCGCCCTGCTAACGCATGGGCCAGTTGGCGTGGTGATGTTAATCGCCATCGGCGGAGCGACGTGGTATCTTGGCAAAGTTGGTCTGGACAGTTTAATCAAGAACATTGATCTCCCTACATTTATCCGTTCGTTTGTGAGTGAGAGCCGCGTACAGAACGCGTTACAGGAGCGAGAAGCAGATTTTGCCCAAGAGATTCGCGAGGTGCTCGTCACTAACCGCCAGGCGTTTACTGAACTCCTCGATGCGATTCATGACTCAATTAAAGAGGCACTGTTTCGCGCAGCTGACCGGGCAGCGTTGTTGATACGATGAAGGTGTATGTCGAAAAGGCGCATGAGCAAAAACATCACTCCGTAGCTGCCAGGTGGTTCCATAGGCCGTATGCGCGTTCCACGCTTGTAGCGAGGCTTTCACTTCCTGCCAGGATATCACCCCATCCTTATAGTCCGCTCGTAAACGCTTCAACCGACGACGCTGACGCCGGACAGCGGTCTGGTTCAGCCGGAGTTCCCGCGAAAACACCACAAAGCCGAGAAACTCGATCCCTTCTTTCACCTGCCGGATTCGACTCTTTCCTTCGTTCAGGCGCAAGCGGAGGCGCAACAAAAATTCGCTCATCGTCGCACGCAGATCTTTCAGTACAGACTTGTCATCAGCGCAGCAACAGAAATCATCGACATACCGCAGATAGCGTTTGACCCGCAGACGCTCCTTCACATAATGATCGAGGGCGTCGAGGTAGACGTTGGCGAAAAACTGACTGGTGAGATTGCCAATCGGCAGTCCTCTACGACGAGACAGCGGAGTCCACAACTCATCCCCAGGGAAATACTGCGCCACCCATTCCTGGGCGTTGGAATGATCGATGATGAGATCACACAGCCACAGAACGCCAGGATCTTTGATCGTCCGGCGAATACGCTCGTTGAGAATCTCATGATCCAACGTGGGAAAGAATTTATGAATATCCATTTTCAGGACGTAGCGTGACGAACGAACCCATCTGACAAACTGATCCAAAGCACGATGGGTTCCTTTCTCAACCCGACACGCATAGCTGTGATGGATAAAGCGGCGCTCGAAGATCGGCTCGATCACATTAACGAGGGCATGGTGGACCACACGATCACGAAACGGGGCGGCAGAGATCATGCGCCGCTTCGGCGTCGTAATCCAGAACGTACGATAGGGACCTGGGCAGTAGGTCTGTGTACGCAATTCCTCCTGCAACCGGAGCAAATTGTGTTCAAGCGCGAAAAAGAAATCGCCTGCACGCACCTGGTCCCGCTTTCCCCGTAGTACTTGATATGCGGCACGGTACAGGTTCTCCAGCGACGTGACCTGCGGCCACAGATTGTTGACACGGTGCATGAGTAATCACAAAAGACAGGTAGCCTGAATGGAGCGAAGCGGAATTGAGGACCAGCTAAGGGTTAGCAGAGGCGTCATGCCCACCCTTCGGCTACGCTCAGGATAAACTCCGACGGGAATCCAGTTTCTCATCCTGGATTCCGGGTCTCGCGTTGCTCGCCCGGAATGACGGGCTGCCATGAATACGGAAATCCAGTGAAGAAAACATTTCAATACCACTCCGACCGGCTTCGCTTACGCTACCACAGGCCGGAGGGCGACTGTCTTTTTGGCCCCTCACACTCTCACGAAGAACGTGCTACCGGGCCAGGATGCACGGGTGTAGCTCCCGGTACTGGTCCGCCCGTCCGTAGAGCGTGCGGCATCGCAGCCAGAGTTCTTCCTCCGCAAAGAGGAGCTATTGGGCGCAACGCAACCCGATATTGTCGTTGCGGTTGCCTGGCTCGTTCCTGTTGCGGTTAGACGCGCGGGCGTTCTGCGGTTGATTGTTCCACGAACCCCCACGGAGCGAGCGGGCATCATGTGTCCCCGGCACCCTTTCCGCCACTTTTCATGACGGAACCGTTGAGGCTGCGCTGCCACCCCCCCAGCAGCTTGCCTAAACTGTCCAATTCTTTTGCCAGATATTCATACTGGGCAAAACTCGATAACTTCAAACGCATCGCTAAGCGGTTATATACCTTGAGCCGTTCCAAATGAAAGTCCGCCTCGTCCAGTGCGGCGCGCTTCTCCTGCCGCTTGGCCGCCAAGAGCAGGTTATCATGCAACGACAACGCCGCCTCTTCGATGCGCTTGGCCATGACAAAGCGCTGTGCTTTGGAAAACTTACTGGTGTGGTTGAGGATCCACTCCAGGGTTTCAAAACTTTTGAGGAAAATCGGTGACTCTTTCATAGCCAAGAAATTCGACCAGGGCTTCGCCCTGGACCTGACAGAAAACCAGCATTCAGAATCCAGAAGAGTTCTAGCTACTGGGCGCAACGCAACCCGATATCGACGTTGCGGAAGCCTGGCTCGTTCCTGCTGCGGTCAGACGCGCGGGCGTACTGCGGGTGAGCGGTCCACGAACCCCCACGGAGCGAGCGATACTTTTTCTCTTTGTCATACCAATCCGCTGTCCATTCCCACACATTGCCAGCCATATCAAGAGCGCCGTATGGGGAAGCCCCTGTGGGAAAAGAGCTGACCGGCGCGGTCTGCTCATATCCATCTTCCGTTCCGTTCACATTCGCCTTCCGTCCATCCCATTCATCCCCCCACGGATACTTCCGCCCATCTGTCCCCCGTGCTGCCTTCTCCCATTCCGCTTCTGTTGGCAATCGCTTCCCGGCCCATTGACAAAAGGCCCCGGCTTGGTTCCAGTCCACACAATTAATCGGGTGATTCTCACGCCCTTCCTTCCCCCAATTACAACTGCCGTAGCGCTCCAGCCCTTCTTCACTGCACTCTTTCCCCTCCACACACTGCCGATAGGCTGCCACCGTCACCTCCGTCTTATCAATCGCAAATGCTGGCAGGTTGACCGTTCGCCCTGGCTTTTCGTTGTCAAAACATTCGTTGTCCACTTTCTCGTTGCAACCCATGAAGAAATCCCCAGCGGGCACAGCGACCATCTCTCCCTTTATCTCAGGCAACGGCCCCTTTACCCCGACTACCTCATAGATATCGCTCCGATATTCCTCCCCTTGGGAACCAAACGCCAGCACCTGATAACGCCACGGACCGTTGCCGGTAGGTGAGTCTTGCCACACCTGAGCGTTCGTCTGCTTCACTTCGTTCATCTTTTGCACGTCGTCAGTGCTACGCCATACTTGCCACTGCGACGGCAGTTTCTCGTCTGAATTTTGCAGCACCCACGAGAGCGCCACTTTCCCAGAAGCATCAACTGTTGCCGGTGCGTTCAGCGTAACCTTGATCACCTGAGCCGGGGAGAGCAACAAGAGACCGACACTTGCCAACACTACACCGATTATCCCCGCGCCCAACGACGCCAGCGACGCGCGCGGGAGTGGCCCCTCTCGGCCAAGCGAAAGACGCCAGCGACGCAGGACGCCCTCCTCCCGTTCATTCACCACCATCCACCCACCAAAGCCATCCCGCGTGAGTTGCTTCAACGTACGACGGGCAGCCTGGTGCCTCTTCTGATCAAGCAGTTGCAAACGACCAAGTACCGCACGCGCTTCAACCGCTGCTAACGTTTGCGGCGCAAGGGTCTCAAGATCTTGTTGCACGTATGCTTCTGCCCATGCGACGACCCGCTCCAGAATTTCTGTCTGTTCGCTTCGCAGTTTCTCAACCAACGCTTCGCGCAGGTCGGACGATAGTCTCACTGTTCCGTCTGTGCTTACCCGCACATCGGGCAGTTCCCATACGCGGTTGCAGTTCTCACGCGAGGGCAAAGCAGGAAGAAACGCATCATTACATACATGCCACCAGACTCGCGTCGTCAACGCGTCAACAGAATCCAGGACTGCCCCGGCTGCCAGCCACCAAAAGGTTTCGTCTCCGAGGCTTGCACGGATCGCAGCCAGGCGTGTGGCCACCTCCTGTCCTACCGTCTGCGGCGGTCGCCAGCGACGCAGCGCAACGTTCTCGCTCGTCCCACGCGCTGTTCCTAAGCGTAGCAAACCCTCATCATTCAGTGCCGCGACGCGCAGCCGATCGGCAAGCCAGCGCGAACCGGATGACCATAATTCCGCTTGCTGCGGGTGGAGCCAAACGGCATGGGCCAACGACCCTATCCAGGCCTGTTTCATCGATGCCGCAAAAGGATCGATGGCTGCGGCGTCACTCAGCAGGACGATGGTTGGCTCCCCTAAGCCTGCCAGCACCTGCTCCAAAGGCACGGACACCCGCTCATCGCGACCCGGGAACAGGCGTTCAGGGGTTCTGTCCATATAATAGTGGGCAACAGTCCCGCCCTGGCGTCCGAGCGCCTGGGCAATCTGACGACCGACATCCGGCCAGCGAACCATCGAGGGAGCACAGTCTTCGATAAACAGCACCGGACGATGTTCACGCCAGGTATCGAAACATAAGGTCAAGCGTCCAGCGTTCCGCACCGTCGCTTCCACCGTCTGCCGCACATCGATCCAGGGTGCCTCTGCCTCCGCCGAGGCGACGTGTAAGTGAAATGCCGCCTCGCGGACCAGATTAGCGTCAAGCGGAGGAGTGACCTTCTCCGGTTGCAACACGAACCGATAGGTGCGCGGGCCAGTCGAAGAGACCAATGTGTTAATTTTAAACTGCTGTCGTCGGAAGCGCAGGAACCGTGGACCGACCAGAATGAGCGGAATCGCTGACACACTCAAGACAACCCAGAACGGCCATTGGACAGGCGGGGGCGGTTCGTAGGTGTCTGGGATCTTCCTTGGGCCGTGAGTCACCTTTTGTGCGACATCGGGAACCTCCGATCGCGTTCTTCTGGATGGTACCTCCACTGGCTGTGGCCGTGGAGACAAGTGCCCCATGATCACCACCGCCAGCAGCATCAGGGCAAAGACATCACTGACATACTTCGCTCCTCTCCAGTGGACTTTTGCGTATTCTTTTGAGCGTTCGCTTTCAGGTCCCCTCTCCCCTTGCGGGCGAGGGACAGGGTGAGGGGGTCTTTTATCAATCAAACGCCCGCGAGGAGAAAATCGCGGCTGTACCGGTTCGTCCGCCTCTTTGCGAGAAACGTTACTGCCTGCTTGTGGTGTGGCTTCGACTCGTCGCTGCGCGGTGACAAACAAGAACGGCGCGAGTTGGTCGATGACCCGTCGCTCTTCGTCATTGCGCGCGAGAAGACTCTTTAAGACCCGGACTCGCCGCTGATGCGACCACTCTTGGGCATGACGGAAGACCGCGGCGACTCTGGCGGCATCATCAGGACCAACCACCAACCCGCGATAGCGCAGCCCGTGCAGTAAGGCGGCCAGCTCAGCCTCAGGCAACGGATTCTCGGAGTCGGCTGAAATCATCACGATCCTTGAGCAACACCTGCCATAACGGCAAACGGCTCAGCGAGGCGGCACGCAGCGTTACCGCGTCTTGTCCCTTGGCCTGGAGCGCCACCAGCCAGCTTAACAATTCACCGGTGGCGGGTTTCTTACTGAGGTTCTTGATCTCGCGGACCTGCTGGAACTTCTCGACCGCCGCCGTGATGAGATTGCCATCGAGGTCGAGCGGGCCGAGCCGTTCGTGGATGATCTTGTACAGTTTCTTTTGTTCCGGAAAGTCAATGTTATGGAAGACACACCGGCGCAGAAACGGTAGCGGCAATTGTCGTTCGCTATTGCTGGTAATGATCACGATGGGTCGCACCGTTGCCTGCTTCTTCCGCTCCGATTCCGCCAATTCCTGCACGATGAAGGACATGCGATCGATCTCGGTGAGCAGATCATTGGGAAAATCGCGCGGGGCTTTATCGATCTCGTCGATCAGCACCACCCGTCGCTGGTTGTTGACAATTGCCTTGCCAAGGGGACCATAATCAATGTAACGGATGGGTTCCTTGGCACGCGGATCTTGCACCTGGATGTCGTAAAAGCGTCGCACGGCATCAAAGGTGTACAACAAATCCTGCGCCCGTGAGGTCGACCGGGTATAAAACGGGAGCGGCTCACCCAACCCCAGTTCTTTCGCCACCGCCCAAGCCAGGCGGGTTTTGCCGCAGCCAGGCTCACCGGTCACGAGTAACGGCTGCCCGACCACCAAGGCAGTGTTGACTGCTTCGGTCAGTTCAGTATCGGCGAGATAGTTCCCATGCTCCTGAAACAAGGTATGGGCGTCCGGGAGCAAGCGGGCGGCATCAGGGCGGGGAACGCCATCACCGCGAAACAGGTCGAAGGGAGGGAGCGCTCTCTGCGTCATCGTTGTTGCCAATCCTCTAGAAACGTTTTGAACCGTTCAAGAATCGTTTCGTTATCGTTCATTTCTACGAGGTGAGCCGCTGTGCTCTCGGCGCGGTCCGGGTCTAACTCCAGCGTATCCTCCAAAAACCCAGCAACGTAATATTCATCAAAGGGTTCGAGCTTCGGTAACACCTCGACCCGGACATTTCCTTTGAGCCGTGATCTTTCTTGCAGTGTTGTAATCGTCTTTTCGGTGAGCGCAATCATCTCGCGTACCTTATTGGCATTACGGTGTTGTTCCGGGACTGGCTGTGGATAGGCGACCGACACCAGGAGAAAAACCGGTAAGGTGCTGCGGTAGGCAGTGGCTTGTTCCATTATGTCAGCCCACAACTCTTGAATGAGTGTCAATATAGCCGTTGCCTGTGCCGGAGTCGTGAACTTTACCACCTCTTGCAAATCAACAATCAACACCTGATTGTTTCTGCAACACTCGGCAATTTGCCAGGCAATTCGCCCTTCCAACTCTTTCTGGGTCCCGCTATCACTTGATAGCTCAAGAGCCCGTGCGATTCCTCCAGCCAGCTGTGACCGTTGTACCAGGGGATCGCCTGCCGCATGCAAGCGAAGTGCGGCAATAGGCTTCCACAAGGCCTTTCCTCCTCGATTCTCCAGGTCGAATTGTACGCGGTCGAGGACATGGCGATGACCACTACGTTCTTCACCGTGCACGATCACGACAAGAGGATTGCTTCGTTGAAGAAAACGGTCAAACCGTTGACGCTGCGGTTCGTGGCCAAACTGATAGACGAGGTCCTTTTGAACTTCAAACTGCGCCTTCCGAACAAGCTGGCACAGCGGACCGGGCTGACCTGCGACTGTCAGATTCAAGAACGCCCAGCCCACGCCACCACTGCCAAGGAGAAATAGCTTCTCTCGGGCCTCTTGTAAGGCACAGTCTACAGTATCCCCACGGGCAAGAGCAGCGTAAAAAAGTTGGCTTAATTCTACGGCGTCGGTATCACTCACCGGAGTTTGTAATCCGACAACAATCGGAATCCCCCGCTGAATCAACAGTTCGGCAACACCACCGAAAGGTTGATAGGGACCTTTTCCTGCCGCGCTCGACGTGCAGGCATTAAGAAACGCCAGGTGGGTTTGTCGTCCTCGCACACGAAAAGAAAGAATATCCGCCACCTGTTGAGCCAAGACTTCTTGCGGATTCCCCCCGACACCACGAAACACGAGGCCACGTCCCTGTTCCATTCCATGACCCGCAAAATGGAAAATATGAGGAGGCCCAATCTCCCGATAGCGTTCGACCAATGTCCGCCATTCGCCCATCTGATCGATCTCGACCGCAAAAACACTGGAGCTTCCGGCATTCTCTATTTCTTGCCTGACCCGTTCCACCTCTTCGGTTGTCTGGAGCGGCTGCCAGTCTTTTGTTGGCTGCAGGGTTACTCCTATAACATGACAAAGGAGCGTTCCTGCCGGTGGTAAGGGCTGTTGTGCACCACTGCTATTTACACGGACAACCGAAAGTGCAGGCTTTACCGACAGATGATTGATCCCTTCACATGCGGCAATTTCCCATGGATACTCCGCTAACCGATGAGGAATGCGCAGTTCAATGCGAAGGCGCGGTTGGTCGGCGAACCATCTTCGAATGCGATCATTCAAGTAGATAACAGCTCGTTCGTTAAAGAGCCACTGTCCCAACGCGGCTCCTGCTTTCGTCAGCAGTTCATATCGATTCGGCCAGTCTTGATCCACCTGCTTCCAGAGGGTGTCGCTCCGAACAGTCTGCGAGAGGCTTCGTGGCGTATATTCCCAGACATTCCCCTCAGCAGACGTACAAACGATAGGCTGGCCATCGCTTGTCGGAAGACGCATTTCTAGACAAAGTTCAGATTTTTGTGGACCGATCATGAGGATTTTTCCTTATTGGTCCATTTGAGCGATACTTTGAACGTTGCCTCGTTGTCTACCGAAGCGAGAATTGCCCCGGCTTTGGCGTTGAATTTCACCCCAAACTCCAAACCGATTTCCTCCGGGGTGTTCATCTCCTGAAACGCTTTCAGGACAATCTCTGCTGCGGGCCGTATTTTCGCTATTGCATCAACGAACCGCTGGGTACGACCATCACCATCGTCCCCCTGGCCCCTGCCTCGCAACACACGACCACTTTTCTCTTCCGGTGCCTCGTCGGCCTCAATGAAGATCGACCCCTCATCTAACATGAACTCTATCACATGCTTCATCGTGCTCCCCCAAAGCACTTGTATCTTTATCACCGTCAGTCAACCGTTTGCAAGGAAAAGCGGCAACAGGAAAGAAAACGTGAAAGGGGAGAGCTACCGGGAGGAAGACTCGAACTCGTACGCTCGGTGTAAGCGCCGTTGTTACCAGATACGCGTTACCCCATAGACGTCAAGCTGAGGATCAACGCTGACAATGGCAATCTGTTCGTACAATGACTGCGCAACCAGTAAACGGTCAAAAGGATCCCGATGGTGAAAGAAAAGTTCCGTTTGCACATTGGCATGTTCCACCGTGATCGGGAGTATCGTGAGACCAAGGTCCGAGATAGCTTGTAATATCCATTGACGGTACGGCAGAGACAACGCCAATTTTTTCGCTCCGACCTTGATTGCCAATTCCCAAATAGAACCGGCGCTCAACAGTAGCTCGTTCGTGGGGGCTTGCAGTTCGGTCACTGCCTGGGGGCCAAGGTGCATCGGATCATCGACAGCCCAGAGCAACGTATGCGTGTCGAGCAGCAGCTTCACTACATATACTCCTTGAAGTCCTCAAGCGGCGCGTCAAAATCAGGAGCGATATATTTAACTGTTCCCCGCATCGTACCCAGCTTGCGCTGCGCTTTCCTGTCCACTGGCAAGAGCCGAGCCACAGGTTGCTGATTGTCCGTGATAACGATCTCTTCGCCAGGAGCAAGCTTAGAAACAAGCTCCGCCAGATGGGCTTGCGCTTCTTCTATGGTGACGGTTGCGGACATGGTGCTCTTCCTTTTAGTTTTCGACTACCCTTGAGTATAGAGTTCCCTTTCCCCTCACGGGAGAGGAACACCGTTCTTTCACCCCCTCATCCTGACCTTCTCCCGGAAGGAGAAGGAACCCATCGTCATACGTACACGAACAGTGCCGAACACTATTGGGGAGGGACAGGGCGAGGGGGTTATCAATCGCCTCATTCCATGTATTCCTTGAAGTCCGCCAGATGGGCTTGTGCTTCTTCTATGGTAACCGCAGACATGGTGCTCTTCCTCGCAGTTTTCAACCGTGCGGTTAGCATAACGCCTCTTCTCCTCTTGGGGGAGAGGCATCTAAACAATCAATACGGCGTCCCGTCTTTGTGGGTAAATTGCCACTTGCCATCCGCGCCTAAGACAGCCTGAATATCATCGTCCGGATAACTGCCACTGTCACCGGCACCGCGATCGCCAACCTCAAGGATCACCACATCGGCATCCGTCCGATTCACCAGGTGATGTGCGTGTCCAGTCCCACCTTTGAACCCACTACACATGCCGGGCTGGAGCAAGGTCTCGCCAGTGTCAGTAACTAAGGTTGGGTGGCCTTCAAGCACGTAGATAAATTCATCCTGGTGCGAATGCGCGTGCTTTAACGCGGATACGGCTCCTGGGACCAAGCGGGTTAAATTGACACCGAAATTCGTCAAGCCAAAAAGACCACCGAGGGGCCGCTTCATGCGACCAGCCATGCGTGAAGCAAAGGGTTCAGGATAATTCGACGGCTTCGTTCGTGGCGGAGCCTCAGCTGCCACAATTGCTTGGGGATATTGTGTCTTCGTGGTCACGGGGAAGTTCTCCTTTCCTGAACTGTTCTGCCACGTGGGCACATATAGCATGTCGCTGTTTAGTTTTCTGATAGTTCCTGTGTGATGCAACAGCGGTGAGCCTTCGTATCTCTTCTCTTTCCCGGTTTTTTGCTAAAAGCGGATGGCTGAACGTTCGACATTTCGTGAGGTCTTATGAAAATTGGCTATCTGCTCGACACCCACGGCGGTCCCTACAACCTGCCACGCCCGGATAGTACCCAAGTCACGACGTTTATCGACCACTTATGGCGTGAGGCCGAAGTCGCAGAACAAGCAGGCTTCGATGCCCTGTTAGTCCCCGAGCGGCACACCCGGACAGAGTGCATGTTTCCGTCACCGCTCTTGTTACTGGCAGGGTTGGCGACTCGCACAACCCGTATCCGTCTGGGGACCTACATTCTGATTCTTCCTCTGTATGATCCTGTCCACGTGGCCGAGCAGATGGCGATGATCGACCTCATGTCCAAGGGGCGACTGATCTGCGGCCTCGCTTCAGGCTACCACCCTGACTACCACAATGCCTTCGCTATACCTATGAAAGGGGGGCGGCGACGCTTTGAGGAAGGACTCGAAGTGCTGATGCGCGCCTGGACGCAAGAAAGCTTCTCCTTCCACGGGCAGGTGTTCAATTATGACAACGTGCGTCTAACTCCCAAGCCCGTGCAGCAGCCACATCCCGAGTTATGGCTTGGAGGCATGTTTCCATACACCATTCAACGGGCTGGACGTAGCGGCGATGCCTGGTGTAGCGACCCGTTTCCCTTACAGAAGGAGACGTGGAAGAGTCAGGTCGCCATGTATCGCGAAGCTGCCGCTAAAGCAGGCAGACGTGCACTGGTGGTACTGATGCGCGATGGCTGGGTGGCACCGACGCGAGCAGAAGCAGAGAGAACCTTCGGCGATATTTACGTGCAAGAAAACCTCTTCTACTTCCGTTACGGCATTCTGACGCATCATCCGGATTTTCGCTCAGAAGCCGATTTCACTGTAGCGAACTGCTTTCGTCACGCCGTCGCAGGCTCCCCGCAAGAGTGCATCGACCAACTGGCAATGTATGAGCATGACTATGATGTCGATTATGTCGTGATGCGCTTTCGTCTGCCCGCCGGCCCCGAGCGCGAACGCGTGTTAGATTGTATCAAGTTGTTTGGTGAAGAGGTGTTGCCGCAAGTTCAGCAATAACACTAAGTCCGCTTCTGATTGTTGCATCTTCTTCAAAGTCAAAAATTCCTCCCCCGATGTATATCCACTGCCTCTTGTAGCGTCGCCTAGAATAACCTCTGAGTTGTTGCTAAACAACTCACATGCCTTCTCTTAACATTTTGCAGCAAGCTCCCCTCCCCTTGAAACAGGAGCGAGGGCCACTCCACCCTATAGATACAGATAAGCAATCGCCCTTTTTTTTTCGCGATCCGGCTTCTAGCGATAATAAAAACCAACCCATCCATCGTTGGGTTCCGTGGATCGCCGGCTACTCTGCATCTTTTGTCGACGATGTTCTCTCTACATACCTTTCTTCAGGTCGCCGGAAAGGACGCATTTTAGACCCGTTCTGCGGAGTGGGGACTACTCTTCTCCAAGCTGTACGACATGGCCATGAGGCAGTTGGTTTCGAAATCAACCCCTATCCGGCGTTGGCCGCGCGGGTTAAGCTCAGCGCTCCGTTTATCGATCTAGATGAATTAGACAGGCTACAAGAGGCGCTACGCAACGATTGCACTCGGTGGAAGAGTGCCCCAGTTCCCGAAAACGTTGCTACACCTCCTCTGCGATCTCGCTTACCATTTTTTAGTCCTCCGGTGCATAAACAAGTCCTCCACCTTTTAGCCTTTATCAATGATCTCAAGTCAGTCGTGATGGCTGATCTTTGTCGGACAGCCTTCGGGGCTGTGATGGTTAGCTTTTCCAATTACTCTTACGAACCAAGTCTGACTTCACGGCCGGCAGTAGGAAAATCAATCATCGAAGATGCCAATGTCGGTCAGAGTGTGAC
>JBFWXH010000015.1:0-102803 GCA_050187625.1 Binatia bacterium
TATTCTCGAACCGATTGGTGAGGAATGGGAAGCGGAACGGTAATTGTCCTTGATACGCATGCACTGATTTGGTTGGACCAAGATGATCTTGCCCTGGGTCCTGTTGCACGCCAGCACATAACCTCCGCTTTGCAAGCGAAGACATTAACAGCTTCAGCGATTTCCTTTTGGGAGGTGGCAATGCTGGTCGCCAAAGGCCGTATTACGATAGAAGTACCTCTGGCAACCTGGCGGACAGATCTGCTCACGCTCGGTCTGGTGGAGATTCCTGTGGATGGGGAGATCGGTATGACCGCGGTTCATTTGGAACACTTACACGGTGATCCCGCAGATCGGATCATTATGGCGACTGCCCTGTCGAGAGAGGCGCTGCTGATCACAGCGGATCGGAAGTTGCTGGAGTGGCCAGGACAATTAGAACGTCACGACGCTCGACTCTAGCAGAGTAGGCGTGTACTACACGCCAACATGAACCGACACGCTCAGCGTGGGAAAGAAAGGAGAAAAGAGAAAGGAGAAAAGGGTCACCCATTAGAAGGCTCGTGTCAATAGATTGTACCTCTCCGTGAACACGTTTTTTCATGCTCTGTAGTTTTTTCCTCGTCCTGCGACAGGGGTACCTCCTCTTTCGCGCCCCGGTTCTCAGTCGTGTGGTAGCAGTCTCGCTTGGGAAACCGCACCAGTCACCCATCAGGATCAAGGCCATGGCAGAGAAAATTCGACAGAGTTTCTCTGCCCGCCCCTGGCCACTCCGTGGCCCCAGAAAACCGTCGGTGCCACGGCAGGTCCACGCGGGCAGCGCACAGCTCAGGTGGTTCCCCCGCAGGGCCAACCCCGTACTGGCTCCTGCCGTGGGCGGTTTCGGTCCCTCCGCCGTCAGCCGGAGGACTCGGTTGGAGAGGGCAGCGGCCAATCAGGTCTCGTGGTTCTGAGCCAACCCCAAATGCCAGCTCACTGCCCCAGCCATCGTTGGGATCAGGTCTTCAGGCAAAAGCTCTATTCACCTCGAAGGGGACCTGATCCCGTAAAATGTAATAACAGGCCCGCGCGAGTTTATGCGCCACCGCTTTAATCGCCACCACGCCATTGGTCTTCGCCTGCTTCTTCTGAGAGAAGCGCTTGATCTGCGGATTGTAGCGCACGGCAAAATTCGCCGCTTCGACAAACGCCCAGGCGAGATACTTATTGCCGTTTTTCGTATTCCCTTGCCCTTTGCGTTTGCCATTGCTTAATTTTTGACTCCCCACACACCGACAGTACGAGGCAAAGTCGCCCACGCTGGCAAAGCGACTGATCGCGCCCGTTTCCAGCATGATTGTCATCCCGAGAATCTGGCCAACCCCACTGCCCGTGAGTAACGGACGAAAGCTCTCCCGCAGTTTGAGTTGCGCCGACACTCCCTCCTCTATGTGCTCAATCTGCTCCTCCAAACACTGGAGTACAGCCAGATTGCTCTTCGCCGCTCAGGCCATCTCAGCCTGAGGGAACAGTTGCTCCCCTGCCGCGGTGGTGAGGTGCTTGATCCGGCTCCCACTCAGGGAACTACCGGTGTTGCGGGTGAGCAGATTCTGGATACTCAAGAGATTGCTCGTGCGCCAGCGCACGAGTTGACTCCGTTTGCGCAATAAATCCCGCACCGCCCGCTCTTCTTTGGGGTAGATATACCCTTCGGGGAGAATCCCTAACCGCAGTACGTGCGCCAACCACCGCGCATCAGACTGATCATCCGTGTGCTTCAAGCCTTGATATTGCTCAATCGCCGTCGTGTTCGCCAAGTGCACCCGATACCCTGCGGCCATCAGCCCATCCACCAGCCAATACCAGTTGTAGGTCGATTCCACGACGATCCCCTGCAGAGCGTCTCGGTAGGGGGCAAACGCTGCCAGCATCTCCTCCAGCTTGTTCCGCAACCGTTGCTGATACAGCACGTGATCCTGCTCATCGCTGACGACTACCACACGGTTGTTTGCATGCAGATCAATTCCTGCGTATAGTTTCCTCTCGGTGTCCTCCTCTCGGGTAGTGAGTGTCAGGTTCGTTTGCGCACGATCCTTGTCCTCTCCTGCCCGGTCGAGGAGCCTTCTAGATGATCATCAGGTCTTTACTTTAGCAGCAAGCGCCGGGTGTCACGGGTGACGTGTGTACCCGAGGTGAAGGGAAAGAGAGAAGGAGACAGAGAACGGAAGCCAGGAAGGGGTGAGAGAGAAGACGGAAGATGGGAGAGGGGAGATGGAAAGAGTCAGTCAGTCCGCAATCGGACAGTCGAGAAGAAAAAAGCAGGATGTAGGCTGCAGGAGAAGACGGGAAATAGATTGAAAGGAGAAGAAAAAAGAGTGAAAGGGGGACAGTGACGGGGTTACGCCTGCAAATGGGTTTCGATGTTGGCCACCGTGTCCAGCACAAGCCATTCTTCTGGAGTCAGACCAGAGAGCGGAGCTGGCTGAAAACGTTTCTTGTTCCGAGTGACAATATGATCCGCTGCGATGATCTCAGCACTAATCAGTTGAATATTGTCTTCAAAATCAGGCAGCACCGACGCCATGGCTTTGTCGATAATGTCTGGGGTAAGAGGGACAAGGCTGAATCCTTTTACCGCAGCTTGGGCGTCTACACGAGCTTGCTGTTCCTCAGTGACCCGCAGGCGAAAGAAGTAGAGCAAGGGAACAGTCAGTGCGGAAATCCAGCCTTCAATCTCCGAAGATTGGCGGGTAAGGCTCAGGACCCGTAAGCTTCCTTGCCAATTGGCGCGCTTCGTTACCACATCAATAAAGACATTCACGTCAACCAAGATTTTCACTCCGCTAATCTCCGAAAAATTTGCTCGCGAATCAGCGTCTTGTCCTCTTCGACCGGTGTAGCGGGCTGGATGCCGACAAGAGCAAACAGGTCAGGATCAATCGTGAGACGGGGATATTGCTGGCGAAACTCCTCTTGGGCCGTCGCGCCTTGTTCCGTCTGCAGTTGGCTTTCTTTTTTCAGCTCCAGGAGCCGATGCAACTCACGCTCAAACGCACGCAGCGTGGGGAGGTCGACTTCCTGCAGGCGGTTGCGAAATTCTTCTAATTTTTCTTCCGTTGTCATACTCGTTTTCCTTATTGATGTGGGTGCTGACAGGCGGTTTCGCTTTGTGTGTTTACGGCTGTTAGTCTACCATGGGCCGATGTCGTACGGAAGGAAGATTGTGAAAAACAGTTGCTTACAACGATTGCTCCTCCTCTTGAGGAGAAAAGAGGGTCCGTCCAGTCTTGCAATCATACAAATGGTGCGACAAGTCCTCGTGTACGTATGAATCGACTATTACGAGTGGAATTCCCTGACCCCGGGTGCCACAGGTGGCTTGTCCACCCGCGTTGGACGTGACTCACGGGCAGGCCGGCTGCCCGTGGCACAACTCCCGAGCCATCTGACGAATTCACGCCGCGCGTCGAAGCTTGATCTCTGGTTCTAATCCAACCGCCTCGACAAGCCGTAAGACCCGATCAATCGTAATTTTTTGTAAACTTCCGGAAAGAATGCCCGTCACTGCGCTTCGTGGTAACCCGGTCCGCTCAGCCAGTTCTGTATGAGTCAGTTGTTGCTGTGTCACCTCGCGCAACACTGCAGTAATCAATTGCGCTTTTATCACTGCTTCTACGCCTCGGCTCTTCGGAATCCCCACTTGCTGTGCGAGATGGGCTGCTGATGATACTTTCTTCATAGCGTTAACTCCTTTAGCCTTTTCCGCGCCACATCAAGATTGCTCTTGGGCGTGGTTCGCGTCTTTTTTTGCAAAGCGTGCAGGACATACATAACTCCGGCTCCAGGAAGAGCATAAAAGACACGATATGCACCAGAGCGGTCTTTGAGTCGCAGTTCATGAACCCCGTTTCCAATGATTGGCATAGGCCGGGACAGAGGCATGGCGAGCCCTTGTCCCGCATCTAATCTTGCCAATGCGTCAGCCAGGTCACCTCGTATCTCCTCAGGGAATCGTTGAAGCTCGCGTTGACATGCAGGGAGAACAATAACCACGACAGGAGTGTCTCATTTGTAAGACTCTTCGTCCATAGCACTTTGGTGCGCCGGGTGCCGCTGGCGGCTTGCTCCCAGGGAAAAAAGCAGGGAAAAAAGGGGGTGCATATCAATTAGAAAAATAGGGACAGACCAATAATGCTTGACAATCGCGAGGCTACCAGGGGTGTACGCCCTGAAGCGACTGTCCGAACCCCGCTCGTCGGCCTAATCGTCGGGCGGTTTCTCACGTATTCTATTGACAGGGCTGAGAGCAGGAGAGCGTTCAGGAATGACGGGACACTTATGGACGGTCAAAGACCCACTTGGGCAGGAAGTGCGGCTGACAGAAAACTGTCACAAGTTTCATATTCTGCTAGAGCATCCTGAGCTCTCAGACGTGAACCAGATAGCCGAAGCGATTGCCTCACCTGCCTTTATTGCCCAAGATGCAGTTGATCCCCAACGTGTGGTGTACTACCGGCCATACCAGGTGCAACCGCCAAGATGGCTTAAGGTGGTGGTTGAGCACGGAGAAGTAATCACGGCGTACAGAGTGAGACGACTGAAAAAGGGAGAAACGATCCGATGGCGGCAATAACCATTCCCGAGTCGGTTAAGAGCTATTTCCCCCAGAAACTTGACCCAGCCCAACTGTGGGTCAACTACAATCCCAGTGCGGATTCGTTGACGGTGTACTTCACCGACGCACCAGTACCGAGCGTGTGGGAAGACATCGACGAGTATGTGTACATTGGCTTTGCCTCAGATAACGAAACGCTCGTCACCGGGGTCATGATTGAGCACTTTAGCAAGTGGCTCTTGCTCTCCGGACAGAGTTCAGAGGAGTCAGGTCACCCGAATGAGGCGGAGCGAAATCCGGAGTAAGAGGAGGAGAAAAACCGATTGAACCCCGTAGCGATGAGATAGCAAAAGGTAGGGTAGGGTCACCCATTAGAAGGTCCCTGTCAATGCGTTGTACCTCTCCGTGAACACTTACGGGCATTGAGGGGAATTTGCTCTGCTACTTCTGGGTGTTCCAATAGGTAGCGATCAAAGTCGGTCGTGAACACAAGATTTCTCTCGAATAATTCCTGTTCGTTCATGACGGGCTTGCCTCCTGAAGAAATGTGTCTCGGTATTTCTTCTAGTTCTTTCGCAAGTCATTCTGTCCTCATCTCTTCCGCGCTTAATTCAACGTCCAGTGGCTGGTTAAGTCGACTTACGTTCAAGACGTGAAAACCGATCACATTGCCATCCTTATCCACCTTCTCCATAACTTGGTCATTCTCAGTCTCTCGGAAATACCCCTCTTTCTTTTCAAAAATGACTTCGAGAAAATCTCCTTCACGATCATACCAAACAGTTACGTGGTGTTTCTTGGCCATACGAGTTGTCCCTTCTTCAGCGCATCCGTGAGGGACGAGGTTAAGACACAAGCGTCGTCTTTTTTCCGACCACCACAACACACAAATATTTTTCCCCTACTGACGTTCGCTCCTTCCTGGTTTTGCGAATGAACTTACAAGACACGTTACGAGAGGTAAGCCGCCGGTGCGAATTTTCCTCAACCGCACTTTCATGGAAGAACTCGCCGCGCGCACCTTACTCTCTCTTTGCCGTATCCGCAGGCAACCGATACACCTCGCGTGACGGTTTCAGCGGGCGTAACAGCCAGTAAGGGCGACGGGTGCCGTCGGGAGAGACCTGTTCCGCAGCTCGCGTCATCTGGAGCCATTTCTTGTACGCCTGTTGCGATTTTTCTGTATCCACCGAAATATCTCCATACTTATCCCCTGGCTTGGCTTTGTTGACTCGAACCGCCTGATGCCAGCAGTGCATGCCAGAAATGGGATCGGGGTGGACGGGGAAGGTAATGTTTTGATGGACACCAGAATCGGTCCACCAGATGCGTTGACTGTCCGCATCTGCGCTAGTGAACCCTTCAACGCCTTTTCTGCGTTTCATCTGCCAATGCTGCCCTTGGTGATCGAGCCCGACCGTGGCCATGAGTTGTCGTTGGCCGCCACCCTCCAGCTTCCAGCGGCCCATGTGATGGCTGCAGGCAACCACACCGGGACGAATGCCTTGGGTGACCCAGGCTTTGACAACGAAATAACCAATCTCGGTTTCCACACGTACCAAATCGCCGGTATGGACTGCAATTTTTGCCGCATCGGTTGGATGTATCCACACCGGGTTTGTATGGGCAATTTCATCGAGCCATTTGGCATTAGCACTGCGAGTGTGGATTTGTATGGGCAGACGAAACGTGGGGATTAACACCATCTGTCCAGGTTCGAGGTTGTCGCGGTGGATATGGCTCTTAATGTATGTTGGAAGTGCATACTCTGGCCATCCCCAATCCCGTAAAGTCTTGGAATAAAACTCCAAACGACCACTGGGAGTCGGGAAACCACGGACGATGGTGCCATCGACCTCAATACCAACGAGACGGCGACCTTCCGCATCTCCATCTGGAGTAGGATTCGGGACGATGTTCGGTCCGGCAGGTTTGGGACTCCGTGTAAAGACGCGTCCGAGCGCGTCTGTTCGTGCGTCCTCCAGTTCCTCCGGGGGTATAGGCTGCTCGTGCATAGGACCGATCTTCTGTTGCACTTCAAAAGAGCCGTAGCGTTTCATGTACGCGAGCGGGTCTAGACCTTCTGCTGCGGCGCGCTCTGGCAAGCCTGGCACCGACTGCGCGAAGATGTAGCCGTAGTATTCATCGACGGACAGTTTTTCTCCTGGGTATTGTTGTGATTCAAAGAATTTACGGATGCCCATCGTACCATCGGGATCGATGCGCCACGACAGCTCAATCCAAAACTCATTCTCTTCCCACACCTCGCCCGGATTGACCTGGCGGGTGTCGGTGATCGTATCTCCGAGCCGCTCGCGGGCCGCACGTAACACCGGTTGGCGAAAGCCCAGCCATTGTGCGTCATGGGTCTCGTAGGAATGAATATCATGTCGCTCGTTGGCCAGACCCATCGGTAGGATGTAATCAGCAAAATAGGCGGTTTCGTTCCACGTTGGCGTCAGGGTCACGTGTAACCCAATGAGACTTTCATCCGTGAGGGTTTCGACCCAGGTAAACCCATCGGGATTTGTCCACACTGGATTGTAGACGCGGGTGAAGTAGACATCGAGTTTGCCTCGCCCTTCCTGCAAAAAGTGCGGCAGGAGGAACGACAACTCGTTCATCGCCAGCGGATACTCAGTTGGCCAGGTCAGCGTGTTCCACTGTGGCGGATGCGGTGGCGTGTACATCGGGCGCGGAACAAATTTATTCCACGCATTGGGATACACGCCTCCTTCTGTGGCGATCGCGCCAAGCAAGGCGTTGAGCATGAAAAGAGCGCGCGACACCTGCCAACCGCCAAGGTTTCCTGCGGTGGCACTGCGCCAGGTATGAGTCGAGAGACGTAAGCCAGCCTGGCTGACGAGATGGGCAATCTCGGCAACTGTCTTTTCGTCAACACCGGATTCCCGGGCAGCAAAGGCGAACGTGTAATCTTTGTAGAGATCTTTAAGCCCCGCGGTAAAATTCTCGAACGTCGCTTCCTGGTCTGAATGCTCGACCTGCATATATTCTTGCCAGTTCCACCACCGGCGGACAAACTCGTGATTATACAAATCTTGCTGGATAATATAATTGGCAATGGCCAGCAAGATCGCGGCTTCGCTGCCAGGGTACGGAGACACCCAGTAGTCGGCATGGGTGGCACTATTTGACAAGCGGACATCGAAGACGATCAATTTGGCTTTGCGACTTTTGCCTTCGATAATTCGTTGGGCGTGGGGATTGAAGTAATGACCTGCTTCAAGGTGAGAGCTGACGAGCAAGATAACCTCCGCATTGGCATGGTCTGGGCTCGGGCGGTCGAGCCCCATCCAGTAGTGATATCCCGCACGTCCACTCGATGAACAAATGTTGGTGTGAGAATTGTGTCCATCGACACCCCAAGCAGCCAGCACTCGCTCGGTATAGCCGTCTTCTCCTGGACGGCCAACGTGATACATGACGTCGTTCGGACGACCCTCTTGAATTGCTGTACGGATACGAGCCGCGATGTCATTTAGTGCCTCATCCCATGAGACTTGTGTCCAGCGTCCTTCGCCACGTTTGCCGGTCCGTTTGAGGGGGTACAGGATACGATCGGGGTCGGTCACTTGGTTGAGCGTTGCCGGTCCTTTGGCACAATTGCGACCGCGTGAGGCCGGGTGCTCAGGATTACCCTCGAACTTACGTACCGTCAGCGTGTCGCGATCAACGTAGGCGAGGAGCCCACACGCAGACTCGCAATTGAAGCAAGTGGTGGGGACCAGCATGTAGTGATGTTCCACTCGCTGTGGCCACGAACGTGAGTCGAGCTCGACCCAGTCGTCCCAGCGCTCTTTGGGTGGAAAAGCGGCTAGGTGACCACGGCTCGGGCCGGGATAAAAAGTATCATCTTTTGTCATGGTGCTCACATGCGCCTCCTTAAGCGAGTGGGACGGCCTGCCCGGCTTGTACATACGCGTGCTCATGGGCGAGGAGACCAACGAGTGCGGGCACTGCCACGAGCATGCCAAGCCACGGTGCGAGTACCCCAAAACCAACCAGCACAATCCCAGTCCAAAAATAGACACGAAACTGGCCGTGCGTCATCTCTTCAACGGCGAGACGTGCATGGGCGGTGGGATGTGCGAGGGTGACTTCCCCACATACCAGAAAGAGATGGAGAAGACTGGCAGCTCCGAGCACCCACGCGAGTGGCGAACCGACAGTGGATTCACTCCATGCAACTCCGAGCAACAGAGCTGCTGCTCCGGCGAGCATGGCCTGAATAAGAAAGTGTATAGGTAAAAGTGGGCTCTGCCAGAGATCGCGCGCTGTTGCCTGAGCAAACAGGTAGGCGGTGTATATTGCGGCGAGCACGCTCAGAGGTATGCCCATAACTAGGAGAGCAGAATGAAGTGCTGCCCCGCTTGTCACCATGCTACTGAAGAAATGTAATGCCAGGACAAGCGCGTACAACGTGATGATGATCGCGCCACGTACGAGCCAGCTTTTCATCTGCCGCTGCGTAAAGATATAGTAAAATCGCTCTGGACGTTCGAGGTCGGCAATCAGGATGATTCCCGTGAGTGCCAGGAACACTCCGGCAACAATCGGACTGCCCCAGCGCCATAGTGGACTGGTACTGGAGAGGAAACCAAGCAGAACGAGCAGAGCCGGCACGAAATACGCTCCCGCGGCGATACCTTTTGTCCAGGTATAGAGGCTTAATCGCCAATCCCACGGTGAGCGGTGTGGAACATCATATGCCAGAGTGGCCGCCGCAGAAGAATTATTCTGTTTAGGATGACCAGAGGTCACTTGATGCGATACGGTGCCTTGCTCACTCCAGAGAAAAATGCCCCCCTCCGGACGGCGTGCTGCCAAAGGATCAAGAGTAGCCTGGTGGACCCCGCGATAGAAAAGTTTGGGATGGGTTTCTTTTTCTGGACGGCGAACTGCGACGGGTTGGCGTCCGACGATCTGGGACACAGACGAGAAGGGGTCATTCAGGTCACCAACGAGAATCGCCTCGGTGGGGCAGACGATGACACATGCCGGTTCGAGTCCGATGTCAAGGCGATGCGCGCAAAAGTTACACTTCTCTGCCGCATGGTCTTCTGGGTTGATGAAGATGGCATCGTATGGACAGGCTGCGATGCAGGCCTTACAGCCGATGCAAAGGGATTTGTCAAAATCGACGATCCCATCCGGGCGGGCATGCATCGCCGCCGTTGGACAGGCATTGGCGCAAGGGGGATCTTCACATTGATTGCAGCGAGTTACCTGAAATGCCCGTCGTGTATGGGGAAAGACACCGACATCTACATATTTAACGTAGGTGCGGTTGACTGATACCGGCACCTGGTTCTCTGATTTACAGGCTGTACTACAGGCATGACAGCCGATACATTTGGTATGATCGATGATTTTTGCCCATTTCACCGGCGAGGCTTCAGCCCCGACTGATTCAATCATAGAAAGTATCTCCACAAGCGAGACGGAAACAAACCAGCGTAAAGGATAAGGGATAAAGGGATAAAGGGATAAACGGCATACAGCAGAAGAGTAAAATGAGAATTTTCTGTCTCCATTGTCCTTTTCCCTTCAGCCTACAGCCTTTAACCTGTTTCTGCTTTCCCCCGCAGCCTTCAGCCTCTTAACGTTCCACCGGCAGCTTCTGATCGTCCCAATCGAGCATGCCACCCTTCAGGTTCCAGACGTGTTCAAACCCGAGACCAGTGAGGATGGCAGCGGCGGTGGTACTGCGAACACCAGCACGGCAGATGACAATGACCTCTTTGTCTTTGTAGGTGTCAATTTCTTTGACCCGGGCTGGCAACTCTTTGAGTGGAATCAACACACTTCCTGGGATGTGCCCCAGTTCACCGTTAAACTCTTCCGTCTCGCGCACATCCAGCAGGAGTGGGCGTTGCGGCCTCGCGAGGTGAGCATGAACTTCCTGAGCAGTCAGTTGGCGGACACTATTGAGTTCTGACAGCGTAGGGAAGTGGATTGATTCGTCTTCGATGGCAGATTGATTCGGCTGCAATGATTCTTGAATCCCTTGTGGCAGTGGTAATCCCAGGTTGTTCATCAGCTCAATGTACTCGGTGCGTGTTCGTCCGGCGACTCGGGGATTCGTACGTTTTTCCTCACCGATTGTAGAGTGCGTATGACCACGATAGTCATGGGCTGGAAATACGAGGGTTTCGTCCGGGAGAGTAAATAACTTGTGTACGATCGAATCATATTGCTCTCCGGCGTCACCCCCAGCGAAGTCGCATCGGCCAGTGCCGTGAATGAGTAAGCAATCGCCGGTCAGTACACGATTGGCTGTGTGTAAACTAATACTATCTGGTGTATGGCCGGGAGTGGAAAAAATGCGAATCCGTTCGTTGCCAATAGGGATAATTTGCCCATCCTCGACATGGACATCGACATGAGGAGCAGGCGCGCGTCGATGCATCATCACTGGCGCGCCCGTGATGTCGTGCAGTTCCCAACTTGACGTGCGGTGATCGGCGTGGGTGTGGGTGTCAATAATCGCTTCCAACTCACAACCGAAATACGCGAGGGATGCGAGGTAACGTTCGACTTTATCTTTGAGCGGATCGATAAGGGCTGCTTTCTTGGTTCGTTCGCAGGCAATGAGATATGTCTTGCATTTGCCACGGTTGAGTTCGCGAAACAGCATCAGCGTTCCTCCTGTAGCGTATGGGGTATTCCATTAAGGTCATTCCTTCATTGGGAATGAGCGGTTTTTCCTCGGTTATGCGTCCTGTGGTCCCTGAAATGCTGGCGTAGATGAGGGCAAAGGAGTACGTTTATTTTGCACTGGCGCGGGGGTTCTTTGTACCCATCCTTTCTCCGCCAGCGTATAGAGGTACATACCCGCGATCATGGCACTGACAAAAATGAATACCGAGGTTTGTCCCGACGCTAAGGATACCACTGCTGGGCCAGGGCAAAACCCACCAATCCCCCAGCCGATACCGAACAGGGCCGCCCCACCGAGAAGCCGTGGGTCAATGTCCTTACGTGTCGGGACAGAAAATGTCGCCGCGAACAATGGAGTAGCGCGTTGCCGGATCAGCCGGTACAGTACGGTGTGGACTAAAATCGCACCGACCATAACGAAGGCGAGACTTGGGTCCCAATTACCAAAAATGTCGAGGAAGCCTGTCACTTTGCCGGGTTGTGTCATCCCGCTGATAGCGAGCCCAGCGGCAAAAATGAGCCCGGAGATAAACGCTGCAAGGACGGTATTCATAGTGACCCTCCAAAGAGATGGTTAATGACAAACACAGTGGCAATTGCTGTTGCCATAAAAGTAAGGGTGGCAACGAGCGAACGGGGCGACAACCGACTGATGCCGCAGACCCCATGCCCACTCGTGCAGCCGTTCCCGAGCCGAGTTCCAAAGCCGACAAGGAGGCCAGCAAGAATCAGCGCGCCGGTTGAACGGGAAATGCTGATAGTGAACGACGCAGGGGCAGTCAGGCTAAAGACCAACCCACCAAGCAACAGGCCGACAACGAACAGCGCACGCCAGACGGTGTCGCCTTTGGTGGGGCTTAAGAGACCGCCGACAATCCCGCTGATGCCAGCAATCTTTCCATCGCATAATAAGAGTAACGATGCACTCATGCCGATAAGCATGCCACCGAACAACGATGCCACTGGGGTGAAATTCTCCATACGTGAACCTCCAAAACATGGCGGGAATGAATCTAACAAAAAGCGTGCCTACACTCTTGCGCCTCGCCATTCCCTTTGTTAATATTGCTATATTGCTTTATAGCAATATAGTTATTTTTGTCAAGAGAAACGTATGCCGCACCAGAAAAAAGAGCTTTCCGACGCTGCCCTCGAAATGATTGCCGATCGTTTTAAGATCCTGGCTGAGCCGATGCGGCTAAAGATTCTCCATGCGTTGTGGGATGGAGAAAAAACTGTAAGTGATATTATTGCCGCCACCAACGCGTTGCAGGCGAATGTCTCCAAGCACTTGGGGATTCTGCAGCAGGCAGGGCTTGTTCGTCGTCGTCGTGATGGATTGAATGTCTACTATGAGGTTGCCGACGAGTCTATTTTCGATTTATGTGAAGCAGTATGCGAGAGTCTGCATGATCGTCTGACGGCGCAAATGGATGAACTGGCCCTGACTCTCGTGCCGCGCCGGCGAGTGCGCTAGCGCAGATCTCTCGCGATTCCCAAAGTTGGGAATCCGCGGGCGGTTTCGTCGCAAAAATGCGAATGCGGCCGGTGTCCGTGTCGCTTGACTTTCCTGCACGGCCTGGGGAAGATGGCATCGCAGTATTTATCACAATGAGTTGCCGAGCAGGAGAGAAAGGATATATGAATATAACTTTTGCCGCCCTCTCGGAAGTGGCGAATAACGATCCCGAGTTTCGTATCGCTGCTCGTTTCTGGAATGTGAACCTGCGATTAGAGATGGGTGAGCGGTCGGTGCTCATTTGTATTGAGCATGGGCATATGACGAAAGTGATCGCCAATGATCCTCCGTTTAGCCTTTTGTCGCCGGCGAACTTGGTTGTTTCTGCGTCAACCACGGAATGGCAAAAGTTTTTCGCGCCGATTCCCAAACCATTCTATGTCGACCTCTGGGGAGCAACGACCCATCACGGTTTCACGGTCGCGGGTGATATGGACAGCTTTTATGCCTACTATCCGGCTTTGCGTCGCTTGTTCGATATTATGCGGGGGCTGGCGAACTAAGGACATGAGAGCGGAGGACTCCGACAATGGCACGTTTCGATAAGGTAGTTGGACGGTATGTATATCTAACGATCGACGGGGTTGAGTATCGTGTCTACTTTGAAGAGTCGGGTAGCGGTATTCCGATTCTCATGCAGCATACCGCGGGCGCGAATGGACGGCAGTGGCGACATTTCTTGGTGAATGAGCAGCTTGCCAGGCATTTTCATCTGATCGCCTATGATCTTCCCTATCACGGCAATTCTCTCCCGCCGACTGAGAAAGAATGGTGGAAAGAGGAATACAAGCTGACCAAAGATTTCCTCATGAAAGTGCCGGTCACGTTGAGCCATGCACTTGGCCTTGATCAGCCGGTATACATGGGGAGTTCAATAGGTGGGCATCTCGCGGTGGATTTGGCGCTGTATTATCCTCACGAGTTCCGCGCGGTTATTGGGCTTGAAGCTGCACTGGCTACTCCAGGGGGCTACAGTGACGCGTGGTATCATCCCCGTGTGAGTAATGAGTTCAAGGCGAGTGCGATGTTCGGTTTGATGTCGCCAACGAGTCCGGAAAAGTTCCGGCGTGAGACCTCATGGGTATACAGTCAAGGCGCGCCGCCGGTTTTCAAAGGGGACCTCTACTACTATTCTGTCGATCATGATCTGCGGCAGACTGCCGACCAGATTGATACGTCAAAAGTTGCGGTCTATCTCCTTACCGGTGAGTATGACTGGGCAAGTCCTCCGGAAATGTCCGAAGAATTAGCACGGCGCATCTCTGGGGCCAAATACCAAACCATGACCGGTCTCGGGCATTTCCCGATGAGTGAAGATCCAGAACGTTGCCTGACATTTCTTGAGCCAGTGCTCGAAGAGATTCGACTCAAGGGATAAGGCAAGGCGTTTTCCTTTTCGGGGAAATTCTCACGCACTGGCGGTGCGCCATTGACGATGAAAAGACTCGCTGAACCGTAGCCTTGTCGTGGCGAGCCCTTCGGCAGGCTCAGGATAAACTTCACGATGTAATCTCATCTTCGGACAGCGATGGCGTCGTCGCCCGCGGCTTCTCACAATGACACCTCTGAACCGCCGGTCTCTTTTTCAAGGGAATGACGAGGTACCACAGGTGTCTGGCGCGGATTGCGGATTTGTCCTGGGCAATCCTCCCGGCGTTGACAATACAGCGTTCTCCTGCTTGCCGGGGAGAACCGCATACGCTATGTGAAGCAACTTGGCGTTCAGCACCCAGACACAGGAAGGAGCACGGACGATGGGCAGTATGCGCATAGATTTCCACACCCACACGGTACGCGGTAGTGCCGATAGTAACCTCGATCCGTTTGCCATGATTGATCAGGCCCAGAAGATTGGCCTCGAAGGGCTCTGCATCACCGAGCACGATAACGCCTGGGATGATGGAAAGATCGATGACTACGCTTATGCACGTGGAGTAACGATCTTCCGTGGTATTGAAGTCACAACCGAATGGGGACACGTGGGGGCATTCGGCCTCAAACAATATGTCGGCGGTATTTATAAAGTAAAAGAACTGCGTCGTGTGGTCGACGATGTTGGCGGCTTTCTCATTGCCAACCATCCGTTCCGGTATAAGCTTGATCCTCGTTTTCAATTTATTCACAAAACACCACCGATTGATGCGAATGACCCGGCTTCCGGTGCTGGAGCGCTCGAAGTCCTGCAGTATGTCGATGAAATTGAAGTTGTGAACGCTGCGTGCTCTGAGCAGGAAAACCTCTATGCCTTAGCTGTAGCCCAGCATCTTGGTCACCAGGGTGTTGGTGGAAGTGATAGTCATTCTGCGCAATCGATAGGTGCTGCCGTAACGGTTCTTGAACGTCGTGTCGCAACCGTTCAGGAACTGGTTGGGGAGTTGAAAGCTGGTCGCTATTATCCGGGTCACAGACTACATGTCGGGCAGTTTTGTGCGTTCGGGGAATAAAGACACTCCCGTCGTTGACTGATCATGTCTCCTCCTCGACAATGCGAGCTATGACAGTTGCAAAGGCATTGACAATTGCCGGTTCAGATAGTGGTGGTGGTGCAGGGATTCAAGCCGACCTTAAGACTTTCATGGCATTAGGGGTCTATGGCATGAGCGTTGTGACTGCAGTCACAGCCCAGAATACCCTCGGCGTGCAAGGCGTCGTAGAGTTGCCTCCGGAGTTTGTTGCCCAACAGATCGACAGTGTGTTGTCCGATATTGGAGCCCATGCCGTTAAAACTGGGATGCTTTCCTCTATTCCTCTCGTACAAATTGTGAGCAAAACCCTGTACGCGTATCATGTGGAGCAACTTGTCGTTGATCCGGTTATGGTTGCTAAGGGTGGGCATCCGCTCTTACAAGAGGATGCGCGTAAGAGTTTGGCTGAGACATTATTGCCGCTCGCATTGATTGTGACGCCGAACCTGCATGAGGCAGGATTGCTCGCTGGAATGGAAGTCAATGACCGTCCGAGTATGGAAGAAGCCGCGCGGCGTATTAAGCGACTTGGTCCGCTGTACGTGATTGTCAAAGGCGGACATTTGGAAGATGAGGCGTGCGATGTCCTGTTTGACGGACGGCGGTTTCGTACGTATCAGACAACAAGGATTGATACCGTCTGTACTCATGGGGCGGGGTGTACGTTCTCAGCGGCGATTACCGCTGCTCTTGCGAGCGGGGAAGAAGTAGAGGAGGCGGTTGCCACTGCGAAAGGGTTCGTCACACGAGCGATGGCTGCGGGTGTTCTCATTGGCAAGGGGCATGCTCCCCTCAATCACCGGGCGGGAACAACATAATATCAGCTAATAACCCCTCGCAAAATTTACCTTCTTTTCTCTTGATCGCTCCTTGTGCGGCTGTGGGGCCTCAGCTATGATGCGAACTCTCATTATATTATGGAGAGGAGCTCCAAACCCACAGCCCGAAATCGCGCAGACTCGCAGCGGCGGATCAAGTCGGTTACTTCACCACGCTTGCCCTCTCGACGCGGACATAGCTTACGTCTCCTCGAAGATGTTGGGGCCCTGATTGCTCGCTCGCAGGACCTCCAAGAAACTCTTGAGGAGATTACCCAAACCATTGCCGAGCGCATGGGAACCGAAGTGTGTTCGCTCTATCTGTATGATCAGAAAGAACAACGCCTGACACTGTGGGCGACGACTGGTCTTGGTCGCGCCGCGGTTGGCAAAGTTAGCATGAGTATTGAAGAAGGGCTCACCGGTCTGGTGATTGAAAAAATGGAACCGGTAGCCGTGACTGATGCGATGACCCACCCGCGCAATAAGTACTTCCCTGAGACGGGAGAGGAGCGCTTTCACTCGTTTCTTGGGCTTCCGGTGGTAGAGAAGCACAGTCCGCTAGGAGTGTTGGTGGTGCAAAGCCGCAATCGTCGGCATTTCTCCCGTAATGAAATTCGCCTTCTCAAAACGATTGCTACCCACGTCAGTGGCAGTATTATCCAGGCCCGGCTGTTGGAGACGCTCAAGGCGAAAGAACGAGAGCGCGAAGAAACCCAGCGCCGTATGGTCGAGGCGATTAAGCGGCTTCGTGTCTATGAACGTACTCGCGGGGATGGGAGTAGCGACGATCATGGGCGAGCCGGGCGCACGCGGTTATCTGGTGTCGGAGCCTCTCCCGGCTTTGGGCTCGGTCGTGCGTTTATTGTCCATCCCCAAATTCATTTGGACGCGCTTACTGAACGTCAGGCCGAGAGTCCAGAAATTGAATTACAACACCTCCGGGACGCGGTGCAACTCTCGCTTGCGGAGATTGAGAGGCTGAAAGAGAAGGTTCACTCCCGCCTTCCAGAAATTGATCTGGCGATTTTTGATGCGCATGGCATGATGCTGCAGGACCCAGGATTTATTGGCAAAATCGAAGTGTTGATCCACGATGGGGATGCTGCCGAGATCGCAGTGAAAAAAGTCTGTGAAGAATATGTCGAGGTGCTCGAACGGAGTGAAAACACACTGTTACGGGAACGCACGACGGATATCCGCGATATTAGCCAACGTGTGCTTCGTCATCTGCTGGGAATTGAGGAAAAGGAGCATACGCATGACGAAAGTGCGATACTGGTCTCCCATGAAATTACGCTCTCAGACCTGTGCATGGTTGACCCTTCCTGTCTGAAGGGTGTTGTCCTCGATAGTGGAGGTGCAACTTCTCACGCGTCGATTTTGGCAAAATCATTTGAGATTCCGACTGTGGTTGGCGTTGATCACGCTGAACTTATTCAGGAAGGCGATGTGCTGATTGTTGATGGCAATTCGGGGGTTGTCTACGTGAATCCTGGATCTGAGGTCATGCGTGAGTACGAACAGCTCAATCGTGAGTACCGAACTTTTAATCAGAACCTCGAAGAGATTCATGATCTCCCAGCGGAAACCCGAGACGGTGTACGTGTCGTCCTTGGGGCCAATGTTGGGTTGCTCATTGATGTTGAGTTTGCGCAACGACACGGCGCGGAAGGGATCGGCCTCTACCGCACGGAAATTCCGTTTCTCACCTATCGCGCGTTTCCCAGTGAAGAGGAGCAGGTTGACCTATATCGGCGGGTGTTGGAAAACATGGAGGGAAAACCTGTAACTATTCGGACTCTCGACCTTGGCCCAGACAAGTATCCCGCGTACATGCGATTACCACGAGAAGAAAATCCCTATCTAGGATGGCGTTCGATCCGCATCTCATTAGAACAGGAAGATGTTTTCAAAGTCCAGTTGCGGGCGATCCTGCGGGCGGGCGTGCACGGGCCGGCTCGGATTATGTTTCCGATGATCTCGAGTGTCGATGAGGTGCTGCAGATTAAGGAGTTGCTCGGGCAGGTGAAGACTGAACTGCGCCAGGAAGGCCTCGCGTTTGACCCATGGATGCCGGTGGGAGTGATGGTGGAAGTCCCCGCTGCGGTCTGGCTCGCTGATTGTCTGATTAAAGAGGTCGACTTTTTTAGCTTGGGGACAAATGACCTTATCCAATACTTGCTCGCGGTCGATCGGAACAATCGGAAGGTTGCGCCTCTCTATGAACCGCTGCATCCGGCTGTCCTTCAGGCTATTTCCTGGACCGTGCAAGCCGCGAAGCGGGCTGGGCGACGGGTCAGTATGTGTGGGGAAATGGCCGCAGATCCGCTCTGTACGATGGTCTTGTTGGGTATGGGGCTTGATGAGTTGAGTATGGAGCCATTCTTTGTGCCGGTGATTAAACGACTTATTCGATCGTTATCTTATAGTGATGCACAAAAACTGACACAAGAAGTGTTACGGCTAGAAACCGTCCAGGAAGTGAAAGGACGACTCTTTGGCGAACTGAAAAAACTCGGAATGATGGAACTGGTTGAGATGTACCATTAAAAAATTCCTTATTTTATTGACATTTGTGTAACTCGTAAGTAAAAAATGTTGAATTTTCGAGAGGAAATGCATGGCAACAATACAAACGCATACAAAAATGGCGGGGAAAAATGGGGGGCGCTGGTGGTGGCAAGAGGCCAAAACATTAACCAGGTTGAGCCGGAGCCATGTTTCCAACACCCTTACAGACTTTAGCACCTCAGCCATGCCGATGGTGCGTAGCGCCAGCCGTGAAGCGACTCCCTGCCGTACGGTGCGAGTCTATTTTATTAAGCCGTCAAAATACGACGAACATGGGTATGTGTTGCGGTTTTGGAAAGGCGTGTTGCCCAACAATACGTTAACGGCGTTGGCCGCCTTGAATGAGGAATATAATCGCCTCCGTGCCTCACAGAATGTATTTGTCGAAACGGTATTGTGGGATGAGATCGTTGATGGAGCGATCAGTGCAGATACCATTCGGGAAATTAAAGAAAAGGGGGAAAATGACGGAGTCGAAGTGCTGATTGGGCTTGCCGGGGTCCAGACGAATCAGTATCCCCGTGGCCGGGATGTGGCGCTGCAGTTCGTGGCCGCCGGATTTCCTGTGCTTATGGGTGGTTTTCATGTCAGTGGCTATCCTGACTCGTGTGCATTTTTGAATGAATGTGGGGTCACGGCGGTTGTCGGAGAAGCAGAAAATACGTGGGTGCAAATCCTTGATGACTATCTCCGTGGTGAGTTGCAGCCGCAGTATAGTGTGACCTCAGGCATTCGCGCTAAGACTGGTACGGGAGAGATCACGGTTCCGGAGATTACCGAAGTACAATTGCCGGCAATTGATGATCGGTACCTGAAGCAATTTGCTAATGAAACGATGACAACACTCGACACCTCGCGCGGGTGTCCGTTTACCTGCTCGTACTGCAGTGTGAAGAATGTGATGGGGCGCACGATGCGTGCCCGAGACCCACGATCGGCCGTCGATTGGATTCGTGATGCGGCAGACTACCATGGCATCGATACGTTGTTTTTGGTTGATGATGACTTTTTCCGTAGCCCGCAGTGGGAACCGGTGCTGTTAGGAATGGCTGAATTGCGACGCCAAGGGCGCAATGTCAACTTCATGATGCAAGTGGACATTGACGCTGGTGGATATGCAGACCTGCGCCCTGGAGAAGCTGATAGTAGTAAACATCAACGGAGTCGGCGATTCATTGATTTGGTGAAAGACGCAGGGGGGTACTGTGCGTTTGTCGGGTTTGAATCGTTCAATCCGTTGAATTTGATGGCTGCCACGAAGTTCCAGAACACTGAACGTCGCGAACGCAATCTCGAACTCTCAGAAGCGAAAAATCGTGTACTCGAAAAATATCGTCGTGTGGTCAGTAACTGGCATCAAGCGGGCATTGCCGTGCACTGTGGGTATATGATCGGATTTCCTCATGACACGCCGGAGAGTGGGCGCGAGGCTGCATTGGATCTGATCGATGTTGGGGTTGACTTAGCCTCGTTTTTTATCGTGACTCCTCTGCCGGGAACAGAAGATCACATCAAGGCAGTAGAGGAACAAAATATCTCTGATTGGGATTTCAACTGGTACGATTCGGATCACGTTGTGTTCCACCATCCCACCATGACTGCTGAGGAAATCTACAAAGCGTACCGTGATGCCTATACCACATTCTACTCGCCGTGGCGCATGGTGAAGAACCTGGTGACGTTCGCTGGCGGGCGGGGTCTCAACTGGGAAGCCCGTGACAGCATGACCCGAGAGTTCCTCTATTGGGGATACAGCTACCGCCGTGGGCGGCATCCGATGCTCGGTGGTCTGTGGAGAATGTACGACGAAACAACCAAGCGACGTGTGATCACCGATGATGAAGCGCGGGCTCTGTACTTGGCACAAGCCCATGGGCGCGAGGTAAAAGAGGTGCCTGTTCTCACGGTGGGGTAACTCCGATGAAAGGAACCCGGCGGAGGGCCCGCCTGTTCCCTGCGTATGACCTGCTCGAGGGATGTGTAAAGGACCGCATGGTGCAAGCGCTAACGAAGAGGAGGAAGAGGGCAGCAACAAAGAAGTAAGGATACTATCAGAGAGGAAAGTGGGGTGGGCCTAAGGGGAAACACACACAACGACCAAACCTACCAAAGGCTCATGTGGAAACGATGAAAATGTACTCTTTTGGAGAAGGAGGTTGGTGTTATGACAAAGTCTGAAATGGTGAAAAAGTTAGCCGAGACCTGGGGTGGACTCTCGAACCGTCAAGCCAATGAGCAGTTAGACTCGTTGGTAGACTTCATTACGAAGACAGTGAAAAAAGAGAAAGAGCTCAAGATTCCTAATCTGGGGACCTTTCGGTTGCGACAATTGAAGGCACGGACAGGGCGCAATCCGCAAACGGGCGAACCGCTCAAGATCCCCGCACGCAAAAAGGTCAGTTTCACGGCGGCAAAGGTGTTCAAGGAAACCATTCTCGGTCCTGCGAAGAAGTAAGCGTGGGGCTTAGGGGTTGGGCTGGGGATTGGGGCCCCTCCCTCCTTTATCTCGGATTGCTCCTATGGTCCTCGCTAGTAGCCCTGGCTTTAGCCACTCTCTAATCTTCAACCCCTAATCCTTTACCCATGTATTCTGTCAAAGAAATTTTCTACACTCTACAAGGCGAGGGTGCGCAAACCGGTCGCCCCGCGGTGTTCTGTCGTTTTGCGGGGTGCAATCTGTGGTCAGGCCGAGAGGAAGACCGCGCGACTGCGCTCTGTACTTTTTGTGATACCGACTTTATTGGCATTGATGGACAGGGGGGCGGAAAGTTCAAGACTGCGCTTGAACTCGCAACGGCTATCGCAACTGCCTGGCCTTTCCCTCCGTCGGGTTGTGCCGCTGCTTTTGATCGGATTCGAGAAAAACCCTACGTTGTGTGTACCGGCGGCGAACCGCTCCTCCAGCTTAACGAGCCTCTGGTGGCGGAATTACACGACTATGGGTTTGAGGTGGCGATCGAAACGAATGGTACTCAGTTGCCGCCGCCTGGAATTGATTGGGTGTGTGTGAGTCCCAAAGCCGGAACGGACTTGGTGCTTACGGCTGGGAACGAACTGAAACTTATCTTTCCCCAGGCCGGTGCCGAGCCGCAGCACTTCATTGACCTCGATTTTCAGCATTTCTTCTTGCAGCCAATGGATGGACCGAAACGGGAGTATCATACCCAACTCGCGGTGCGTTATTGCCTGACCCATCCTCAATGGCGACTCAGCCTGCAGACGCATAAGTTGTTGGGTATCCTGTAGATAGCAGGGCTAATCCGACCAGCCACAAATGTGATGGCGATCGTACTCTACAAGGTGCGGTAGCTCGATACACGGGAAGAGTTAACGATGGGCCGCGTGAACTGTCAAATAATTGCGACACTGAGGCACAGGTGTTTGATTCCTTTTGGGTTTTTTCAAGAAGGGAGGGCGTGCTGTCAATGGTGGTTGTCACTGGCATCTGTGCGGGTTTTCCAAGATTTCCTGGTATCTATGGAGCAAGACTCAAAAAATGATCAATCAGTGAGTGAATATTGGTTGTGGCATAGATCTTGCGCTTCCGCGTAGTGCTACTAGGTAGGAAAAGATCGACTCAACTACTGAGACGACACTACACGATCTGAAGAGGAGAAGAGTATGCCACGTAACGCTATTGGTCCATTGCCACTGACCGACCGTCGTGAAGAAGCGTATCACGTACGCGTCCGTGCCGCTTCTGTTTACCGTACGTCCCCAATTCCCCACCACGCTAACAATGGGGACGAGGATTTGTATCCGAATCGCATTGCCTGTTTTACTAAGGGATTACCTCACAACCACCTTGGCGAAGTTGATCCGGCAGTCTATGCGAGCTTCCTAGGGGCACTGAGCAGTGGTCACGCCCCAAGTTTTGAAAACCTGCCGTTGGGATGCGGATTTCCCTCGCGGAAGCTTGTCAACCCTCAAGCCGGACTCGCCTTTGATATGGAGGGGTATGATAGTCATCTGTTAAGTATTCCTCCCGCTCCACAGTTTGATAGCGATGAAATTGGCGCAGAAATTGTCGAGAATTATTGGATGGCACTCTTGCGCGACGTACCGTTTGAGGAGTATGCGGGAAATCCCCTTGCCAGTGACGCTGCGATGGAATTGAATGCGCTCAACGATTTTCGGGGTCCACGTATTGGTGGGGTTGTTACCCCACAAAGTCTGTTTCGTGGTCTCACGCCAGGAGACGTTGTCGGGCCATATATTTCTCAGTTCCTTGTCAAGCCGGTTCCGTTTGGCGCACAGGGGTTTGAGCAGAAGCTGAAAACCCCTCTGGCGGGAATCGATTTTGTCACTGATTTCAATGAGTGGCTGGCAGTCCAACGCGGGTGTCCTAGATCATTTAGTGCCAGCGATTTTGATCCTACGCCTGTGTACCTTCGTAATGGTCGGGATCTTTCTCAGTGGGTCCATATCGATGTCCTTTTCCAGGCGTACTTTAATGCCCTGCTGATTCTTTTGCAGGGTCCCGATGCGCCAACGCCGGTAGGCGGAGGAATCGGCGCTGCTGTGGACGCAGGAAACCCGTACGTGTTGTCGCGCACGCAAGACGGTTTTGGTACGTTTGGCGGACCGGCGATCGCAACGCTTTTGTGCGAGGTCGCTACGCGCGCACTGAAGGCGGTATGGTTCCAGAAATGGTATGTCCATCGGCGACTCCGTCCCGAAGCGTATGCTGGACGATTGCATCAGGTGAAGGCAGGTGTTGCCTCATATCCAGTCAATGCTCAGGCGCTCAATTCTGATGCCGCAGCCAGAACCAACACTAAGAATGGAACATATCTATTGCCAATGGCGTTTCCCGAAGGGTCCCCGACACATCCGGCGTATGGTGCAGGGCATGCCACTGTTGCGGGTGCCTGTGTGACGATTCTGAAGGCACTCTTCGATGAGAATCAGGTCATACCTGATCCCGTTTTCGTTGGACCAGGGAATACGTTGCAACCCTATGGTGGTCCTGCGCTGACCGTTGGTGGAGAACTCAACAAGCTGGCCTCGAATATTGCAATTGGCCGGAATATTGCCGGGGTGCACTGGCGTTCTGATGGAACAGAATCACTACTGTTGGGTGAGCAGGTTGCGATTGGCGTCCTGCGTGACCATAAGCTGGTGTACAATGAGCCATTTGGTGGGTTTACGTTCACGTCATTCGCTGGCCATACGATGACGGTTTAGGGTTGTCTGGAGGAACGAGGGATTATGGAGAGGTGATAGAACGTCACCTCTCCATGGCCATGGAGGGCTACTGCGAGTCACGGTAGCAGAACGCTGGGAGTGGAGCCTGCCCTACCGAGGTCCTAAGCGAACGATTTCTCCCATGTGTCAACAAATGCCATTTCCTCGACCGAACGGCGAGAGATCGGTCCGTGGCCGCGCAATTGGGGATAGCCGATCGGCACCGCAGCTGCGGTGCCCCACGGTTGTGGGATCTTCAGGAGTTCTCGCACTTCGGGCTCCGCCTTACACAGCAGTGTTGTAAGCACACATCCTAACCCTTCAGCACGACACGCAAGCAGCAGATTCTGCACCGCCGGATAAATCGATCCCCCACCCACAACCGAGACACGATCAAGCTCAGCGTCGGTCACGGCCAATCCGTCGGGATGGAAACAAAAGACACACAGGATCGGGGCCTCGCCAAAGTGCTCAGCCAGGTAAAGCCCCGACCGCACCATTTTTTCGCCTTTCACCCGTTCGTCCTCAGGAAGATTGGCGAACCGTGCCGTGTACGATTGAATGAAGGGGGTTGCTACCTTCTTGTATAATTCTCCCAGGCGTTGTTTGCGGACCAGATCTTTGACCACAACAACGCGCCAGGCTTGCCGATTGCCTCCTGTTGGTGCCCAGGTTGCGGCCTGCAACACGCGACGGAGTACGTCATCGGGAATGGGGTCGGGCCGCAGTCGTCGCACTGCCCGTAGAGTGCTCATTGCTTCGTAGAGTTCGATTGTCGCCATGATGTTCTCCTTCTCGTTTCCTCGTTTTTTTGTTTCTCTCTTTGCCTATCTATATCAACACCTTTTCGTGCTTGTCGTGAGCGACTTGTTGAGTGAGAATACGTTCTTCTCGGACGTCTTCCAAGACGGCCTCGTCAACCCCACAGGCATGCCGCAGGGCGTGACTGGTGACGCAGCCTGCCTGTCGTAGACGCATGATCGCGAGAAAAAGAACAGGTGCGAAATCGCTTGGCATGAACCCACAGTTTGGACAGTGCATGGAGCTTTTGTATGCTGTCGGCTCCCAAGGTGCAGGCTGACCCGTCAGGTCGCCAACCGCTACCTCCGACAGCGATACTGAAAACTCGCCTCGCCGTTCACGTTGGCCTTGACATTTGTCAGGATACCTGAGCACAGGGAACGCGTTTTTCATCTCTGAAGTCAACCTCTTAACAGGCGAAGGGGAAAGCGGGGGGCCTGAACCATGAGACACGAGACAAAGGGATTGCAAAAAGAGATGAAGGCTGGGTTTGCCACTGCCCGCGGCACGGCTCTCAGGGGCAGGACGACCTGGAGTGAGCCCACGCTCACTTTTTTTATTGTGGCGTTCGGTCTGGACTCCACGTAGACGAATTCAATGGAATAACTTTTAGTTATATAAGCTCTGGCCTCGCTGCGACAGCGCCGTCGGACGTTTGCCTGAACCTGAAGAAAAAGGAGAAACAATAATGCGCTGCGGACGACTACCTGCTCAGGTTCTGACCGTCATTTTCGCTTTACTGTTTTGTACCATTGCTAGTGCGGCTCCGGTTACCTGGACACTGAGCGGCGTCCAATTCGGCGATGGGGGAATGGCCTCCGGTTCGTTTACCTATGACGCCGACACGGACATGCTCACAGTATGGAACATCGAAGTCACTAATGGTGATTTCGAAGACTGCACCTATTCGAATACGAATCCGACCGCAACAGCGGAGGCTACCATCCCAGATATCCAATTCACGTTTACTTTCCCGTGTCCGTCCGAGAACCGTACGCTTCGCCTCGACACTTTCCAGCCACTGACGAACGCGGGGGGGACGGTTGGCCTTCAGACAGAAGAAACCCTCGGCTCAAATTCCCGGACCACAAGTGAAGGCTCCTTGACCGGATCGATAGTTCCACCACCACCACCACCACCACCGCCACAGCCACGCGCGGATGCCACCAGCGTAGGGTTGCGCGTGCCCCTCGCGAATACGGTGAGCGATCCGGTGGTTCTGACCACCGGCGCCTATGCCTATGCCCAGGAACTGATCAGAGGACCGGGGGCGTTGATGTCGTTCGGCTTCGTCGTTCACTACAACTCTGGTGAGCAGAATGTGACACCGCTGGGCAGGAAATGGACTCATAGCTACAACTGGCGCTTGGAAAACCTGGGCAACGACGAGTGGCGGGTCAAACACGGGGACGGTGCGGCTGACTACTATGACGAGGTAGGCAATCAGTTCACGCCGCAAGACCCGGGCGTGTTCGAAACCCTGGTACGAAACGGCGATGGGTCGTTTACCTACACGACCGTGGAGAGAGATAAATTTAACTTTTCTCCTGTCGGCAAGCTCACCTCGATCGTTGATTCCAACCTGAACACCTCCCAGCTCACCTACGATTCCAACGGTGACCTCGCGACCGTGACGGACGCGGGCGGCAAGGTTGCGACGTTCTCCTACAACGCCGATGACAGGATCACCACCGTTAACTACGCGGGATTGATCCAGGTGGGTTTTATCTATGACAGCGCGGGTGATCTGGTCACATACACCGAACCGGGGAACCTCACGACAACCTTTACCTACGATGCCAACGGCAACTTACTCACCGCGGCTGCCGATGGGGTGCAGTTCGTAACCAACACCTATAATTCCGACAAGGTCACCCAACAACTGGATGCAAAAGGCGAGGACAGCCTCATTACCTACTCCACCAATCCCACTGCTGCTACACTCACCAACCGTTTGGGGGACGTCGAGGATCGGGAGTTCGATGCGGCGGATCGCCTCAGCTCGTGGATTGACCTCAGGGGCGTAGAGTGGTTATTCGAGTATGACGCGGACGGCAATGACATCAGGACGCAGGGCCCTGTGGCAAATGTACCGTTGGGAGATGTTGCGCAAAAAACCTACGATGCCAGAGGGAATCTGCTGACCATCACTGATGCGTTGAATAATACGGTGATCTTCACCTACGATGGCAACGATAACGTGGCGTCGGTAACGGATCCCGCCGGTAAAACAGCAACGCTCGTCTATGACGCCAACGATAATCTGATACGCGCAACCGACCCGCTGGGGCGTACCGCCAGCTTCATCTATACCCAAAGTGGCATCCGCGGTTTGGTCGCCAGCAGCACGGACGAAAATGGGCATACCACAACCCAGACCTATACTGCCGCAGGCGATTTGGCTGCGGTGACCGATCCGCTCGGCTTCACCGTACGTTTTGCCTATGACGGGCTGGGCCGTAACACCTCAATCACGGACGCCAATAACCACACCTACCAATTTGGCTACGATACGGCTGGGCGCGCGGTCTCGTATACCACGCCGTTGGGAGAGGTGGGCAACTTTACCTATGACCCACGGGGCTTACTCCTGTCAGAGAGGGACCCAGATGGCGCCACTACTCGCTATACGTATACGCCCACCGGCGAGATTGCCAGTGTCACCGACCCGCTGGGTTTTGTCCGGACCTATGAGTATGACGCAGAAGACAGACCGATCGTCGTCACTAACCCCGCCGGGCGACAGACCAGCTTTCAGTGGTCTGCCCGCAGCGAGTTGACGCAGACCACCGACGCCCTCGGTGGAGAGACGACGGCAACCTACGACCTCGCGGGAAACCGGACGAGTGTGACGGATCCGAACGGCAACACCACCAGTTTTGATTACGACGCCCTGGGGCGCATCACTGAGGAAACCGACCCGCTGGGAAATAAGGTGAAGAACGAGTTTAATAGTCGTGGTCTATTAGAATCCCTGACTAACGCTCAGGGTGAGAAGATGTTGTTTCAATACGACGACGCAGGTCGGCGCCAGAAAACGACCTGGTCTGACAATACCACCGTCGACCATGTTTGGGATCCAGCCGGGAATCTGATACAGCTCATCCGCAACGGGAGTACGACGACGTCGCTTACCTATGACGCGAATGATGACATCACTAGCCGGACGGATGAGTTTGGCAAGACCATTCAGTACGAATATGACGCCGGCGGGAATATGGTCAAACTGACCTACAGCGACGGCAAGGCCGTCCACTATCGCTACGATGCCCTCAATCGCCTGGTTGAAGTTCGGGACTGGGCGAACAGGGTCACCACCTACACCTACGATGCGATGGGTTCCCTGACGACCAAGCGCCTGCCGGACGGCTCCACCGTGAACTATGGCTACGACGCGGCCCGACGGCTCACCTCCATTACCGATGCTGCCGCGAATGGCGCCACCATCTATCGGGCGAAATCCACTCTCGATGCGGCTGGCCTGAAAACCAAAGAACAGGTCCAACTCCCTCTGTGGCCGACGACAACACTGACATCCGTGGATCGACTATTTACCTATAATGCAGCGAATCAGCTCGCGACGGAGAATGGCCAATCCTTTGTTCATGACCCCGATGGCAACCTGACCGGCGGGGCGATTGCGATTACAGGGCCAGCAACCACGCTGGCATACAACGAGGCCAACCAGATCACCCAGGTTGGAGGGGCCGGAGGAGATAGCTACGAGTACGATGCCGCTGGGTTGCGCATCGAAGCCACAGTCGCCGAAAAAACCACATGTTACGTTTGGGACGTCAACTCGGACTATTTCGCCAATGTCCTGGAAGAGCACGATTGCAACGGTAATGTCACAGTTCGTTACGTTTATGGCCTGGGGCTGATTAGCCGCGAAGATGACAACAATGGGAGCGTCTCGGTCTATCACTTCGATAGCCGAGGCAGCACGGTGGCGTTGACGAATCTGGCGGGGCAGATGACCGACCGCTATGCCTACGACCCCTATGGCCGCATCACGAACCGTAACGGCACCACACCAAACCCGTTCACCTACAACGGCCGCGATGGGGTGATTGATGATGGCAACGGGCTGTATTTTATGCGGGTGAGGGCGTATGTGCCCGCGCTCATGCAATTTGCCCAGGCCGAGGCGATGGTCCGGGGCTCGTTAATGCGGCCGGCCTCACTCAACCGCTACGCGTTTGTCTATGGTAACCCCATAGACTTGGTTGACCCGGCAGGGGACAATCCGCTGTTAATTGCGGCTGCCGCAGGCGCGGGCACAGGTGCCACTATTGGCGTCAGCATTCAAATAGCTTCGAATTTCCAGAAGGCGTGCAACACGACGGTGGCGAAAGTTGCAAAGCAAACGTGGAAAGCGACGAAGAGTGTTGGCAAGGCGGGAGTTAAAAAGGTTAAATCGCTTTTCAGCAAAAAAAAGAAGAAGAAAAAGCCGGTAAAAATTAGTAAAGTTGATCCTCTCCGCTGTGATCTTAGCGCCAAGCCAGGCGGACTTTTTTACCACACGGCGGGGGCGGCGCTTGAAGGAGCGATCACTGGAGGACTCGAACCCTTTGCTATTGCCGGCGGCCCTCTCGGCTTGGCCGCGGCTGGGGCGGTCGGCGCAGCCGCCGGTAACGCATTGAATCAGGGGTTGGATATCCACGTTTTTCACACCCAGGACAAATTCAACGCCACTGATTTTGGTATCAACGTAGGTTTTGGCGCTGCTGGTGGCGCGCTCGCCGGCGGGCTGGGCAAGTTAGGGAACGCTGCCCCAGAAGGCTCATTTGTTAAGTCGGTGCTTGGCGACGTTACTGACACGAAGACTTTACGGATAATAGATTTCGGCGGCGAAGTGACACTTGCGTCCAAACCAGCAAAGTTTATCGCAAAAGGCATCATCTTCGGCATAAAGCAGGAGGGTGGAGTCGTGGCGGACGAGGTGCCACGGTTTGAGACCCTTCGAGCCCTAAGCAAATAACCGCAGGAGCGTCGAACCGACCCTGCTCTGTTGTTCGAACGTGGAGGAATACGCATCATGAAAAGACACACACCAGGCGTGAAGCCCCTTGTTGTCGCCGCACTCATCGTCTGCGGTATGTTGTACCTGAACACTGATGCCTGGGCTCGTACTTTGCAGTACGAATACGACGCATTGGGGAGAGTCACGCGTGTCGTCTACGATACGTGCACATTGGTCACTTACACATACGATCCTGCTGGAAACATTACCAATACCCAGGTAACGAAGGATACGGATGGAGATCCCGATTGTGATGGTGTCCCGGGTACAGCGGACCGCTGTCCTTCGACCCCTGAAGGAGAAGAGGTAAACAGCGATGGCTGCACCGTCGCGCAGTTCTGTCCCTGCGCGGGGCCTTTGGCTGGCGGCACGTGGAAGAACTCAGGCCAGTATGTTTCGTGTGTTGCCCGGACGACGGAGGACTTAGTCAAGGCTGACCAGATCACAGACGGCGATAAAGGTGTTATCGTTTCCGCTGCTGCGCAATCGAACTGCGGTAAGAAGAGTAAATGACGTATGGCAGGTTGCCAGGCTCTGTGGCTGACAGCAACGACTGGCAACCGCTTCCTCATCCAGGTGCAAGATTTCTGCGCGTGTTCACCGTATTCACGGGCTTGACAATAATGAGGTAAAAGACCCGAATAGTGATAGTCTCATGTGACGACTGTCTGCTTCGGCTTCAGCATTCCTATAATGCTTTCGCCTCCTGCAAATCTGGACTGTCAAACTCTGTGGTGAACCGATTGTATACGCCCGGACGATTGGCGAATGTTCAGGCAGTCACCGTTTGCTCTGCCCCTGGACTTCGTCTGAGGTGAGATGATCACCCGCCGCTAAAAGTCGATACGTTCCCCCTGTTCAGGAAAGACAAAACGGATCCCCAACGTATTACCATCGTTGACCTGCTGAATAATCAGGTTACGAGGCGAAGGCCCTCGCTGGAACGTTGGCTTGATGTGGGTGACGATCACGGTGAGGTCGCGCAACGCTGTGGTTGGTTGTTGTGGATTGACCATGCGCGCCAATTGCTGCAACTCCGTCATAAGCCATCGAGGAGTCAAATGGCCGTAGAGACGAGCGCTCTCACGCGGGTCAGGATAGGAAATTTCACTAAAGATCCCACGGAGTTTCTTTTGTTGCACCAACGGGGCAACAGTCTGCCACAGCTGTTGGAGATTGTGACATTTCTCGATTTCATCAGGACCAGTATCCCCGAGATAGAGCGCGTAAGTCTCGTTGGTGCGCAGAAGAAAAGCGGTTGACGGGCCACCCGCGTGACACAAGGCAAAGGGACGTACGGCCAGCTGAGTGCCGTCAACCGGATGGTCTTTTCCTGGCTGGAGTCGCACAAAGTGATATTTCTTCAGTTGGAAACCAGACCCTTCGTCGGCGAAATTGGGCCAGAGTTTGCCGTTGAAGAGGTGATCCCGCAATATGTCGATTGTTGAAGGAAGACCAAGAATTTTTTTCTTGGTGTCATCTGGTGAGTTCGCCACGAGGCCAGCGAGGTGATCGAGATGCGCGTGCGAAATCAGATATGCCTTGATATGGTGCGTGAGGACGTATCCTTCTGTGGTGAGCAGTGAATCTGGTGGAGCCGGGATGAGGGAGAGGCTTCCTTGACGATTGGCCTGTTCGAGACCGGTCAGCAGGGTTCCTGCGTCCAGTGCGACAAAGTCGGTACTGCCGGCTGGTGCCAGCAGGTATGCGGTCAGGTTAGATTCGGTGAGTCCGCCCGAGGTACCGAGGGCAATAGCGATAAACTTTGGTTCCGCAGCCACGCCAAGACTTAATGGACTAGTGGTCGCATACCAGGCGAGGAAAAAAAGAATCTGTGCAAGGGGGTTGCAGCACCTCCGCAAGACTGACCTGCTACACTCCACCAGCAATGCCAACCATGAAGGCAATCACCTCTCCATCCTCCAGAGTGTCATCGATACTGATGCGGCGTCCTTTGGAGTCGAGAAAGAGCGTTCCTTTGTTATTCAGATCGTTGGTTTCTGGATCAATCAACAGCGCTTCCATCAACGGACCATACTTGGTTGTTAACTTCTGAGCGAGTTCGGAAACCAGCGGTTGCTGCAGTTGGAAGGTTTCTTCTGTGACCTTGGTGATCTCACGAAAACGTGCGGTGTACTCTGCGCGAACAGTGATCATGTGTAACTCCTTTGTGGTGCTCCTACCGAGACACCGCGGCGTATTCCGTGGTTCGTGATACGGAATACGCTGAAATGTTCCCTAACCTCCTTACGCAAAACGTATCACGCACCACGTTATTTCTTACTTCGCGGTCTTTTCTGCTACCGTCGCTTGCCCACCGACACTGACCGTCCGTTTGCTGCCGTCATTGATCAGGACGTTTTCTTTCGCCAACACTTCTGCGACATCCTCTAGTCCGAGATCTTCGAGTCTGCTCCGCGTTTGCAGTCCTGACTCTTTATCCCAACCACGCCACTCGTAATATTCATCGAGGACGGTGTCGAAGGTGTCGGCTGCAACACGTCCTTTCCACGGACCTTCGGGACAAGGCTCATACATCCAGCGTTCACAAATGGTGTCGTGCTCACGCCGCATCCCGAGCCGGGAGTTGAACGCCTTCTCCAGGTTACAGATGCGTTCTCCGTCTTTCATCCGCTCCTCTTTGGGTTTGTCTATGCCCGTCACCGTTGTGTAGGCTTCTCCGTAGTAACTTTCCGGCGCGTAACCCAGCACGTCTAGGAGCCAGTGGAAAATACAGACGCCATAAGAATTAATCAGGGCGACTTGGTTTTCGATGATGTAGGTGCAGGCTCCTTTGAGGAAGGGGGTACTCAGGTCTGCGGCTTCGAGCCGGCCAAAGTAAGCTTTGGACAGATCCTTCCGCTGAAATTTTTCGATCAGTCCAATCCCTTTAAGGTGGTCGGCCCCGCGCGACGCCACGGCCATATTGTTCATCCACGTGGGGAACGCGCGCAACTCTTCGGTAAAGCTAGCGCCTCCCTTCCCGTACATGGCGTATTTCATGAAGTTCTCACCCTTCTTCTTTGAGAGGTTCAAAGCTCCATAGTACACGCCATCACGGAACAGCTGGCCAAAGAGAGTCGTTTGATGGGCAATCCCCTCAATGATCTCTTCGATCTCTTCAATCTTCCCCCACTCTAGCGTTAAGGGCTTGCCGAAGAGTTCTTCGATGTCTCTCGGGGTGATCAGCTCGCGTTGGGCCAGCTCCTGAACGAAGCTGATCGAGCAACTCAAGTCCTGATTGTCTAGGCCATGATCGTTAGTGATTTTTCCCCAGTGGGCCACATCAGCCCAATCGCGCAGGTCTAACGCTCCCGCTCCGCTGGCAGTTGTTAGGTATTCGGGATGACGAAACTCCTCGCCGACATAACGTGCAGCTTGTGGAGATTCGTTGCCTTCGATCTTATAGCGCCCATCGCAGGCAACATAGCAATCGGCTGAACAGACTTCAGAGTATTTATGAAACTTTTTGACCCAGTTGTCGGAACGGACTTCGTCTCCCCGAAAGAGAACGCCTTGGTTATTGCGCCAGAAGTTCCCACCGATCCGCTGATACATCTCAACCGCACCGAGGGTGCCGCGTCGCTTGAATCCGTAGCCAGCTTCATTGCTGTCGAGTTTCTGACGAAAGCCATCTGCCCAGCGTTGGAGTCCCTGCGGGTCGTGAATCTTAATCCCGCGGTTACCCTGTACGGCGATGGCTTTCAGATTCTTGGACCCCATAACACAGCCACCTCCACCACGGGCATAGATGCGCCAGCCATCGGACACGACCCCGGACATTCCCACCAGGTTCTCGCCGCCTGGGCCGATCGTTAGCGTGTGCACGTCGGACGGATAATCTCCTAGCTCCTGTCGCAGGGCGGTGTGGGTCTCAGAGGTGTTCTTCCCCCACAGATGACTGGCATCACAAATCGTCACTTCTTCATTACAAATATGGAGGTAGACGGGTTTGGGGGCCTTGCCGGTAATGGCAATGTAGTCATAGCCAGAGAAGCGCACCATGTAGGGAAATTTGCCGCCTCCGGCTGAGTCGGCAAAGTGGCCATATTCTGGACTCTTAAAAGTAATGCGACCCTTGACACCAATACCCGAGCCAACTCCGGCCAGCGGACCAACACCAAAAATGAAGATATTGTCCGGTCCGCGTGGATCACTCATAATGTCATGGCGTTGGAAGTGTTCCCACAAAATCCAGTCGTTAATCCCTGAACCCCCCACCCACCGTTCAAATAACGAATGTGGCAGTATCTCAGTCCGAATTTCGCCAGTGGTCAGATGCACTCGCAATAATTTCCCTTGCATGATGGCTCCCCTCTTTTGCTGTTTGCTTTCGAGTTGTTTTGCCTCGTATCCTACGTTTTACGCAGCTGTGCTGACTTTCCCGGCTAACATGGCATCGCCAAGTCCAAGTTCTTTATGGCCTTCGATTGGTTTTCGAATAATTGCGTTATAGTCCTTCTTGTTCTCATAGAACAGGACAGGGAGACGGGAGTATTGTTTTCCTTGGTTGAGATTATCGGGACGAGTGGAGCAGGCCTTGACGCACGCCGGTTCGCCACCGCAGAGGTCACATTTCAAGACTTCGCCAGTGGGAGCAACGAAGACGACATCGAAGGGACAGGCCGGCACACATTCCATACACTGGATACACTTGCTTTGATCGATGATCGCAGCCAGGGTCACCGGATCATAATAAAAGGCATCGGTCGGACAAACTTCCGCGCACGGCGGCGGGTTCCCGCAGTGATGACAAATCGCGGTCACAAACCCAAACCCATCTTTGTTGACCCGCGTTGTTACTTGCGGGTTATGTTCGATTTTGATGCGAGAATAGACAGGGTTCAGTTCTCCCTCGGGTGAATGAATGAGCGAGCACGCAACCTCGCAGACTTTGCAGTCAGTGCAGAGATTCTGTAGTGCGAAGAGCTTTTTGTCCACATTGGGAATATCTTCCCCGGCATTGAACCATTGCTGACCAGTGGTCAGTTCTTTTTGGGGCGCATCTAGCATGTTTCCTGCCCTCCTTTGGAATTCCCCTAGGCTAATCCTCTTTATAGTTGCCTGTCAAGAAAAAGCAGCGTATGAAAAGGAGCCATTATTATCCAGAATCTATGGTATCAAGACAACGGTAAAGGAGGGACGTAGAGTGCCGCAACAGGAAATCTTGTCGCATCCATCCTTAGGGCAACTCCCTGCACGCAAAGTGCTCGAGTGTATTTTCGCACTGGCCCCAACTGGCAAAATTCTCCATTTCCACCAGGAGCAAGTCAAGCAGGATAATCTTACTGCCGGACAACCCGGAGTGCTGTATACTCTGACTGATCAACCGGTAGCGGCAGGGCGCGAGCGATGCCGGATCATTCCGCCGTTTGTGCGAGAGTTTGGGCCGGGGGCATAACACGTATCCCGATGAGAGGAGCATGCGTATATGAGCCAAAAAGTTCTGACCCCCCAAGAAGTACAAGACGCCTTGTCTTCAAATTCTTCCGCCGTCTACATTGACGTACGTACCGTTACCGAGTTTGCCACTGGGCATCCGCGTGGAAAAGTCGTCAACATCCCGATCGAGTTCTATCATCCCACGACGAAAGAGACGATTGCCAATGCCAGCTTCTTAGAGGTTGCGCAGTCGCTCTATGAGAAGGACGCGCCGCTCATAGCTGGAGGTGCTGCCGATACCCGTGCCACCCAAGCAGCGCAGAAACTCGCCGAGGCTGGATATACAAACGTGTGTATTATGTCCGATGGGTTCCCGGCATGGCGTTCGGCGAAGCTCCCAACCACGACGGATAATCGAGATGGCATCAGCTACGTCTCATTACTGACACCAGCAAAACGCAAAGGAAAGAAGAAAAAAGCCGCGCATTCCTGAGGGCGCTCCCTCCGTCAGAATGAACGCGCTATGCCTTCATTTCTACTCTGCAATTACATGCACAGCTGTTGCCTTGAAAGTCGCAATTACCGCTTGTCCGACCTGGAGATCGAGAATCTCCAGTGATGGTCGGGTGACGAATGTCACGAGAGGGAAACCACAATCGAGATGCACTTTGAACGCGACCCCCCAGGGTAAAATTCTGGTGACCTGGCCAGGAAAGTGGTTGCGAGCGCTGGAGGGTTGTTGAAATTCGGGCACAGCGTGCACCGAAGGAGCGAAAAGGGTAACTTCTTCAGGACGAATGCAGACGGTTACTGTCGTTCCGACTGGCAGAGATGTCGACGCAGCCAATGCCGGGCCTGAGCTGATGCGGACCTCGGCAAACCCGTTCGTTTGTGAGGCGATTGCCCCGCGTAAGATTGTTTCGATACCAACAAAACTGGCAACGGTTTCGTTAACTGGCTGACTAAACACTTCTTCTGGAGAACCCAATTGCGCTATGGTTCCTTGCTGCATGACAGCAATCTGGTCGCCTAAGCGTAGTGCCTCAATGCGATCATGCGTCACAAAGAGCGTTGTCACCTGTGTCTGGCGCTGCAGACGATGAAAAGTCTCGGTTAAGGTTTCCCGTGTCATGGCATCGAGCGCAGAAAACGGTTCATCGAGCAACAACAGGTCGGGCTCAAGGACAAACGCCCGTGCAAGGCTGGTGCGTTGCGCTTCCCCACCGGAGAGCGTTCGGGCTTGGCGTTGGGCAAGGTGATGAATTCCTAACAGTGCAAGCCACCGTGCTACCCGTTCACGGATAATTTTTTTGTCAAGTTTCCGCAGTTTTAGTCCACTGGCAACGTTCTCGTTGACCGTGGCATCGAACAGTAAGGGCTCCTGAAAAACCACCGCCAGACGGCGACGGAAGGCCAGCGATGGTGCATGCAAATCGATCGTTTGCCCATCAAAGCGTAAGGTCCCGGCAACCGGGGCGCGTAAACAGGAGAGCGTTTGCAGCAATGTACTCTTGCCGGCCCCATTAGGACCAATCAGCGCGAGAATCTCACCTCGCTGCAGGGTTAACGAGGGAACCTCAAGCAGCGTTCGGTTCTCAACTTCAACACGAAGATTATCTACTTCAAGAAGTGGGGAGGTGTTTAAGGATGTTCCTTTATCCATTTACCCTTTATCCATTGCCCCATTTCCCTCTTACCCCTTCCGCGTCCTGCTCTTTACAGCCTATAGACTTCAGCCTATTTCCCCCTTTTCTCTTTTCGCCATTTCGCTATTTCCCCCTGTGTTCTAGAGTGGCCGTTGGCGTTGCTGTGTGTAGGTAAGGATTGCATTCACGCCGAAGATGAGCAAGAGCAGAATGACGCTGAGGGCAATGGCAATATCAAAGTTGCCTTTGCCGGTCTCCATGACCGTTGCGGTTGTCAGTACCCGAGTATGTCCGAGCAGATTGCCCCCGACCATCATCGAGGCGCCGATCTCAGAAATCACCCCTCCGAACCCAGCCATGACTGCAGCTAAGAGCGGTAGTCGCGCCTCACGGAGGAGGAGCCATACGAGTTGTATCCGCGAGGCACCTAAGGCCAGGATTTGCAGTCGCAGCTTAGGATTAAGCTGTTGTATAGCTGCGAGGGTCAGACCTGTGACAATAGGAGCGGCAATGATCACTTGCGCAATGACCATCGCTGTTGGTGTGTAGAGCAAGCGAAAGAACCCCAGCGGTCCGTTGCGCCAGAGAAAAATAGTGACGAAGAGTCCTACGACGACCGGTGGGAGACTCATGCCAGAGTTGACCAGGCTAATAACGAACCGTCGTCCAGGGAATTGTCGGAGGGCAAGAAAAGTCCCGAGAGGAATCCCCAACACGAGGCTAATCAGTGTCGCAGCCGTAGAGATTTGCAAAGACAAGATGGTGATCCGCCAAACCTCAGGATCACCAGAGAGGAGGAGCCAGAATGCCTGTTTGGTCCCGCTAAAAAGGAGATCCATGCCGACTATTGTTGCGCCAGCAACTCTTCCTCCGTCCTGCCGGCGTCTGGATAGAAGAGCGGTTCGCCGAACTTTTCCACGCCGAATGTCTTGAGTTGGTTCTGGACGGTATCTGACAAGAGAAAATCGGCAAACGCTTTACCCCCCTTGGCGTTCACTTTGGGAAACTGCTCAGGGTTCACTTCCATTACATGGTAGATGTTGAGAAACGCCGGGTCGCCCTCGAGGAGGGGGGCAAGGTCGGTCGTTTTCTGAAAAGACAAGAATGTCGCTCGGTCGGAAATGGTATAGGCTTGTTTTTCTCCTGCGATACTCAAGGTTCTGCCCATCCCTTGTCCGCTTTCAAGATACCAGTCGCCTGCTGGCGTGATTCCTGCCTGTCCCCACAGTTTCTTCTCAAGCTTGTGAGTCCCTGAATCGTCACCGCGAGAAACGAAGGTCGCCTTGGCCTCAACAATCTTCTTCAACGCGTCAACGGCTTTTTTCAGGCTCTTCACTTTTGCTGGATCTGACGACGGACCAGCCAAGAGAAAAGTATTGTGCATCACTAATCGTCGGTGGATCAGTGATCCCTCGGTGACATATTTCTTTTCTGCGTCCGGGGCATGAGCCAGGATGACGTCAGCTTCTCCTCTTCCCGCCATTGCTAACGCCTGCCCAGTGCCAACCGCGACCGCTTTTAAGCGATAGCCGCTTTCTTTCTCAAAGATTGGGACAATCACGTCGAGTAACCCAGTGTCCTGTACACTGGTCGTCGTGGCGAGGATGACTTCCTCCTGAGCGTGAGCCCAGGGGGAAAAGGCCAGTATAACGATAAAAAGAAAAGAGAGACTCTGCTTTTTCATTCACTTTCCTCCACGTTGCTCGTACGTGTCGTGTGTATCGCCCGAACGATTAGAATTCCACCTGTACTCTGGTCAGGATGGAATTGACCGAATGATGCCCGAAGCGAGGCGAGCGGTAGGCATCATCAAAGAGCGAATAGAGATACTCAAGCGAGATACGGGTATTGGCGTTGAGATACCAGTTCAAGCCAATACGGGCAGCATCAAAGCGATTGCGTTTCAATGCCCCAGGTTTGCCGTCTGCTGCGTCATCGAGCGTGAAATACTCATAACGAGCCGCGACTTCCCACGCACCCCACCCATCCATTTGGCCCAGTGGGTCCAAGAAAATATGGGCGGGTCGATTTGGTTTGTTCATCACTTTTTTTTCCCCAGTCAGGAGCCAGGTGCCGCCAATGTACCCCCCCATAGTGACAAAGTCAGACAAGTCTTCGCCGCTCTTCCCTAACCGTTGCCGTTCCTCAGATGTGTACAGGTATTCCCCGGTTAGCGAGAACGGACCGTGGGCCCACGCGATATGACCATCGACGCGCAGGCGGTCGCCCCGCACGTCAACGGGTTTGAAAAACTCAAAACCAGTGGGGGTTACCCCGCCGATCCCTTTACTCTTGGGTTGATGGCCAAAGGTTACAGCGCCACCCACATTGAGGCTCTGGAGCGGTGAGTTTTTGTCAGCCACGAAGGGGCTAAGAACAAACCGAGCGGCGATATCTTTCGCACTGTTGTTATCTTTGCTGTTTTGTCCGCTGCCGTTCAACACTGCGAGCTGGTAGGCTAAGAGTCCGCCACTGAGTTTCCCATGTAGCATAAGACCGATGTCGCGACTTGGCGAGACTGCATTGAGACTGATCGCTGACCGTTCGACTAAATCGAGATAGCGCTTTGACAGGAGGGCTTCGTAGCTAAATGGGACCTTGTATTGTCCGATTTGCACGTTCGCCCGCGGGTCGTAAGCAAAATTGAGATAGGCATCCCGTAACCCAGAGCTGCTGGTAAAATCGGTCTCCACTTTGTACTGAATATATTTATACAGCACCCCATCCATAAAAAAACGGACACGGTCCATAAACAGCGAATCGTTCTGAGCTGTGTCTTCTTGCTGATAGAGACCGTGCAAGGTGGCCCGTCCACCGACTCGTAGCGAAAAATTACCGTCGGCTGAGCGGACGAAAAATCCATTGTCATAGCCGGCAGTCAACGCGGGTTTTCTATTGACCTCGTCTTCCAAACGCGTTAGGCGATCGCTGAAATCTGCTGCAGGAACCGGAGAGGGTTGAGCGACGTGTGTTGACGCAGAAGGTACCCCTCGGGATGGACGCAGCTGGGCAATGTCGCTCTCGCTGAGAACGCCTTTCTGTTGCAGCAACTGAATAAGCGCCTGCTGTTGATGTGTGCCTACACCGCCAGTGCTCTGTAGTTGTTGAGCCTCGCTTGCAGTAAGAATGCCTTTGGCTGTGAGCAGATCAATCAAAGACGTTTGCTGAGCAACTGCCGGACTCCCCACGAGTGCGACGAGTAAAGCCACGAGCCACACCATCATCGTTCCTCCTTGCGCAAAGGTGGGTAGCATGGAATTTTTTCGTGGTCAATGAAAAGGGAGACTTTTACAGTTTTTGTGTCTATATTAGTTATTGTAAGTTAGTATTTTCTCCCAAGGAAAACGTATGTCTGAAATCTTACTCAATACTCGCCAAGTAGCCTCATATCTACAGATCAATGAAAAGCAGGTCTATCGGTTGGTGCGGAATGGCAAAATTCCCTGTACCCGGGTGACAGGGAAATGGTTGTTTCCTCAAAGTCTCGTCGAAGAGTGGGTGCAGCGGAGTGCCCAGGCAAAAACGCTTGATGCCGCCCGGCCCCGGGCGATGACAGAGCGGTTCGGTCTTGACCGTGGCTTGCTCGTCGCTGGCAGTGACGACTTGCTCCTTGATTCGTTGTTCGAGTGTGCGCGTCGTCACGCTTCAGGGTATCTGATCTATACGACGAACTTAGGGAGCTTTGGTGGCCTAGAGGCGCTCAAACAAGGTACCGCACATGTAGCGCTAGCCCATTTGCGAGATCCAGACACTGGTGAGTACAACATCCCTTTTCTTGCCCAGTATCTCTCGCTTGATGCGGTGGTCGCCGTGACATTATGGCACCGCCGGGTTGGATTATTGCACCGAGTTGAGGGGCCAGCGGTGGACTCATTCACCGCCCTGCGGCAGCGAACCCTTCGCTTCGTCAATCGTCAGCAAGGATCGGGAATTCGCTGGCTGATTGACCAGCAACTGCGAGAGGCGAAAGTCAAAGCAAGCCAAATTAGAGGGTACAATGACGAGGTGTGGACCCACTGGGAGGTTGGGTTGCATGTCCTCAACGGTCAAGCCGACGTCGGCGTTGCTGCCGAGTCTGTCGCACGCGTGTTGGGTCTCGCGTTTCATCCTGTCATCGAGGAGCGGTTTGATCTTATCGTGTCAAAGGATCACTACTTTACCAAGCCGGTGCAGTCGCTCCTGGAGACGTTGAATTCTGAGGAATTCAAAACCCGAGCGCGAACGATGCAAGGGTATGACTTGCGAGACAGTGGGAAGGTTGTATATCCGGTCTAAATACACACGGGGCTTAGTCTGGAAGGCAAAAGGGAAAGGCAAGTCAACAGAGTAGTCAAAGACGCCGGAATGTTAGGATGTATTCTTCGCGAATGGTGGGAACTCGACTATGCGTTTCTCCCTTTGGGCCCCTGTGTCCTAGTTTGTTTATCACTGGAGGTGTTGTTTTCCCTTCAATCCGCCGTTTGTACAATCCTTCTAGACGAAAGTGACATTGTGCAAACACACTGATAAGGAAACGATCAAGTTTTAGTTGCCATTCTCCGACTGATCGACGCCCAATAATAAAAATAGCACGACCTCCACATCGAAGTACTTTACCTATTTCTTGAACAGACAAATGAAGGTCCCATAGGAATCGATGATTCTTCATGCCAAATATGAATTTCTGTCCTTTGGCTTAATAACGTTGATTTCCCGGATCTTGAGAAATTGTCTACGATAGGTTCCACAATTACCCATGAACAACTCGCTTCAGTCCATTTTCTAGTGGACAAGGAACGGCGTTCCCAAGTATAGAGAGAAGAAATTTGTTGGGATCGAGCGTGCAGAGGTGGAACGTCGCGTGGAGGCAGCCTTTGGCCGTACAAGCAAACATAAGGGACACGGCGACGCGCGCCACGGAGAGTACAATCTCTTCCTGTTGCTAAGGCACGAGCTGGCGGGAATTGAAATAGCCTCTACATGCTGAAGATATTCGTCAATCTGCCTGCGGCCAGCAGCGCGAAGTTTCGGAGATTCTGACACAGAATCTCGTTACGGTAGGATTCCAGGATACGCTGCATCCGTCCCATCTGTTCGATGATTCGTCCAAGCTGCTCTGCAAACGCCATGATCGTGAAATCCGTACTCATGCTGTTGCGTCTACTACCTCCAGACGGTTGATGTAGGCGTCAATGTCTGCCTGGAGTTTGCGAATCTCGTCTACTGGCCCCTCAGCCATAATAGCAAAGTTCCTCGGATTCTTAGGCAAGATGTCTACTCGTAAGCTCTCGATGGCGCGACAGAGTTCTTGAATCTACTCGATGGCCTGTTGTAGTTGTGCGTCGGTAGTGATCATAGCCGTATTCTCAGTATGCCCTTCTTCCGTCCTGGTGCAACCGGACTTGTTGAAAGAAACCGACGTAGCGATGGTATTCCTCCGAGTCTGCCCGTGCAACCAAGAGATCAAAGCCAAAACGCTGGTGGACCCGCCGCTTGGATAGGAGGTTGTATTCGTTTGGTTTGAACTCTACTGAAAAATCATGGCTTCCGGACACCACGAGAATCAGGTCAATATCATTCGGGACAGGTTCGGTAGTGACAAAACTGCCGTCTACCAAACTGCCTCTATTAGACTGCATGATTTCGCTTCGCGTACAAAATTGATAAACCTCTCCCACAACTGAGGTCACCGGTCGCTGCGCTGAAACGCGCCAAACTGTTCCGCTGCTTCTTCTAGCGTGCAGTCGTGAATGCCCTCAGGCAGCCAGCCGTGCGCGTTGATATGGTGGAATCGCCATCTGCTCCGCCCGCCAGCGGTGGAAAAATGCTCAACTGAAGCCCGTCGGTGAGTGGGGCATTTTTCTCGATGTACGTGTCTCCTGCAACCAACATCGTCGCATGCTCGTGCGGAATCTTCAGCGCATCAATAACATCGAGGACGGTTGAACCGACAGGCAAGGTGAGAGAAGTACCTTCTTCGCTGCCTGGCGGAAGATACTTCTTCAAAGTCGCGAACAATTTAACAGAAATAGTGACTGTCTCTGCCATGACTAATACTGCGGAACATTATGCATAACCGCGCCATAAGTAAACTGGGGCGGGCGGCCATCTTTGAACCCCTGCCATTTCTCGCGCCGTTTGATGGCGCTATGAATGACCCCCATCTCGGCCACGCCAGTCTCGTTGCCGACATACACCGCGCCGACCAGCGTGCCACTCTTATCGACGACAATCTTCCGATACAAGTTATCGTCGCCCTTGGACAACATTTTTACTTCGTCTCCGGGACCTTCGCGGAAGCGGCCAAGTTGGGCCAACGTCACGTTAAACAACTCGACGACGTTCATCCCCAGGCTGCCAGGATAAGAGAACTGCTTGCCCGCCATGTTCGCACCTGCCGCTCGACCTTGATCGATTGCCGTTGGCCAGATAGCGTAAATCGAACGACCATCTGACAAAAAGTCTCTCGTTTCAGCAACATCTCCAGCTGCGTAGACGTCAGGGTAATTGGTCTGGAGATATTCGTTCACCAAGATCCCTTTGTTCACGGATATCCCACTATTTTGCACACAACGAACATTAGGGCGGACACCGGTTGCCACAACTGCCATGTCAACGGCAAAGGCAGTGCCGTCCTTCAAGGTGACTTCAATGCCACCGCTCGTCTGTGCCACCGCTGACACCAAAGAGTCTGTCCGTACGGTGACACCGTCGTCCCGTACAGCTTGCAGAAACAGTTTACCTCCACCCTCATCAAGCAACTGTGGTAAGAGGATTGGTGCCTTTTCGTCGATGGTCAGTTTGTTTTTTAACTTGCGCAGCGCTTCGGCAGCGAGCATACCGATGAAGCCTCCACCAATCACGAAGGCAGTCTTTGCCTTCTCTGCGGCTTTTTTCATGCCGATCGCGTCCTCCAGAGTCCACAAATAGTGATGCGGGACGTTCGTTAACCCCTGAATTGGCGGAACGATCGTTTCCGACCCAGTGGCGATCAAAAGCTTGTCATAGGTGACCTTCTTGCCGCTTTCTAAGGCGACCTCTTTTGCCGCTGGATTGATCGCTGCCACATTCTCCTTTTCAACCAGGGTGACACCGACTTTGCTGTAGTCAGGGTTGTGGCGAATCAAGAGGTCGTCGAGCGTCATCTCGCCTGCCACATAATACGGCAAAGCAACACGTGAATAGGCAGGACCTTCCTCACGGTTGATGAGAGTGATCTCACCTTGCTTGTCAGATTTCCGAATGAAATCAATTGCCGCTAACGAGGCTGCACTGTTGCCAATAAGAACATATTTCGTTGCCATAGCTTCTCCCCGACGTAATTTCACGTTTTACGCATTACGTTTTCCGTCTCATGCCTGCGGCAAGCCTAATGCCGCCGCCGCTTTTTGTTTCGCGGGAGCCGAGGCTGTGACAACATCAGCAAACTCCAGTGCTCCAGGTGTACAAAACTGTACGCATTGCGGGTCCCCATCACAGAGATCACAGTTCTGGGCCACACCTTTCTCCGGCGAGAAATTCATCACGCCAAATGGACACGCAAGCAGACACATCTTGCAGCCAATGCAGCGGTCGTCGATAACCTTGATCTGTCCATCAGCTTGTCGTTGAATCGCCACAGTAGGACAGACCGCTGCGCAGGGTGCATCCGCACAATGCACGCACACCATTGGTTGGTAGAATTGTTCCTCGTAGAAGTCGGCTACGCGGATACGCGAGAGCGCGGGGAGGAACGCTCCCTCATGGGAAAATGAACAGGCTAATTCACATTCACGACAGGCAGTACATTTCTCTTGATGAACAACAATCTGTTTCATATTCCCTCCTCCTCTACGCAAGGCCTAATTCCCGCAATTTATCGGTGGTGGGTCGTCCCTGGTTATCCCAGCCACGGATCTGATAGTACTCATCCAGCATCGGCGGCAGATCAACGACATGGCCTTTGCTTGGTCCTTCGGTCAACGGCTCGCTGGTAATACGTGGCGGTAAGCTGTCATCCACACGGGTGAGGCCCGCTGCGTTGTTGAACAGTCGTTCAAGAGTCCAAATGCGCTCGCCAACCTTCAGCATGTCCTCCGGACCGCCGACGTTGTACCCCAACGACTCACTGACCATCGCTGTCACGTCTTCCCCTGGGTTCATGTCGAAAGTAGAAAACAGACAAATCCCCGAGGCATCAACAAATGAGGTGGTGTTTTGCAGAATGGTGAGCCAGTATGGTTTATCTTTGGTCGTAAACGGGTCCAGCTTGATGGGATTGCCGAAGTGCTCAAGCGAAATAGTATACCCGCGCAGATGGCACGCGCCGCGGTTCGAGGTTGCGTAGGCGAGTCCCATGCCGATCGAGCCACGCGGGTCATAGGCCGCAAAGCCCTGCTTTTTCGAGCCCATGAAAAGTTCAGGATGTCCGTAGTGCTCCGCCAAACGATACCCGCCTTCAGCCAGCCAGTGACCAATCGGGCCTTTACGGAAGGCTTGGGCTTCAAGCAGCTTGACCATTGCCTCGGCATCACCGAACTTTAACGGAAAGCCAATGTCGCTTTCAGGAATATACCCTTTCTCGGCCAACTCGATTGCTGTACCAATGGCAATGCCCGCCTCGAGGGTATCTAATCCGTATTCGTTACACAGATAGTTGGCTTTAATGACCGCGGCAAGGTTGTCGACGCCGCAGATGGTACCGACACCGTAGATCGTCTCGTATTCCGGTCCTTCACCTCTGCCGTCGAACTGGCCATGGCCCGTGACCTTCGTTACCCGTCCACAATGAATCATGCAGCTATGGCAGCCACGGTTACGTGTCATGAAATCTTTTTTCACAACCGGCCCATCAACTGCTGCTGCGCCGCTGAAGACCCCCATCTGGAAATTGTTGGTCGGCAGCATACCAACCATATTCATGTAGGACACCGTTCCGGCGGTTCCTAGCATGGTCAGCCCAGCGGTGGTTGGACCTTTCACTAGTTTGTCGCGACCTTTTAACACGGCTTCGGTAAACGCTGTGGGGTTAGCAATTTTTAAGCCCTTGGTTCCGCGAACCGCAACGGCTTTCAGGTTCTTCGAACCCATGACCGCACCAACACCAGAGCGTCCGGCAGCACGCCCTTTATCATTCATGACACAGGCTGTGCGAGCAAGGTTTTCACCTCCCTGGCCAATCGATGCGACACGAACTTCCGGATGGGTCTCCTCACGGATCAGGTTTTCCGTGTCGTCAACGATTTTGCCCCAGAGATGCTTAGCGCTGCGGATCTCGACCTTGTCATCGTGAATGTAGAGATAAACTGGCTCCCTGGCTTTGCCTTCAAGCAGGAGATACTCATAGCCAGCATAGCGCAATGCTGGGCCCCAGTATCCTCCAGAGTTCGAACAAGCGATCGCCCCGGTGAGCGGCGATTTGGTAATCACCATGTAACGTCCGCCGGTCGGCGCATATGTCCCAGTCACCGGACCGGTAGCAAAAATCAACGGATTGCCCGGATCAAAAGCATCGATCTTCGGATCCATGTTGTCCATGAGGAGCTTGCTGCCTACTCCACGGCCGCCAATGAAATCTTTGATGGTTTGTTCGGGAACTGCCTCTTTACGGATCTGACCCGTACTGAGATTCACTCGCAGAACAGTTGCGCCTTGCATAACGCCCTCCCCGTAGGATTCTCGGTAATCCTACGTTCGAATTTTCTCTTTCGTGATCTAGCATGCTAGGCAAGAGAGGACAATCACACATGGGTGGTTGCCTGTCATTCTGGTCGGTAAGCAGTCAGCTATCGGCTTTCAGTCCGCAGCCGAACAGGACAACGCAGAGACCGTGGTTCAATTTCTGGAATGAAAAACTCCGGTTAGTGGATAGTCACAAAAGTTTTGACAGGTGGGGAGTCAGGGGCGCACTGAGATTGCTTCGCTCCGCTCGCCATGACGGAACGGGAGGTCATTGTGAGGAGCAACGCGACGAAGCAATCTCTGCCAGTCAAAATCTCTGCGGCGGACCACTCGGTGCTCTTCTCTTTGTTGCTTGTGAAGGCTGACGGCTGATCGCTTACGATTTTACGCTTTCTTAATGGTTCCCGTCTTTGCTGTATCGTACCCGTCAAGCTGCTCGACCGCATGTTTGAATGCATCCGAGCGAATGACGCTGGCCAGCTTTTGCCCCATGTCGTTAGCGAAGAATTCCTTAAGAAATACGAGATCATAGTCCTCTCGTTCGACTGGGACGAAGTCTAACCCGAGTGCCTTGGCGGCAGATTTGATCCCGAGGCCAGTGTCCGCTAAGCCGCTGGCGACAGCGACAGCTACTGCCATGTGTGTCACTTCTTCGCGGTCGTAGCCACGTACCTGCTGCGGTTTCAGTTTCAGCTTGGCGAGCTTGTAGTCAAGCAACACCCGCGTGCCTGCGCCTGGTTGGCGATTGATAAAAGTCACATCCGGACGCACGAGGTCCTTAATCCCTTTAATCTTTTTTGGGTTGCCTTTGGGAACGATAAGGCCCTGCTCACGAATCACCAGGTTCATCAGCACGACTTTCGACGTGCCTAATTGCTGTCTCTTGAGATCCGGAAGGTTGTACACGCCGGTGGCCGGATCGAGTAGATGCGTCCCGACAATGTGCGCTTCCCCCCGCTTGAGCGCAAGCAATCCCCCCAACGAACCGATACTGCTGGCAGAGATGCGTAACCCTGGACACTGCGCACGGAGTTGGTCGTCAAGGACACCAATGGTGAGGTCGTTGCTGCCGGTGAATAGAATCGTGTTGCCAATTTCTTCCGCTGGTCGCAGTAGTTCCACGTCTACTTCTTGTCCAGCATTGAGCCCCTCATCGAGTGAAGGAATGCGTAATACTCCATCAGCTTTGACCATTGTAGTAATGACACCAGCACCACGACCAAGCGGATTAACGATCACGCGGTCGCCAACCCTGCCGAGACTTACACGCACAAACTCTTCGAGCCCAAGGCGCGACGGAATCTTGCGGGGTACGAATGCTTTGACCTTCGGCGGCTCCTCAGCTGTCCTGCCGAGGAAGTAGGCAGTCAGTGGACGCAGGATCTGCTGGCAGATCACCACCGCTGACACCGGATAGCCTGGCAGCCCAATCACTGGTTTGCCGTCAATGACGGCGAGAATTGCTGGTTTCCCTGGCATGACATCAATACCGTGCACCAAGACCTTGCCGAGCGATTCCAAGGCACGCACGGTGAAATCATGTTCGCCTGCTGACGAGCCAGCGATGATCACAACGATGTCGTGTGCTTTGACCGCTTTGGTCAGCGCTTTGGTAATAGTCGGAAGATCATCAACTGCGCGTGGGAGTCGTCGTGGCTGACCACCCCATTCTTCGACAAAGGCTGCAGCGACACGAGAATTAAATTCAATGATGCGTCCAGGCTCTGGTGTGTTGCCAGGTTCAATCAACTCTGAGCCCGTCGGAATGATACCGACGGTGGGTTTGGCGACGACCCCGATCTTGGTATGCCCGGCGGCCAGCAGCGCACCGATATCGTAAGGGCGTAGCTTGTGACCCCGTGGCAGCAAGGGCTCGGTAGCAACAATATCTTCTCCCACTAAACGGACGTGTTGCCAGGGGGTGGCTGCGTCACGGATCTCTACTTCTTGATCATTTTTTTTGAACACGCGCTCAATCATCACGACTGCATTCGCCCATGCCGGGAGCGGATTCCCAGTATCGACATATTGAAAAATCGGACGGGTACCATTGGTTTTCAGTTTGAGTTTTTTACTACCGGCGACCGCGAGGGTGACCGCAGAAAACTCGCTCGCACCAAAGGTATCTTCAGCCCGCACTGCGATACCATCCATAGCGGCACCATGATAATGAGGCGCCGAGAGCAGGGCAAAGATTGGCTCCGCCGTGGTGCGGTGCAGGGTCTCTTCAACTGCAACCCTCTCTGTGCGGTGTGGAGGAGTGACTGCCGCAAGAAAGGTAGCCAGCGCTTCGTTCAGCGGTTTCTTTTTGAGATACCGCTTGCGTTCGGCCTGAGTCGATTTGTGTTCAGCAGTGTGATGGTCATGCATAATTATCCAGCGTACAGTCCACTAAAATAAAATGACTTCTACGTCTTCGCCTGCCTCTTTGCCTTCCTCATCATGTGGAAGGCAAACCATGCCGTCAGCCTGCACGAGACTGAAGACCGCACCGGATTTGCCGGGCAGAGGTCGGGCGAGGGCAACTCCATTTTCTTTTTCTAAGATGACCCGAACATAATCTTCGCGCCCTGGTGCGGAGGCCACATTTTGTGTGAGTTTTGCGCGAGTCGTCCGTAGAGGAGTAAACGCTGTGGTCGCCGGTTCTCCACCCAACATGCGAATCAGTGGTGCACCAAACAGGGCAAAGACCACCAACGCCGAGACTGGGTGTCCTGGAAGTCCCATCACTGGTTTACCGGCGGCTTTGGCAAAAATCGTCGGCTTCCCTGGCGCGATTGAAATACCATGGAAGAAGACTTCTGAACGTGGGAATGAGCAGATCACGTCTACCGTCATGTCTTTGGTGCCAACTGAACTACCGCCAGAAATCATGACGACATCAGCTTTTTTCAGTGCCTGGGACATGGCTTTCTCGAACGCCACACGATCGTCTTTCACGACACCAAGGTCGAGCGGTTCCCCGCCTGCTTCGCCTATCATAGCACGTAAGGAGTATTGATTGATGTTCCGAACCTCACCAGGTTTCGGAGTTTTATTTGGCGGTACGATCTCATCCCCAGTGGAAATCAAAGCGACAACGGGATGGCGGTAGACCGGTACCGTTGTGATCCCTACGCCGGTCAAAGCGCCGATATCATGCGCTCGTAACCGTCGACCAGCCGAGAACACTGAGGCTCCCTTTTTGATGTCTTCCCCGATGCGCAGGATGTTTTCCCACGGCGAGGTGCTCCGATGCACTTCAATGGTCCCATCCCCCATTTCTTCGGTGTACTCAACCATCACCATGGAGTCTGCGCCAGAGGGCAACATTCCGCCGGTGGCAATACGCATGGTTTCGCCCTTTTTGAGGGGTCGCTTGACAGACATGCCCATTTCCACTGTTCCCACAAGTTTGAGGTACACGGGGAGGCTTGGGGAAGCACCGAAAGTATCCTGGGCGCGTACCGCATAACCATCCATGTTAGTCCGGTGAAAATGGGGCAGATCAACCGGTGCGGTTAAGGCTTTGGCTAACACGCGGTGGTACGCCTCAACGACTGGTACGGTTTCCACCCGTGTCTTGGGAGCGAACGCGGCTAATTGAGCACGTGCTTCTGCCGAGGTAACGACCCGGAAAAATGCTTTAACTGGGGCGAGAGCCGCCGATGCGCGCGGCATGAATACTCCTCCTTCACTGCTTACACTAGTACAACGGCAAAGAATTGCGTATCTGTTTCTTCTGGAGCGAACACTAACGAAGCAGGGAAAGAGGGTCAAGGCGAGGAACAATGCACGAGCAAACAGAGAAAACAGTCGAGTGGAACCTCGGTTTCGCCCATGACGAGGTTGTCGCCGGGCTAGAGAAATTGCTTGCACAGGCGGCGTATCTATATACGCACGCCACAATTAATGACACGGTGCAATTCCAGGCGACACTTCCCTCAGGAACGCTACGGTTAATTGCCCGCGCACTCCCTGCGCGCCAGAGTCCCTTCAGCTCGCCTATTTTCTTTCATCGGACCTTGGTAACTATGACGTTTACTGGTGTGAGTACTGAGGATGAAAACGCGTTTATGCGCCGTCTGACGTTGACCTTCTTACGGGCAGGGGGATGACGGATACCGATCTGTAACCTTCCTAATGATGCAAGCGTCAATGAGTCAATCATTCAATGATTGAACGTTTGCCTCGTCTAGCTCTTTTAGCCATATGGTGACCTGTGCATCACTTGGCATACGCCAATCGCCGCGCGGCGAGAGACTGACGGAGCCAACTTTGGGTCCATCGGGCAAACAGGAACGTTTGAACTGATTGGCAAAAAAACGCTTGAGGAAAATAGTGAGCCACTGCTGAATCTCTTGGGGCGAATAGACCTGATCAAAGTGTGCATGGCTGGCGAGATAGAGGATTTTCCGCGGCGACGATCCATAACGCAGAAAGTGGAAGAGAAAGAAATCATGCAACTCATACGGGCCAATGACATCTTCAGTCGCTTGCACGACATTCCCTGCCTGATCGAGTGGTAACAGCTCTGGAGAAATTGTGGTCGCAACAATATCACGTAATGTGTCTCGTACGGCACCGCTGAATTCATTGTCTGCGGCCCAGGAAACCAGGAACTTTACCAGGGTCTTGGGGATACTGACATTCGGATTGTACATGCTCATGTGGTCGGCGTTGTACGTTGCCCAGCCTAATGCCAATTCAGAGAGGTCGCCGGTGCCAATGACAAATGCCGTATTCATGAGCAGACTTGTGCGCATCCGTGCCTGCACATTCTCAAAAACAAGATCCTGGCGGGCAGATTTCGGTAGGTGACGGAGCTTTTCACTGAACTCGTCAACACTCAGGTGGTCAAGTGAAATATCAAAAGGCGTATGCCCGAGTGCGCGTAACTCTTCTAAGCACAGTTGACGAATATCGACCGTGCGAGTAGTGACACCAAGTTGTTGCATCAAAGCCGTTGCATTGTTTCTTGTTCGGGTGGTAGTGCCGAAGCCTGGCATCGTCAGGGCGTAAATCTGTGAGCGCTCCATCTGAATCCAGTCTGCCGTCCGACACGCGACGAGCAAGGCGAGGGTTGAGTCGAGGCCTCCGGAGACACCGATGGTAACTGGAGGTTTGTGGAGATGGAGGAGGCGTTTTCCCAAGCCAGCAACCTGGATACGGAAAATTTCCTCGCAACGTTCGCGGAGGTCCTGTTCTCCCTGTGGGACAAAGGGGTGCGCCACGATCTCGCGTTGTAGTTGCGGCGGCGCAGGTTTTATCTTCAGCGGGAAAGTCACACGCCGCGACGGTAGGGTGACAGGTTGACAAGTAGCGGTATCGCCGAAACTCCCCATCTGCATCCGGTCGTTTTGTAAATGAGCGAGATCAATGTCCACTATCGTCAGAATATCGTCCTGCGCAAAGCGGCGGGATTCTGCGAGTAGGACCCCATTTTCAGCAATCAGACAGTGCCCACTAAAGACGACGTCAGTTGTCGATTCGCATACACTACTGGCGGCATATACATAGGCAGCAATGCAACGGGCCGACTGGCTGACAACGAGCTGGCGACGATACGCGGCTTTGCCGATACGTTCATTGCTGGCGGAAGGATTGACGAGAATGGTTGCCCCAGCCACGGCTTGTTGAGAGCTGGGCGGCTGCGGTACCCAGAGATCTTCGCAAACCTCAACCCCGAGAGTGAAATTGTCCCAGTCAGCTGCCGTAAACAACAGATCGCTGCCAAACGGGACGGAGGTACCGAAGAGTCTGACCTCGGTTATCGAGGCCGCTCTCGCTGGGGCAAACCAGCGGCGTTCATAAAACTCTTTGTACGTCGGGAGAAACGATTTCGGCACCAGACCGAGAATCGTCCCTTGCGCTATGACTGCAGCACAGTTGAAAAGTTGTCCACGAACCGCCAACGGTAGACCGATAACGATCACGCCAGCGAACAGCGTTGAGCTGAGTTCGACGATCTTTTGCAATGCACGTCGGGCAGATTCTTGCAGGGTAGACTGCTGGAATAAATCGCCACACGTATAGCCCGTCAGGCTCAATTCAGGGAAGACTAGCAGCGTCACCTCTTCTTGCTGTGAGTGTTCTATGAGCTGAAGAATGTGTTGCGTATTGTAGTGGCAATCGGCGACACGGAGAAGTGGAGAAGCCGCCGCGACACGTACAAAGCCCAAAGTCGAAGCGTCAGCTGTCTGCACGGTGATGTCCCTAGTCTTTTTTGATATTGCTGACTTGCAAGCCAACGATGCCAAGTCCAACTCCGATGAGCATGACTCCGCCACAGATAATCTTTTCAAGTAAGCCGAACGAGAGGATAACCCCCATCAGCCCAGCCGCGAGTAATAAACAGCCTGTAATAATCAGATAAATGGTCATACACTCTATTTTCGATCTAATGCGCGATATTGAATAGCTTCAGCCAGATGCGGTCCTTTCACGTGTTCTTCTCCCGCCAAGTCAGCAATGGTGCGTGCGACCTTGAGAATACGGGTATATGCACGTGCGCTCAAGCCGAGGCGTGACATGGCGCTTTCCAGGAGTTTTTCGCCTATCGCGTCAAGTTGGCAAAATTTGCGAATATCGCGACTAGTCATCTGAGCATTACAAAAGAGCGTGCGCCCGGCAAACCGTTGCAATTGTACTTTCCGGGTCTGGTTGACCCGTGTACGGATTGCTGCCGAATCTTCACCTGGAGTGTTCTGGCTCAACTGTTTGTATTTGACCGCTGGGACTTCCAATTGGATATCGATGCGATCAAGCAGGGGGCCGGAAATTTTGGCGCGATAGCGTTGTACCTGTTGCGGTGCACACGTACATTCGTGCTGAGAATCTCCTAAGAAGCCACATAGACAAGGATTCATGGCACAGACAAGCATAATGCTTGCCGGGTAGGTGATCGAGCCGAGCGCCCGCGAGATCGTGACCTTGGCATCTTCCAACGGTTGGCGAAGAACTTCAAGAACATTCTTGCGAAACTCAGGCAGCTCATCGAGGAATAAGACCCCATGATGCGCCAGCGAGACTTCCCCTGGTTTGGGCACTGCGCCTCCACCGATCATGCCAGCATCAGAGATCGTGTGATGTGGAGCCCGGAATGGGCGAGTGGCAATTAAGGCTTGTCCATCCATCAACCCAGCAACGCTGTGCACCTTGGTCGCGTCAATCGACTCTGCCAGCGTCATGTCTGGCAAGATCGTGGGTAACCGGCGTGCGAGCATGGTTTTCCCGGCGCCAGGCGGGCCAACCAAGAGAATGTTGTGGCCACCGGCCGCCGCGACTTCGAGGGCGCGTTTGACATGTTCTTGTCCTTTGACGTCATTAAAATCGACGTCATAGTGGGAATGTGCGGCAAAGACTGCCTGGAGATCAACCTGTGTTGGAGCAAGCGGCTGTTCATCGGCAAGAAAAAGAAACGCTTCACTTAACGTGGTCACTCCGATCACCTCAACTCCATCTACCACAGCAGCTTCCGCGGCATTTTCAACGGGGACAACCAACCCTTTTAGCCCTTTCTCGCGTGCCATGACCGCGAGTGGAAGGGCGCCATGCACCGGTTTCACCCGCCCATCAAGTGATAATTCACCAAGCAACGCGTACGCGGCCAGGTGGGTTTTCGCTAGCGTACCTTCAGCCGCAAGAATACCTAAGGCGATGGGCAGGTCGTACGCTGCTCCCTCTTTTTTGAGGTCAGCGGGAGCGAGGTTTACCGTGATTCTTCGAGGAGGAAACTCATAGCCAGAGTTCTTGATTGCCGAGCGGACCCGATCTTTACTCTCTCGCACCGCACCTTCGGGCAAGCCGACAGTAGTAAACTGTGGCAGTCCAAAGGCCACATCGACCTCGACTTCGACTAACAGACCATCGATTCCAACCAGGGCACCGGAAAGGACAGTAGCAAGCATAGCCAGTGGTGCTAGCGAAACTCGGGGGAAAAAGCAAGAAACAGACGATCGGCTGAAGGCTGAAAGACAACCGCATGAACCGAGGAAATTGCTGTCATGGCGAGCGCAGCGAAGTAATCTCTGCCCCAAAATTAGATTGCTTCGTCGCCTGTGGCTCCTCGCAATGACCGTATCCGACCACCGTGTCCTTTCCTCAAGAGAATCCGAACTTTCTCCTGTAGGCCTTTTGTGGCTACGAGCGAATTGCTAAAAGCGAACAACTTTAGCAAAACAGGAAGAGCAGAGCATAAGGAGGGTATCATTATGGCACGCTTAGGACTGGTTGCAGCGAATTTTAACGGATTGTCTTTTGCGGAATTACAACAACTCGCACGAGAGGCAGAATCAGCTGGGATCGAAGCGATTTTCTCGCCGGAATTTATGAATGATTCGCTATCGAATTGTATGCTCATGGCGCAGGCAACGTCAAAGATCAAAGTTGGTACCTGGATCGCTAACATTTATTTGCGACACCCGGCCTTATGTGCCGAAACGGCGGTTGCTATTGATGACGCCTCGAAAGGCCGCTTGATTCTCGGCCTTGGGGTCAGCCATCGTCCCATTGTTGAGGGGGTCCTGCAGGAAAAAATGGAAAACGCGCGCAACTTCTTTCGTGCCTATATTAACACGGTGCGCGGGATTACCATGGGCAAAGGGTATCCAAATTCGCCAGTTCAGCCGCAGGCCGCCACCCATCGCGTGCCAATCTACATCGCTGCTTTGGCTCTCGGCACGGTCGAATTAGCTGCGGAACTGACCGATGGAGTGATGCTCTACTTATTCCCGAAGAACCGTATGCCAAAAATTCAAAACGCCCTCGAACGTGGTGCGGCGAAGGCCGGACGGAAAGTGTCGGAGGTTGATATCACGACCGGTCTCCCAGCGTGCATCAGCGATGATGTGAATGCGGCCAAAGAGGCGGCTAAGAAGAACCTGGCTTTTTATGGCGGCCTGCCGTTTTATAACAAACTGTTTCATAATAGTGGCTTCGTACAAGAAGCCGCAGCGCTCGCGGAAGGCAATGGGCAAGGGGTGTCTGACCGTATGGCGGACGAACTTTCGTTGATTGGCCCACCCTCCCGCTGCAAAGAACAACTGGCTGCGTTCCGTGAAGCTGGGGTGCAACTGCCGATTATCACGCCTGTACCGGTTGGCAATCAGACGTATATCCAAGCCGTGCGCAAGGCAATTGAGACGTTTGCGTAAGTGGGGGTTAGGGGGGCGGAACGAGGGATTCGTTGTCGGGAATTTCCCACCGTTCTCCCACGGCCAGCACGCGGATAGGACTAAAGCTCCCGCTGACTTTTTGTACCACGCGACGTAATTCGCGTGGTGGTTCGTCAATTGGCTCATCAGTCAGCTTGAAAGTGCCCCAATGACAAGGCAGCATCCACCGCGCACCGAGATCGAGAAACGCCTGGTACGCTTCAGCTGGGTTCATGTGTGAATAGCGCATGACCCAGCGTGGTTGATACGCGCCAATCGGCAGCATCGCGACATCGATTGGCCCAAAGCGTTTGCCAATTTCTTTGAAGCCATGAAAATACCCGGTATCTCCGGCAAAGAAGTAGGTTCGTTCACCGGAAGAAATCACCCATGCGCACCAAAGGGTCGAATTCTGCGCATGCTCGATCCGTTTTGACCAATGTTGTGAGGGAACGCAGGTAACCTGCCACCGCCCGTGCTGAGCAGTTTGCCACCAGTCGAGTTCGACGACGGAGCGCCGTCCGCGCTTATGAAACCACTCGCCTAACCCTATTGGGATGAACCAGGTGACCGAGGGAGGGAGTGTTTCGACAGTGTACGCATCAAGGTGATCATAATGGTCATGGGAGACCACGGCGAAAGCGGAAGCCGGAATCGAAGAGATCGGCACACCGGGAGGATGATAGCGTTTCGGAAGCAAAGCGCGGGTGTTGAACTGTGGATCGGTGAGAAAAACGTCGGCGTCGTCATGGACGACAAACGTAGAGTGACCCACCCAGGTCACTGACGCAGAATTTTCTGGTGTGGCAAACGACCCCCCATCGTTTGTCACCTGTGCGACAACGGGTGGATTCCGCCAGTCGCCAGTATAGGAGCTACGCGAGAACCACCAGCGAAAAATTGTCGTCCAGCGCTTTTTCTGTGGATTCCATGGGTTCCACCACTCGCCGGGCTCACCATGGGGGGCATACAACGATGCAACATCGGTCGAGAGCGGGGCAGGAGTACGGTCAGGCGGAACCGAGCACGAGGTTATGATTAGGAATAGTAACGAGAGAAAAAAAAGCCGAACAAGTAACTCCACAACAGACAAGAATAAGCGAAAAGGGGAACCGGTGGAAGAGGGAAACAGACCAGGAGACACTCCCTATGCTTGCTCGAGAACCAAGGGTTCGTTTGCTATGCTTACCCTAGACCCCATGACAACACCACGAAAGAGAAAACGTACGATTCCAGGCTTCAAGTCCTCCCTTCAGTCTTTAGCCGTATTCCTCGGTCTTCACCAACGCTTTACCCTTTGTCTAGTGGCGTTACGTGGTGTCTCTGACTGTTGCCAACTAACGCGACACGAACCCATGGCCAAAGAGGAATCCCTGGTGCGAGAAGTGACCATAGGGGAAGAACAGGCCGCGGTGGCCGCCTCGTGTTCCGGGAAAAAAATGCGAATGGGGAATCAATCGCCCTGAACGAAAACCATAGGGATAACTACTGGGGTAATACCCGCCCCAATACAGAGAGGTGTAAGGAGCAAGGAACCCGTAGTATGGTGACCAGCCAGGTTCACGGTCAACATAGCGAATGATCGGCGCCGGTTGTTGTTGAATGATAATCATTGGTGGAGGAGGAACTGGTGGCGCGGCCTGGAGGATTGATCGGGCCATCTCACTTGCAAGTGCCACCTGACGTTCAGCAAGCTCAAGTCCGTGTTCCAAGCCACGTTCGTAGGCGTTATATGCAGGCAGTCCTGGAAGAACCGGCGACGGCGACGGCATATCTGTCGTTGACGGTTTTGCGGCCAGTTTCGAGGTGAATTGTTGAACCGAAGGACGATGCGCTTCGGGCACCGCCTCAGGGTCATTCGTGAAATGGCGGACTCCTTCTTCTTCTGTCCAGCCAAAAACCGTCGCGGAGCTTACTGCTGGCGCGGTAAGGATGAGCGAGCCGACGAACAGAAGCCTGAGTGTCCAATAGTGACGTAGTAGAGTCATGCGCATCCTCCTGAAGAGTTACCCGCATGGTAGGATAAAGTCCGGGGCTGTCAATGCATATATTGCGGATTGCAGAGCGGAACGAGATACGCCACAATTCCTCCTTAAAAAAGGAGGATGCATGGCACAGGAAAAAAATGGGAAACGGAAACTGCTCGCCGGCGTAAAAGTCATCGATTTTACGCAATATCTTGCTGGACCTTCGGCAACCCGGCTTCTGGCCGATCTTGGTGCAGATGTGGTGAAGATTGAGCGGGCTCCAGACGGGGACCTTGGTCGCAAGATTCACCTCGTGCCCCCAGGGATCAGCGGTTTCTTTTTGGCAGCGAGTGCCGGCAAGAAAAGTGTTGGAGTGGATTTCCAAAAGCCCAAAGCACTGGAGATCGTGAGGGAACTGGTCCGCCAAGCCGACGTTGCCGTGGAGAACTACAGCCCTGGGGTCATGGCCAAGTATGGGCTCGACTACGAATCGCTGAAGAAGGTAAACCCGCAGCTCATTATGTGTTCGGTCTCAGGGTACGGGCAAGATGGACCGTTCGCAAAGTTCACTAGCTTTGACATCATCGCTCAGGCGCAAAGCGGAGTGATGGCGATGACCGGTGAGCCCGATGGTCCACCGGAGTATGTGGGGAATTATTTTGGCGATCCTAACGCAGGTATTCATGGGGCATTAGCAATCTGTGCCGCGCTGTTCTCTCGCACCTTTACCGGTGAGGGGCAATATATCGATGTGTCACAACTTGAGTCCCTCGTCTACCTTGATTACATTAACTTCCCACTGTATCTGATGAGTCATGGGGAGATTCGTCCACACCGCTTTGGTGGTGACTTCTTTAATATCTGCCCGTATGGTGTATATAAAGCCAAGAGAGGATACATCGCCTTCGCGGTTGCTGAACATCAGTGGTCACCGTTAGTGCGGGCAATGGGCATGTCACACCTAGCGACTGATGAGCGCTATGCAACACAAGTTGCTCGTTGTGCGCGCCGCCCGGAAGTACGTAAATACATTGAAGATTGGTTGCAGACGTTCAACGACGACGAAACGCCGCTCCACTTGCTCCGCGAGGCTCGCATCCCAGTTGCTCCAGTACTCGATATTCCTGGTGCCGCTGGACATCCACAACTGCAGTTCCGGGAACTGTTTCAAGATGTCCCACATCCCATTCTTGGCTCGACTCCGGTTGCCAAGTCCCCTTTTCATATTTCGAATGCGCAGGTAGAGATTCCCTTCCGTGCTCCATTCTTTGGTGAGCACAATGACGAAATCTTGCAAAATCGTCTTGGCTATTCGCCTGCCCAGATTGCGGAATTGTATAGTGACGGCGTTATTGTTAGGGAGTCAAACGTGCAAGAGTTTCGCGACGCGGGAAAACTCTAGTACTCCGTCTGCTGGGAAAGAAGGAGTCGTTATGGCAAGCCCTCCAGGTGTTCCGCACTGGGCATGTCAGCCGAGACGGGTCGTCTTTCTCATGCAGGCGAGAATGCCGTTCCGCTCCTGGATTCCGGCGTGTGGCCAGCAACCTGGCCTTGCCTAATGAATTGCCGAGTGTCCGAACGAATCGAAGGATTCTCGCACTGACCCGGAAATTTAGACGAACTGACCCATCGCCTTGATGCGAGGCCTCGGTTCACCGGGGCTTAGTACCTCTCCTGCATTTTGCGATTAGGCAGGCGCTATTGTCGCCAGTTTTCCGCAATAGAGAGCAACGTGCCTTCACTGTCGGAGACCGGTCCCATGTTTCCCTTTTTTTCTCCCGGGCCTTGTTGTGTCGCGGTCCCGACACTCTACAGAGGTAGGTGTAGAGGCAGGAGTTGTGCTTCTATGAGGCAGCCCAAGTTTTCTGGTGGTGGAACTGTGACAGAAAAATGTGACCCCACTGGTAGAATTAATCCGTGTTCCCTGCTTGCAAGGGAAAAGACTTTGTGGTTTTAATATGAGCGTTCTTACCTTCTTTATCGCACCTTCCTTGTAGGTCAGACTAAGCAGGTTGCGTATCTATCCTTAAAAGTACTGTTCCCGCGCTGCTCAGAAGAATTCACGAGCAGAGAGAAGAGTCTCACCATAGACTGGAAGAGATTCGGACACGGCGGAGCTATGCTTTGTACCGAAAAACATGTTTCTCTTATTGACCGCAGCAGATTATAACGAGGACAGAGCCAGATTTTTTCGCCAGAATACAAGATCTGGCCTTATGATTATCTATAGATCGAAGACGGATAAGCGGGGCTGCGACTCAACTGACAAAATATTTAAGAGTACGGAAGAAAAAAGCGGGTAAGTTCTCCCACTCTACCGATTGCTCCAGTGCAAGAAGAACACATTTATAGGGTGTAGTCTCTCCGAAATGATCGAAATGATCGAACCGAACGACAAATTCTTGCTCAGATATTTTCTGAGAAAGTTGTCATAAAAAAGAAATACTTCTGTAACATTATAGTCTCATTAATATTCTGTAATATAACGTAACCGTACTATCAAGGATTCATATAATTCATCTTTATAGTGCCGTTTATGAGTTTAATTTCTCTTTTTTTATTTATTTTTTTGATGGGTTGTGCCTCACAGCCTCCCAAAGTTTCGCTAGAGCAAATGCACGACGCCTCTGTTGTCTCTACGCGGCCCGTAAGCTCTACGACTCCGTCTGTTGATCCCGCAGTGTTGGCGACGATCGAGAAAGAAGGGTTTGCCGATCGAGACCGTCTTGCCCGTCTTTGGCAAACAAGGATGCAGCAACATGGGAGTGTTGACTACCCGATTGGCCCCGGCGATTTGTTGGAGGTAAATGTCGCAGCTGTTGACGAGCTGAAGGACCTTTCGCTGCGAGTCTCTGGTGAAGGAACGATCGCGCTTCCCTTTGCCGGTATCATTCAAGCCAGTGGTCTCACCGAAAAAGAGCTCCAGGTAGAGATCTACAACAGGCTGGAAAAATACATGTACAATCCGCAAATCAATCTCTTTGTACGAGAATATCGCAGCCGGCAAGTGGCAGTGATCGGCGCCGTAGAAAAACCGGGACTTTACACGTTAGCGAGTGGGGCTGACACGATTCTCGATATGCTCTCGCTAGCTGGAGGCATGAAGGCAGATGCTGCGCCACGTATTAACTTGATTCCTGCTGAGGTGGTAGGACGGCACAATGTCGCAGGCGTGGCGTCTATTCTGCCTGCGCGACTCGAAAGTGGGAATCTGAACGCTATGATGAAAGGCGCAGATCCTTTGGTTATTGATCTTCAGAATATGACAAAAGGAGGCAGTCAAGTTTATCTTTCTATGCCCGCGCGTCCTGGGGACGTCATTATGGTTTCCGGCAGTGGAGAAGTCCTGGTTGCGGGGTGGGTGGCAAAACCAGCTTCCTACAAAATTACTCCAGGGTTGACCGTCCTGGGCGCGATAAATGCCGCGGGAGGCCCACACTTCGCTGGGGATACCCATGCAGTACAACTGATTCGGACAGGAAAAAACGGGGAAAAGATTTCGTTATTGGTTGACCTGGAGAAAATTAAGCACGGGGACAGTAAAGATATTGCTGTTCAAGAAGGAGACGTTATTGAAGTGTCTTCTTCCACGGCGAAGCTGGTTCCGTACAGTTTCTACCATTTTGTAACCACTGTGTTCCATGCGGGTTTATATTACTGATCAGATGGGTTGCTCAAGCGCATTCTCCTCCTCGACAATCTTTGACGTTCAGATTGTCGTATGAGGTGAGTGGCTATTGTTTGGGAAAAAGCGCTAACCCTTCGTAGAAAAGTTATGAAAGAACTCTCTCCTTACTTACGGCAGCAACCGTCCTTTCCTTCCCGCGAGGACCAACAAAGTTTCTCGAGGCCGCTGAGTGGAGATGCGAACATTCATTTGCAGAACTATTGGCTCATAATCAAAAGGCGGCTGTGGTTGATTCTGGCGTGTGCGGGAGGCGCCATTCTCATGGCCGCGCTGATCGTATTCTCGATGCCCCCAGTCTATACAGCGAAAGCCACCTTATTGATCGAACGGCAAGCACCGCAAGCCCTCGATGTTGGGGAAGTACTGGCTTCACAACCAGTTGGCCCAGACGAGTACGATTTTTATCGAACGCAGTACGAAATCCTCAAGAGTCGGAGACTCGCAGCCCGAGTGATAGTAGAGCAGAGCCTGGAGAATCATGACCAGTTCGCGCAGCCACCGGACGCAGGGTTGATAACTTCACTGTGGGCCACGGTCACAAGCTGGCTTGGGCAGATCGCTACAACCGACAAAGAGACGAAGGGGACGAAACCTACGTATCCCTGGGGCGTCAATCCTGTGGTAGTTCGCGAGTATCAAAAACGACTTACTATTGACCCAGTCTCGCGTACGCGCCTTGTCGAAGTCGCTTTTGAAACCTCCGACCCTGAGCTGTCTGCTCAGATTGCCAATGCGCACGCGGAAGCTTTTATTCGTCAAGGGTTAGAGTTGCGCACCCAAGCGACTGAAGATGTACGCCAGTTTCTTGAAGGGAAACTCGTTGAGCTCAAGAAACGGGTGGAGAAGTCTGAGGCGACCTTAAATCGGTATCGCCAACAGAAGGGAATTATTTCTCTCGATGACAGAGAAAATGTGGTCGTAGACCGGTTGGTTGATTTGAATAAGCTGTTGACTGAGGCCGAGGCGGAGCGGATTGCTCTCGAGGCACAAGTGCGGCTCATCCGCAAGCGGGATTATGATGCACTGCCTGCGGTCCTTAATAGTACCCTAATCCAAACCCTCAAGGGGGAACTCACGAAACTTGAGGGGGATTACGCTTCGCTCTCCGCCCAATTCAAGCCGGGGTTTCCGCGTCTAGACCAACTGAAGGCCCAGGTTGAGGAGACGCGCAAAAGACTGAGCCAGGAAGTTCGTAAAGTCGTAGGGGGCATTGAATCAGCGTATCTCGCCATGGAAGCGAAAGAAAACAAACTGCGCGAGAAAATGACAGAACAGAAGTCGGCTGCGTTGAAGCTCAAGGATGCCTCGGTAGAGTACGCGATTTTATCCCGGGAAGTCGACACTAATCGGCAGTTGTATGACAGTGTGTTACAACGGATCAAAGAGATTGGCATCATGACCCAATTTCGCTCCTCGAACATTACGATCATCGACAAAGCAGTTCCGCCTCTTAAACCTTCCAAGCCCAAGAAAACTTTGAGTCTGCTGCTAGGGGCGCTGCTCGGCTTGATGGGGGGGCTGAGCCTTACGGTGTTCCTGGAATATCTCGATAATACCGTGAAGACTCCAGAAGAAGTCAAGCTACACTTTCAGCTGCCCAATCTCGGTGTCGTTCCTGATTTCCTTAGTTTAGTTCCACCGCATGACCTCCCGGGCATCATGAACAGAAATGCTAGTGGAACACTCAAACCTAGACGCCGTTCTGCCAAAGTCGAAGACGACAAAAATCTCCCCAATAAGCCAAGACGCCGTCGTTCTTCCCGGTCCTTAGCTTTAATCGCCCCAGGAATTCCCAACAATCATGTCTCCACAAAAGACCTGAGTCTTTCTCCCTATCCGTTTGCCGTAATCCTTGAGGCGTATCGTACTGTGCGCACCTCCCTTCTTCTCTCACGAGCGAATACTCCACCAAAAACCCTTCTTTTCGCTAGCGGAACGCCAGGGGAAGGAAAAACGGTAACCGTGCTCAACACGGCCATTGTCTTAGCTCAGATGGGGGCTCGCGTATTAGTGATCGACGCCGATCTACGCAACGCGAATTGTCACAAACTTTTAGGTACACGCAACCGCCTTGGTCTGACCGAAATCCTTACCGGACAAAGGAACCTGCATGAATTGATCCAGCCCACACTGACCCAACATCTCTTTTTTCTCAGTAGCGGCTCTATTCCTCCGGACCCCGCAGAGTTGCTCGGATCCAGGAAAATGCAGGAAATCCTTACTGCTCTACAAGAGCAATACGACTACATTTTAATTGACTCTCCGCCAGTGATGCCAGTCAGTGACGCGGTCCTCCTTGCCACTATGATGGATGGAGTAATTTTGGTTATCAATAGTCAGAAGACTCCGCGGTATATAGTCAAAGAAACCCGTGCACGCTTAGATTACGCTCGGGCAAAGATCCTCGGAGTGGTATTGAACAAAGTACATATGCAGACTAGCAGTTATGCGTACTATTATGGAGACTATGTTTCCTACTATCCTGTTCCCGAAGACGCAGAAAAAAAGAAACAATCAGGATCAGTAAACTCTATCTAACTACTCATGAATTTGTCCTTCCGGTTCAATGTGGCTGCTAGTGAAGCCGGATAAGTGGATCTGTTGTCCAGTTTTGTGCAAAGCAAATAAAGTCTGGAGATACACCACTTCTAAACGGTTGCTAGGCGCACTGAGATTTTCACTTCTCTAACCGAACTTGTATCCACAGGAGGGAGAAATCATTGTATGTTACAGCACACTGAGCATTTTTGGCCTCATCAAGTCCTTGCCTTTGCTACTGATCGCCAGCCCTCTTTCTATTTCATCGCCAAACGGCTGATCGACGTCATTCTCGCGACCGTGTTGCTTATCGTACTGTTTCCCTTGTTGGTCACTATCGCAATCCTCATCAAGTTAGATAGCCGAGGACCAGTCCTGTTTGTACAAGAACGGGTGGGCGCAAGGCGACGGAACGAGGGGAGGAGATTCGTCTGGGAGGTGCGGACGTTTCCTTTTTATAAATTTCGTTCAATGATTCAGGATGCTGATCAGTCTATCCATGAAGCGTATATCAAGGCCTTCGTCAGTGGACAAGTAAAGACGACAGACGACCCGAAGGCGAGATTCAAGTTAACGAATGATCCTCGTGTAACCCGAGTTGGGCGGTTTCTCCGTAAGACGAGCCTCGATGAGTTACCACAGCTATTGAATGTTTTAAGAGGTGAGATGAGTCTTGTCGGACCGCGGCCGGTGCCGCCGTACGAAGTCGCCGGTTATCAGGCTCGACATCTTGAGAGGCTCGCTGCTCTTCCTGGAATCACTGGTCTTTGGCAAGTGAAGGGGCGTTGCCAGGTGCCGTTCGAAGAGATGGTTCAGCTCGATATCAGCTATATTCACACTCAGTCACTTTGGCTAGATCTGAAACTTCTTTTTCTGACGATTCCTACGGTCGTCTCCAGACGGGGGGCTGCATGAAAAGCATCAAAGCCAGTGAACCCAGAGCGCGTCTGAAAGTTACGGATGCGCCAATCGGTGTTGCTATCCTCGGCTGTGGTTATTGGGGCATCAATTATGTTCGTGTGTTCAGGGAGCTCACGAGAGCAACCGTTGTGGTTGTGTGTGACCAGAATGTGGAGCGCCTACGAGAAGTTGAACGGCGATTTCCCGAGGTGCGCGTAACTACGAACATGGAAGAGGCATTAAGGATAGAGGGGGTTGATGCTGCCGTTGTTTGTACTCCGGCAGTGACCCACTATGACGTGTCTCGGTATTGCCTTGCTGCTAATAAACACGTTCTCATCGAGAAACCGATTACCACCACCGTAGCCGACGCTGATGAACTGACGGCTCTGGCAGACGCCAGGAAGCTGACCTTGATGGTTGGGCATACATTTCTCTTCAATCCCGCTATTACAAAAGTAAAGCAATACATCGAACAGGGTGAAATTGGTCGCCTTTACTATCTCTATTCTCGTCGCACGAATATGGGTCCTATTCGTCACGATGTGAATGCGATATGGGATCTCGCTCCCCATGACGTGTCGATATTTAACTATTTGCTACAGAGTACGCCGACGTGGGTCAGCGCAGTGGGCGCAGGAGTCCTACGAAAGGGCTTAGAGGATGTCGGGTTCGTTTCGCTTGGCTATCAGCCGGACATTATCGCACACATCCATGTCAGCTGGGCTGATGCGTATAAGGTCCGGGAAGTTGTTGCGGTTGGTAGTGACAAACGAATCGTGTTCAATGAATTTAATCCCTTAGAGCGGGTACGCGTCTTTGATAAGGGCGTTGCCGTCGTAGAGCCAGAGGCCGTCTCCTATGGTGAGTATCAGTTACGTATACGCGATGGTGATATCGTCAGTCCTCGGATTGATACAAGCGAACCTTTGAAGAACCAATGTGCCCATTTCCTTGAGTGTATAACGGCACGGGCGCACCCCGTCTCAGATGGTCGGGCTGGTCGTGATGTTGTACAGGTAATGAAAGCGATTGACTATTCAATACAGCAGAGAGGAGCCCCGGTGGAGCTACGGCCTGGCCTAGGACTGATCGGGGCTCGCCATTGACTCTGTGTTGGAGAAAGTTTGAAGGGTAGTGGGGAAATTGGTTGGTGGATTGTTGACCAAGAAGAATAAATTCGATTATGCAACAACATACTCCTCAGGTTCCTTTTGTTGACCTCACAGCTCAGTATGCGACTCTTTCTGAAGAGATTGACCGGGCAACTCAACAAGTGTTGAGAAACACAGATTTTATTCTGGGCCAGGATGTTGACCGCTTCGAGGAAGAATTTGCCGCTTTTTGTGAGACCCAATATGCCGTCGCAGTAGATTCTGGCACCTCGGCCTTGGAACTCGCGTTGCGAGCGTATGATATTGGACCCGGTGACGAAGTTATTACTCCAGCCAATACTTTCATTGCTTCTGCTCTTGCGGTTTCCTACACAGGGGCTACCCCAGTCTTTGTGGATATCGATCCGCAAACATACACGATCGATCCAGACAAGTTAGAGAAGGCAATTTCTCGTCGGACCAAGGCTGTTATTCCTGTTCATCTCTATGGTCATCCGGCGGATATGGATGCAGTTTTGGATATCGCCCGAACGGGTAAATTGATTGTAATCGAGGATGCCTGCCAAGCCCATGGCGCCAGGTATAAGGGAAGACGCGTTGGTTCGTTTGGTCATGCCGCTGCCTTTAGCTTTTATCCTGCCAAAAATCTTGGCGCGTATGGAGATGGTGGAGCAATTGTGACAAACGACGGGCGAGTAAACGAATTCCTCCGCATGTTCCGGAATTACGGTCAGCAGGAAAAGTATCACCATGCTGTCCGTGGGTTCAATCGTCGGCTCGATACTCTCCAGGCTGCGGTGCTTAGAGTCAAGTTGCGGTACTTAGACGAGTGGAACGCGATGCGGTGTCAGCATGCTGCACTTTATAGTCGAATCCTCGCAAACGGCGGTGTTGTCGTACCCATTGAGGCAAACTATGCCGAGCCAGTATGGCATCTCTATGTCGTCAGGACTACGAACCGCAACGCGCTCCAGGCCGGGCTTGCAAACCGAAGTATTGCGACGGGCATTCACTATCCGATTCCGATTCATCTGCAGCAAGCCTATCGAGATCTTGGCCACAAAAAAGGAGACTTTCCAGTCACCGAGCAGTACGCTGAGGAGGTTCTCTCGTTGCCTATGTACCCAGAGCTGACACGACCAATGATACAAAACGTAGCCGCGGTTGTTCGAGCTTTAGCGGTAGGCATTTAGCGAATTGAGACCTTATTGGGACAATCCCGAAGGTTCTAAAAACTGATAAAGCGATTGTCATTCGGAGGCGAGCGTGAACGTCTGTATGATTGTCCATAAAAACTATCACTCTGACCCGCGGGTGAGACGTTACGCGGAAGCACTGGCTGACGCTGGAGTACACGTAGATATCCTTTGCCTCCGAGATCTGCAAGCATTGCCACAGAAGCCAAACGATACGATCAAGACGTTTGCTATCCCGCTTACGTGTCTTGTCGATAGAAGCATGAATTATTTTCTGTCGTACGTTATCGCGCTGGTGTGGTTCTCCTGCTGGCTCCTCATATTGCACCTGAAGAGACGCTACGCGGTTATTCATGTGCATAATATGCCGGATTTTCTCGTCTTTGCTGCGCTTATTCCCAGGGTTCTTGGCACCAAAGTGATCTTGGACATCCATGACCCCATGCCGGAGTTTTACACCTCTAAGTATAGACGGAAGCCGGATGGCCTGGGAGTGAAATTGCTGCGATTGCAGGAGAGGTTATCTGCGTCACTGGCGCACGCGATTATCACAGCCAATGCGAACTTCAAACGGAACCTTATTGCACGAGGGATACCTGCTGGGAAGATTACTGTTGTTAATAACGTAGCAGACCCTCGGTGGTTCGACCGTAGTCGCTATACACAAATACGAAAGACTGTGGGCAACCATTTTACGCTGATCTACCCTGGAACCATTGCTCCGAGATATGGACTCGACGTTGCAATTCGCGCACTGCCGTTATTAATTGAGAAAATTCCACAAATCCGTTTGCTGATCATTGGCCCTCATACTCCTCATGTAGATGAGCTGGTCGCCTTGGCTGAGCAGCTGAGAGTTTCCTCTTTCGTTGAGTTTAGGCCACTGCTCCCAGTTGAGGAAGTTCCTCGGCAAATCGTTCAGGCTGATATCGGTATCTATACCGCACTGCCAGATGCACACATGAGTATTGCTACACCGACTAAAGTGCTCGAGTACGCGGTGATGGGGATCCCGGTGTTGGCTTCACGACTAAAGATTCTAGAAGATATATTTGATGACACCGCTGTTCAGTTCTTCGAGCCAGGGAATGTAGAGCATTTCTCCTCTTGTGTGCTTGAGTTATTCCAGAGGCCGAGTCGACAAGCGGAACTAGTGCGTAATGCGGATAATCTCTTTGTTCGCTCGCATTGCTGGGAGACAGAGCAGCAATCCTATTTTAACGTGTTGCATGGTCTCATCGGCACCCAATACGGGAAGAAAGAAAAAAATTCTGTCCAAGCATATGAAAGACCCGCTGGCGAGACTGCTGAGTCTTCGTAAGCCTCAGGGCGCCATGCGGAGCCTGATGCGCAGCGCGGTGTATTGGGTCACTTCTATGAAACCTGACCCTGCACAGAGATTGAGTAAGGGTCGGATGAGATACAAGTACTTTTATCGGGAGGGTTATCTGTGACAACATCATCTTGTCAGGTCGCAGTTGTTGGTGCTGGCCCTTATGGGTTGGCAGCGACCGCATATTTACGTGCAGCCGGTGTAGAAACACGGATTTTTGGCGAACCAATGGAATTTTGGCAACGTCAGATGCCGAAGGGGATGCTTCTGCGCTCTTCATGGGAGGCTTCGCACATTGCCGCTCCACATCAGGCACTGACACTTGATGAATATCAAGTTGCACAAGGTGCACGATTAGCCAGGCCAGTGCCGCTTAGTGACTTTGTTGCTTATGGTCAGTGGTTCCAACAGCAAGTGGCGGATGACGTAGACCGCCGTAAAGTTGCGCGCATTGAGTCTACGCCGCAAGGGTTTCAATTAACGTTGAGCGACGGCGAGTCACTGCGAGCACAGCGTGTTGTTGTCGCCACTGGGCTCACCTCATTTGCTCACTGTCCACCTCAGTTCGGGGCGCTTCCTCCAGCACTTGCGTCACATGCGTCTGATCATGCTGATCTGGCCTGTTTTGCCGGGAAGAAAGTGGTAGTGGTAGGTAGTGGGCAAAGCGCTATCGAATCGGCCGCATTATTGAGTGAGGGCGGAGCTGAGGTTGAGGTCCTTGCCCGAGCACCAAAGATCCGCTGGTTGCGGCGGAGCGCTTGGCTCCATAGTGAGCGTAACCCCATCCGGCGACTGCTATACCCCCCGACCGATGTCGGGCCTCCGGTATTGAACTGGCTCGTGGCGATGCCGAATGTGTTTAAGCAACTGCCGCGCAACTTGCAAGATCGCATTGCCTACCGATCGATTCGACCCGCTGCTTCGGGTTGGCTATTTCCTCGCACGAGAACGGTTCGGATTACAACCAACTGTGAAGTTGTATCGACGGTACCTAGTGGGGAACGCCTTTGCCTTACCCTTGAGGATGGCACCAAACGTGACGTTGATCACGCCTTGCTGGCAACGGGCTACCGTATTAACGCTTCACGTTACGGTTTCCTGGCCCCTGAACTCGTTAGCTCTTTACAGTGTGTTGATGGCTATCCACGGCTTACAACTGGATTTGAGGCATCTGTCCCTGGACTGCATTTCCTTGGTGCGGCGTCAGCCTGGAGCTTTGGCCCACTCATGCGTTTTGTCGCAGGAACAGGGTATTCGGCCTCGACGTTGACCCGCTTCGTTCTTGGAAAGGTTCCCAAAGGTGTGGAGAGCAAGGAGCAAGCATGGCCAGCAATGTCTCGATCACAACAGATCGGTTAACCGCGCGGCCACAAGTGCGGATGGCAAAAGCCGGGGCTGTAGTGATCGGAGGAGATTACCGGGGGCTTGGCATTGTCCGGAGTCTTGGTCGCCGCGGTATTCCAGTTTGGGTCCTGACGGACCAGCACTTACTTGCGGCTGCGTCCCGTTACAGTCGTCGTCATCTGCCATGGCCAACGACGGATGAGGCGCAACAGGTCGAATACCTCCTGGCCCTAGGTGAACAATATCGCCTCGACGGATGGCTTCTTTTTCCTACTGGTGACGAAACCACCGCACTGATCGCACGTTATCACGATCGGCTCGAAAGACAGTTCCGTCTTACTGTCCCTCCGTGGGAACAAATACGCTGGGCCTACGATAAAAGATGCACGTACCATTTTTCAGAAACGCTTGGTGTAGATATCCCTTGGACACGCTATCCAACTAATAGTGATGAAGTTGCTGCGCTCGATTGTGATTTCCCCGTTATTCTCAAGCCAGCCATCAGAAAGGATTTTAATCCCTTCACTCACGATAAAGCCTGGCGGGTAGAAGATCGTGAAGCGCTGGTGAAACGCTATGATGAGGCATGTACATTTATCGACCCCTCTCTGATTATGGTGCAAGAAATGATCCCGGGCGGAGGGGAAACTCAGTATTCTTACGCAGCACTCTGCCGGGAAGGCCACCCGCTCGCATGGCTTGTTGCTCGGCGGATGCGACAATATCCTGTCGACTTTGGCCATTCTAGCTCATATGTCGAAGTTGTTACCCAAGCCGAGGTGGAACAACATGCTCGGCGGTTGCTCTCGGCCATAGGCTACACTGGCCTTGTCGAGATCGAGTTCAAGTATGATATTCGGGATAACCGCTATAAGGTACTTGACGTTAACCCTAGGGTATGGGGTTGGCATACTCTAGGACGACGTGCTGGGGTGGATTTTCCCTATCTACTCTGGCGATTGATCCAGGGCGAATCGTTAACCGAGGTCCGCGGATGTTCCGGTATTCGATGGGTACGGATGGTGACAGATCTGCCCGCCGTTGTTAGCGAATTCCGACGAGGGCAGTTATCGTTGCTTGCCTATCTGAAATCGCTCAAGGGTCCTCTTGAATTCGCCATTTTTGCTGCTGATGACCCGCTCCCGGCTGTAGTTGAAGTCCCTCTCTTATCTTACCTGACGTGGAAACGAGGTGCTCTATGATGGGCAATCCGTTGAGAAAGGAAATTCACCTGGAGCCGGAGATTTCCACTGTAGGGCAGGGAAATCTATTGTCACAAGAGCGCGTGACGGTAGTCTGTCTTGACCCGCGAACGGACCAGCTTTGGCAACGGCTACTTGCGCAGCACAGAAGTAGCGTTTTTCACTCTCCTGCTTGGGTACGAGTGTTAACAGAGACCTACGGCTTAGACCTGCAGGCGTATGTTCTCCTTGACAGGACAGAGGAGCCTCGGGCCGGAGTCCCTTTTTGCCGTTTCGCCGATATCACCGGAGAACGGATGGTAATTTTGCCATTCTCCGATTACTGTGACCCGCTGGTTCGCGATAGGAGCGACTGGAACGACTTGATGGAGAATCTGTTGTCTCATCGTTGTCCTCTTCTGTTGCGCTGTTTACACAGTGACCTGCCTATTGCAGACCCGCGATTCATGCTTAGCAAGCAGGCGAAGTGGCATTGCATCGACTTGCGACCTGATTTGGATCACCTGTGGGCAGGACTGCACGACTCGAGCAAACGCGCAATCAAAAAAGCCCAACGAGATGCGGTCATTGTACGGGTTGCCGAGACTGAGAAAGAATTGCGCGCGTTCTTTGATATGCATCTCAGAATACGGAAAAGAAAATATCGCCTGCTAGCGCAACCCTATCGTTTCTTTGAGAATATCTGGCATCATTTTGTCGAAACACAAAACGGGGCACTCATGATTGCGGTGTATCAAGATGAAATTATCGGTGGCACCTTCTTTCTAGAGTGGAACGATACACTCTACTATAAGTTCAATGCCTCTGTCCCGGCCCATCTCGATCATCGACCAAACGATCTCTTGATCTGGGAAGGGATGCAATACGGCAAGACGAAGGGCTATAAGGTCTTCGATTTCGGTCTCAGTGATTGGGACGAAGAAGGCCTGGTGCGCTACAAACGGAAATTTGCCACTGAGGAGAAGACGCTCTCGTTCCTTCGGTATGTACCGGGCGACACGCCGACTGCGCAAGAAATGCAAGCGCGTGCGCTTCTGCCCGCCCTGACCCAATTATTCACTGATGACTCGGTTTCCGATCAAGTGACAGAACAGGCTGGAGAACTCTTGTACCGGTTCTTCGCATAGGGATACAGCCGAGAACGACGATCATTCCTGCACAATCGCGTGGTTGCCCGAATTGTATGCAAAGAGCAGTACTGCGTCAGGGAGAAGTGGGGCACAGACTAATGAGACGTGACATGGCGCGACTGCTGAAGCTCGGTGTTAGTATTGGGTTTTATGCCGTTTGGCGGCTCTGGCGTTGGAGGTATCGACTGCTGGGTAGGCGTCCCCCTGCTACGTGTCTGGTGCTTTACTATCATGCAATCTCGGCGAAAGAGCGTACTAGCTTTGCGCGGCAGATGGACATCCTGATCCGATTTGCCAGACCGATTGCGGCAGATTTTCCTTCGACACTAGAAGACGGTGTTCATCATGTGGCAGTCACTTTTGATGATGGTTTTCAAAGCGTGGTCGCGAATGCGCTTCCCGAGTTGACCCAACGTAAGATTCCTACAACGTTGTTCATTCCTACGGGATATCTTGGTCAACAACCGCAATGGAATCGAGAATCCAGTCAACCGGGTTGCCACGAAACCATCATAACGTCTCAGCAGCTGCGTACTTTGATCTCAGATGTCGTTTCTGTAGGGTCACATACAGTGACCCATCCCGCACTCACGACGCTTGGTGAGGAAGAGGCCAAACGAGAGCTTCAGCAATCTCGACAAGACTTGGAAACCCTTCTGGAGAGAGACGTCAGGCTTTTCAGTTTTCCTTATGGTGCATATGATCACAAACTCGTTGCGCTGTCGCGACACGCGGGATATAGTCGCGTTTTTACAACCCTCCCCACACTGCCAGACCCAGAAGATTATGTCGTAGGGAGAGTCTGTGTACAAGCAACAGACTGGCCTGTCGAATTTTACTTTAAGCTGCTCGGTGCTTATCGTTGGCTTCCGTTTGCCTTTGTCTGCAAACGGAAAATGAGGTCTTGGTTTGATCATTGTGTCCACTACAGAGGTTCATGATTGAGGACCTTTTCTGAGAGGCCGGGGGCAAGCCATGTCGCGTAATGGAGTCCCAATTATATGGTAAGCGACAAAACGTATGTTCTTATAACTCCTGCTCGCAACGAAGAAGCGTATATAGAGAAAACCATACAATCTGTAGTATCGCAGACGATTTTGCCACAGCGATGGATAATCGTCAGCGACAGGTCGACGGACCGAACGGACGAAATCGTAATTCGATATGCGCAAGAGTACGATTTCATTCGGTACGTCCGTAGTGAGGGGAGTCATCAGCGAACTTTCACTTCGAAGGTGAATGCCTTTAATGTTGGTTACGAAAAGTTAGAAGGCTTAGACTATAACTTCTTGGGAAACCTGGATGCGGACGTTACTTTTGAGCCCGCTTACTACGAAAATCTTCTAAACAAATTTCTTCAAAATAAGAAATTGGGAATTGCCGGCGGTGTCCGTTACGATTTGTGCAACGGACGGTTCGAGAAGGTAGCTAGTTCCCGGGTTAGTGTAGGAGGGGCATTCCAGGTGTTTCGCCGTCAATGCTATGAAGACATCGGAGGATTTGTCCCGGTAGAAATCGGGAGTGAAGATACCATTGCCCAGATAATGGCGAGAATGCATGGCTGGGAAACCGAGGCTTTTCCCGAGATAACCGTGTACCATTATCGATGCACCGGAACGGTGGCAGGGAGCATTTTGCAAGCCAGATTCCGGAGCGGCACAAAAGATTATCTTATAGGACACCATCCGCTGTTCGAGCTTGCGAAATGCCTCTACCGGATGACCGAGCGCCCGTACGCTGTTGGCAGCCTTTTTCGGATAAGTGGCTATTGTTGGGCCTCTTTTTGTCACTATAAGCGCCCGGTCCCAGACACCTTTGTGCGATACCTCAGAGCGGAACAACTGGCAAGTTTATGGGCACTATTGGAGAAGGGCCGAACCTTTGCGTTCCGAGGATAGTCTATTGCTGACGCGCCTCACCATAAGGACATTGGCGTTTTGAAAGACAAAAAGAGAGTAGGGCGACTTAGTTCCCCATTAATAGCTAGGTCAGCGATTGCCTTTCTTGATCAAGCCATACTATCGGCGACAAACTTCCTCGTTTCCATCATCCTCATTAGACATGTTCCGAAAGAAGAGTATGGCTATTATTCAATCGCGTTTGCCGTTGCTCTCTTTCTTGTATCAATCCAAGATGCGCTTGTGTCCACACCCGTGTCGGTGTTGCTTGCCTCAAAGAAAGAAGAGGCGAGGCACACTTACGTCTCCGCCGTATACTGGGGGCAGTTTCTATTTCTGGTTCCAACCGTTTGCCTGGGATTGCTGATAACAATAGGGCTTCTCTACATGGGGATCGATACTGTCAAGGTTCTGACTGTGGGATCGATTTGTATAGCCGCCCTTGGCGTTTTGCCCCGCGAGTTTGCTCGTGCGTACTATTTCGCTGAGGAAACCCCTCTTACTGTTTTGAAGCTCGATTCCTGCTATGTCGCTGTGTATTTGGGTTCAATCTCAGTGACCCATCTCTCCTGTGGTATTAGTGTTCCCGTGGTCTTCGTCTTCATGGGAGTAAGCGGATTCCTCACCGCGGCGATTTTTAACGGTTGCCGACGGTGGCGCTGCGATTGGGCCAGTATTCGTGCCACCTACAAGGAAAACTGGAATTTCGGGCGCTGGACTTTGTTCGGGGTTTTTGTCACTCATATCCAGTCATACTGCAACCTATATCTGTTAGGGGCTCTGTTAAGTGGTGCGGCGGCTGGCAGCGTTTCCGCGTCGAGGCTTCCATTAATGCCTCTCGCGCTTATCCAAGCAGGTTGGAATAAGATCGCCCTTCCTCGTGGAGCGAGTTTGCGCGAAAGTCGGCAACTGCACCGATTTTTTAAAGAACAGATGTTAGTAAGTGTCATTGTCGGGATCGGGATCGTTCTATACGTGTCGGTTTTATTAATGTCAGCTGACTTTTTAAAGCAATTCCTTTTTACCAAAGAGTATGAAAGTGCACTGAATTTTATAATATTTTGGGGCATGATCAACATTGCCAGCTATGCTGCTTTGAATGCTAGTTGTGGTCTGCAAGTAATAAGAGAATTTAGTATCATTGCAAAAGTTAATTTTGTGACTATGACGATTACGTTGAGTCTAAATTATGTATTGATTCAAACTCACGGCATTACAGGGAGTTTGGTTTCCTCTCTTATTGGAGAATCTCTGTTCGCAGTTGTTTTATGGTGGCTGTTGCGACGCCGGTATTTCCCGCAGCTAGAACTACGACGCATGTGGAGTGGAAGAAAGATTTTTAGATGGGTGTTTCGGGAAAAGGAAATCTCCTCATGACGTGCTCTGTTTGTATTGCGACCTTTAAGCGGGCGGACTTACTAGATAAGCTTCTTGAGAGCCTCGTGGGGCAAGTACTTCCTGTTGATGTGATACTGGAAATTATTGTAGTCGACAACGATCCTGAGGGCAGTGCGGAAGAAATTGTTCACAAGTATAGTGATACGAAGCAAATGACCTTTCGTTATTTTCAACAGCCTGTAAAGAACATTAGTCTCACCCGTAATGTTGCTGTCATGAACGCGGGAGGAAGGTATATCCTTTTTGTCGATGACGATGAGGTGACGTGTCGAGACTGGGTATTGAGACTTCTGACCGCCTTAAGAAAGTATAACGCAGATGGTGTGTTTGGTCCTGTGGTTCCCCGTTTCGACGATAAAGCACCAGAGTGGATAAAAAAGAGAATAAGCCTGTTTATTAACACTATGCCGGCTGTTAGTACGGGAACCGAAGCGCAAGCAACCTGGAGTGGAAATTGTTTGATTAGTTCAGCTTTGCTCCAACAAGTAGAGGGACCGTTTAACCCGGACTATGGGATTACGGGAGGAGAAGACACGGAGTTGTTTGATAGATTAAAGCGAAACGGGGCACGCTTTATATACTGTAGCGAGGCGCCAGTTTTTGAGTATTGGCCACCCGAAAGAAGCCAGGGATTATACTTAATGAAAAGGAGTCTAAAAGGAACAAATGCTTATACCAGAAGAACCATAGCGAACAGTAACAGAAAGACATTAATGCGAGTATTGATGCTGGCCAAATCAGTATGTTTTGGGTTTTTGAGTTCAGCCTTGCTAATTCTTTCCTTCCCGAACAAGGTGTGGAGGACATACTGGAAGATGAAGTTGGCTTCGAATGCGGGGAGGCTTTTGGCGGTTTTCGGCCACTATTATCAAGCGTACAGATAGAAATCGTTATGGTTGGGATCGACAAACCGGGGACCTCGTTAACCGAGGCTGAGTCATTACATTGGTTTTTGCTATGAGGAGTGGAGATCTCGAGTGGCAGTCTATGGGTGAAAAATCACTCGCAGTCAAGGCTTCCCGAACGACTTTCTTTTTCTATGTTGTCTTTCTGCTCATGGGAGGAACTGTACCCTTTCAGGACAAGATTACAGATGTGAGCGATGTTGTCACTTCTAACCTCAGTAATCAAATTATTGACACGCTTTTTCCGTTCATATCGCTGCTCTGTCTGTTACCGAAAAGAAAGCAGCTGTTGTTAGTCCTTAAGCAAGAGAAGTACCTTACGCTCTTTTTGCTATGGTGCTTATGCAGTGTGCTCTGGTCGGATTTTGTTCTTGACTCCTTCAAGCGGTGGGTCAGGTTATTCGGATCGACAATTGTTATTCTGGGTTTTCTATTGAACACCGAGTCGCCGGACGAGGCGTTCAAGTATTTGCGAAGGGTCTTTGTATTTTACGTGCCTTTGTCGTTACTTGCTATTGCCTTTGTTCCGGGTGCAATCCAATGGGAGTTTCCTGCGTGGCGAGGGTTAGCCTCTCATAAAAATACCCTGGGTCAAATTAGTTTGATTAGTGCTATTGTCTGGTCATTCACAAGCGGTGTCTCGTCGACGGGGAAGAAAATCTCTCGCTGGCTGTTTTTGCTCGCCTCGCTTATTCTGCTTTTTGGTTCAAGGAGTACGACTGCGCTGGTGTGTTTTCTCTTTCTTTTGATGACCGCCTCGTGGTTGATAGTCGAAAGGCAGCTACAAAATCTAAATGTAGGAAGGCTGGTTTCTCTAACGTTGGTTTTCTGTGTGTCGCTTCTTTTCCTATTAGTCCAGGCGCTTGAGCTGAACGCTCTGGAGTCAGTGACGGGCGTCTTTGGCAAAGACGCCAGCTTCACAGGAAGAACGGAGCTTTGGGAAGCGATATTTGACGAAGCAAAGACTCATATCTTTTTCGGATGTGGATTTGGAGGATTCTGGGTCATGGAAAATCCTGCTGTTTTGCTATTGTACGCAGATTATAATTTTCCTTGGCTACCAAATGAAGCACACCTCGGATACTTGGATGTCCTGAACGAAACCGGAATTGTGGGATTATCTTTGCTTGCACTGATGATTATATTCTATTTTCGTGCTCTCTCAAGATTTGATAAGCCTCACTTCTGGAAATGGTTCTTCCTGTGTACGTTGTTTATCAATTTGCAAGAATCAACGTTATTTAGAGTGGCGAACTTTTCAGGATGGTTGTTTGTGCTGTCCTATCTCGTCCTTTATGTTGAACTGATCCACTCGAAGATGCGTGTCGCAGAAGGTCGTCAGCTGAGCGAGGGCTACACCTAATCCGCCGAGATAAGGACCCCAACAGAATGGAATTCCTGATGGAGACACGTCGCTTATTTTACCCAAGAATGCGATCTTTACGCCTGCTGCTCACCGGACTATTGCTCTTGTGCAGTGCCCCCCCCTCGACTTCTGCCGATCAGCCATGGGTACTGGGGTTCTATCCAGGCTGGAAACAGGATCGTATGCCTCCGACGGAAATCGATTATCGCCCGCTAACCCATGTGGTCCACTTCAGCGGACTGCCACAAACCGACGGTAGTATCGACTACTCTCAGCACGGCCTTTCACTCGTAAACTCACAGGCGGCGGTTGCCGCGGCCCATGCGAATGGTAAGAAAATCCTGCTGTGTATCGGGAGCGCCGAGACCGCTCCTGGCTTCCGCGGAGCCGCTTCCAACGCTAACCGTGCGAAGTTCATTCAAAATATCGTCTCTACCATGCAGTCGCGTGGCTATGATGGGGTTGATATCGATTGGGAACCACTGGCAAGCAGCGACTCGGATCTCTATTTTGCCCTCCTGCGTGACCTCCGCGCTGCGCTGGATGCGGTGGGGCCTAATATTACCTTGACCATCGATGTGACCTATAGTCCGGCGGTCGTGGCCCGTGTTCAATCTTATGTAGATCAGATAAACGTGATGACTTATGCCATGGCTGGACCTTGGCCCGGTTGGGCAACTTGGCACCATTCTGCCCTCTTTGACGGAGGAAACCGCTTTCCTAGCTCGGGCAAACTTGTGCCTTCGGGAGCGGGGAAGATCGCGGAGTTTGAAGCTGCGGGGATACCCAGGTCAAAGCTCGGCTTCGGCCTCGCATATTTTGGTCAAATTTGGACGGGAGGCAGTGGAACTCCGACCGGTGGCGTAACCGCGCCGATGCAATCTTATAGTGCGGATCCATCGGTGAGCGAGATTGACTATCAGGAGATCATGCGCACGTGGTATTCGGCTTCTCGCTATCATTGGGATAACGCAGCCGGAGTTGCTTACCTCTCTATAGATGAAGCGGACTCTTCCCAGGACAGGTTCATCTCCTATGACACCGCACAGTCGATCGTGAACAAAGTTGCCTATGCAAAAGCTCTGCGGCTCGGCGGGTTTATCATCTGGGAGATCACTGCCGAATACCGTAGTGACCTCCCAAGGTCGGAGCGACACCCGCTTTCTCAGGCGCTCTTTACTGCACTGTCGGGAGGAACCTCCGACTCAGTTCCTGCCCCTCCGGGAAATCTGCGTGTGATTTCTCGTCCATAAAATAAAAGGGGCTTCGCCGAAATTTTCCCATCCCGGACTGGCAGGCGTATTGGCGTCAAAACCTACTCAAAGACGCTGACCTGCGTTGTCACCACCACCCATACCTCCCGCCGCTGGCGCCACCCCTTCCACGGTGCCGCATCAATATTGGCCTCCCACCTCGGCCCCTAGCCCGCCGCTGCCTCCTTGACGATCATCATCGTCTGCGCAAGTGCACGCCCCTCCTTTACCAACAGGTCAACCACCAAAATCTTGCGACCCAAGCTGGCGCGATCTGCCGCCTACTTACCCACCCTCACTATACAGCACCTCCACTGTCTCAACACTATCTATGATAGACCGGCTAAATGCCCTCCGGTACGTCTCTCCAGGTGCTGATTCCATAATACGCACTCGCCAATCGGTACGTTTGCTCCTCCGCCATTTTGAGATGAGCCTTTCGTTCTTGGCGCCTTTTCTGACATAAATAATAACCGAGGCTCTGGTACTGTCGGAAGTTTTGACGGCTTTTTTCGCGTCTTTTTTCTGGGATTTCTTGACAAAATTCGCTCACTATGAGTTTTGTTATGGAGAAGTTGTCAGAAAATCTTACAAATATATGGTCTAGAGGACGAGCATGTTAAGTAATGATTTTTTGTGTAACTCTCTTTTTGTTACCTTTTCTCTGCCTGAGAACCTGTCGGAAATTTTGACATTCTCCTCGCTCGTACTTGCTCTGCAGGAAGAATGAGAATGCGATGAACAAGCTCGATTCGGCAATGAAAGCGACGATCTGTCTGTCGGGTTTTCGTCTGACTCTCTTGGGCAAATAAAAGCTAGCCCACATTTCATGGGTGCAACGGTATCCCGAGAGCTGCCGTTTTTATGAAGTCCCACCTTTTTTCTACCACAGCGAGACATTCTACAGTGCGGTGTGTTCAAGGTTGGCCCATTTTGTGCTGTGAAAGCTCTATACTTTGGGCGATTGTCTCAGGCAGTGAATAGATCTGGTCTTGCACTGCCCTAGGGTGTGAGTGAAGCGCCAGGCTGTCCCGCTCTTCCGAGAAGAGCACTGGACCCGATCTTTACTGGATAGACTGAACCCAGCCATGGCGAACAATGGCGCATTATAATCGCGTCTCTCACTAATGACTGTAGCGCTTCCGCATATAGTGGAAGCCTTTTTTCTTTAGGAAAAAAAACCGCAACTCTCACCATTCTACTATAGAAGCGTAGAGGAAAAAGATTACGTCAACATTACAGAATGAAGAAAAAGTCATGAAGTTGTTGGTGCAGCTTATATCCCTCACTTGTCGTATCTTCTCTGCTCTTACCATGAAGAGTGAGAAAGAGGCTTTCCCTCTTTCTTTGACCTCCCTCTTCTTCTTAGCACTCTTTGTCGGTTGTGGTGTGTCACGGCACTCCCTCTCAACGGAAAACGTCTCTCATGCGCCTGTCATGGTGCCTGAATCGCGCGCTTTGGCTTTGTCGACAGCGGGCTACGAATCTCCCCCCCTGGTGGAAAGTCACAACGCTGCCGATCTCGAACGTTTGCAACAATTGTGGCGGGACCGGATACGAGACTCTGACACACGTGATTATCCCATTGGTCCTGGCGATGTGTTGGAGATTGCGGTACCTGCCATGGAGGAAATCAGTACCCGCACGGTGCGGGTCTCGGGAGAAGGCACGATAGAGTTACCCTTTGTTGGGGAGGTACACACGACCGGTTTGACCGAAGAGGAACTCAGCGAGACTATCCGTCAACGACTGAAGAGCTATATGCACCATCCCCGAGTCGCCCTCTTTGTGCGCGAATATCGCAGCCGCCAAGTGGCGGTGATTGGTGCCGTGGACAAGCCTGGACTTTATAGCCTCGCGAGTGGTGGAGATACAGTTCTGGAGGTTGTGACCCAAGCTGGCGGCCTGAAGGAAGATGCGGCGCCACGACTATATCTTCTTCCTGCCGAGCCGGTCAAACGTGAGCACGCCCAGATGTTAGCGGCGACGCTGCCAGCCCAGTTTCTCAAGCGTGACCCGTCGCCACTGATCCTCAAAACTGCAGACCCTATTGAGATTGATTTGCAAACCATTGCGCATGGAGGCGCATCATCGTATCTCTCACTTCCTGTTCGTCCGGGAGATGTCATTATTGTACCTGGCGGAGGTGAGGTCTTGGTTCAAGGATGGGTAGAAAAACCGGCCTCCTACAAGATTACGCCCGGCTTAACTGTCCTCGGGGCAATTGCGGCTGCAGGTGGTCCACATTTTGCCGCCAATACCAGTGCTGTTCGGATCCTGCGGGCGGGGAAAAGCGGTGAGAAAATCATGATGGAGACGGACTTAGAGAAGGTCAAGATAGGGGAACGGCCGGACATCGCGGTTCAGGATGGCGATGTGGTTGAAGTTACTTCCTCGTCTTCCAAGTTGGTGCCCTATGGTGTCTATCATTTTTTTTCGACGGTGTTTCGTGTGGGGGCGACGATTCGCGGATACTAAGCGCCGGCAAGCAAGAGACTAGGTAGCATGAAAAACGCGCTCTCTCCCTACGTCCGACAGTCGTCTCCTTTCTCCCTGTACGAGCGGTCGTTGCCGAGTATGAGAGAACGGAACGAAGAAGAAGGTGCACATCTGCGTGACTATTGGCAGGTCGTGCGAAAACGCTGGGGTCTGGTGGTGACACTGTTCGTAGTGACAGTGGGGTCGACTGCGCTGTTTCTGTCCACGATGACACCGACCTACATGGCCGAAACGACACTGCTGATTGAACCGCAGACCCCCCACGTGCTCAATATCCGCGAAGTGCTGTCCCAGCCCCTGGGGCCAGAAGAGTACGATTATTATAAAACCCAGTATGAAATCCTCCGAAGTCAGACCCTTGCCAGTCGTGTTATTCGTGAATTGCAGCTTGAGCAGCATAAGAGTTTTATCGAGAAAAAGGAGTTGGCTGCCGTCGAACAGGGCTCTCATGTGTCCTCTGGAGGTGGAGAAGCGTCGGGTCCGTTTGGGGTACATCCTGTAGTCCTGGGGAGATATCTGGATCGTTTAGAAATTCGTCCGGTGACTGGAACCCGCTTGGCCAAGGTGGTCTTTAGTTCGCCTGACCCGGTCTTAGCGGCGCAGGTCGTTAATACCCATGCCGCAACCTATATTCGGCAGGGAATGGAGTTGCGGACGCGAGCTAACGAGCAGGCAAGCCGTTTTCTCGAAGAAAAGCTGCGGGATGTGAAAAAACGGATCGAGCAGTCCGAAGCGGCATTGAACGCGTATCGCAGGGAGCAGCAGATCATCTCGCTCGACGAGAAAGAGAACATTGTCGTTGATCGTCTTGTAGATCTGAACAAAAGACTGACCGAAGCGGAGGCGGAGAAAGTAGCGCTTGAGGCTCAGGTCCAGTTTGTACGTACCGGGTCGTATGAGTATGTTCCCCTGGTGGCAACGAACTCTCTCGTCCAAAGTCTGAAAGAACACGTGACAAGATTACGCGCCGAGTACGCTGCGCTTGCGGCTGAGTTCAAACCTGGCTATCCCCGCCTTGATCAGGTGAAGGCCCAAGTGGCAGAAGCGCAACAACGCATGACTCAGGAAGTCACTAAGATTGGCAAAGGGCTCGACACCGCGTACCGTATAGCCCTGACAAAAGAGGAAGAGTTGCGGCGGAGAGTTGAGGAGCAGAAAGAGGCTGCGCTCAAGCTCAAGGATGCGTCGGTAACGTATTCGATTTTGGCTCGTGAGGTGGAGACTAACCGTCAGCTCTACGACAGCGTGCTGCAACGTCTGGCCGAGATGGGGGTCGCTACCCAAATGCAGACGTCAAATACGTCAGTGATCGATCTAGCCATCCCGCCACGGAAGCCAGCGAAACCGAAAAAATCCCTTGCGCTTCTACTCAGCATGGTGGTCGGGACTGTCGGTGGAGTGGGAACGGCATTCTTCTTTGCCTATGTGGACAATACCTTAAAAACGCCATCGGATGTTGAACGTCATCTTAGGTTACCTACGCTTGCTATGGTGCCGGACTTCGCGAAAGCGATGCTGTTGTCACGGTCTATTCTTTCCTCTGTTCCCCTGCCTTCTGGTGGATCGGTATTGTCCACAACGATGTTTCCGTTGTCCCCCCGCCCGCCATTCGTTGCTCTCGAGGCGTATCGGAAACTGCGGACTGCGCTGCTTCTCTCGCGTCCAGAGGAACCGCCACAGACGATATTGTTTACGAGTGCCACGAGTGGTGAAGGAAAAACCGTAACGGCAGTCAACACCGCGATGGCTTTGGGCCAGATGGGGGCTCGCGTTTTGCTCGTCGATGCGGATTTACGTCACCCACGCTGTCATATGATCATCCATAGCGACAATGACATCGGGCTGACTGAGTTTTTGATCGGGCAGATGGAACTGGCCACGGTTATTAAGCCCACGGTCACCGAGCACCTCTTTTTTCTTGCCAGCGGGTCTCTGCCGCCGAGCCCGGCTGATCTTCTCGGTTCCAAAAAGATGCGTGCAGCAGTCACATTTCTCCGTAGTTTCTACGATTATATTGTCATTGATGCACCTCCAGTACTACCTGTAAGTGATGCTGAAATTCTTGCTTCGATGGTGAAAGGCGTGGTGCTGGTAATCGATAGTGAGCAGACCGCATACCTCAAGGTGAAGGAAGCCCAGGCAAGACTTGCGTATTCTCAGGCCGAGATATTGGGGGCCGTGTTGAATAAAGTTCACCTGCAGCACGAGGACTACACAAGATATTACCAGGAGCATCTCGCGTATCGTCAGCACCCTGAAGTGCGAGAGACAGAGGTAAGAAATAGACGGAGCAGTGGAGCAAGAACATTCTTTACCTCTTTTTTCCGAGGGAAAGAGGGATAGGAAAGGCAGAATGTCATGAAGTAATTGTCACCAATGGTGCAGGCAGCGGGGTGTTGTGCCCCTGCACTCCGGGAGACATTTGGCGATGGTCCGGGGTGTAGGAAATTTTGCTCCAGAAGCGACATGTTGGAAATTACTTGCCAACATGCTCAGGTGAAGTGCACCCACCCCTTTACGTTTCCTAGGTTATCTGCTGGCGAAGCGAGAGTCAAATAGAGAGTCGATTGTACGGAGGGTATCGGATGGAAGGAACAGGAACCGTGACGGTGGGAAACAGTCGATCAACAGCCAGACAATGGGCGAAGCATGATTTCGCCGTTACTGAAGGGAGAGACCGGCAGCGATATTTTCTCTGTAAACGGGGGCTCGACCTAGTGATAGCGGCGACAATCGTACTTGTGTTCACGCCACTTATGCTACTGATTGGAGCGCTGATTAAGTTAGATACTCGGGGACCTGTTTTCTTTGTGCAGGAACGCGTCGGGGTGAAGCGGCGGAGCAGGAAAGAGCACGCGGAATGGGAAATCTGTACGTTCCCCTGTTACAAATTTCGTTCGATGATACACGGAGCTGATCAGTCGCAGCACCAAGCCCTTGCCGAAGCCTTTGTTGAAGGACGCATCGGCGACAAACCCGGTACCGTCGTCAAGTTGGTCGATGATGCCCGTGTAACCCGCGTTGGTCGAGTCTTGCGTAAGACAAGTCTGGATGAGTTGCCTCAACTTTTCAACGTACTCCGGGGCGAGATGAGTCTGGTCGGCCCGCGTCCTGTTCCTACCTATGAAGCCGCGAAATATCAGATTCACCATTGGCAGCGCCTTACCGCCCTGCCCGGTATCACCGGTTGGTGGCAGATCAAGGGGCGGGGACAGGTATCGTTCGAGACTATGATGGAAATGGATCTTGATTATATTCAGCACCAATCCTTATGGCTTGATCTCAAGCTTCTCACCTTGACGATTCCAGCCATCTTCTCTCGGCGTGGTGCGCATTAAGGGAATGAATTGAGTGAGGAGATAGATAGGAAGAAGACTATGCGAGATCAGGTTGGTATTGCACTTATTGGCTGCGGCTATTGGGGTATCAACTACCTGCGAGTGTTTCGCGAGTTGCCACAGGCAAAAGTCGTTGTGGTTTGTGATCCGCGGCGCGAACGTCTGCAGGAAATCCAACGGCGCTTTCCGGAGGCCCAGTGCACAGTTGACATTGACTCGGCACTGCAAGTCGAGGGCGTCACTGCTGCCGTGATCTGCACCCCTGCCACAACACACTATGATGTTGCCCGCCGCTGCATCGCCGCTGGAAAGCACCTTCTAGTGGAAAAACCAATTACGACCAACGTGGTCGATGCTGAGGAACTAATCATCTTAGCGCAGCGGAGCCAGCTGCAACTAATGGTCGGACATATCTTTCTCTACAATCCAGCGATTGAGAAGGTGAAAGAGTACATCACCCGTGGAGACATTGGGAAGGTGTATTATCTTTATGCACGACGGACCAACATGGGGCCGATTCGGCAGGACGTGAATGCATTATGGGATCTCGCTCCACATGACATCTCGATTTTCAATTACTTGCTTGATGACACTCCGCAGTGGGTGAGCGCTGTCGGTGCGCGGGTCTTAGGTAATCATCGAGAGGATGTGGGGTTCATCTCGCTTGGCTATAAGGCTGATACGGTGTGTCACATACATGTGAGTTGGGCTGATGCCTACAAAGTCCGCGAGGTGGTGGTTGTTGGCAGCGAGAAGCGCATTGTCTTCAACGACTTCAATCCCTTGGAACGCGTGCGAGTGTTTGACAAAGGCATCGCTTTGATCGAACCGGAGGTGTCAACCTTTGGCGAGTATCAATTGCAGATGCGTGACGGTGACATTATCAGCCCCCGTGTCGAGGTGAGCGAGCCACTTAAGACCCAGTGCTCTCATTTTCTTGAGTGTGTGCTGACCGGACGATCACCACGGACCGACGCGTGGGCCGGCCGCGAGGTCGTTCGTATTATGGTCGCCATTGACCGGTCAATTCGCGACTATGGTGCCCCAGTACTTGTAGAAGAGGAGAAATTTGATGTCCGCTCAGCCCCCCTTACCTCAAGTGCCCTTCGTTGATCTGAAAACTCAATATCACGGACTTGCCGCCGAAGTGTCGGCCGCGATGAGTCGAGTCTTGCAACAAACAGACTTTATCTTGGGGCGGGATGTCGCCCAGTTCGAAGAAGAGTTCGCCGCCTTTTGTGAGACCCGGTACGCGATCGGCGTTGACTCTGGTACCTCAGCCCTCGAACTTGCCTTACGGGCGTACGATATTGGTCCAGGTGATGAAGTGATTACTGTTGCCAATACGTTTATTGCTACTGCGCTTGCTATCTCCTACAGCGGTGCGACTCCGGTATTGGTTGATATTGATCCGCAGACGTATACGCTCGACGTGCCCCAAATTGAACGCAAGCTCTCTTCACGAACAAAGGCTATCATTCCCGTACATTTGTATGGTCAGCCCGCTGATATGGATGCAGTCATGGCTGTGGCCCAGCAGCACAACCTCTTCGTTATCGAAGATGCCTGCCAGGCGCATGGGGCGCGGTATAAAGGTCGCCGCGCTGGATCACTCGGTCACGCGGCGGCGTTTAGTTTCTATCCGGCAAAAAATCTTGGTGGCTACGGTGATGGTGGTATCGTTGTCACCAATGATGAGCGCATTAATACCGCCATCCGTATGTTGCGCGATTATGGCCAAGAGAAAAAATATCGCCATGTCTTGCGAGGGTACAACCGACGCTTAGATACACTTCAGGCGGCTGTATTGCGGGTTAAACTGCCCTATCTTGATGCGTGGAACAGAGCGCGACGTTCCCTGGCCCAGTGCTATGCCGACCTGCTCAGTAAGAGTAATCTAATCACTCCGAGAGAGGAACGTTATGCGGAGTCAGTGTGGCATCTCTATGTGATTCGATCTACTGCTCGTGATGCACTACAATCACATCTTGCCACTTGTGGCGTGTCGACCGGTATTCATTACCCGGTGCCTGTACATTTGCAACCAGCGTATCAAGACCTTGGATATCGCAGGGGTGATTTCCCGGTGACAGAGCGGTCCGCCGCGGAAATTCTGTCGTTACCGATGTATCCAGAACTCACAAGTAGCGCAGTGGCCTATGTCGCTGAGGCAATCTGTTCGTACAGGGAAGCTGCGTGAATTCTCATCTGCTGCGTCCTGCGTTACTGCCGAGGAGGAGCCGCTGGTTCGTTATGTTTGATAGTACGACCCGTAACGGGATAGGACTTTCACGACCAGTCAAAGAGGGGGTCGTGGCCGCACTTCTCGGTCTCGCCTTAGGGATCTATGTCGTCACCGTTCTGTCGTTCCCGGTCAAGGTGATGCCCTTACTCGTGATTGCCGTACTGTTCCCGTTTGCAGTAGTAATCGTTGGGGATCTGCGAAGGGTGTTTTTAGCCCTCATTCTCATGGACGTTCCCTTCCACTTTGATGTGAACCTTTGGTACCGGCCTGACATAGCTAAACTAGGGGCAGTCGGCGGTCTGAACCTTTCGCTTTCGACCATTTCACTTGTTGTATTGTATTCCTTGTGGTTTGGCCAAGCGGTACTCGGGCAATCTTCACGACCGCGGCCGCGATTACGGCAGAGTCTGCCTCTCACTGTCTATACTGGCGTTGCTGCCCTTGCGATGTTCGTTGCCCACGATCGCGAACTTTCAGTTTTCCAACTGTTTCTTTTGATTCAGGAACTCCTCTTGTTCACCTACATTGCGAGTGCCGTTCGGACCAAGCCAGACGTGGTGTTTGTCGTCATTGTATTATTGCTTGGTGTGGCTTTAGAAGGTGCGCTCATAGGGGGACTCAAGTTCACGGGCTTCGAACTGAGTATCGTGGGAATGTCCACTGAAGTTGATGAAAGCTACCGTCAGTCCGCACGACTTGGTGGGACACTCGGATCTCCCAATAATGCCTCGGCGTATTTCGCGATCTTGCTCCCGATTGCGATGAGCGTCTTGTTAGCCAAGGTAGAACGTTGGCAGCATTGGTTAGCTGTTTTTGCCTTTAGTCTCGGAGGCTGTGCTCTCATATTTACTCTCTCGCGGGGAGGTTGGGGGGCCTTCGCGGTAGGCGCGTTCATTTTCTGTTGGGTGACCTGGCGTCGCGGACAACTGCCAATATCGGTGCCGCTTGTTCTCGGCGTTGTCGGGTTGCTGCTCTTTTTTGTCTTTCAAGATGCCATTGTCTCCCGGCTGACAGAAAACGACCAAGGTGCTGCCTATTCGCGGATACCATTGATGTATGTGGCTTTGCGCATGATTGCTGATAACCCGCTGCTAGGAGTCGGGCCGAACAATTTTGCCTTCCGCATGGGCGAGTATGTACCAGCAGAGCTTGCAACTGCATGGCTCTACACCGTCCATAATAAATTTCTTTTGCTGTGGGCGGAGATTGGTCCGGCGGGGCTTGCCGCTTTTCTCTGGTTCTTATTCTCTACCCTGCGCCGTGGATGGCAGTGCTGTCAGTGCGGGGACCCATTGCTTACGCCACTCGCACTGGGACTGACGGCAGCAATCGCCGGCCACATGACCCACATGGTTGCCGAGGCATTTAATGGGCGTCCACTCACAAATCTCTTGGGAATCTGTGCCGGTCTGCTGATGGCGCTGTTCACTATTGCCAAACAAGAGAGAGAAAATGTCCATCGTCACGTGCAGCAACAAGAGAGGAGGGGTGATTATGCCTGAACTCTCCGTCGTTCTTATTAGTAAAAATCAAGCCTGGAACATCGGACGTCTTATTGATTCGGTGCTGCAAGGAACCGCAGCGGTTCTTGCTCGCGAAATCGTCCTTGTGGACTCTGCCTCGACAGATAAAACGGTGGCGTTGGCTGCAGGCTATCCGGTGCGGGTGTTACAGCTGCAACCGGAGCAGCCCCTCTCTCCTGCAGCCGGACGGTATGTCGGGTCACAGCATGTTCATGGGAAATGGATCCTGTTTTTGGACGGAGATATGGAACTCTGCCCCGGATGGATCGAACGCGCCTTGCGCGTGATACAAGCGCAGCCAGACGTGGCCGTCGTCACTGGTCCGCTTATCGACGTGCTCCCGACGACTCTTCCTGAGCAAAAACCGCGACTCCCTCTGAGCCTGGATGGTTGCCCGAGCGAAGTTCCCGTCGCTTGTGGTGCCGCGTTATACCGACGGTCGGTCCTGGAAGCCGTCGGAACCTTTAACCCCTATCTTTGTTCGGAAGAGGAGCCTGAACTGTGCTTACGTATCCGCCACGCTGGTTTCCGGGTTGTGGAATTATCATACCCCATAGCCTACCACTACTCGCAACCCAGTGATGCTTTTTCGACACTGCTACGGCGGTGGCAAGCGAATCTCTATCTGGGGGATGGCCAAGTCCTGCGCTACCACCTTCGGAGTCCAGTGTTGTGGACCTATTTGCGCGAGCGTGGCTATGTCTGTCTGCCAGGATTTGCTCTGGGGATAGGGGTAGGGAGCGCTCTGTGGGCACTGCACAGTCAGTCATGGTCATTCCTGATGGCATGGTTTCTGCTGCTGGGTGTGGTGATTATCAGTGATGCATACCGTAAACGAAGTCTTGGCCGCACGATCTTTAGCCTGCTTCACCGTCTAATCATCGTCGATGGAACCATACGGGGATTTTTTCGTTCGCCGCTTCCTCCGGAAAGCTACCCCAGCAAACTTCTGGTCGTGAAAGGGTAATCCTGGATGAAAGTCGCCGTTATCGCTTCAATGAAAAAGGGTTTAGAGCATTTCATCTATCGTGAGCTGTGCATCCTCTCTGCACAAGGGCTCTCGATCAGTCTGTTTCCCACAAAATATGGGAAAGGATTGTATTCGACACGGAAGGAGTGGCGTCTCCACCACTGGCATCCACTCGCAGTTCTTCTCTGGCAACCGTATTTCTTTGTCCGGACCCCGTCGCGCTATGTGCGCCTGTTATGGGAAGCGTTGACTATCGGAGCCGTCGTTGATTGTGCGCTTGCCTGGTACTTCACGCGCTTCATGGCTGACGCCGAGGTAATCTACGCTACTTTTGGTGATCGCAAGATTTTTGTCGGCTACTTTTGCAAGCAGATTCTAAAAAAACCACTGGCAGTGACTATTCATGCCTACGAGCTCTATCAGAATCCCAATCCACGCTTGTTTCAGCGAGCCCTCGCTGCCTGTGACCAGATTATTACCCCGACGGAGTACAACCGTGAATATCTGGCTCACCACTACCAGGTTGCGCCGAGCCAAGTTGAAATCGTGAGGTATAGTGTAGACACAGAAGACTATCGCCCCGCCAAGAAATTTACAATTCTCATTGTTGGTTTCTTTGTCGAGCGTAAGGGCCACGAGGTCTTGTTCAAGGCCATCAAACAACTCGCCTGTGAGGAGATCGAAGTGTGGGTGGTTGGTGGTGAAGGAGCAGAACAAGCGATTGATGTGCAAGGGTTGGCGAAACAGTTGGGGGTCGAGTCGCAGGTCGCCTTCTTTGGCAAACTCAGTGGTAATGCCTTGAAAGCGATGTATCGTGCTTGTGATGTTTTCTGTTTGCCTTGCCGGACAGAAAAAGATGGGGTTGCTGAAGGGTTCCCCAACGTGCTGATTGAGGCGATGGCCTTCGGCAAGCCGGTCATCACTACGCGTCACGTGGAAATTCCTCGAATTATCAAGGAGATTGTGGTGGATGAAAATGACGTGGATGGTTTGGCGCAGGCGATTTGGCAAGCGTATCAATCTGCTTCACTGCGAGAGAGATTAGGAAGAAGGAACCGTCAACTCGCGGAAGAATTGTTTTCCCCTCGTAACGGTGCGCGTACCGCGCAACTGCTCTCTCACCTGACTGATCCACACTCGACGAAAGCCATACTTTTCCATGAAAGGCACTATGCGGAGACGGCGGCAGGGGCAGAGCAAAAGGTCTCTGTCGACTAGGAGAAGATTCAGGACAACACTATGTGTGGAATCTGTGGAATGTACGACTATGCTGGTAGCCCTGTCAGTTCACAAGTGCTCCAGGGGATGCTGACTGCGATCCACCACCGCGGACCAGATGATCAGGGCGTATACTGTGATGCCAATCTCGCGTTGGGGATGCGGCGGCTGAGTATCATTGACCTTGCTGGCGGAGCGCAACCAATCTTCAACGAAGACCGTAGTGTGGTGGTGGTTTTTAATGGCGAGATCTACAACTATCGGGAGCTGACCGGGTATTTGCGCCAACGTGGTCACACGCTCGTAACCAACAGCGACACCGAGGTGATCGTTCATCTCTACGAGGATTTCGCCGACGACTGTGTACAGCATCTGCGTGGGATGTTTGCCTTTGCCCTCTGGGATATTCGTCGCCAGCGATTGCTGCTTGTCCGAGATCGCCTCGGGATCAAACCCCTGTACTACACTCAACGTGATGGCTGCCTGGTGTTTGGCTCTGAGGTCAAAGCACTGCTTCAGCATCCACAGGTAGATGCCCAACTTGATCTTGACGCGCTCAATAACTTTTTGTCGCTCAAGTACGTCCCTGCACCTCAGACTATGTTCGCAGGTATTCATGCGCTTCCCCCTGGTTACCTGCTCCGGTGTGACTCTGCTGGAGTAGTTGAACGGAGGTACTGGGACGTATCTTTTGCCGCCAACGGAAATGGACAGCAGAAGGAGGAGGAGGTGGTGTATGCCGAACAGCTTGAAGCGTTGTTGCGCGAGTCGGTGCAATCACATTTGATGAGCGATGTTCCTTTTGGAGCGTTCCTCAGCGGTGGACTTGATTCTAGCATCATCGTGGCTCTGATGAGTCATTTGCTGAATCGCCCAGTCAAAACGTTTTCTGTGGGATTCTCCGATGGCGGAGATGTCACCAGCGAACTTCCCTACGCCCGAATGGTGGCTGAACAGTTCCAGACGGATCATCACGAAGTGTTGATCCGTCCACAGGACCTTATGGATCTGAGTGCGAAAGTGGTGTGGCATCTAGATCAGCCAATCGCGGATGAGGCTACCCTGGCGAATTATATGGTGGCGGAACTGGCGTCTCGGCATGTCAAGATGGTGTTGACCGGGGAAGGGGGCGATGAACTCTTTGCCGGATATGCGCGGTATGCTGGAGAGCGATTCTCACCCTGGTTCCAGGCTATGCCACGATCGGCAAGAACGATGGCGCTAGCGGTGAGTGACCATCTGCCGGGATTCCGCCGCCCGAAGCTAGCACTGCATGCGTTGTGTCAGGCAGAAGAATCCTCGCGTCTGGTGAGTTGGTTTCCCTTGTGTCCAGCCGAGACGAAGACCGCATTATTGACACCGGAGTTGCGGCGATCATTGCCGTGTAACTCTGCGGAACAGGTCTTTGCGAAACAGTTGACGTGTGTCGAGACCGACGATCCCTTGAGTCGCATGTTGTATGTTGACACCAAGCTCTGGCTGCCTGACGATCTGCTTGCTCGTGGGGACAAGACGAGTATGGCAGTTTCCGTCGAGGCTCGGGTACCACTGCTTGATCACAAACTGGTGGAATTTGCCGCCACGCTGCCCTCGCACCTCAAATTGAAACGGCTCACACGCAAATATCTGTTGAAAAAGGTGAGTCGGACGTGGCTTCCGCCTGCCATCATTGACCGCAAGAAACAGGGATTCCCGGTGCCGTTTGCGCAGTGGTTTCGCACCTCAGTGCGGCCGTTCGTGTGCGATCTGCTGTCACCTGACACGATCAAGCGACGGGGACTGTTTCAGCCGCGGACGGTCGAGCGAGTCTTAGCTGAGCATGAGAGTGGTATGGTCGATCACGGAACGCTGATTTGGGCTCTGGTGAATGTCGAGCTTTGGCACCAACTGTTTCTGGACACCTGAGGAACAAATGCGATCAGCAAAAAGTCCGCATATTCTGATGTTGTTAGAAAACCATCCTTATCCGCAAGACAGTCGTGTCCGCCAGGAAGCACAGGCGCTTATGTCAGAAGGATATCGGGTGTCAGTTATCTCTCCTGCCGGTCCTGGACAACCCTGGTATGAGACACTCAACGACGTTCACGTCTATCGCTTTCCCTCTCCGCCAGGAGCGAACGGCTTTCTCGGGTATGTCCTCGAGTACGGATGGGCAATGACAGTCGCGTTTTTGATTTCCCTGTGGGTACTCTTCCGATATGGCTTCGATGTCATTCACGCTCACAACCCTCCTGACACGTTCGTTTTCATTGCGGCCCTGTACAAGCTCTGCGGCAAACATTTCGTTTTTGATCATCATGATCTGGCTCCTGAGATGTACTACAGTCGCTTCCCTGGGCGGGGCAACCGAGTGCTCTATCGTCTCTTACTGTGGTGTGAACATCTCTCCTGTCGGTTGGCGGATCATATTATTGCTACTAATGGTTCTTACAAAACGCTTGATATCCAGCGCCACAATCTCCGGGCAGATCACGTCACCATCGTACGTAATGGACCAGCCCTTGATCGTCTCAAACCCATGGCGCCGATTGCCGAGCTACGACACAAAGCCTCGCAGATTATCGGATATGCCGGCACGATGGGCGTCCAAGACGGTGTAGATTGCCTCCTACGTGCTCTTCACCATCTAGTACATGACTTGGAGCGGAGAGATTTTTTCTGTGTCTTGGTCGGTACAGGAGATGCGGAGAAGGAGCTGCAAGCACTAGCCGTGCAATTGCAATTGACCGAGTTGGTCCTATTTACCGGTTGGGTCCAGCCCGAAGAAGTACCTCGATACTTGGCGACGGCCGATATTTGTGTCGCACCGGAACCATCAAACCCGTACAACGACCGTTCGACGATGATCAAAATCATGGAGTATATGGCAATGGCAAAGCCTATCGTCGCGTTTGATCTTCCGGAACACCGGGCTAGCGCTCAGGACGCGGCACTGTATGTGTCGGCGAATGATGAATTCGCGTTTGCTTGTGGGCTAGCGCAGCTCATGGACGACCCGGCCCGCCGCCTTGTGATGGGCCGGGCTGGACGTAATCGCGTTGAGCATATGCTGGCGTGGCGTCATTCAGTCCCGCATCTCTTAGCAGCGTATCGGACCTTGTTTGCCGGTCCTCCTGCTTCGTCTCATTTGCCAGAGGCACTGGTAGAAAAAAATGGAGAGGAAACTGTGCGTTATGAAAAGCCATACGTCTATTGATTTCTCGGGAAAGTATGAATCCAATGTCACCGTTTCTCTTGTGGAAGCTGAGTCTGCAAAGATTGTCTGTCTTGATCCTTGCGCTGATCCACGTTGGCAGCAACTTCTTGAGCGAACCCCGAGCAGTGTTTTTCACTCGCCAGCATGGCTCCAAGTCCTATCCGATACCTACGGCTGGGATATGCGTGCCTATATCCTTCTTGATCCCACGGGGCAGCCTGTCGCTGGTATGCCCTTTTGCGCTGTCACTGACCTGACTGGAAAACGGATTGTGACCTTGCCGTTCTCTGATTTTTGTGATCCGCTTGTTGCCGATAGCGAAACATGGGAGAGCTTCAGCAATCGACTGTTACAGGAACAGTGCCCGGTGATGGTTCGTTGCCTGCACAGCACTGTCCCGCTCGCAGATACGCGTTTTGCCGTGACGAAACAAGCACGCTGGCACGGTCTGGATCTACGGCCTGACTGTGAATCGCAGTTGCGGCGATTGTCCAACTCGTGTCGCTGGCGCATCCGGAGAGCACAACGCGAGGGGATGACTGTTCAGCGCGCTGAACAGGAGGAAGATGTTCGTGAGTTTTTCGCACTGCACCGGGGCATTCGCAAACATAAGTATCGGCTGCTTGCTCAACCATACGAGTTTTTCACCAACATTTGGCGTCACTTCCTGGCCCGCCAAACCGGGGTTCTTCTGCTTGCCCGGTATCAGGGAAAAGTCATTGGGAGTGTCGTGTTCTTGGAATGGCAGGATACACTTTATTATAAATTTAGTGCCTCAGATCCTGCCTATCTCTCACTCGGTATCAGCGAACTGCTGATTTGGGAAGGAATCCAGTACGGCAAAGCGAGAGGGCTCACTACCCTTGATTTTGGCCTGAGCGATTGGGGCCAGGATGGGCTTATCCAGTTCAAGCGCAAGTTTGCTACTGCAGAAAAGACAATTTCATTTCTCCGTGCAGCTCCTAGGAGTGAGCCAACACTAGAGGTACAACACGCGCGAGAACTCCTTCCGGTGCTCACGGCTTTGTTTACTGATAACTCAGTGCCGGACGAGATCACTGACCGCGCCGGAGAAGCATTGTATCGCTTCTTTGCCTAACGAGGAGAGTATGCCTAGTAGACCACGCACTCAGTTGAATGCCCTTAGGCTTGATTGCATGAAGCAGTTAGCGCCGGATTTCCTCCCTATTTCGCTGGCCCGTAGCTTTTCTCCGGAGGAAGAAATGCTGATCCTGTGCTCGCGGACGCAACTGCGTAGCGACGAACAGCAGCGAGTAGCACAGCTGCTCCACTGTTCTCTCAATTGGCAGTATATACTCGAGGTTTCCATCAGACATGGACTCTCGCCGTTATTCTATTACGGGCTGACTCGTAGTACCCCAGCTGATACATTGATGCAGCAGGTTCCCGCCCCTATCTGTGCCGAGCTACAACAACTCTCCCGTGGCAATGCTGCCCGAAATCATCGTTTGTATCGCGTTATTGGAGAGATCATGAAAGCCTTCGAGCGTGAAGGGATTGCGGCAATGGGGCTCAAGGACCTGCAGTTGGCGCGGGAGGTGTATCCCGAGCTCGGACTGCGACCGATGGGTGATATCGATATTCTGGTCTACCAGGAAGACTACGACAAAGTTGCCCGATGCATGCAGGAATTAGGTTTTGCGCCGCTTCCTCATGCTGACATCCCTTTTACTCGTAAGTACTCTGTTGGTCATCATTTCCGCCGTGCAGCCGACAATGTATGGATCGACCTGCAGTGGGACATTATGCAGCGCGAATGGGATGTGTATCGGGAGGGCAATTCCCGCTTTGACATTGCCAGACTCTGGGCTGGGGCTATCCCATTGACGATTGATGATTACTGTATCTTAGTCCCGAAACCGGAAGATATGCTCTTTCACTTGTGTTTACACCTGGAGGGGCACCAATACTGCGAGTTTGTTCTTTTCTGTGACATCGCCGAGTTCTTACACTACTATCAAGACAGCCTGAATTGGGATGCCTTTGTCCACATGACGAAGGCCTATCAGGCGGAATCGTCTGTCTATTATGTCTTACGTCTCACGCATCAGCTTTTCTCGACTCCTCTGCCCGCATGGGTTCTCCAAGAGCTGGAACCTCCCTACTTCAATGCGATGCTGTTTCCGCCGGTATTTGGCAATTTGACTGACTTACACGTCTCGCTCGATGATATTCGCTCGGCGAGCCACCCTCCTGATGAGGTCATGAAGCAGTTTGAAACCGTGGTCCGCCGCCAAGCTGTTGGTGCCATGCATGCCTATAAAGAGTTGGACAAGCTTGCTGTAACGTTTATCGAGACGGGTGGTAGCGTCCTCATTCCCAGTGGCTCGACATCAGAGAAAATCTTTCCGGATGCTTCGCTACGTCCATTTGCTGAGGTGACCTTCTGTATCCTGGCGTCGGATCTACCACATGTACAGTGTATTTTACAAGAACGAGAGTTTCAGCCCGTTAGCGGAAGTGAAAGACAAACCTACGAAAAAGAATGGCAGATTTCCTCTACTGACCCTCTCCTGGTGGACCAGCCTACAAACCTGCGCATGCAGGTCACGGTGGAACGTTCGCTGCAGCGAGTGTTGCAGGCCAACGCTAATAGTGGAGGAGGAAAGAAAGATGCGGCCCTCCGTGTCCTGTGCACGAAATTGAAAGATCCGGGGGAGGCCTCCCCTGCGACCGTGCTGCCATTAGATGTAGCCGTTGTTGCATTGTCCCCAGAGGAGGTGTTCGTGTGGCTCAGTGCCCGCTTGGGAAAGCAGCAGCAAGATCGCCTTTTCTATCTCTGCGGGGTACTGGAGTTCTTTCGTCGGTTCACAAAACCCCTGGATTGGCGACAGGTCCTTACTCTTGCGGATCAGTATGGCATCCGTTCTCCTGTTGCTGAGGCGCTCTCGATCGTGCGAGGGTTTTTGTCAGAAGAGCAACTCCCTGCCGCAGCGCTCGAACTGGTGGCCAGTCAGACCGCACAGCCTCGCATGTTAGAGTGGGCACGCTATGGGCCGGAGGCTTTCTCCCGCTATACGGATGCGAAACGTGCCTTTTACTATCTCTTCAGCCTTCTCTCGACTGTGGGGATAGCGGCGAAGGGAAGATACGTATGGCAGTCAGTATTTGGGGGGAACGGCGGTCCGTCGGTTTTGCCGACTGTATTACGTGAACTTACCACCAGTACATTTTCTTCGTTGCGGCGACGACCCGCGACGACGAGAGACTTCGCCTATTGGATTGAGTTATAAGCGTTTGAAAGATCTCCACGGCTGGTTTTTTTTCGTTATGGCTGAAGCTCGGAAAATCTTCCGGAATACGCTGGTGCTTACCCTGGCGAGGCTGACCGAGAGTGTCAGCTCGATTCTCTTAGTCTTCTTGATTTCCCGGAAGCTGGGGGTCACTGGACTTGGGGTATACTCGGCGACCCTTGCGTATTATGGCCTCATTGCGTTAGCCGCGGAGTTCGGAACCACAAATTTCCTGGTGCGCGAAATTGCCAAAGATCGTAGTGTGACAAGTCGTTATCTCGTTCACCTTGGTGGGATCGGTGCACTGGCTGGAGTTTTCGCAACCACGGTGGCCGTACCCCTTATCCCGCTGCTGGGCTATTCGGCGGAACTGACAACGTGTGTGTACATTATCCTGCTTGCGATTGTTCCTGGGACGCTGAATACCATGCAAGAGGCGGTTTTTGTCGCCCATCAGCGGGTGGAACTGCAAACCTACACCACGTTTCTTGCTGCGCTGTTGAGCTTCTCATTGAGCCTGTATTTGCTGATGCAGGACTATGGAGTCGTGAGTTTGGTCGTTACTTTTGTCCTTATTCGCTATGTGATCACGGTGTGTTATCTTTTTCTCACCCATATCTATATTGCCCCTCTGCGCTGGGAATTCCACCTTTCGTTTGCGAGGACGCTTGTCAGCGAGATCAAAGCTTTTGCGGCGTCCTCTCTGTTGGCAGGGTTGTTCATGCGACCCGAGATTATTCTCCTCTCTCTTTTCGCCACGGAACTGCAGACCGGATATTATAGTGCCGCCTTGAAGTTGGTCGACCTCTGGTATCTATTGCCGGCAACATACATGGTCAATGTCTTTCCGGTGCTCTCGCGTTCGTATCACGTAACCGACGATAAGGCGCAGGAGATCCAGGAGCGCTCGGTGAAGTACCTTCTGGCCCTGTCGTTTCCTGTTGCAGTGGGACTGACCGTTGCTGCAACTCCTATCGTTCAGCTCTTTTACGGGCCGGAGTTTGCACCGGCGATTACGATTTTGCAGATCCTCGCTTGGAACGTGCCATTATACTGCTTGAATAGCGTGCTGTGGAGGGTCTTGGTTGCACGCGGACAGCAAGACCTCAATGTTCGAGTACAGAGCATTACTGCTGTGACCAGGCTTACTGCGGGTGGAATGTTGATTGCCGCGTTTGGGGCGCTGGGTGCCGCGATCACAGCCGTTGCCAATCTGTTTCTCCATAATCGTCTGCTTGCATTCTATCTGAAACGCGATGGAGTACGGCTGCCAACGTGGCGCTTGACGTGGCGATTCGCGCTGGCTGCCTCGATCATGGGTGTCATGGTGCTGGCCTGTCGTGAGCATGTCCATCTGGGGGTCTTGGTGCCATTGGCGGCTACTCTTTACGTTGTCCTGATCGTCGTGTGTCGTGCGATTTCTGCCGAGGAACTCGCGTTCTTTCGTCGTTTGATTTCTCTAAGTGTGAGGGAAAAACAGGCTTCTCAACCTGTTTGAACGCATTTTCAAAGGAGAACAAAATGAAAACCCTCCATCACGAATTGTTTTTACCTTTCTCTCCTCTTCTGACCTTGATGGTTCTCGCCGCTGTGTTTCTATTGTTTAGTAGGATCGGCTTGCCGATTCCCTCGGTCGGCTTAGCTATCGGCTTTCTCGGGGCCTCTTTGTTCTTACGGTGGTCGTTCTTGCCGCCGACTAACGTTGACATTACGGAACTGAGAGAGCTGTACAGTGCCCTGGGCTTCCTACTGCTTACTCGCGAATCATGGATGGCGACGCAATCCCAAGCATTGCTTCGTCGCTAGCAATCTCGCTTCTAAATCAGACCTTATGACATTCGTACACTTTCTCTGGCGGCTTCTCGGTTGTGTCATTCTGAGCGCAGCGAAGAATCTCGCTCCGAGCCCCTTCGTTTCACTCAGGGTGACAACCCTGGTGTGCCAATCTTTTGTGGTCTGATTTAGAAGGAGAACTCAGTATGAGAAAGGTCCGCAGGATTATTGTCCTCTGTGTTCCCCTTGTTGGTGTTCTTCTTAGGCAAGGAAGTACCGCCGAGCCTTTGTGGTCAGCGGGGATGGAAGACGGCAATTTGCATGAATGGGCGATTGGTCGATGTGGTGGGGAATATAACAGTGGCGTCGCCGATACCAAGGCATCGCACGACCAGGCCTATAGTGGCACGTGGGCCGCGCGCCTCACGGTATCAACTCCGAATTCGCCGACGAGCGGAACACGGTTATTTCGGTGGTGTGAGCCGCAGGAGCACCTACAGCTGTACTACCGTGCATAGTACTACTTCCGCGGGCGTATACATGAGGTAAGGATTAGTACCCAGAGATGACGCTGTGCGGCTCCTCAAGGATGGCGGAAGGTTTTTACTCGCCGCTTTTTATCCGCGCTAATTTCTTTTGAATCTGGACTTCGAGTTCGAACACGGCCTTGATGTGGCGGCGGTGCGGTGGCAGCGAGGCAATGGCTTGAAGAGCAGCACGGAAGGCTTGGCGTGCTGCTTCGGGGTACCCGGCTTGCAAAAAAATATCTCCACGACGAGCAAGCCAGGTTTCCTGGCGAGGAAATTGTGAAGCAATAGCGTCAAGCCGCGTGAGCGCATCGTCATATCGCTTGAGCTGCAGTGTAAGATCAATCGCCAGTAGCTCCAAAGTGACAAGAGGCCCGAGCTTTTGTATCCCCTCGTCGAGCCCTCGGAGAGCCGCAGACTGAGCTGTGGAATCGGACACTGTCGCAAGGATTTGCGCGCGCTCGATATAATACTCAGGTTCGGGGCGAGGGCTCTGCTCGATAGCAAAGGTATAATCTTGCACCGCGGCGTTATGCTGACCAAGTTTGGCGAGGACGCGGGCACGGGTGAGTCGTGCTTCGATGTGGTTCGGGGCATGAGACAGGAATCTATCAAGGACGGTCTTCGCGAAGCGCAATTGCCCTATAGCCAGAAAGAGTTTTCCGCGGCCGAGGTCAACAACAAACAGTGATGGATTTAACCGGCTTGCATGATTGTAGTCAGCCTGTGCTGAAGCCCAGTCGCCATGCAGCCGGTGCAGTTCCGCTCGCTTTACATACAGTTCAGCTTGTTGCGAGTGTTGACGGATTTGTGTGCTGACCATGTTAATCTGCTCATGTAGTCCCCCATGCGCCAACACGGCTGAAGGTGTCAAAAGCCAGACAAGGAGCAACCCGATAGATGCAGAGGGCCGTGTTGGTTTGTGGCTCGTCATCATTTCTGTCTTCTCAGTGGTCCGTCATACACTCTCTGGCAGGTAACTCATCGAAGAAAAAGCCTACGTTTAGCGATTCCGGGTTCGTGTATTCGCTGTATTTGAGTACGAAGAATATCCTCCTGAGTTATATGCGCGAACTTGATAATAATAGCGTGTCTTACTGTCGAGGCCATTTGTGTCAGAATATTCCGTCACGTTCGGACCTACGGTGGCAATCTCCGTAAACGTTGCGCCGTCAAGAGAGCGCTCAATACTGCAACTGGCTTCGTTGGTCGCGTTATCCGTCCATGTCAAATCGACTTGATGTGCCGAAACTCCTCTTGCGCTAAGACTAGTTGGTGCCGCAGGAGGGGGAAGCAGTGGCGTTGCGGTGGCTTGATGGGAATTCCCACTCTCGCCCGCTGTGTTCACAGCGGTTGTGACATAGTAGTAGGTTGTACCGTTGATCAAACCAGTATCGGTGTAGGAGGTCACGGGTACGCCGCTCGCGACAGTCGTATACGGACCACCGGACGTCGTTGAGCGTTTGACGTTATAACTGATCGCTTCAGAGGACGGCGTCCAACTGAGAGTTATTTGCTGGTTACCGGCGGTGGCAATAAGACCGGTTGGGGCAGCCGGCGGTGTATTAGTACTGACTGTGATATTGATTATAGGAGAGGTTCCGGTTGCTCCGAGATTGTCGGTTGCGATCGCTTTCAGGGCATGAGTTCCAGCCGGAGCATTCGTCCAGATGATACTGAACGGGCTGGTTGTGTCAGTGCCGATGAGGGTCGCGCTCGCATAGAAATCTACTTTGGCAACTGACCCGTCGCTATCACTCGCGATCGCTTCGATCGTAATATCCACGGATTCCGTAAAGGTTGCCCCATTCGTGGGGTTGGTAATCGTGGCAACCGGCGATACATTCGACGCGTCTTTCACCATCGTAAAATAGTCACCAACTGCTCCGGTCTCACGCAGAAACGTCGCATCGAGCCGATTCCCGTTAACGTCCAACACGAGAGACCCGAGGTTGTTGAGTGCGATAAACATGGCAGGATGATTGAGCTGTCCACCACTGGTCAGTCCCGAACTCCCCGCAACCGCGTATACTGTGCCTTGGTTTGCCACGCCTGACGGCTTGCCGTACGCCCCCCCGGTATCGCCTTCTCGACCGCTGCCATTATCGAGAATCATCGAGGCCGCAAGCGTATTTGATGAACCATAATGACCGTTGAGCAAATACGAACGTTCATACGAGTGACTGTGCCCTGACAAGACCAGGTCGACTCCCCCGGCTTCCAGGATCGGGAGCACATTTTGCCGCATTTGAATCAGAGGGGCCTCGGCGTCAGAGTCGTGTGATCCCTTGCTGTAGGGTGGATGGTGCCAGAAGGCGATGATCCAGTCTTGCGTTGTGGCAGCGAGGTCGTTTTGCAGCCAGGTCAGCATCGGGCCGGTGGGTGACCGGTCGGAACTCATTGAGTCGAGGCAAATGAAATGGATATTGGCATAGTCGAACGAATAATATTTCTCAGTCCCGGAAGGAATACCGCCTGTTTCCCCATTGGTGGGGAGAGTGAAAATCTGAAAATAGGGCAGCGTGGACGGCGGCGAGGACAATCCCGCAGTGTCATGATTGCCAATCGTTGGCCACAGGACGGATTGACGCAGGATCAAGGGGTACACGTTAAACACGGCGGCTTGATACTCGGCATCGGTGCCGTTGACGTAGGCATTGTCCCCTAGCATCAACCACAAATCCGTGTAGCGGGCGCCGGTAAACCCTTGGTAGGCGTCCCGCACTGCTGCGGCAGCTGCATCTGCCGTCCCGGAATCTCCGATCACCCAAATCCGTGTGGGTTGTGCAGTCCCGACCTGGGGCGGGGTAAAGAAGGTGAAATCTGGACCACCAGCCAGCGCAGACGTGCTTGTCCCCACGGAATAGTAGTATTGGGTGTCTGGGGTGAGATTGCGTAAGATCACTTCGTGTTCAGTGGTTAACGTGCCCTCGTCAGCGCTTTGGGCCAAATTGCCAGGCGTGGTGCCGTAGCTGACCCGACTATCCGTCGGGGCCCCTGTGCGCCAACGAACAACAACACTTGTGGGGGTCGCGCGCTGCAGATAAGGCCCACGGGTAACCGTATTGCCATCAATCCCGATCAATTCCAGCGCAAAACTGATATCACTACTGCTGACATTTGCTTGATGAATCTCCACCGCCAGGACATTGACCCCTGCGACTAGATTGGAGGAGGAGAGAGGAGTTTCGTAGAAGGTGTCTTCTTCTGGGTCGCCCAGGGCAAACGACGCCAATGTCGTAGAAGAAATTGACCCGCTGGGCATGATGTCGCGGCGGACTTCGGCCCCATTGAGATACACAACCGCCCCATCGTCGCGCTGTAACCGCAGTCTCAGCGATACATATAGAGACGGGTCGGGAACAGTAAACGCATGGCGAAAATAGGTCGTAATGTACTTATCGCTGGAGTTCGGGCCATAGCTGACGACGGTTGCTTCATCGCCGTCGCCATAGCCCAACTCCTATCAGGCCTCCGTTGTCAAGAGGGCAGACTGATGCATTGCGGGGGCGGGGTGGCCGTCCGCAGAATATTTGGTGAACCGTCTTTGCCAAGCGATTGCGGCTGACTTCATTTCGGTTGCTG
>JBFWXH010000016.1:0-101746 GCA_050187625.1 Binatia bacterium
TGGCCGTCGATATCCAAGTCGAAAACGTTCCGCATGGGCAAGCTCATGGGCAAGGCAAGCAAGAGTGGACATGCGAGAATTTGCATCGACGCCCTGTCCAGCAAAGGCATCAGCTCCCAGAAACACTTTGTTTTGCTCTTCGTTGAAACGGGTCCGAGAAAGATTTCGCATTGCCTCTGAAACATCAAGTTCAACCGGGAGGTCAGCACACAGGATAGTCCAGGCCTCCAGGCAATATTCGATTTGCTGTGTGGTTAACCCCGTGTGATTACGTCCTGCCGCGAGCATCGTCGGTCACGTACTTCCTCTGAATGATTTATCGATACCTTATCATAGGGATCGCTCTCTGACATTAGAGAGGAATTGACCTGAAGACGGAGCCAGCTAACGCTGCGCTCAGGGGCGCGGCCCCAAACGGGACTATTCACGTTCAGTCTGAACCGCAAGAAGGGCTGCGTCCCCCTGGAGCGATTCGTTAGCTCGCATGGCTCCGAGCAGTAGGCGACATTTGGCTTTTCGTTACCTCCCTTTGCCAGCTTTTGCCTATTTCGCCATGCCCTCATTTCAACCCTGCCTTGTGCAGAGCAGTAAGCACGCGCTCTAAGTCGGCTGGGTTTTTATAGGGAGTAATCTGCCTCACTACTTCCAGCGAATAATTGGGACTAAGCCGCAGGCTTTCTTCTATTTCAGCGTGAGCCTCTTCCTCCCGGCCTGACTCAGCATAGAAGACAGCCAAGCGAAGGTGAGCACCGAGATCATCAGGGTTGCGTAGCAGCGCTTTCTTCTCGGAGGCAATTGCTTCCTCATTCCGTCCCAGCCACCAATAGGCCTCACCCAGGAAGATTAAACAGTGGACCGGATAATGGGGGTCCAGGCGCATGGCCTTCTCCAACTTCTCAATGGCCTCCTCCGGCCTCCCTGCGTGAATGAAAATCCACGCCAGCAGCATATATGCAGTGGCGTCATTGGGAGCGAGGGCGATGGCCCGCTCCACCTCGGTAACAGCCAGCTCATGCTGTCTGTTTTTCCACAGATAAAGATTGCCCAAGATCAAATGAGACAGGGAGAGGGAGTCATCCAGGACGATGGCCTTTTGGACGAATTCCCAGGCTCGCTCTGGATTCTGGGGGTCCGGACTCCATTGACTGATCCAATCCTGAAAGTAGGTATCCCCTAGCAACGCGTACGCTCCCGCATACTTGGGGTCCAGCTCCAGAGCTTTCTCATACAACTGCCGCGCCTGAGCATTCCCGTCTTTTGTGAAGTGAAAATGATATGTCGTCCCGCGCAGGACACAGTCATAGGCCTCTAGATTGTCCGTAGGGACACGGCGAAACCGCTCTTGTTCATCCGGCGTTAACTTGACTTTCAACGCGAACGCAATCTTCCGCGTAATCTCATCTTGCAGCGTAAAAATGTCCTGAAGCTGCCGATCGTAGCGATCCGCCCAGACGTGTCCGCCGGTCGTCACGTCAATCAACTGTGCGTTGATCCGTACCCGCTGGTCAGCTCTCTGAACACTCCCTTCCAACACATGCCGTACCCCCAACTCGCGGCCAACCTGCTCGACCTTGACCGCCTTCCCTTTGTAGGCGAAGGTCGAGTTGCGGGCGATGACAAACAGCCCGGAGATTTTGGAGAGGTCAGTAATCAGCGTCTCGGTCATCCCGTCACTAAAATACTCTTGCTCCGGGTCGCCACTCATGTTGGTGAAGGGCAGCACGGCAATCGAGGGTTTGTCGGGCAAGGGGAGTAGTGGCGGTTGCGCAGGAGGGATTTTGGCCGAGGGCGTAGGTAGGCGCAAAGAGAGATACTGCACACTGACAATGACCCCCACCAGCAGTAAGAGGCTCATCAGTACCATCGCCCCTTTCGGCCAGCGAATGCGGAGACGGTGAGCAGTGCCTCCTCCGTGTGTCTCAGCACTGGCTTGGCGTATCATAGATTGCGTGGCCGCCAGCGCTGCAGCTGCCTCATCCATCACCACCCGCCACACCCGCACCGGCTCGACAATATTCTTGACGCTCTGTTCCCCTTGATAGGCGTAGCTCAGGGCGAGCTTGTTCTTCACCTGATCGTAGACCGTTCCCGAGATACTGACTCCGCCCCCTTCAGCGAGACTTTCTATCCGCGCCGCGATATTGACCCCGTCCCCATAGATCCGCTCTCCCTCGACCGCGACATCGCCGACGTTGAGACCGATGCGATAGTGCATCTGGCGACTGGGCGGGAGGTCTAGTGTTTCTCGCCTGCAGCTCGTGCTGAATCTCGACTGCCGCCAGCACCGCATCCACCGCGCTGGCAAACTCGGCTAAGAGATTATCTCCTGGCGCATCAACCACTCTGCCGCGATGCTGCTGAATGAGACGGGTCATGACCTCACGATAGGCCGTCAAGGTGCGAATCGTCGCCTCTTCATTCTCACCCATGAGGCGACTGTAACCTTGGACATCAGTACTGAAGATGGCCGCGAGCTTGCGTTGCATACTGGCCTACGCATTCATCAGGTCAGACCCCTGAGGTCCGTACACATAATCCTGGCTATTCGCCGATTCTCAACTTGCGCTACGTTGCTGGTGTCGTTCTTCATAGTCCGAATTATTCTACCGGCGGTGTGTTACTGTCAAACTGTCTACGGGATGCGGGCTAACGTCCTGCCGTCACGGGCCGCCGCCCAGATGGGTCCTTTCATGTTTCCCGAAATCCGCAAGCGGGCGGCGGTCACGTGCACGGGATAGTTAGGCTTCACTGTCTTGCCTGGTGAATAACAATGCGCTTTTATCTCCTCTGCTTTCCTCATATCGTGATGTCACTCTGTTGCCGCCGATAGGTGCCTACACAAAGCTTCCTTCCCAATCTTCAAGACTCCGTATAAACAAACGGCGCAAAAGCCCGAAATAATTCCGGCTTCCGTGCCAAGTTTATTCCCCATATAAGCTGATATTGTTGTTACTAAAACCGGCGTTCCTTTATTTGCGAGCTTTCCGAGTCTCGTCCATAACTCTTTGTAGCGCTCGTCTTCGGAACAGAGAAAGCTGTGAAACTCTACCTTGACCGAATCCCAATAAGTCTTTGGAGGACGATTGTCTCTCTTTAGCAATTCTTCGAGATCCGACCGTTTCGCCGATGCTTGCGGCGGGAGTGGGCCGCTTTTGTACATAAAAGCCGCCACATCGTCGATGTTGTTGACGGCATTCATCTCCCAAGCCATCAAAGCAGTCGCTTGAAAGGTCAACTCATCCTTGTCCAAAAGTTGAAACAGTTCTTCTTTATTCATCAGCTTTTAGTTGCCTAACACCCCCGCGCACCGCGAGCCGCCCACTGAGACCGCTCGGCTTTTTCAGAGTCGCCACCGGGCGGCGATGTGGTGGTACGCAGAGTTAAGCCGCCTGGGTATCTTTCTCATGGGGTTGAGTCGGTTTCCCCCTGGTGGTAGCAAGCCGTTCCTTCATGTATCGCTTCTGCTCTTCAAAGCTCATACGGGCGATTTGCTCGCTGAGCTTGTCGCGGATTCCCCGCATCAGTTGGACAGCATCAAAAGCTTTCTTATTGTTCTTCATAACTCAGCACCTCTTGTGGCGTTCTGATTTCAAGGAGTGGGTAGCCAAAGCGTAGATTCACCGAGTTGTAGCCGTGAATTCTCTGTAAATTCACAATATGCTTAAAATTCCAACTCACCAACACATCTACACGGCTGATGGTTGCCAAGGCAATGTGTTGCGCATCCACTCGCTTGGTTGCGACAACCACCCCTGCCACAATATACCGCTCGGCCAACATCGCCGCTTCTTCCGTCAGCTCTACGTCCTCCCGGTGAGCTAGGGGTATTTCGTCTAATGCCGTGCGTACTCTGGGGGGCGCATCTTGCAATTCCAGCAACGTCAAGTCTGAAACCACAATGATAGCTTCCCCGGTTTTGAACATGTTGAACAACCGCCCGGAGGCTTCGGCAAACTCTTCATCAAAGCAACCACCAATGACAGACGTGTCAGCATAGATTCTTTGCTTCATGCTTACAGCTACAGCATCCGTATGAGTCTCTGTAAACCGCCTAACGTTCGACATGAGTAGAGGCCAACAGGCACAGTTTGTTGGACATCCGCTCGATGAAGATATTAGCCCCTATATTACTTTTGGCGCTTGCATACGAAACTCGCGAGGTCGCTCTTACTTGAGCCAGGGACGAGATCAAACCACTTGGTCGGATCCTCTTTGATCTTTGCAGGAGACTCTTCGCTGTAGCCCATCTCGCGCATGCGCATAGTCTTGCAGTTTGTTTCCGTTCTCGTGTACCCAACGCTGTCAACGCCCACGCGTTTATGTAACGCTTTCACGATATCACCGTCACGCTTGACTTCGAGCAGGTAATATTTTCCTTTGTCACCGGGCATGCTGCGTGGGATCGGGATCTCTTGCTGCCCGTAGGCGGGCAGGGTGGTGGTAGTGGCAAGCACGAGTGCAGTGATGGCAGGCTTGAGCGACGCTGAATTCATGTTCTTTCTTCTCTAGTGGCTAATTGGCTTGGTACGAGGAACTCTACTTCTAGGCCTAACGCTTCGCATCACCGGCAGCAAAAAGCAGAGCGACAAAGGAGCGGCGCTTTTTGATGTCCGCGTGCATGCGATTGTTAGGCTTTCTTACCTCTCAACATAGCCATCCTGCATGGCATTAGTTTCGGCATGCGCTACTCAGACAGCTTTATCGGGGAGACAAAGCCAAGAGGTTTGACAGCGAGCACGGAACATTGCAATTGTTCGAGGATGGTTTCTGCAGTATTGCCGATGAACAATCCAGCGATGCCTATTCGAGCGACTGTCCCCATCACCACCAGATCGGCTTGCAACTGCTTCGCCATTTCCGGTATGACGGTGGAGGCCGCTCCGCGGCGCAAATGGAATTGAGGCGAAAGATGATCGTGGGCCTCTTTGCCTATTTGGCCTCTTAAGTGATCGCGAAGGTGATTAAAGGCGCTTTCATGACGGGAACGTTCACCTTCCACATATGTCATGCCGGCTTCGTTCGGATTGTCGGCCCATGATCGCACCGTCATTTCGGCTGGGGCATCCCAGACGTGAACCAAGTGCAATGACGCAAAGTCTGACAACGCGAGCGAACTGGCAAGATCAAGAATCTGTTGATTAAGGCTCTGCTCTACCGTGTTGGACGTGTTGTCCAGGTTGAAGTCAACGGCCGCCAGTATGCACCCATAATTCGACTTGTCATCCGGCCGCGTCAACCATACCGGACAGGGGCACTTGCGCAGCAAATGCATATCATTGCTGCCAAACAACCATTCGATGAAGTCAGGGTTTTCGGCGGGCTTGATCAGTAAATCATAGTTATTGCGCAAAACGGCGCGAATTACTTCGAGAAACATTTGGCCAACCAGCACCTCGATCTGGATACCTCGACGTTGCTGGTAGGGCGCGACCAGGGACTCCAGTTCGGAGCGGCGCCTGCTCACCACGTCTGATTGTAATTGCGTGGAGATAGGTCCGCCGGGCGGCATGCCGATGCCTGCCGTGATGACAGGCACTACATCGATGATCGTCAAATCTGCCTGATTGTTTTCCGCCAGCGACACCGCCCGCGCCATTGCCGGCCCTTGCGCAATGGATGCCTGGGCGACGTAAAGAATGTTTTTGAACAACTTCATGACATGCATCTCCATCTGTTTGCGTCACCAACACGTCCGTCAATAGTCAACTTTTCCCTGCTTGTCCGGTTCATTTTCTAGCACGGGCTTGTAGCCCCAATCCCTCACGCCTTGGATGACCTGATCGATATCGGCAGACGGTACCTGAAGTATCTGCAGCGCCGTTGCGCCGAGGTGTAGGCTTGCTTCAATGGTTTCCGGATGGGCGTGAATCGCGCCGGCTTGAAGCAGCTGTGCGCTCGTTTCGAGATCCCGTGCCCGCGCGACGACCGGCACCTGCGGACAAGTCCTGCGCAGATATGCAAGAGCATGCAAGGCTGTGGTGGAACCGTCGGTGGTAAATATGATCAGCGACGCGCGTTCTACATGGATGGCTGCCAGCAATTCCGGATCGGAGATGTCACCGTAATACACAGGGTGACCATCTGCTCTTCCCTGTGCGACCCGCTTCGGATCGGCATCAAAAGCCACGAATGGAATACCGCTTGAATGCAAAAGCACAGCGATGGTGTGGCCTACGCGGCCATAACCACCAATTACGACCTGTTGTTCCGACGTTTCCAGTAACTCGGGAATAGCTGGCGTCTCAGCTTGCGGGGCACTAACGAGCCGAGACGCAATGACACCATTAAAGCGAATAAGAACGGCACCTGCGATCATCGAAAGCAATACTGAGGTTATCGCAATCTGGCCCAGTTGCATGTCGATGACGTTGGTGTCCAACGCGATGGCAACGAGGGCGAGGCCGAATTCACCACCCACGCTCAACAACAAGCCGGTGCGCCACGCGACTTGAGTGTCAACATCGACCCTGCGCACCATGGCCGCGACGATCAGCGTCTTGCTTGCCAGGATGAGCAACGCGCCGAGCAGGGTCCAGTGCCAGATTGGCGGTATCGCGGCCGGGTCGAAGCGCATGCCGATACCGATAAAGAACAATCCGAGCAGGACATCGCGGAACGGGCGTATGCTCGATTCCACCTGATGACGGAACTCCGTTTCTCCCAGCATCATCCCGGCAAGAAATCCCCCGAAAGCCAGCGACAAGCCGAGACTGTTTGTGGTCCACGCTGCGAGCAAGGCGATCAGCAGCACTGCCAGCGTGAACATTTCGAGAGATCGGCGCTCGGAAATAAGATGAAATAGGGGGCGCAGCAGCCAGCGCCCGGCAATGAACACAAGTGCGAACGCGAGAGCAGCTTTCGCAAGCGCCCACCCCAGAGTGCCGGCGAGTACGCCCGCAGCGACCGACGTGCCCAGCACGGGTATGATCACCAGAAAAGGGACGGCGGTGACGTCCTGGAAAACAGACATCGCGAGTCCGAGGCGGCCGTGCTGGGTGTTCTCCTCACCCCGCTCGTTCAGGATGCTCGCGATAATGGTGGTCGACGACTGGGCGAAGACGGCACCGAACACGAACGCGACCGCAACAGGAAGCCCCGCGAGCCACACGATGACTCCAACGAGGAAGGTTGTGAACACGACCTGCCCAGTTCCCAGGCCAAAAACCTGGTGCCGCAACGCTTGCAATTGCGGCAGGGAGAAATTAAGCCCAATCGTAAACAGCAAAAAGACAACGCCGAATGCGGCGAATGTTTCGAACTCGAGTATCGAAACCGTCGGCCCCAGCGTGTGTGGCCCTAGAATCACGCCCACCAGTAAATACCCCAGGCTGGTCGGCACGTGCAGACGCTGAAACGTAACCACCACGGCTATCGCCACAGCCAGAAGCAGGAGGATTTGTGCGAGGTGCTCCATCATGGTTTTGATCGTCGTGAAAGCCTAACGCCGGCGGTCACTCGCCGCGGCCAGAACGCGACCTTTCACGTTTTCCAGAACCGCTACGTGGCCGCGGTCGAGTGGACCGCTTTGTTAGGCGCTTGCCTCCTCGTGGTGGAACGTACATATCACTGATCTCCACCAGCGGCTCCCCTCGCTGTAAGAGTTCTATCGCTGTCGGCAGACCCTTCGTTAGAATCTCGCGCAACCTCGCGTTCGAGGTGTTCCCACACGTCACCCACAACACCTGCGGCGGTGGCCCCAGCCGCTCAACGAGGGAACGAAAATCTTCATCTTTACTCATGACGACGACCCTCGCTTCGCGTGCTGCCTTGAAAATGATTGGGTCTTTTGCGTTTCTCAGTCCCAAATCCCGTACTGCCTGCGCGTCAATGCCGAAGGTCTCACGAATCCAGCGCGCCAAACCTGGGGACAGTTGCGCGTCAACCCAAATCCTTACGCGGCGATCACGGGATGATCGAGTCGCCGACTCGCGAACCGCAGGCATGCGATAATATCCTCTGGCTCAAGATCTGGTAATTCGTCCAGCACCTGCTCTGGAGTCAGCCCACTGGCCAGCAGGTCTAGCACGTCGATGACACGAATCCGCATCCCTCGGATACAGGGCCGTCCTCCGCATTGTTCCGGATCAACTGTGATTCGCTCCGCCAGCTTCGCCATTGCTTTGTACCTCTGAGCTTAAGCCTTAACACCATCAGGGAAGATTAGCCAGCTTATTCTCATTGGCAGGGTTTATCGCCTAACGCCCGCCGTCACGGGCCGCCGCCCAGACGAGACCTTTCAGGTTCATACGAAACCGCAAACGGGCGGCGGTCACGTGCACGGTGTTGTTAGCCGTTTTGTTGGCTTCCACCCCCACTTCTCAAGTTGAGGGTTTGGATCGCCTCGGTCCGCAACCTGCCGCCGATGACGAACTCAATGAGCTTGTTTTCGATATCCTCACGTCTGTCGTGTTTGGCCACGTGGATTTTCTGCAGCTTCGCGAGGGAAGCCAGCGCGTCCTTGTTGGTGATCTGACTGAGAACCCGTCGGGCTTCGTCACGGTCTTTGCAGTTGTTAAGCTTTTCCCCTATGACCTGGGTGTCATTCGACGGGCTACTGTCGGGCTGTTTCGGCTTCTCAGAAACGGTGAATGTCAATTTTCCCTTTCCGGCTATTAGCTGTTCTACCTCCTCTTCGGTCAGCCCTTCAATCGCTACTGCAATAGCACGCAAGGCCTTAGCCAGAGTGGTCTTTTGGATCATACGGTTACTTTCTCGAGCACTTCGGTTGTCAGTGCTTCAAGTTCGGCCTGAACGTCTTGGTAGGTTTGCCCAGATACACGTCTGAGGACGACTGGAACACCATATTCAGGGGCGTCAGCGTAGATCGTCTTGTTTTCCCTGATGTAGCTGCGCAGGAAAGCAACGCCCGATCGCTTTACTTGCTCAATATACTGCTGTTGGGCTGAGATGGGTTGTTGATTGCGAACTTGTATCATCGTGAATAGTACACCGAGCATTTGTGGTCCTATCTTCTTCCATTCCGGGTTGCCGCTGTCGGTAACGTACTTGTTGTAGGTTTTTACTAGCTCTTCAACATGTTTTTGTAGCTGTTCGATTCCTAGCGTCGAAAGGTAGTCAGGTTTGGTTGGCACCAGCAGATAGTCACTGACTGCAATGGCGGTTTTGGTAACTATATTGAAGTTTGGTGGACAATCAATGAGGACAAAGTCGTAATCATCCCCTAACGATTCAAGCCCTTGCCGTAACCGAGAGTGGACCCGAAGATAATTATTTCGCAGGTCGCGCTCGCTGCCACCGATTAATCGCGTTGCGAGCTCTAGGTCAACGTTGATTAGCGCGAGATGGGAGCAGACCAGAGCAAGCTTGTCCTTGCCAACGTTGACTTTCGTCGGGTGGGCAATCAGGCTTCCTAAGCTAAGCTCAGTGTCCTTGTCGATAAAGGCATCGTACCAGTCCTTGATAGTCTTAGAGGCCTCAAAATTCTTGCGCCACTCATCAACACTAAAGAAGGAGAAGGTTAGACTTGCCTGGGGATCAAGGTCAATCGCCAAAATCCGTTTGCCACGAGATGCCAGCTCTGCAGCAAGATTCGCGGTGATCGTTGTTTTTCCAACCCCACCTTTGTAGTTGATTATCGAGATAGTCTTCATATCGTTTTTCCCAATAGACAGTCTTGCAACCTAGGCAAAATACAGACGGCTAACGCTCCCGCGCACCGCGAGCGGCCCACACGCGGCCTTTCAGATTCAGTAGAACCGCAACCGGGCCGCGATGCGGTGGCGCGTACTGTTCGGCCTGTATAGTTAAGTCACATCAAGTGTTGCATCTCCGGTGATTTCGGACAACCATCGTCGCAATCTTATACCATTTCGTAATTCCAATCTGTAAGGAATTGACGGAGCAATGAACGGATCATTTTCTATGCCTGGTGCGAAAGAAGCGGTCGTAGTGATACACGCTTTTGATGCGTTTGGGTCCCCACTCAACACACCAAGCATCGCACGAACATCGTTGGCTGTTACGACATGATCGGGCGAATGAGCTTTACATTGATCAAGGACTCGTACACAAAGGCTTCCTCGCCGAATTGCGATGACATCACGGCCAAAGTCCCCACTTCGTGGAGTCAACACGACCTCATCAAATCCGGCTTGCGCATATACTGCAGCAATAAACTCCTCAAAGTTTCGAGGGTGTTTTGAGAACTGATAAAGAAATAGAGGATCACGCCGAAGCTCCTCAAGAATCCGGAGCCATGCAATTCCGACAACACGAATTATCTCGCCATCCCTTACAACTCCTGCAACATCCGTAATTTCTAGTGGCAAGACAAGCGTCGGTTGAGAAAGGTACTGCCTTAATGTGATTTCAGCATCGCACAGTCGCAGTCTACTAAGAGGGCGTGCCGGCGACAAGCGATCGCCAAGGTGCTGAAGGATCTCAACATCCTCTGGTAACAGGTTGTTCACAGGCCGATGAAATAGCCGCCCGGCAAACTGGATTACCTCCAACACCGTGGTGGACTTTATTTGACCGTCCTCTCCGTCATCATTATCAAGCTCACTTATGAGATCGTCAAACTCAAGATCAAATTCATCCCAGTCTTCAAGGTCATTGAACCACGACCGCCACCGAGGTTTGACCGGATCACGATAGTCCGTTTTGCTGTGATATCCGACATGTGTTGCTCGCCCTTGTTGGAGCAATCGGGCAAGCACTGCATCCTTTAGGGCGTAATATTCCGATTTCTGCGCACTAAATTGAGTTGCAAACGAATGACGCCCGTGCTTGTAGGCCCGAGTTGCACTATCTCGACTGCGCTTTGCGCTGTCATTTATGGTGCGGATTGCTGCAAGAATATTGTCTTGTGTATACGATAGTACCTCAGGAGCATGACGAATGATCTTCCGAATTGGAACCGTTTCCTCAGCGGAATAGAGATCGTACCAGCGATGGTAATATTGCGAACGGAAACGAGCTCTCGGCTCTGCGTCTTCTCTCACCTTGAGACCGGCAGCCTTAAAGGCCTGAGTTGTGGTCTTGAGTGATTCCGGAACAAGTGACCATCGCGAATATGTTGGAAGCTTTTGCGACATGCTTGTTAAAGATATTTTAGCCGAACTACTGTTGAACCTTCTCTTCCCTCTCTACTAATAGATGGCCCCATCTATTAGTAGATGCTTCCATATACATATAGATGCCATCTTTCCTATCTATTAGTAGATGGTTACTCATATGCAGACCCATCTATTAGTAGATGGCCGTTCCGCTTGTCCACGTCTCCCTTAGAAATGACTCGCTCTGCCAGCCCTAAGGCCACCACTTGTCCGTATGGCAGTTCCCAAACCACGGCCTGGGGATTCCATTTGCCGCCCGCGGCCTTCACTTGCTGCCGGATTGCTCGCTCTTGCGCCGCCACCTGAATTGCGACCATGGTGTCTGCCTTCCATCGGGAAGGTGGTGGTTCCCATACGCTCTTCTCGACAATCAATTCCACTGTCTTCCACCGCTCCTTCGTTGTCTCATTGTAGCGGTAGCGTACACACACGAGCCGTTCCCCATACCGCTCTCGCAGTTGCTTAGCACCATCCTGATCCGGTTGCAATGTTAATCGTGTCCGCATAGTCTCCTCCCGCAAGTGTCTGTTTCTCAGGCCGATCGGAGGGACCGGTCACACCTTTCTGAAAGGCGAATATAAGACGAAAATAAAAATCAAACAATAGGTCCGCCCGCAGAAGATTACGGTCATTTCCTTCCCACGTTCCTCTCCAGCGTGTCCGACACTCATGATGCACCGGTGGGGATGGGGTCCTTCTCCCCGGGCAGGAGAAGGACCCATACGCTTTGTCCGTCGATCAAAAAACCGGCGCCTGCGCTTCAATTGTAACCAGCGGGGCGTGCCGCATTTGTTATAACCCCTGCACGTGGGTAGCGCTATTGTTTTATGTGGAGGCTGACCGTGCCTTGCGGCGGAACCTGGCGCCGAGTTCTTCTTCGTCTTTCAGATACTGCGCCATACGCTCGTTGCTATAGCCGTATGGCCCGGTGCCAAACAACCCGACTTCGGCCACCGCTAAGGCTTCGAATTCTGTTTGTGTCCCTAATCCGCTTTCTGTCGGTAATTCTGCGGCTTTCCAGGCGGCAAAGCCACCGTCGAGCACGACAACGTTGCTGTACCCCATTTTGTGGAGAGTCGACGCCGAAAGAGTCGCTTCGTTGCCCTGGCGACAATAAAGCACGATCGTTGCCTCCTTTTGGGGGACCGCCTCAGCAATCTGGAGGTCAAGGCGCCCACGGGAGAGCCAGCGTGCGCCGGGAATATGAGCTGTGGCGAAATCACCCGCGCTGCGCACGTCGAGTAACACGCACGGCTTACCAGCGGTAAGCGTCTCGTTCAAGTTGCTCGCGGAAAGAGTAGTTGCCTGGGCCCGAGCCTCAGCCAGGCCGGGAATAGGACGTGGGCGCGGTTGCACATCCGTGGGAAGCCCGAGCAGCAGACGCGCGAGCCAGGGAGGTTGACCATAATCGATCTCGTAGGGATCCCCCGTCTCTAGCAAGAAACCGTGGGCAGCCCAGGCCGCCGTGCCACCGTCCAGTACGCAGACGTGTGGATAGCCCATGTCCTTCAAGAGTGACGCCGCGATTATCCCGCGCGCACGTTGATCACACGTCGTCACAATGGTGGCGTTCTTCACTCCAACGAGGCTTTCGACGAGCAACGCGGTCTGGGTACCAGGACAGAAGTGTGCACCAGGCACATGACCAGCGCGATACTCGTCAAGTTGGCGCACGTCCAGCACGTAGAATAGGGCCCCCTGCACCTGTCTCGCTTGCAGGTCGCGCGGGGTCATGAACGAAATTCGATCCTCGATTGCAACCTGTTCGGCAAACTGCGCACTCGCAGCTTGGGCCGCAGCCGACACTGGGGGGACCGCGACGCCGGGTCCGGATTGCAACTCGTTGCCGTAGCCGGCTATACGCCATGCCCCGGTCCCGCCTTTGAGCGCGTACACCTGGGGAAATCCCATCCGTCGCAGCAGATGCGCACCCAGGAGGCTGCGAGTACGACCAGCACAGTTGGTCACGATGGAGAGACTACGGTCCTGCGCGATGTCGCTGACGGTCACTGCCAGTTGTCCACCGGGCGTGCTGTATGCACCAGGAAGATGCGCATTGAGAAATTCTGGCTCGGTACGGGTGTCGAGAATGTAGAGTTTCTCACCTCGCGCTAAGCGATCGTGTAGCTCTTCTACCGTGAGATCGACGATCCCTTCTTCTACCTGTAGGCGCTCGCCGTACGCTTTGCCGCGCAAGCTCCAGCCGTGGATCGTTTCCAACCCAGCCGCTTTCCAGCCCTGCACCCCCCCGTCCAAGACAGAGATGGTGCTGTACCCGAGCGACTCTAGTGTCTCCGCTGCCCGCGTCGAACGCTGTCCATTGTCACAATACAGGACAACGTGGACATCGGTGGTCGGCACCAACACCGAGATGTACTTCTCAATATGCCCGCGCGGCAGCGAATTGGTGTCAGGAATCTGTTCCAGTGTGAATTCTCCCCAATCGCGAACGTCGAGCACGGCGAATATGGCATCGCTCTCCATGAGTGTCTTTAACTCTGACGGGTTGATTGTCTGAGCCATAACCCCTCCTTTTGGTGTCTGTCGGTCCAGTTAGTTGGCCTGCGCGAGAAGCCCTCTCTCGCGATATACAATATTGTGGATGGTGCTGCGAGACGTATAAGCGCCAAGACTGGCCAAACCAGGGGTATTCGTTTATACCATGATCCTTCAATTCTGAGCGTAGCGAGGAAGGGACAAGACTCGGCGTAACTGGCATTGTGACTTTGGGTGTTGGGTGATGGAGTGCCGTGCCTTGTGATCCGCATGTAAACTATGATGCCGAAGAAACTTTTGATTGCGAATCGCGGCGAAATTGCCATTCGTGTAACTGAAGCTGCCGCTGAGCTGGGGCTGACGACTGTGGCTATCTTCTCTGACGACGACACCAAATCATTGCACGTTGTGAGAGCGGACGAGGCGTGTCAACTGTCGGGTTCGGGTGCCGCTGCGTACCTCGACGGTGAGCAGATTGTGGCCGTGGCTCAACGAACTGGGTGCGATGCGATCCATCCTGGCTATGGCTTCCTCAGCGAGAACGCGGCATTTGCCCGACGCTGTGCCGAGGCGGGTATTATCTTTATTGGACCCCGCCCAGAGTTACTCGAACTGTTTGGCGACAAGATCCGAGCGCGTCTGTTGGCCGCTCAATGCGGCGTCCCAGTCCTTGCGGGTTCGGAAGGCCCCACGAGCCTCGCCGGGGTGAAGGCCTTTTCCCAGCGTCAGGGCGCCGATGCGGCGATTGTTATCAAAGCCGTAGCAGGAGGAGGCGGCCGCGGCATGCGCGTTGTCCGTAGTCTCGCTGATATTGAGGAAGCGTATCAGCGCTGTCAGTCGGAAGCGCGAGCGGCGTTTGGCAATGGTGATGTCTATGTCGAGCGTTTTTTGCCTGCCGCGCGTCACATCGAAGTGCAGATTCTTGGGGATCTGTCGGGGCACATCGGACATCTGTGGGAGCGCGAATGCACGGTCCAGCGGCGGCAGCAGAAACTGATCGAAATTGCGCCGAGCCCCTCCATCTCGGCAGCGACACGTGACCAATTGGTTACCGCGGCGATGCGCATGGCCGAGCGTGTCCGCTACAGCAGCCTTGGCACCTTTGAGTTTCTCGTGAGTACGAATGGTGGGGGCGACGCGACATTTGCTTTTATCGAAGCCAATCCGCGTTTGCAGGTCGAGCACACTGTGACTGAGGAAGTGACAGGTGTGGATTTGGTGAAGACCCAACTGCAACTGGCGTTTGGTGAGTCGCTTCACACGCTTGGGCTCGCTGGGCCACAGCGAAGAGAGCCACAGGGGTTTGCCATCGAACTCCGCGTGAACGCTGAGTCCATGACAGAGGAGGGCTTAGTAAAGCCTGCGGACGGCACCATCTCGGTGTTCGAGGCGCCCTCGGGGCCCGGGATACGCGTCGATTCCTACGCCTACGCCGGCTATAGCACCAACCCGTGCTTTGATTCACTGGTGGCGAAACTGATCGTACACTCGCCGTCGTCGAGTTTTTCCGAAGCGGTCAACAAGGCCTATCGCGCCTTGTGTACGTTCCGTATCGAAGGAGTGGCGACCAACCTGGGGTTTCTCCAGGCGTTAATGCAGCATAACGATTTTCGCGAGAATCGGCTCCATACTGGTTTCGTTGAGGAAAAAATGGGCGAGCTGGCCGCTACGACCCAAACCGCGCATCGTCGTCTCTACTTTTTTGAGCGCTCGAGTCCAGGCCGGGCCGTCGGAACCAAAATTGACTCCACCGATCCTTTGGCTATTCTGCATCTGGGGAAATCGTCCATGCCGGCAGGAGAGGCGCAGGCTCCAGAACCCGCGATCGTGACGTTCTCCGATGTCCACGTTGTCGGGCCGGAAAATAGTGTCGCGCTCCGTGCACCGATGCAAGGCACGGTCGTGTCGGTCGACGCGCATGAAGGCGAGCTGATCGCGTACGGTCAACAGCTCATCGTCATGGAAGCGATGAAGATGGAACATGTTATTGCCGCCCCGGTCAGCGGAATCCTCCGAATGATTGCGGTAGCAAAGGGAGATACCGTCGCCGAGGGACAACCCTTGGTTTTTCTTGAAGAACGGGAAGGTGAGGCCTCGGTCGCCTTGGCAGCGAACGACGTGGACTTGGACGTAATCCGCCCGGACCTGGCGGAAGTTGTCGAGCGGCACCAGATTGGCCTCGACGCGGCGCGTCCTGAAGCGGTCGCACGTCGGCGCAAAACCGGGCAACGGACTGCGCGCGAAAATGTTGAAGATCTGTGCGACCCGGATTCGTTTGTCGAGTACGGTGCGTTGGGGGTAGCAGCGCAGCGCCGACGGCGGACGATGGAGGACCTGATCAAGAATACGCCCGCCGACGGACTCATCACCGGACATGCCACGATCAATGCAGATTTGTTTGGCCCTGAGCGGGCGCACTGTGTCGTGTTGGCTTACGACTTCACCGTGCTAGCTGGAACCCAGGGGCACCTGAATCACCGCAAGAAGGATCGTATGTTTCAGCTCGCCAGGGAGTTGCGTATTCCACTGGTGCTGTTTGCGGAAGGTGGGGGAGGGCGACCGGGAGACACCGACGGCGATTTCAGCTCGCGGACTTTCTACGATTTCCCCCGGCTCAGTGGGCTGGTGCCGCTCGTTGGCGTCGTCTCGGGCCGCTGCTTTGCTGGGAACGCCTCATTACTCGGATGCTGTGATGTCGTGATCGCGACCAGTAACTCCAACATCGGCATGGGGGGTCCCGCAATGGTGGAGAGTGGCGGCTTAGGGGTGTTTCGCCCGGAAGAAATTGGGCCGATGAACGTGCAGGTACCGAGTGGGGTTGTCGATATCGCGGTGGCCGATGAGGCTGAAGCTGTACGCGTGGCCAGGAAATATCTCTCGTACTTCCAGGGCTCCCTTGATCACTATACCTGTGCGAACCAACGGATCTTGCGAAGGATCGTGCCTGAGAATCGGCTCCGCGTGTACGACGTACGCGCGGTGATTGAGACGTTAGCGGATGAAGGTTCAGTGCTGGAGCTACGCCCGCACTTTGGACGCACGATGATTACGGCGTTGATTCGTATCGAAGGGCGGGCAATCGGTCTGGTAGCGAATAATCCGATGCATCTGGCTGGAGCGGTCGACAGCGATGGCGCCGACAAGGCCGCGCGCTTCATTATGCTGTGCGATGCGTTTGATATTCCGCTGCTCTATCTCTGTGACACGCCGGGAATCATGGTCGGGCCGGAGATCGAAAAAACTGCCTTGGTGCGCCACTCTTCGCGGATGTTTGTGGCTGGTGCCAATGTCCAGGTGCCGTTCCTCAAGATGGTGTTGCGCAAAGCGTACGGCCTTGGAGCGATTGCTATGTCCGGTGGGGCTGACGATGCAGCCGTGTTTACCGTTGCGTGGCCCACAGGCGAATTTGGACCGATGGCGCTCGAAGGCGCAGCCAAGCTCGGGTATCGTAACGAGTTGGCGGCGATTGCCGACCCGATGGAGCGCAAGCGGCGCTTCGACGAGATGGTTGCGGGTCTTTACCAGCGCGGGAAGGCGCTCAACGTCGCAACCCATTTCGCTATCGATGACGTCATCGATCCGGCGGACTCGCGACGGTGGATTGCGCACTCCCTACGCTCGACACCGGTCGCGACACGGCGGACGACCAAGAAGTATCCGTTCATTGATACCTGGTGAGGTGCAGATTAGACGCCGTACCCTGTGGAACAGGAGGGTCTCTAGAATGAACGACACTAAGAAGGGGAATGACAAGAGTACCTGGGCTATCGGTGGTGGTATCGTGTTAGGCCTTGGTGTTGGGTTCTTTTTGCTACAGGAGTCCGCTTTGGCTTTCGTCGGAAGCATACTGATGAATGGCTTCGTTTAGGCCGCGCGGCTCGAGGCGGCCAGCGTTACCGAGATGGACAGTGAAACGTTATCATTCATAATACTGTTCAACAGTTCGCACAGCGAAAGGAGTAAACAGCATGAATGAAGACAGCACGTGCCCGGTAACGGGGAGGGCTCACAAACACACTGCCGGCGGCGGTCCGACGAACCGGGACTGGTGGCCGAACCAGTTGAGGCTCGATATCCTGCACCAGCATTCCTCCAAGTCCAATCCGATGGAAGAGGACTTCGACTACGCCAAGGAGTTCAAGAGCCTCGACTTCGCGGCTTTGAAGAAAGATCTCGCCGCGCTGATGACCGACTCGCAGGACTGGTGGCCAGCGGACTTCGGCCACTACGGTCCTTTGTTTATTCGCATGGCCTGGCATAGCGCCGGCACCTACCGCACCGGTGACGGTCGCGGCGGTGGCGGCAGGGGCCAGCAGCGCTTCGCACCGATCAACAGTTGGCCCGACAACGTCAGCCTCGACAAGGCGCGCCGGCTGCTGTGGCCGATCAAGCAGAAGTATGGCCGGAAAATTTCCTGGGCCGATCTCATGATCCTCGCCGGTAACGTCGCCCTGGAAACAATGGGCTTCAAGACCTTCGGTTTCGGCGGTGGCCGTACGGATGTCTGGGAGCCGGATCAGGACGTCTACTGGGGAGCCGAGGGCAAATGGCTGGAGGACAAACGCTACTCCGGCGACCGAGACCTCGAAAATCCGCTTGCTGCCGTGCAGATGGGGCTGATCTACGTCAATCCGGAAGGCCCCAACGGCAACCCGGATCCGGTTGCGGCGGCGCGGGATATCCGCGAGACCTTCGCGCGCATGGCCATGAACGACGAAGAGACGGTGGCGCTCATCGCGGGTGGCCACACCTTCGGCAAGACCCACGGCGCCGGCCCAACGTCCCATGTGGGTCCCGAGCCGGAAGCGGCTCCGATCGAGGAGCAGGGCCTCGGTTGGAAGAGCAGTTTTGGCACCGGCAAAGGCTGCGATACGATCACCAGCGGCCTGGAGGTCACCTGGACCACGACGCCGACCAAGTGGAGCAATAACTTCTTCTGGAACCTGTTCGGCTACGAATGGGAATTGACTAAGAGCCCGGCCGGCGCGCATCAGTGGGTCGCAAAGGGGGCCGGCGCAACGATTCCGCACGCCCACGACTCGTCGAAGAAGCTGGTGCCGACCATGCTGACCACGGACCTTTCCTTGAGGTTCGACCCTGCCTACGAAAAGATTTCACGGCGTTTCATGGAGAATCCCGACCAGTTCGCCGATGTGTTCGCCCGGGCGTGGTTCAAGCTGACGCACCGCGACATGGGCCCGCGCCCGCGCTATCTCGGCCCGGAGGTTCCTGCGGAAGAACTCATTTGGCAAGATCCCGTCCCCGCAGTCACTCATGAATTGATTGACGAGCAGGACATCGCTACGCTGAAGAGCAAGATCCGCGCTTCGGGACTCTCCGTTTCCCAACTGGTCTCGACGGCTTGGGCTTCGGCGTCCACGTTCCGCGGCTCCGATAAGCGCGGTGGAGCCAACGGTGCACGCCTTCGCCTCGCACCGCAGAAGGATTGGGAAATCAACCAGCCGGCCCAACTGCAGACGGTGCTGCAGACTTTTGAGGGAATCCACCAGGAGTTCAACGGCGCGCAGTCAGGCGGGAAAATGGTTTCGCTCGCCGATCTGATCGTTCTGGGCGGATGCGCAGGCGTCGAGCAAGCCGCGAAGAATGCCGGCTACGAGGTGACCGTTCCCTTCGCGCCGGGACGCACAGATGCGTCGCAGGAGCAAACCGATGTGGAGGCATTCGCCGTACTCGAACCGGCCGCGGATGGGTTCCGTAACTACCTCAAAACCAAGTACAGCGTATCGGCAGAAGAGCTGCTGGTTGATCGGGCACAGTTGCTGACGTTGACTGCTCCTGAGATGACGGTTCTCGTTGGCGGCCTGCGTGTCCTGAATGCCAACGTCGGACAGTCCCAACACGGCGTCTTCACCAAGCGGCCTGAGGCGCTCACCAATGACTTTTTCGTGAATCTGCTCGACATGAGCACCACGTGGAAGGCGGCCTCCGACGCCGACGACGTCTTCGAGGGTCGTGATCGCGTAACGGGCGAACTCAAATGGACCGGCACCCGTGTTGACCTCATCTTCGGTTCGAACTCCCAGCTCCGGGCCCTGGCGGAAGTCTACGGATGTCAGGACTCCCAGGAGAAGTTCCTGCACGACTTTGTAGCGGTGTGGAACAAAATCATGAACCTTGACCGTTTCGACCTCGCCTGATCGGAGCAGAACCGTCGTCGCGGGCTTCTGACAGGGCGGCGAAAAAACGGTCAGCTAATAGTTGGGCGATGCCTTTCCCGGCGAGCCGGGAACCAATAGGCTTCATGAAGTGAAGATGTATAAATTCACGGACTCCTTCGAAAACGAGGTCTTGCGGAACCATCCATACCTGAGACAGGAGTGGTGTATTCAAGCCCTCGAAGATCCGATTCGGAGTAAACCCCAGGAGCAGAATCGATTTCGCTCTTGGGAGGGATTTCTGAAGGGGGCGTCCTTGTGTCCTGAACGTAGCGGAGCGAAGTCGAAGGGCGCACGAGGAAGAATCACTCTCGAGGTTGTGGAACTTTTACCCCCGCCCGACGAACGGCATCGTGGTGGCCATCACAGTCATGAACTGCACGTTTGCATCTAACGGCAGGCTGGCCATGTAGCGAACCGCATTCGCGACATTTTCTACCGCCATGACCGGCTCAGCCGCGATCTGCCCGTTCGCTTGCGGTACGCCCTGGCCCATCCGCGCGGTCAGGTCGGTGAGTGCGTTGCCGATGTCGATTTGCCCACAGGCAATGTTATATTTGCGGCCATCCAACGACGTGCTTTTCGTCAGCCCGGTAAGGGCGTGCTTGGTCGAGGTATAGGGTGCTGAGTTGGGGCGCGGGGCATGGGCGGAGATCGAGCCGTTATTGATGATACGCCCGCCCTGTGGATCTTGGCTTTTCATCAGTTTGAAGGCTTCTTGGGTACACAAAAATACGCCAGTGAGATTGATGTCGACAACGGTTTTCCACTGCTCGTAGGTCAGATCCTCTAACGGGACGGGCGGTGCACCGACACCGGCGTTGTTGAATAGCACATCAAGGCGGCCAAAGACCTCTGTGGTCCGGGCAAACAACGTCCGTACAGCTACAGGATCGCTCACATCCGCCGGGACGACCAACACTCGGTCGCTGCCGACTTTCGCTTCAGACACCACTGAGTCCAGTGGTGCTTGTCGGCGCCCGGCGAGCACCACTTTGTAGTTGTCGGCCAAGAGCGCGAGAGCCACGGCTTTGCCGATGCCTGTGCCTGCGCCTGTGATCAGTGCCACTTTATTCGTTGTTGTAGTCATTGCGTTCCCCCTTCTGGGAATGTCCCCTACGGATATGCCCGCTAGCATTTGCACTTGCAAGCAGGCATCGTAGATGACATATCGGAACGCTACGGAATGGCAAGGACGAGACGCCTCGCGGCACCGACCTGTGTGATAGTTTATGGGCAAAGGAGATTGCGATGAATAACGTGCGCTTCGGAGTCTTTGATCATATTGAACGGCGAGGAGACTCGGCCGACGGGCTTTTTGCTGGACGTTTGGAGCTAGTGCGTGAGTATGATGCTGCGGGCTTCTTCGGCTACCATGTGGCGGAACACCACGCGACACCACTCGGGATGGCGCCGTCCCCAGGAATCTTCCTTGCTGCAGCCGCCCAGTGTACGAAACGTATCCATTTGGGTCCTCTGGTGTATTTGTTGCCGCTCTACAATCCGTTGCGTCTCATTGGCGAAATTTGCATGCTCGACCACATCAGCGACGGCCGCTTCGAAATCGGGGTGGGCCGGGGGGTTTCACCGTTCGAGTTGGCCTACTATGGCGTCTCATTCATGGATAACCGCGAGATTTTTGACGAAGCGCTCGACGTCGTTGCCAAGGGTTTACGGAATGAACGGTTAACGCACCGTGGTGCGCACTATCGCTTCGACCGCGTGCCGATGGAAATCCGCCCAAAACAACAACCGCACCCGCAGTTTTGGTACGGTGTCACCTCGCCCGAAAGCCTGATGTTAGCGGCCCGTCGGGGAATGCATATGGTCGGTGGTGGCCCGATCCCGGTGCTTAAGGAACTCACTGCCACGTACCGCGAGGAGGTGGCGCGTCACAAAGGTCGCGAGGAAGACCTCAACCCACATGTTACTGAACCAACCGTGGGAGCGATTCGGCATCTTTACGTGGCTGGCGAGGAGCGTGAAGTCGAAGAGATTGCCCGGCCAGCCTATCGTACCTATTACCACAACATTACTAAGTTGTGGCGTGATTTCCGTACGGTCCCCGACTATGGGTTCACTCCAGATCTCGAGCTGGCGCGCAAGAATGATGTGGCCATTGTCGGGACGGCTGGACAGGTGCGGGACGAAGTCGGTCGCTTTTTCGAAGAAAGCGGCTGTAATTATCTGGTGCTTTCCTTTGCCTGGGGCGACCTGAGCCAGGACGCCTCGCGCCGGTCACTTGATCGCTTTGTCACGCAGGTCATGCCGCAGTTTACGCGCTCATAGTGAGAGAACCCCTGACCGTGCAGATTCCGTAGGCTCTGCGAGTGCTGCTGATCGCGATCGTTGCCGAGACGTTCTTCACGGAAGAACCAATCCGTGAAAGGGCAGACACTCCAAGATGTAGATTTTCGAGTGCCACTGCTGGCTGGTCCAGCAGTGGTGTATGGCGTCCTTACTGCGCTCGTGGTTGGCGGCGCGCAAAGTCCTCGGCGATCTCCGCCAACGTGACCCAATGTACCCCCGCATGGCTGTTGAAGTATTCAATCAAACGCTCATGCATCAGCAGCACCTGGGGACGGCCGCTCACATCCGGGTGGATAGTCATGGTGAACACGGCATAGTCGTACTCCCGATAGACCCAGTCAAACTGGTCTCTCCACATCTGTTCAATATCGCGGGGATTGACGAAACCGTGGCTGTTGGGAGCTTTTTTAATGAACATCATCGGGGGGAGGTCATCGAGATACCAGTTGGCCGGGATCTCGATAAGGTCCGTTTCACGGCCGCGTACGAGCGGGTGCATCCATTCCGCGGCAGGCTTGCTGTAGTCAATTTTCGTCCAGCGATCGCCCACACGGACGTAGTAAGGATGGAAGTCGTTGTGCATGAGACTGTGGTCGTAGGTAAAGCCGTGCGAGAGTAGCAACTCGTTTGTAACCGGCGAGAACTCCCACCACGGCGCGACATAGCCGACGGGGCGCGTGCCGGACACCTGAGTAATCAGGTCGATGGTTTTGCGCAAGACCGCCTCTTCTTGTTGCGGTGTCATAGCGATCGGGTTCTCGTGTGAGTAGCCGTGCGCACCAACTTCGTGCCCAGCGTCGACGATCATCTGTGTCTGTTCGGGAAACGTCTCGATCGAGTGGCCAGGGATAAACCACGAGGTTTTCAACTGATACTTGTCGAACAGCTTCAACAGCCGCGGGACGCCCACTTCACCAGCAAACAGCCCACGCGAGATATCGTCGGGTGAATCTTCCCCACCGTATGAACCGAGCCATCCACCTACCGCATCAACGTCGATACCATAGGCCACCTTGATGTCTTTCCGTGCCATAGCGCCGTTCCTCTGTTCCGTGGGGTGTTATGCCGCGCATGACGCCGCGAGACTTGACAGTGCCACCCGCCGTCGCCCCTCGCGGAGGTCGTTGCGGTCGAAGCCATTGGTAAGATAACCAAAGGAAATGCCGGTTACGGGATCGGCCCACCCACTTTGTCCGCCAAACCCTGGGTGGCCAAAACTGGTGGGAGAGTTGGTACGACCAAAGCCGCGCATGTTCGCCTTGCCATCGTCACCTGCAATTGCGATCCCCAACGCTCGATTGGCCACATAGCCGAAATACGGATCTTTCAGGTTGCCGGTGCGCACGCGCCGGGCTTCTTTGAGCATTTCCGGTTGCCATACCTGAGTGCCATTATAGGCGCGTCCGTCGTTGAGCAAAGCCTGGTAGAACAGGGCGATATCACCAGCGGTGGTCATGCCCCCGGCAGAGGGGGACCCGACCTCACGGGTGCCGCGCTCGTTCAGTTCCAGCACTCCCTCTTCGCTGATGGCCGTCGTGCTCGCACGAGGCGGAGTGATCCCCATTTTCTCGTAGTCGGCGGCAGTCAGTGCTTCACCGACCCAGACAAGATCAGTCACGCGCTCATGAACAGCACCAGAAACCCCAACGCGCAGGTCCGGTAACCCCAGCGGCTCAGCAATGCGGGTGCGAATGAAGTCGCGATAATCTTGTCCGCTCACGCGTTCAATGATCTCGGCAAGCGGCCAAAAGTTCGCTGAGATATGATACACAAACTTGGTCCCAGGTTCGTGGTCAAGGCGCCATTGTGCAAAACGTTCCATGCGCCGCTTCTTATCTCCCCAATCCTTTTGCCAGTGCGGTGCGTAAGGAATCGCGGAGGTGTGAATCAGCAGTTGCTCCACGGTGACGGCGTCTTTGCCATTGGTGCCAAATTCGGGAACGAACTTCACTACCCGGTCTTCCGGTCGGAGTTTGCCTTCCTGCATAAGCAACCAGGCCGCCGCTGAAGTGAAGGCCTTGGTCGCCGACATGATCACAAAGAGCGTCTCGTTGGTCGCCGGAGGCCGCTCGGCACCGTGCAGAGCGTGGCCGAAGGTTTGCATTGCCCCAATTTTGCCGTTGCGCGCGATCGCAACCTGGCAAGCGGGTAGCAGGCCCTCCTTGACATCGCGCTCGGCGCGTTCAAACAACGCCGCGACTTTTTCGGGATCAAGTCCGATTTCTTGCACGCTCTTGGCAAAAAAATGTTGCGCTGGCATCTGTAGCCCCTCCTTGTTCAGTGTGGTCATATGTCCCTAAATCATACTCCTGTGGATTTGTACACGTCGGCACCGCAGGTGATGGGCAGCGCGCTGTGTTGATGTAGCGAGGAGACCTCAATATGCTATCTGCCAGGCTGCTCTCGAGATCTCCTAGTCAGTTATCCGTCCGTCGACTAAATGGATTTGCCGTTGGGTGCGGCCTGCCAGCACCGGATCGTGTGTGACGACAATCACGGTTTTCTGCTCCTCGGTGACGAGGTGCTCAAAGATGTCAAAAACCAGTTCGCCATTCTTGCTATCGAGGTTGCCGGTCGGTTCGTCGGCGAGCAATACGAGCGGGTCGTTGGCCAGCGCTCGCGCAATGGCGACCCGTTGTCGCTCGCCACCAGATAACTGATCCGGAGTCCGTTCGGTCTTGGTGGCAAGACCCAGACCGTCGAGGAGCGCCGTCGCCCGCGCGCGAATTTCTTCCTCTGAGAACAGCGCTTGCTTGCGCAGGGGAATCATGACGTTGCCCAGGGCTGTAAACTCGGGCAACAGGAAATGAAACTGGAAAACAAACCCGAGCTTTGCCAGCCGTAATGCCGCTAACTCATTGACACTGAGGTGCGACGTGTCTTCCCCATCGAGAAAAATCCGACCCGTAGTCGGGGTATCCAACAGACCCAGTAAATACAATAACGATGATTTCCCGGACCCAGACGGACCCGTAATGGCAACGAACTCACCAGCCGCGATCGCGACATTAATGTCTCGCACGAGTGTCACTGGCACCGTCCCAGCTAACACCCGGGTCACGTTGTGGGCCGCCAGGGCAACACGCGCACTCATGCGGCCCCGCGTATGATGTCTACAGGTTGCACCCGTGCCGCCTTCCGTGTGGGGAGGTATGCGGCAATCATCGCCGTGGTCACAGCGAAGATCCCGGCTAGAAAGTAATGGGTTGGGGTGTAGTAGAGGATAAACCCCTCAGTTTTGAGGAAACCCTCGATTTTGAATTGAATCGTGGCGAGGAAACGGGTAAGTCCGTACCCCAGCAGGCTGCCGCAAAGGGCGCCGACCAGCCCTAATACCAACCCCTCGGTTAAGAAAATCAAGCGAATATCGCGTTCATAGAAGCCCATCGACTTGAGGATTGCTATGTCACGAGTCTTTTCGTGGATGATGGTCGAAATGACATTGAAAATGCCAAAAGAAGCGACGATCAGAATCGCCCCCACGGTCGAGTACATGACCATGTTCTGGATAATGAAGACGCCCAAGACGTTTTTATTGGTTTCTTCCCAGGATTCTGTGCGGTAGCCGTAGCGCTGTTCAATGGCAGCGGCGATTACGCTCGCAGTATTAATGTCGGGCAGACGAATGCGGATCTGGTTAATGACATTGAGTCGGTTCTGCAGAATTTGCGCCTTCTTGAGTAAGCTGTAACACTCGAAGTTATCAATGGCGGTAATGCCGGTGCGCAAGATGCCGACGACCTTCATTCGCATCACCACCCCCGCCGGCGAGGTTGCTGACAGGGTATCGTTCATCATCGCGCCGAGCTTCTGCGCGACCCCCTCGCCGAGGATAAGGCCGTTCGCGGTCGTACGAAGTCCAGCGAGACTCCCGCTAATCAGATCGTGTTCGAGTCGCGTCACCTGGCGTTCGCGTTCGGGTTCGACCCCAACCAAGGTTGCCGAGACATCGGTCCCCCCGTAGCGCAAGAAAATCTGCCCACGCAGAATCGGGGCCAGCGCGAGATCGAACTGCCGCGACAACGCGTCTACCGTTGCCTGCCCATCGCGAATCCCCCGTAGTTCTTCTTTGGGCTTGACCCCCCGCAGCGCGATTGCCCCCTGGGGGTACAGCAGTCGGATGGGTTGCTGCGGCGGGATGCGGTACTCGTCTTTGACAATGATATGCGGCGAGACGTCGATAATCTTGGCAATGAAATATCGTTGCATGCCTTGCATCATGGCGGCCATGGCGATGAAGAAGCCAACCCCAGTTGCAACGCCCAGGATAGAGACGAACGTTTGTCGCTTGCGGCGGCGCAAATGCGTGTAGGCGATGTCAACCGCCAGGAAAAGGCTCCGGATCATGGCGGTGACACGTGTGGACGGGTCTCGAGGTGCAGCCCGTCTTGCAGTTGAGACGGCGGATTAACGATAAGCTGTTCATTCCCCTGTAAGCCCTTCTGAATCTGAACCAAAGTATCTCCCCAGACGCCGGTTTCGACAGCGAGCTGCCGCGCGGTGTTATTGACCACGCTCCACACATGGCCGTCTTGAAGGACATTGACCGGCACTAAGAGGGCGTTGGGTTGTTCCGAAACGATAATATTCAGCTCTGTGGTCATCCCGAGATGTAAAGGCGTAGTATCAGGCAACGCGATACGCACCCGATAACTTTTATTCAGCGGGTCGCCGAGCGGCGTAATCTCGTTGACCTCACCTTTGATGATCTGACCGGGAAAGGCATCGGCCTTAATCAAGGCGTGTTGTCCCGGCCGACAGCGGGCGACGTCTTCTTCATCAACTTCGGCCGTGACGCGCAACGGCGTCGGTTCGCCGATCCAGAACACGACGGTTCCTTTATCGACCACCTCGCCTACTTCCCCATCTTTGCGGAGTACTATTCCGGCAATGGGAGCAACGAGTTGCTTTTCTGCGACTGCCTCCCGCGCGGCTCGCAGGGCGGCTTCGGCTTGCTTCAACTGACTCGCTGCGCGTTCGTAACTCTGCCGTGTGGCCAGTTCCTCCTCATACAGTTGGCCAAAGCGCTTAAACTCAGAGCGCAGGAACTCGACTTGTGCCTCCATCTCAGCGACCCGTGCTCGCTCCATCTGGTCGTCGAGACGAGCGAGCACGGCACCTTGGACGACGCGCTCCCCCTCGTCGACCAGGATTGCCGTGATGCGATCCGGACCAAGAGGTGATACCTTCGCCCACAAGACTGGCTCGACAGACCCGGTGGCGTAGATCGCCTCTACCGCCGGTCCCCGTGTCGGGCGCACGACAACAACGGCCAGCGGAGCTCGATAATACGCATACAAGCCCACAGTGCTACCCAAAATAACAAGCGCAACCACAACCCGACGCAACATAACTTTCAGGATGCAAGAGAAACGTGCCAGTGTCGAGGGCGATATCCTTACTCTTGTGGTCGATAATCAGCGGTTTCCTCCCTCCGATAAATTTCTGCTTCCCGGTGACAAGGCCGGAGAGCTGTGGTTAAACTAACGCGAAACAATTGAAACTGGAGAGGAAGGTGTGGAAAGGACAAGGAAGGCGTGAGAGTTTCTCAGACCAGAGGTCTCAATGAAGTTCCGCGCGAGCACGCAAAGCGAAAGGGGAACATGTTCGACGAAGCAACCGTCAACGCGAAGAGCGAGCCTGAGACTGCCGGCTATGTGTCGGCGGTTCACGGCGTTGTCTTAGATGTGGATTTTTCTGGCGGTCACTTGCCGGCGATCAGTCATGCGTTGCTCATTCAGCGACCTCCGCTGTCCCCCTTAACGGTCGAAGTGCACGCGCACGTAAATCCGGAGACGGTACGCTGCATTGCCTTAGCGTCGCCCACCGGAGTCCGCCGCGGGCTCAAAGTGGCCAATACTGGTCAACCGGTCATGGTGCCGGTAGGTGATGCCACCCTGGGCCGGGTGTTTGATGTCCTGGGAAACCCGGTTGATGGTGGCCCACCGCTCAACGAAGAAGAACGGCGTTCCATCTATAACGCTCCTCCGCAGCTCACCCAACAAGAAGCGATTTCCTCGCCTTTTGTGACTGGGATCAAAGCGTTCGACTTGTTATTGCCGTTGCCGCGCGGGGGAAAAGTTGGGTTCTTTGGTGGCGCAGGCGTGGGGAAGACTGTGTTGATCATCGAATTGATGTTGCGCACGGTCAAGGAGTATCGAGGTGTTGCGATCTTCGCTGGCGTCGGCGAGCGCACGCGTGAAGCCAATGAACTCTATCTGCAAATGCGAGAGGCGGGGGTGTTGGAGAATTCTGTGTTGGTGTTCGGCCAGATGAATGAATCCCCTGGAGCCCGGTTGCGCGTTGCGTTTACCGCCTTGTCGATGGCGGAATATTTCCGCGACCAGGAGCACAAGAACGTCTTAATTTTTATTGATAATGTGTATCGGTTCGCTCAAGCAGGAATGGAGGTCAGTGCCTTGCTGGGGCGTATTCCCTCAGCCGTTGGCTATCAACCGACACTCGCGAGCGAAATGGGAACCTTGCAGGAGCGGATTACGAATACGTCTCAGGGTGCGGTGACCAGCATCCAGGCCATTTACGTGCCAGCTGATGATATTACTGACCCGGCGACGGCGACCGTGTTTGGCCATCTTGATGCGGTGGCGGTGCTGTCCAGAGACCTTGCCAGTCAGGGACTGTACCCGGCAGTGGATCCGTTGACCTCGTCCTCGCGTCTTCTCACCCCGCGGTTTGTCAATGAAACGCACTATGAGACCGCGCGCAGAACCCGAGAAGTCCTGGCTCGCTATGAGGATTTGCGCGATATTATTTCCATTTTAGGGATCGAAGAGTTATCTGATGATGAGCGACGGATCGCGATGCGCGCGCGCCGTTTGCAACGCTTCCTGACCCAGCCGCTGTTTGCCACCGAAAAATTTAGTGGTCTCCCGGGCGCGTTCGTTCCGTTGGAAGATACGATTGACGGGTTCGGCCAGATCCTCTCCGGCGCGTACGACGAGGTCCCAGAACAAGCATTTTATATGGTTGGCTCTATTGCCGACGTTGGAGAAAAAGCCAAGACTCTGGGCAAGCAGGAAGCGGAAGGAAACACCGAGTGAAACCTGTGCAGCTGACGGTATTAACGCCACAGGCGACCGTGTTCGACGAGCCGGTTGATGCGGTGGTGATGCCCCTCGCCGATGGGTGGCTGGGGGTGCTACCAGGACACGCCGCTTTTCAAGCACGCGTGATGCGGGGAGAAATACTGTTCCGGGTCGCCGGGAAAGAACGCATGCTGGCAACGTTAGGAGGGGCCGTGGCGGTCGATGGTGGAACTGTCACCGTTCTGACTGGTGTGGCTGCCCTTGATCGTGATCTGGAAACCTTGGAGCGAGAGATCAGTGAAGATGCCCAAAGACTTGCCGGCCTCGAGCAAGAGGCGGAAAAGCACTTCAACCGGGTATACCGGCAAATGGCCCGTACCTTCAACCACCGACGGCGGCACGCCTGAGGAACAGCGCGCCCGGCACGCGTCCTTCTGGCAGACGATGGGGTATCTCACGTCGTTAGGGTGGTTGATTGCCATTCCTATCGGTGTGAGTGTCGTGCTGGGCCGATACCTGGATAATCGCGTGGGCTCCCAACGCTTCTGGACTTTGACGTTGCTGAGTATCGGCATTGGTTTCGCTATGATCGAAGTGTATCTCGCAGGTCGCTACATCCTGCGGAAAAAGAATCAGAAGTAGCAGTTTGCGCTGTACGGTTACCCTAGCGAGATAGGTGCACATGGAACTAGAGCCGCATGTCGTGTTCACGGTCCTGGGACTACCGGTTACGGTTACGGTGGTTGCTACCTGGGCATTGGTGGGGGTGCTCTCTGGGCTCGGAGTAGTGGCCGGGGCGAACCTGCAGACGCATCCGGCCCGCTGGCAAGCCGTGGTACAGTATGGCTTCCAAGCGCTCCAGAGAATGCTGCAGGAAGTGATGGGAAAAAACGCGGAGCCGTATGTTCCGCTGGTGGCGACGATTGCCATCTTTATTCTGGTGGCGAACCTCATGAGCGCGCTGCCCTTTGTCGAGGCCCCCACTGCGGACATCAATACCCCGTTTGCCCTGGCGACGATCGTGTTTTTTTCGGTGCATTACTACGGCGTTCTCGAACTAGGTGCTCGCGAATACATAAAGAAATTCACCCAACCGGTATTTATCTTGCTGCCGATCAATGTTTTGGGCAATATCACGCGAACCTTGTCCCTCGCGATCCGCTTATTTGGTAATATGATTTCGCACCAAATTATCGTCGCAGTTTTGCTCGTGATCTTGCCGTTGGTCGTGCCGGTGTTGTTGGAACTGTTTGGGCTCTTTGTTGGTATACTCCAGGCCTATATTTTTACACTGCTCACGATCGTCTACATCGGCGGAGCGGTACGTGCGGGAGGAGAACTGTAAATGGTAGCAACCGGATGGTTTTACCTGATCACGACGATAATCGCGGGCTTTGCTATAGGCATTGGTGTCGTCTTGCCTGCGCTGGCCCAGACCCATGCGGCTTCGCGTGCACTTGGGGCAATTGCGCGGCAGCCGGATGAAGCTCCGGTCATCAGCCGTAATCTGTATATCGGGTTGGCCATGATTGAATCGCAGGCGCTGTACGTGCTCATCGTGGCACTGATCCTGTTGTTTGCCAATCCGTTGGAAAGCAAGGTGCACGACGCAGCCGCGTCAGGAACTGCGGCAATGTGGTTTCTGATCGGCTCGGCAGTGGTTGCCGCGCTCACCATCACGGTTGGGACGATGGCGAGTTCACTGGGACAAGGGCGGGTCACCGGAACCGCTCTGGAGTCAATTGCTGAGCAACCCGCGGCACGGGATCCCATCTCCACATCGCTCTTCATTAGTCTGGCGTTACTGGAATCGCTCGCGTTATATGCGCTGATCGTCGCCCTCATCTTATTGTTTGCGAATCCGTTGGTCGGGAGTGTGTTCCCAGGCTAGAGGCGTAACAATGCTACGATTTGAGTGGTCGACCTTCGTTTTCCAGATCGTCAACTTCTTTATTCTCTTGGCCGTCTTGAGTCGCTTCTTCTATCGACCATTACAAAGGGTGATGGCACAACAGGAAGACGAGATCTCCTCACGACTGCATGAGGCGGAGGAACGCGCGCGCAAAGCAGATGCCGAACGAGAAGAGTTGGCGCAGGCCGCCGCGCGTATGCGTGTCGAAGCGGAGACCACGCTAGGCAAGGCGAAGGCCGACGCCGCGCAGGCGAGAGAACACCTCCTCGAGCGTGCCCGTGTCGATGCCGACCGGTATCTCGAGGAAGCGAAACAGCGGGTCCAAGAGATGGAACGATCGATGCAACAGCGTTTAACCACCGAGGCGCGCAAGACGGCTGTCACGATGACTGCACAGCTCATGCAGGCCGCTGCGGGGCCGCTTCTTCATCAGGCACTACTCGAGAAGTTGTTGCAGGAGGGATTGCAACTCGCGGGTGAGCAGGGAGAGTTGCTCCGTCGTGCCTACGCCCATGTCGACGGTGAGGTGACGATCGAAGTGGCCTACCCGCCGACCTCTGACTTGGAGGAGCGGTTCCGGCAGATAGTGACCACTGCTCTGGGGGCCGACCGAGCGGCTGTGAGGATCGCGGTGCGGACAGATCCCTCTCTTATTGCGGGGGCGCGAGTGCTGATCGGAACCGTTGTCATCGACCTGAGCCTCAATCGCACCTTAACTGATTTGAGCCAACAACAGACCGCGGTCGAGGAGCAGACGTAGATGGGAGAGTGGCAGGACAAACTAGAGGCGACGTTGGCGGGGCTCGAACGTGACGCCCGTCACATTGATTTCCGTCCACAGCTTCAGGACTTAGGCCGCGTCCAACAAATCGGTGACGGAGTCGCGTTGGTCAAGGGATTAGACGGTGCGATGATCGACGAAGTGGTGGTCTTTGCCAACGGCGTGAAGGGACAGGTCTTCGATCTCGATCGTGACGCTGTGGGCTGCATGTTATACGGACCAGAAGAGGGCATTCACGCGAATTCGGTGGTCTTTCGCACCGGGCGCCCCCTCTTTATGCCGGTCGGGGCAGCGGTGTTGGGGAGAGTCGTGGACGCCATCGGACAACCTCGAGATGGCCTTGGGCCGCTGCACACGAGCGAAGAACGAGCGGTCGAACAAGAGGCGCCTGGCCCGCTGCAACGTCAGCCGATTTGTGAACCGTTGTTTACCGGCGTTAAGGTTATAGATGCGGCGATTCCCATTGGGCGAGGGCAACGCGAACTCATTCTCGGTGATCGTGGCACTGGCAAAACCAGCATTACGCTGGATACTATTATCAATCAGCGAGCCAGTGGTGTCGTTTGCATATACGTGAGCATTGGGAAGAAACGAACGTCGGTTGTCGAAGTATTAGAAGAACTGCGGGAACGTGAAGCGCTGGGACATACGGTAATTGTGGTCGCCGATGCGAGTGAGCCCGCGTCATTGCAGTATCTGGCACCCTACGCTGGCTGTACGTTGGCCGAGTGGTTTGCCTACCAGGGGAAACATGCCTTGATCATCTATGATGATCTCACCCGTCATGCCGATGCCTATCGTGATCTGTCGCTCATTCTGCGTCATCCGCCGGGGCGCGAAGCCTATCCTGGCGACATCTTTTCTGTACACGCAAAACTTATAGAACGAGCGTTCAAACTGAGTGAAGGCCTTGGTGGGGGATCCGTAACCGCCTTGCCGATTATCGAGACCCAACGTGGCAACATTGCGGGGTTCATCCCGACCAATCTCATCTCCATGACCGATGGGCAGCTATACCTTGACGCCGCGCTGTTTGCCCAGGGACAGTTCCCGGCGATCGATGTCGGCAAATCAGTGTCGCGGGTGGGGCGCGATGCCCAACCGGGCGCCATGCAGGACGCGGCGGCGAATCTGCGGTTGGACATCGCCCAATATGAGGAGGTGAGGGGGTTCGCGCGGTTCGGTGCTATTCTTGATGAGGCGACGAAACGGCAAATCGCTCGCGGAGAGCGCTTGGCGCACGTATTGGCGCAACGCGAGCGCGATGTCGTTCCCCTGAGTGTACAGGTGGCTGAGTTGTGGGCGCTGAAAGAGGGGCTCCTCGATGACGTACCCCCAGCGGAGATCCCTGCGTTCGAGCGGCAGTTGCTCGCGGTGGCGAGAGATTTTACCCATCTGGAGCCGCAAATACGTACAACCGCAGCGATTGACGACCCGCTAGCGAGCGAACTCCGCAGCTGGGTACTCCAGGCGAAAACCGTGAGTGAGTGAGGACGTTGGCGCAATGGAAAACCTCGATACCCTTGCCAGCCACTGCCGGACAATCGAGCGACTGATCTCGCTGCTGGACGCGATTCGTTCCGTCGCTGAGATTGCCTGGCGCCGCGCTGAGCAAAGCTTTGAGCCCCTTTTGCACTACCGAGACCGTCTACTCGCGATGTTAACACAAGGAGTATCGGGTCTGGATGGGGAGCAACGCCAGGAAATCCTGGGCGCTGAGATCCAGGATGGGCCGGTCGCCCTGCTGTTCATTACCTCGGAACGCGGGCTCTGTGGGCCTTTTAACGATCGTCTAGTGTCTCGCGGCTTACAACATGCTCGAAAACTCTCCGCTCAAGGAGAGACAATCCGATTCCTGTGCCTGGGGAGCCGTGGGCGACGTTTGCTGGAAGCGGCTGGCCATACGCTTGCCTATGTGAAGTCTGTGTCTTCGCTCGCGGTCCCCACGTATGTGGATATTGAAGAAATAGCGTTGGACATCCTTGAGTTGGTCGAGCAGCGACAATGGAATCGAGTGCTGGTGGTACACAATGCGCCGGTCCAGCGCTTCCAATATGAAACAACCATCAAACGAATCCTTCCGCCAAACGTAGAAATTCTAAAACAGGCCCGGGAACGCGCAGTGGTCAAACCGGCAGACGACAGGCCAGAACTGCTCACCCATTTACTTACCGAACACGTTCTTTTGGAACTGTATCGCGCCGTGATCGAATCCGCGATCAGCGAGCAACTCGCTCGTATGTACACGATGCGCTTGGCAACCGAAAATGCTCGCAAACTCTTAGAGAAGCTCACCGGAGACTATAACCTCGCTCGCAGTCATGCGATTACCAGTGCATTGCTTGAGGTTGTAGCAGGATACGAGGCGACACAGAAAAGCTAACTCCTTGCGTAGGAATTTGGGACCGCGGTTCGTCAGGGCTGCGGCTCATCTCTCTAACGGGATAGCGTCGTTCTCCTCGGTTTCCTCAACGGGTGCGATCACGAAGAGTTTCATTCCTTCCGCCTCGACGACATGAACCCTTTTTCCTTTGGGAATCGGTGGGGTGTCCGGTGCAATCTCAGCCCTCCACAGTTCCCCCCGGATTCGAACCTGACCATAGGGTGCCAGGTCCTGCTCTGCCACCCCATCTAGTCCTATGAGTTCAGCAACGCCAGTTTTGACGTGAGGCTCGTACGCTGATTTGACCAGGGGATACAGGGCAAAGTCTTTGCCAATCCAGAGAAACAGGCCAACAGCGCAAATCCCCAGGGAGAGATCGAACCAGTGTCGAAGCGCTGCCACCACCAGCACCGCTAATGCCCAGCCTGGGATTTGAAAAAGTAGGTATCTGCTAAACGGCGAATTCATCATATTCGACAGGAGCCGGGAGGGAAAGGCAGCAAAAAAAACGGAGAGACTTCGACGGGCGTTCTTTTAGAGCGCGGCGGCTGTGACGCCGCTTTGGTTGCACGCGCCGCGTGCCCCCTGCTGTCCTCGATGCTCGGCAGTGACAGCGCCGCCAGAGGCGGCGCACTCCAAAGGATCTGATGCTTATCCCCGCGGTCTTGCTCGCACAAGATGCTCGATCATGTCCCTGTCTGGCGCACCTCCTCCCTCTTACTCTTTTCGCACTTGCACCCCCGCCCGTTCCTCTTGCAGGGTGAAGGGAGTCGTTGAGTCCCGGTCTCCCCATCCGCGCGCGAGGCTTTCGATAAATTCTTGCTCAACTAAACTGGCGATCTTCAGTGGGACTTCCAGCTCCCGACCGAGTGCGGTGGCCAGTCCGACATCTTTGCGCGCGAGACGCAGAGCGAAGCGTACCGTGTCAAAGTCGCCCTTGAAGACGACATTCGGGACCATATAGTTCAGCATCAGTCCCTGGCCGACGGCCCCATCCGCAATCGCCTTTCGTAAGGCTTCCGGATCCACTCCAGCTTTGACACCCAGCGTCAGACCCTCGGCGAGGATCGCCATCTGGCACATGCCAATCATGTTGTGGACAAGTTTGGCCACCTCGCCTGCACCGATACCGCCGACATACGACACTTTGTTGCCAATCGCATCTAAAACTGGCTTCACCCGTTGATAGACTGCCTGATCACCGCCGACCATGACGGCGAGGGTTGCTTGTTGGGCGCCGATTGGGCCGCCACTGACCGGCGCATCGAGTACCTGCACCCCTTTTTCGCGGTAGACCTCGGCGATATGACGAATCAGTGTCGGGGAACTGGTAGACAGGTCGATGTACACGCTATCGGCGCTGGCACCTTGGAGAACCCCCCCTTCACCGAGCGCAACGGATTCGACCTCTTTGGGTCCGGGTAGAGAGGTAAAGATAATTTCACTCGCCGCAGCTACCGCGCGGGGACTATCCGCCCACTGCGCGCCTTTGTCTACATGGGGGCGTGAAGCTTCGCGCCGGGCATCATAGACGGTCAGTGTATGCCCGGCCTCAAGGATATGCATTGCCATAGGCCCACCCATATTCCCCAAACCGATGAAGCCGATACGCATCGTGTTTTCCTCCTTCCTTGCTGGTCTGCTTGTCGGTACTTAGTGTACGTCAGAGTGCGGCACCTGACGCAAGAGGGTTTGTGGGTTGTAGGCCACGCCGCCCCGGTAGACGGTCGTCAACTTCCGCAGATTCCGCGTGTCCTCTAAAGGGTCACCGTCAACCACAAGGAAATCAGCATAACGTCCCGGCGCGATACTGCCGACGTTGTCTTGTTGGCGCAGATACCGTGCGGCAACTGAGGTGACCGCTTTGATTGCTGCCATCGCCCCTATGGCGTCCGCGAGCAACTCCACTTCACGCAACAGGGCAAACCCGGGCGGAGGATAGGCGAGACCACCACAATCAGTCCCACCGACAACGAGCCCTCCGGCTTCATGTAGTATACGCGTCACTTCTTGATGCTTCTCCAGCGCTTTGACCCCCTGATCTGGGTCGAAGAAACCCGGATGAATGTCCCAATCTGGACGTTCCCCGATGTGGGCTGCCATCGCCTTCTGACGTGCCAGCGCCATTGGCGGAATGTACTGCCGATCTGGATCTTTCATCGCTGCTTCACGTCCACATTTGGCTAACCACAAGAGATCGAGCGTCGTCCCCATATTGACCTGATGGTCGACCATCGCGTCAAACCAGGTCTTCGCGCGGGTGCTGTTCAGATCGGCCTCTTCCCATCCCTTGGTGATCTGGACCCAGAACTTGGGATCCATCATCGAGGCACCAGCTCCGAATTGTTTATCGAGCGCGCAGAAATCATTATACGGGGAGATCCACACGTGTTCGAGGCCATTGATTCCCGCCCTAATGAGATCGAGTGAATGGGAATAACCGAGATGGCCTGTCACCGGCACGCGATTATCAACAAACTTGATAATTGCCGTAGCGGTATCGGGGGGCAAGGTGAAGTAGAGTTTGACGCCATCGACCCCCTCAGCCAGGAGATGACCGATTTTTTGTGGGACATGGTCCACCGATGGGACACTGTCTAGCATTTCCCCCAACGGCCCATAATGGTCGAAACTCTGATCCGCCCCATCGAGGAGTGGACCTAAAATAAACAACCGCGGTCCCACTTTCTTGCCGCCGTTCAGGTCCTCACGAAGTTGCTTGACCTTTTCCAGTTTACCTCCGACGTCTCGCGCGGTCGTCACGCCCGCAGCCAGAAACAGCGGGAGACATTCGCTGTCCATAAACGTAGCGTGCACATGGGTGTCGATTAATCCTGGCAGGACAGTCTTGCCCTGCAGGTCGACCACCTCCATCCCAGGGCTGGCAGGAACAGGACCACTTTCCACCGCGGTGACACGATCCCCTGACACAACCAGCGACATATCCTCTCGCGGTTGATTGCTTATGCCATCAATCAGTCGAACATTCGCAAATAACGTTGTCTGCGCCATAACGCCTCCTTTTGCCCACCCGCTCGCTGAGGTTCATTAACCCGTACCCGCGGTGTGACCTATGTTCGCCGGTACACCATCTGCTACAGACGTGTCAAGGTGTAGCGCGGCACGCCGCCAGCAGGTACGCGTGCGTAGCGTTTACCTGGCGTCATCCCGCATGCTATGAAACAGAAGGTCAGTGCAGACATCTCTCAGGAGGGTAGGGTGATGCTTAAACCACGTAAAGTTGGTCATGTCGTACTCCAGGCTCACGATGTCGAACGGGCGGAGAAATTTTATACGGAGGTATTAGGCTTTGAGGTCGTTACGCGCTTGCGACGGCCAAAAGGGGTGTTCTTTTCGCTGGGTGAGCAACATCATGATCTTGCCGTACTGGAGGTGCCAAGAACGACCGAGACGCCCAATGGCGCGCGCCCTGGTTTGCACCACGTTGCTCTCCAGGTCGGGAGTTGGTCAGAGCTCAAGGAATTTTACCGCCTGCTCAAGCGCCACGATGTGCAGATTACTGCGACCATTGATCATGGTATCACTCGCAGTATTTATTTCCTTGACCCGGAAGGAAACCAATTCGAGCTGTACTGTGATGAAGGAACGGACGGACTTGACCGCATTCGTCGTGGCGAGGCACAAGCGTTCACTCCGTTGAATTTTGAGGCGGAACTGTAACCGACTGCGGCCGCGAGGGCTGGCCGAGCTCTTGGGCACCGGTGAGGTACCCTCGCGGGGAGTCGCTGCTGGAAGCGGGAGTTTTTGCCGTAAGGATTGACCGCGCGACTGGAGGTTGCTGAGAGTGGAAGACAACGACCACCAGAATCGGAGTGGAGCAAAAATGTGTGCGCGCTGTGGCAATAATGCTGGCACCAGTGACCGAGAGGTGGCAGCTTCAATGGCACCGCGGTTCCGTTGGTTGCCACAACAGGCTGGTTGCTAACGCCAGCAAATGCTGAGGGGTGAACGGTTTCGACAGTAGCGCGACCTCGAGAGCGGCGGCAGTGTTGCGCAAGTGCTCGTCGGCGAAGGCAGAAATCAGAATGATCTTCACCTCGGGTAAGGCCTGCTTTATCCGTGCGGCGAATTCAGTTCCCGAGAGCTTGGGCATACGCACATCGAGCACGAGTAGATCATAATCGCCGGATAACGCCTGCCCGTAGCCGTCGCAGCTATCAATCCGCCAGTCCACTTCGATCTCGCAACTTTGCAGGACCTTCGCGAGCAGTCGGCATGAGGTTTCATCGTCATCAACGATCAGAGCGCGCATGAGTTATTTCCTTGCTTTTCCCAGAAGCATAAATGATGCCGACCTCAACACCTGCGCGATGGGGGGTTACGTGTCCTCTTCCTTAGCGAACGGAGCAATCTTTAGTCGCTCGACGACGCGGTAGAGCGACCGGCGGTCGATGCCCAAAATCTTGGCAGCCTGGACCATGTTCCCTTCGGTGTGGTGTAAAACGTATTCGATGTAGCGCTTTTCTACGTCGTCGAGCGACGGAAGGCGTGCAAAGAGGGACTGCTCCTCCTGAGAGAGCTCGGCATCCCATCTGGCCAATTTGCCCTCCCGTACCTCTTTCGGGAGGTCATCTGGCGAGATTACCGTATGGGCCGCGAGCGTGACGGCCCGCTCTATTGCATTCTCTAATTCGCGAATATTGCCCGGCCAGGCATAGGCCTGCAGCATGTGGATGGCAGTGTCAGAAATAGCAGTGACGTCCTTGTGATTCTCCTGACTATACCGACGGAGAAAATGTTGGGCCAGCACAGGAATGTCTTCCCTGCGTTCTCGCAACGGAGGGAGCGCGATGCTGATCACATTGAGTCGGTAGTACAGGTCGTGACGAAACGTGCGTTTCTGTACCAGCTCTGCCAGATCTCTGTTGGTGGCGGCTACCACCCGAACATCGACTTTGCGCCAGTCTTTGCCCCCAACCGGACGAATCTCATGTTCTTGCAACACCCGTAACAGCTTGGCTTGCATATGCACGCTAATGTCGCCGATCTCGTCCAGAAAGCAGGTGCCACCGTGGGCTTCTTCAAATACGCCTTTCTTGTCAGCAACGGCACCCGTGAATGCGCCTCGGACATGGCCGAACAACTCGCTCTCCAGCAGTGTTTCGGTGAGGACCCCGCAGTCCACGGCGACGAAGGGACGAATCACCCGTGGACTATGCTGATGAATAGCCCGTGCGATTAACTCTTTGCCGGTCCCACTTTCGCCAAGAATCAACACTGTACTTTTCGTCGGGGCTACGCGGGCGACGGTCTTGTACACTTCTACCATCGCGGAACTGCGCCCAATAATCGTTCCCGCCGGTTCGCTCTCCGGGCGGGATGGGTTTCCCTGTCCTGCAGGACCCTGCGCTTCGTGGCCAACGGCACGGGCGACGGTCTGCTTGAGTTCATCGAGATTCATCGGCTTGGAAATATAGTCGAAAGCCCCGTCACGAATGGCCTCTACCGCCGTTTCCATTGACCCAAAGCCTGTCATAACGATCACGGCTACCTGCGGGCATTGTTGATGGACGGCCCGTGTCACTGCCAAACCTGTCATGCCAGGCAGCCGGACATCGACGAGCAGAACATTGTAGGGGTGCGCCGTAGCGCGGGAGAGCGCCTCCTCGCCGTTGGTGACCCACTCGACGGTGTAGCCTTCGGCGGTAAGGACTTTGGCAAAAAGCTGACAGCTTACTGTATCATCATCGACAATCAAAATACGTGCTTGCATAGCGTACTCTACTACGGCTGCGGACTCGGTAGGGTATCGGCAAGGGGAAGAAAAATTTTCACACGAGTACCCTTGCCTAGTTCGCTGGTGAGATCAATGGAACCCCCATGACTTTTCACGATTTCCTGGCAGATCGCTAAGCCGAGACCGGTTCCGTTCCCTGGAGCTTTGGTGGTCACGAACAGCTCGAACAGGTGCGGTAACACCTCCGGCGAAATGCCCGTGCCAGTATCCTGGACCTCGACGACCACACCGCTTCGGCCGTTTCCCTGCTCGTGCTCCTCCCTGGTTGTTACGGTGATGGTACCCGCGTCTTCGATGGCATCGACAGCGTTGCTCAGGACGTTGATGAGGACCCGCTGCAAGGAAGGAGCTTCTCCCTGCAACAGCGGCAGCGTCTCGGCGAGCCGAGTCTGCACGGTGACGTGGCGTTGCTGAAAAATCGGCTTCAGCAACAGTGTCGTTTCTTGTACCAGGTTATTGAGATTGAGCGCATGATTGAGACGCGCCGTATCCCGCGTCCGCGCCAAGTAGTGGCGAATAACATCTGTCATTTTGCGTGTCTGCGACTCGATGACCTGCAGCCCCTCACGAACAGCCGCGGGGAGGTCTTCCTGTATCAGCAACTGACAATAACCTAACACAGAGTTTAACGGAGTCCCGAGTTCATGGGCGATGGTGCCGGTAATCCGGCCCAGTGCCGCCAAGGGTTCGACCCGAGCCATCTCTCGCTGTAAGCGTAAGAGTTCTTGATTACGTTCGACAAGGTCATGCGTCATGGCTTGAACCCGTGCCTCCAGTTGTTCGTTAAACTCCTGAAGGCGCGCATTGAGACTGCGGTTCTCTGTATCGCTGGTCTCGAGCCGCTCTAACATGCGATTAAAATGAATGCCGAGTTGTCCAATTTCGTCGTGGCGATGGATGGGTACACGCGTTTGCAAATCTCCAGCTTCCGCTGTGTTCATAGCAGAAATGAGCCGCGCCAGCGGAAGGTTGACCTGACGATTGAAAAAGATGCGCAACAGCACGAGCACCGCGAGCGCAAAGGCAACGGCAAGAAGGGTACTGACATACTCCTGGGTTTCTTGCAGCTCCTGTATTGCTTCCATGCTCGTACTGACCCGTACGGCGCCAACTACCCGTGCGTGTTCCCACAACGGCGTCAACACTTGCATCCAGCGGGAGGTGCCAACCTTTTGCTCATGAGAGCGGGTCTCTCCCTGTTCGAGCGCGTGCCGTTCATCCCGAGTCAGCGGCGTCACCTGGAGATGAGGAACCCCTTGTACGAGTGGGCTCCCTCCGCTATCGAAAAAGAACAATTCTACCGTTACTCTATCCTCATTCGCCTTGGTTAACGATGAGACCTCGCGCAGGAGCGCGGCCCGGCCTTTTCTTTGCCAGCGTTGCTGAACATCATACACGACCTGACGCGCGAGAAGTTCGGCGTACGTCCGTGCCTGATTTTTCATGGCTCGCGTCGAAGAAAGCGTAGTCATCAACGTGGCAAGAAACACCACCACAACTGCCACGGTAATGGTCAACAACGTCAACTTGGCATGGAGGGTTCGCAACATGAGCACGTTACACTCACGCCGTATTGTAGCGAGCGCAGGGGCACAGTGGGAGAGGGGAGAGCACGCCGCTCCCCTCATACGGTCTGGACACGGGGAGTGTGCGCCCTGTGTCATCTTGCCACACCCGCGTCCTGCGACCCCACGAAAGGTGACGATGTCCTCAGAAAAAATGGGCGCGATTTTGGCCCTTTGTGAGAAAACAGGTCAGATCAGGGACCGGTGAGATACCGCCCTGCGCTGTGGCATGCTCCGTGCTTTAGCCTGTAGGGTAGATAATGCTCCTGTTTTCGTTACCACCGCCTCCCGCCGCGAGAATACTGACTTTCCGACATCTGCGGCGCGATGGCTGTGGGATACACGCAGACCCTCATCAAGGAGAGGCGGTTATGCAAGGGTACGTAACGAAAAAGATGACAGAGGTATTTGTGTTGACACTGTTGTTGGTGCTGGGGGGTGGGGCCTTCCTCTTCCATAGTACCCACCGACTTATTAGTGCTGCGCATTGGGTGGATCGGAGTCATCGAGTGTTGTCTGAGTTGGAGGATATCCCCCTGCGGATCGGCAATCTTGAGACCACATACCACGGTTACATTCTGACCGGCGATGACTCGTTACTCGGCCCGTATAAGGAAGTGGTCTCATCACTCCAAAAAGACGTTGCTGGTGTCGAACGGTTAGTGAATAAGGATTCTGAGCAACAACAACGCTTCGCCACGCTCCGCACCTTGCTGGCAGAGCGCGAGCAGCAAGTGCAATCCATCATTGACGTACGCCACAGCGAGGGATTCGAGGCCGCGTTAGCTCGCGTGACGAGTGATCAAGGAAGTGAGGTCAGGACTAAGATTCGGGACGTCATCGACGCGATGGAAACCGCAGAGTGGAATCGCCTCACGGCACAATCTGACGCTATGGAGTCTCACGCCACCCGAACAAAAGGAATGATTATTGGAGGGACATTGCTGGCCCTCTTCGCGGTTATCGCTGCATACGTGGAGGCACGCAAAAAACTGCGGCTCTATCAGATCGTGGAGGATGCACTACATGCGAGCGAGAAACGTTACCGCACGCTAGTTGAAAGCGCGGGAGATGGAATCGTGACTCTCGATATCACAGGCAAGATCACTGGGGTCAATCGCACCTTTGAACACCTGACGGGCTGGTCGCGAGCCGACCTTGTTGGCCAGGCTTCCGATAAGGTCCTCACTGCGGAGGTTGTCGATGAAACGCTTGAGCGACGCCGTCACGCAATGGCCGTTGAATGCTTTCCCTCAACCTACGAAACTACCCTGCAATGCAAGGATGGAGACGTCATTCCAGCCGAAGTCCGCGCAACCTTCGTACGCGACGAGGACGGATATATCACGGGGATCCAAGAACTCTACCACGACGTGTCGATCAAGCGGGTGATGGAAGAGCAGCGGGCGGAGCTACTGCGTATGTTCGCGCACGACCTCAAGAATCCTGTTGGTATTATTCTCGGTTACATTGAAATTCTGCAACACGCAGCCCAGGAACGGGGGGCGAAAGAGGATGAGGAACTACTGACGCGGATGAAAAATAACGCGTCAGCCTTGCATTCGTTGGTGACCTCACAACTCGACCTGCTCCTACGCGAGGGGGGACAGTCGGTACTCCACAAGGAGCCGCTCAACCTGAACCAGGTCGTGGAAAAGGTTGTTGCACGGTACGATGAGGCGGCGCGCCGTAAGCAGTTGACGCTGGTGGCAGCCGGCACCCATCCCCCCGCGCTGGTTCGAGCCGATGCGATTGCCCTTGAGCGTGTCCTTGCGAATCTCGTGGACAATGCGGTGAAATTTACTGGCGAGGGGGGACATATCTCGCTATCCACAGAGCGGCGAGACCAAGAGGTGGTCGTGAGGATCAGGGATACCGGTCCGGGGTTAACACCGGACGTTGTAGAGGCATTTGCTTCAGGACAAGCGATTGTCCGGCCACAGGACAATCGCGTCCGTACGGCCCTGGGACTTTCCATCGTCAAGACGCTCGTCGAGGCGCACGGTGGCCACGCCAGGGTACAGAGCGCCCCAGGGATAGGCACCTGCTTTTCTCTGTGCTTTCCCGCGCTCGATGAGGTCCGAGCAGCATCTCTGCATGAGGTTCCCAGCCGGGGGGCCCATGAATACGGGTCCGAGTTCTTAGCGGTACACTGAGCGGCCCTGGCTTGTCGCCGGCACTGACTACCAAAAACCAAGGAAGGAGGTTTGTATGAACACACGTGTTGTCGTCGCTGGTACGTTATTTCTGGGTCTCCTGGCCTGTGGTGGAGTACCATCGTCGGTGTACGCACAAGCGACCGGAACAACGGGTACCCCTGCGACCCCAGTGCCAGGTACGCCCACAAATCCGATGAAGAAACTTCCAGGTGCTGGCGGCAGTGGACCGGTGATAGCCGCGGCCAGCGCGATTCATGGCAACAAAAAGACCCACATCTATCACCTCGCGACCTGTCCTGGCTATACGAAAGTGAAGGAGGGGAACCTGGTCTCGTTCTCCACTGAAGATGAGGCGGTGACGGCCGGCTTCCATAAAGCCAAAAACTGTCCCAAATAGGGGAATGACGTCAGGACGAAACCTGTGTTCGTTCGGCGACTTTGGACGATTACGCTGATCGGTGTGCACCCAGCGGACCTCTGACAACAAAGGCTGTCCGACGGGACAGGTATTCGTCACGAGCGGGTTTGCCATCCACTATGAAGGGAGTTGCAACACCTGCTTGACACGCGGAGCCGTAACCGTCGGAGACGTTCCTTGGTTTCTTCTCCTTCGGTGTGCCTCTCCGGCCCATACCGACGAATGCCGGAGGATCGTGGTCACAGTTACGTCCCCCACTTGACCTACCACAAGCGCTTGGCAAGAACGATGACCGCGACGCTGAGACTCACGGGCAGAAGCCAACCGGCAATACTCGGAGGCAGGAAGCTCCCGTACCCGAGCGCGGTAAGCAGCCCGCTAAGCACCATATAGCTGACACCGAGACCAATGCTTACCAAAAGCGTTACCGCCGGGGTTGCAAAGGGGGGGCCACTGATCGCAAATAACAGCGCGACGGTGGGAAGCAGGAGACAGGCGACGGGGGCCGCGTATTTCATATGCAGGTCTACTCGTAGGCTTTTCGCCTCATAGCCCTTCGCCTCAGTCTCACGAACTGCGTTTGCCAGTTCCCAGACACTGAGATGGGATGAGGAGGTTACCTCGTGCGGTGTATCGCCGAGCTGCAGACGGGAGGGCGAGGGCGTCTGCCGTAACCCTTGCGTGGAGATCTCCGTCCGTACTGGGTCGACAAGTTCCCACATGCCGTTCCCGACATATCGTGCGGTCCGCGCATCGATACGACTCCGTGGCAGCCCGTTCGCGTCGAGATCGTAGATCGTGAGATCGTGGGCCTCTAGGCGTTGCAGGTCGAGCCGGTCTGTACAATACACCTGTGTGTCCTCGCGCCACCAAATCATTTTTTCCCAGCTCGTCGGAGCCTGGGCATGTTTCTTGATCTCGTAGCTCTTAAACGAGTCCACACGCGCATGAATCTGCGGGAGAAGCGTTTCATTCAGCACGAAGTACAGCATAGCTACCAGCCCGGTGATGGCCAGAATAGGGGACAGGCCGCGGATCGCAGAGACGCCACAGGCACGGAGGCCAGTCAGTTCGTTGCGCGCAGACAGGACGCTGACGGTGAGCGCGGTTGCCAACAGTACTGCCATCGGCACCACGCGAGAAGCTAAGACGCGGAGCCAGAGGCTGTAGAACTGGAGGGCGTGTGGGAAAGTGGTCTCATATTTGGCGAACCACTGGAGACGCTCTAGCAGATCAATTAAGAAATAGCCGGTTAAGAGAGTCGTAAACGATAAGCCCAGCATCATAAGATACTGGCGGATCACGTAGCGTTGCAGGATGTACCGTCGAGGGTGACCGAGGGACCGGTCTTGGTGGCGCGGCAGAGGTTCAGGCTGGGTGGCCGCTGGATACCTGTGCCACACAGGGAACGTCTGCTGGCCTAAAAGAGAAAGACCAAGCAGAGTAATAGTTGTATTCGGTAACCAGACACCAAGCACAACACTGGTAGCACCAGTCTGAATGAGTCCGGTGCCCAACTGCAGGAGCCCATAATACAACACCGTCACGACCAGGCCGGTCACCCCACCGGCTGCGCCGGAAAAGCGCTGGCCGGCCAAAACAAGGGGGACAGCCAGGAGACCAAAGCAGAGACTCGCGAACGGGTACGCCAGTCGGTGATGCCACTCACGTTGGGCCTGCTGCACGATATCGTGGTTGGCGGAAGAGTACCATGCGACGGTTGCCAGGTGAGCGAACGACAAGCCAGCTATGTAGGTATCGGTGTGGCGGATCGGGAGTGGTTTCTCCTGCAAGATCTGTTGGAACGTCTTGAAGTGGGTTGCTTCTCCTCTCTCCCGGGTATCCGGAAGCATGAGTCCGTCGTAGAGCAGGAGCTGAGCCTGATTGTTTCGCTGGGGAAGGATTTCTCCACGTTCGGCAAAGAGAATCTGGCCGTGGGCGGGAGCCCAGACGAGGACACCTCGCAGGTGGTCTCCGGTTGGAGAAACCTCGCGCGCAACAATTTTCGCCCCGTGAAACTCGTGGACAATGTTCGGTTGCAGTACGAGCCCCGGGTTCTGCGCGGCCAGTCGCCGCAGCGTGAGATCGAGCGAGCGTGTTGCCCAGGGGCTGCAGAACAAGGTCAGCAACAACTCGACAGTCATCACGAGAGTCGCGAAGGCCAGGACAGGGCCGAGCAGACGTTGCTTGGCTATCCCTCCATTTTCCATGGCAACGATTTCCAAGCGGGCGCGCATCTTCCCCAAGGAAATCAATACGCCGATAAGCACCGCGAACGGTAACACCCGGGTCAGGATCGGGATGGTTTCGTAGATAGTGATCCACAGGACCACTGGTATACCAAATCCCCGATTGATGACAAAGTCAGAGAAACTCACGAGATCTTTGCTGAGCGCGAGAACCGTGAACGCGAGGAGGGAGAAAGTGGAGATCGTCGCTATTTCTCGAATGACGTAGTTACTGAGGATCGGACCGAGTCGCCCAGAGCAGAGAGGCGAGGGTTGAAGGAGGGAGTTGATCCAGGCAAAACCACTCATTTGGTTTCTGACAATGGTAGAGCTGGCGGAAGGTAGCCTCGCTCACTGTGCGGAAAACGTTGTGTTGTCCATAACCACAGATACTTGGAGAGGCTCGCCCAGAGGTAGTGACGTAGCGGTGCACGCCAAAACCGCCACCACGCGCGCCGTCCGATGCGCCGAGCGGCCTGCCAACACACCGCGAACCACATCTCGCTCAGGACTTGGGTAAAGATGTCTTGAGGATACCTGGCAGAAGAGCCGTTGGTTTCCTGGAGTGTCCGCAGCCAGGTATCTGCCCAGTCGAGGTATTCCTCGGTCACCGCGACCGGATTATGTGCCATGCGGAGGAGAAAAAAATGCCGGACGAGATCGCTCTCTGTAAATGGTACCCCGAGTTCAGTGAGTTGGGTCCGAAAGATCGCCAGTTTACGCTGGCGGACGAGCTGGCCCCGAGTAGAGGTTACGCGTGCGGAATGGAGACGGCGCTGCACAAGGAACTCGGGGAGGTTGGCGACTTTATGGTGTTTGACGATACGTACCCACAACTCAAAATCAGAGCACACCTCGAAGTCCTCGCGATACCGCTGCTCCTGCAAAATTGCGGTTCTTCCCGTGACAGAGGATTGCGTCAGACTGCAATGAAACAAGAAACGTGCTCTCACGTCGTCAGCTGAGACCGGTAAAATCCCGATCTTGTGTGGAGAGCGATGCGGCTTCTCTCTCATCACTGTTGCCCAGGAGCCTACCAGAGCGTAATCGCGATGACGATCGAGAAACGTGACTTGTCTCTCTAGTCTCCGAGGTACGGCAAGGTCGTCGCTATCGAGCATGGCAATATACTCCCCACGAGCCGAGGTCACCCCGAGGTTACGCGTACGAGGGATACCAAGGTTGCGCCCATTGCGCAGCAGCCGTATGCGGGGGTCTGTGTATGATTGTATGCAGGTGACGCTGTCGTCTGTTGAACCATCATCGATCAGGAGGAGCTCGAAGTTGGAGAAGCTCTGAGCCAAGATACTCTCGATTGCTGCCCCAATATACTGGACCCGATTATACACCGGGATCAGAACCGTTACTTTAGGTGGTGTGGTCATGCGCCTGGGTTCTCCGCTCGCGTGCGACCAAGACTGCGCGTCGTACAGTTCATCGTCCGCTACACACCTCAAGGTACTGTGACACCGCGCGTTCGGCCGAGAACTGTGTAGCGTGGGCCCGTAACGTCTCGCGAGAGGGCGGAGCCTGCAACGTGGCGAGGATCGCTCCAGCTAACGCCGACACGTCACCGACCGGAACGAGTGGAGCGATTCGCCCTTCAGCGAGAACTTCTCGTGGGCCGCTCGGACAGTCGGTACTGACCACCGGACAGCCGCACGCCATCGCTTGAATAAGCACCCCAGGTAAGCCTTCATGGGTCGAGGACAAAACAAACACCGCCGCCTGCGCCATATACGGGAAGGGGTTATCGACAAATCCGGGAAAGGCAACGTCGGCAGCGACCCCGAGGTTACGAGCCAACGCTGCAAGTCGCGCTCGCTCCTTCCCTTCGCCAAGGATCACTAACCGTGCTGCCCGCACCGCGCGCACCCGTGCGAACGCGGCCAACAATGTTGAGAAATCTTTTTGCGCCTCAAGGCGTCCGGCCGCAAGAATCACTGGTGGATTCCCGTCTTGGAACCAGGGATGGGGAGGCGGCAATTGGGCCTGTGTTATGAGGTTGTGAGTAACGACGGGATTATAAATCGTTCTGACCCGGTCACGTGAAAGTCCGGTTGTGGCACAGAGGTCATCTGCGACCCCGTCTGATACTGAGACAATGGCATCGGCCCAGGGGTAAAGATGCCGAATGACCCGAGGCAACGCGTGCCATTGCCACCGCCACTCTCGCGTGCGCAGTTGCACCTCATGCGAAAGATTGGTTCGTTCAGTAATCACGATCCGCGTCGACACGTGGGCGAGCCGCCGCGCCCACAGTGCTGCGAGGTTGGGATAGGTTTTTGCTGACACTAGTGCGTCGGGCGTTTGTTGTTGCAGATAGCGTACGAGAGCGGGAAGATAGCGAAACGTTCGGGTCAGGATTATCGCCAATGCGAGAGCTTGGACGCTTCGGTACTCGGTCAGCAGAGAGCGGATTATGCGTAGCCCCCCCCACAACGGACTCAGGACAATAACATTGACCTCTGGTGGCACCTGTCTGAGATACGGACCCTCGGCCCGGGAAACAATGAAATCAACCCGACAGCCGCACGCTGTCAGTGCTGTCGCCAGGTCGAGCATGGAGCGGCCGACACCTCCGCCCACTCGCGACGGGGTGAAAAACAACGCGATGTGTTTGGCTTTCACGTCGCCTGCTGTCTGTATCATCACCAATGCCCTTACCTCAAGACCTGAGCAACCAGTGTCGTTTCTCCGCCAGACGCGGGTCATGTCGCCTCGTCGGGGAGAGGCGTTCCTCGTTGCCAGCATTTCACCCGCCAATACCGGCGGACACTTGCACCGAACTCGTGACACAGGGGGGACCGCCAGAACTGCCGCCACGCGGTCCATCCTCCATGGGAACTTGCCCGCCAGCAGATGAGAAACCAAATTTGCCCGAGCAGGCGCGCCAATGGCTTCTGCTCGTAGGTCGGATTATGCACGTTGGCCTCACGTAGCTTTTGCAGCCACGCGTCGGCCCAGGTGACATAGCGCCAATCCGGTACGAACTGTCGCTTTCGCATGCGCAGCAAAAAAAAATGTTGCCGCAAGTCTGTTTCGCTAAAAGGAACCCCGAGGGCGCGCAATTGGGAGCGCATAATGCTGAGACAGTTCTCCATGATGAGCTGGGCGCGCTCTTGCGTGACCTGAGTCTGATGCATCCGACTACGGACAAGGACCCGCGGGAGGCTGCCGAGTTTATGCGAGCCAGCGAGACGGATCCATAAGTCATAATCGGAAGAAACCGCATAATCCTCCCGATATTTGTACGCACGTAAAATTGCCGTACGGGCCATAATCGAGGACTGCGCTGGACAACACTGAAACAACAACCGACACCGTACTTCTTCGGCGGACACAGGCAGCAGACGCACGCGCCGGTGATACTGTCCAGTATTGTCCATGCCACCTGTCCATGCGCCGATAAGTGCGTAGTCTGGGTGCTGGTCAAGAAATTCGACTTGCATTCCGAGTCGGCTCGGGTGAGCGACGTCATCGCTATCAAGAAGGGCGAGATACCGCCCGCGTGCCAGTTCAATACCGCGGTTGCGGGTCCGCGGGATGCCCAAATTATCCGGATTTTCTATCACTCTCACGCGCGGATCAGATGCATACGACCGAATTATTTCTCTGGTGTGATCGGTGGACCCGTCGTCGATCACCAGCAATTCAAAATCGTCGAAGTTCTGGCCGAGGACGCTCTCAATCGCGTCGCCCACATATCGCTCGCGGTTGTGGACCGGGATAAAAACCGTCACTTGTGGGAGATAGGTCATCCTTTCGCCTTTCCTCCAGGGTACCCACGATGCTCGCGTACCAGACGCGCCGTGCCGTTATTGAGCACGGTCTGGTTACTCTGACCGGGTTGCCGTTGTTGATAGACTTGTCCCTGTTCGACGCTGTACACCACATCCGCCACTGCCAGCAGGGCAGGACGATGCGAGATGAAGAGGATTGTCATCGCTCCGCGTAGCTGACGGACGCTCTCGCAAATGGCCAATTCACTCGTGGTGTCTAGTGCCGCAGTCGCTTCGTCGAGAATGAGCAGGCGCGGTCGGTGTACCAATGCCCGGGCGATCGCGATACGTTGACGTTGGCCTCCCGAAAAGCGGGCCCCCCGCTCACCCATCGAGGTGTGGAGGCCTGTGGGCAAAGCCGCCACGAATTCCCAGGCATGCGCGGCGCGTAGCGCAGCCTCGACCTCGGTTTCAGTGATTGTCGGATCGCCCATCGTGATGTTGTGCAACACACTATCATGTAAGAGAAACACCTCCTGCGGCACATAGCCGATACTCCAACGCCACGCTCGACTATCGATGTCGCAGAAAGGCACGTCGTCTATTAAGAGATCCCCACTTTGCGGTTCAACCAGACCGACCACCATATCGACGATCGAGGTCTTCCCCCCGCCAGACGTTCCTACCAGGGCGGTAATTTGCCCGGCTGGGATGAACAGCGACGCCCGGGTGAGGACCGGGTGCGCCTCATACGAGAGACACACGTCGCGAAAAGTGATCCCGTGAGTACAGCGCGGGGTCACGCCGGTCTGTCCGTGTTCACGTTCGCTCGCTGAGTCGCTAATCGTCGTCTGCAGCGACCAGTACGCACTCTCACACGAGGCCAGCGATTGATACTGTCGCTGTATCTTGTTCAGGCTACTTAAGGTCCGCTCGAACAATAGGGACATCGCCACAATCACGTCGAGCGAGAGTGCCCAGCGGGTGAGTGCGAGGTAGAGGCCACAGGTAAGCACGATCATGACCAACGGATCGTGCACTGCCCGCAGGGTCTCTTTACTGACAATTTCTTGCTGAAAGGCGCGATTAAGCCGATGCGTGTGCCCCTCCAGCAACGGTGTTACGAATCCTTCCCGTGCCATAGCTTTGAACGGTTTGACCGCATAGAGCACATCCATGAGCTGGCCGACGAGGGCGCGGAGTACGTGGGTTTGGCGCGAGCCGGCGCGTCGGGTGCGACGAACCAGGCGACTGAAAACCGAGATAAGCATGACACCGACGGCAACCGTGCCGAGCGTTGCCTGCCACGAGATGACGACGGCCAAGGCAAGATAGAGAAGGGTTTGTACGGACAGCGCGACAATCGAGGTGGCGTACAGGTATGCCTCTGCGGCGCGGGAGGCTTCCGAAGTAAAGGCATTGGCAATGGTTCCCAGTGGTTGGCGTATATAGTATCGCCATCGCGCACTAAGGACAGAGCGGAGTAATGCGAGACGCAGGTCGGTCGCCACATGCGCGACTGTGTAGCCAATCTGTCGCTGGGCCAAAAACACAAAGCCAGCCTTTAAGGCCATACCACTGATAATAAGCAAGCACAGGAGCAGGATTGACGGTTGTAGACCGACAGACCCGAGCACCTGTTCGATGAAGTGACCAAGACCAGAGGTCGATTGCACCAAGGCAGCAGGCTGGTCACCACTGCGCAGGGTTGCCAGCGTCAGCAGCGGCAACACGCTGGAGAATCCCAGTCCCTCCGCCACGGTGGCCAAAAGAAGACAGATCATCATGAGGATGCTCTGTCGGGGATAGGCACGGGCAAAACTGAGTAAGAGTTCCATCTGCGCTCAGGTCACAGAGACCAAGTACACGGACATTAGCCCACTTTTGGCGCAAGTACCGCCGCCGCGCCCGTGAGGACGTCAAGATACTGCTCGGCGACCCGCGCCACAGAAAACAATGCGGCGCGTTCGCGCAGGCGCTCGGCCGGCGGACGTTCTGCTAGGACAGCGGCGAGTGCTGTTGCCAACCCCTGATCGTCTCCCACCCGAACGAGCGGTCCATACCTCCCATTCTGCAGAATTTCAGCGGGTCCGCTTGGACAATCGGTGCTGACCACAGGGCAGCCGCACGCCATAGCCTCAATCAACACACCTGGACACCCTTCCCAGGCTGACGACAAAACAAATGCCGCCGCGCGGCCCATATACGGAAAGGGATTGATCACGAATCCCGGCAGCGCGACATCTTTGGCAATCCCCAGACGATACGCCAGGGATTCCAGCATTGTTCGTTTGCGTCCTTCGCCCAGGATCATCAGTCGCAGCGGTCCGGCACTACGCACGTGAGAAAACGCTTTCAGTAACGTGGGAAAATCCTTTTGCCGCGCCAGCCGTCCGGCACTGAGCAGCACCGGGGGACTTCCCGGCGCAAACCACGGGTGATCCAAGGGGACGCTGAGTTTTGCTGTAATACTCTCTGTGAGCACCGGATTGTCAATCGCAATAATTTTGCGTGTGGGGATGCCGGTCACGTGGGCTACGTCTTCCGCTACGCCGTGCGAGACGGCAATAAGCGCATCTGCCCACGGATAGAAACGTCGCGCGCACCAGAGCTGGAGCGTTCGGCCGAACGTGGGCGCGTGAGTCAAAGAATGAGACAGGTGATTACTCACACGAATGACGGTACGTGTGGGTACCCGTGCTAGGCGACGCGCCCATAACGCCACGACATTGGAAAAGTACGACGTAGATAGTAAGGCATCGGGCTGCTCATCGCGCAGGTAACGCCGTAAGCCCGAAAGTCCGCTCAGCCACCAATGCCCTTGCGTTTTTTCTAGCCCTCGTAGCCGTTCCCACCACGGGCCGAGAGCAACCAATCGCACCGCTGGCGACAATTCCTGGATCAGCGGACCGTGGGTACGCACTACCAAGAGATCAACGCGATAGCCTCGCTCAGCAAAGCAGCGCGCCAAGTTCACCATGCGCCACTGCGCACCACTACCCGCGAAACCGTAGGTAAACAGCGCGAGGTGCCGCCGCTCTGAGATCATAGATGAAATTCTCTAGACGCCGTTCTTTTCACGATGCCCGAATACAAACCTACGCGTACCGTGTTATTGCTGTATGTCAGCGCAATGACGCAACGGTTACATTTCCTGAAAATCAGAAACCCACGAGTGCTTATCGTGTACAGCTTATTCACAGAGCAACGTTCATGCCGGGCCGATACAGCACAGGTGTGGTTGCCGTGTCCGGTTCGCCGGCAATCCGAGGTATGCGGTCTCTCACGGAAAAGCCGAAGATTGCCCGGCCCGTGCAGGTCTGGTGAGGTGGAGCCAGGGGAACGATGCTGTCTGCGTATCAGCAAAAATGGTCGGCAAAAATGGTCTGCCATTTTGGTGGGAGAGTAGGTGTGCGCAGTGTGACAGTTGTGCAGAGTGATATCGGCGTACCGCCGATCAATGATCGCGCGGGTGATTTCGGGATGCCATCCTTCACTGAGCGCTGTTTGTGCCTGTGATCCCGACAAACAGCGCTGTGATCATTGTGCGCCCACCGTCGGTCACCGATACCGCATAACGAATATGAATTCCCACTGATTTTTTCGGAATCGACGGTACCCCAGTTGCTCATCAAGAGCTAAACTATCGAACATTATCTCTCTAGAGGGAGGGAGAGCAAAGGAGCGAGAAGGCCGAGGTGGTCCGTGCGTGAGCCTCCTGCGTTCCTCGTTTTGTCATAGCAATTCGTATGCGTCATCTCGGGGTGACACTCTTCTGGAGTCTTCTTTCTCTGCTGGCAGTTGGTATGGCCTTCGGGTAGGTGCGATGGCGTGACACGCGTCATGCGGCAGCGGTCCGCTATGCAACCGTCAACGTCGATACTGGACCAATCGTTGCCAAGGTCACTGCTACTGGGACCGTCTCGGCATTGGTAACAGTTCAGGTCGGAAGCCAGGTATCAGGTCGTATTCAACATTTATATGTATATGCCGATTTTAATACGCCGGTGAAAAAGGGGCAGTTGATCGCAAAAATCGATCCGCAGTTGTTTGAGGCTGCTGAAGAACAGTCCCGTGCCAATCTCGTCGCGGCACACGGAAATCTCGCCAAAGCCCAAGCGTAGGCGTTGGATGCTGACCGGCAATACCGGCGAATCAGAGCGTTCGCCGAACAGCAACTCATCGCCCAGCTGGAGAAAGCGACTACTCAACCTCCGGAGTGAGCAGCGCTACCCGTGGCACCCCAAAACCAAATCTTGCTGTGTTCGGCAGAGAGCTACGTGGCGCACGTCAGTCTTTTCTCAAGACGAATCCTAGGGCAGTGCTCCTCTCAGGGCAGTGCTGCTCTGTGCAAGGCAGCTACAAAGCGTTGTAGGGTAAGCGGGTCCTTATAGGGCCAGCGCTGCCGCACACCCATCAGCGAAAACTGCGGATTGATCTTCAAGACTTCGGCGATTTCCGCTCGCGCCTCTTCCACGCGATTCTGCTCGCTGTAACTGGCGGCTAATCCCAGATGCGCCTCGAGTCCCAGATTCCATACGGGAAGATGGGTCAGCGCCGTGCGGAACGCGGTAATCGCCGCTTCACGCTGCCCGGTCAGGTAATACGCCGTTCCGAGGATAGAAAAGCAGGAATAGGGAGAAAACATCGCGGTCTCACAGCTCAGCTGATCCATATGATCCAGGGTTTCCGTGGGGCGTCCCAGCGAGTTCAGTACTCTTCCTAAGTTCGCGTGGTTCTGTGCCTCTGTCGGATTGAGCGTGATGGCACGCTCGGCTTCCGCTAAGGCATCATCGTACTGCTTCTGCCACAGATAGGCCTCGCTCAGTTCCACGTGTGTCCAGTCTGCGGTATCGCCAAATATCACTCCTTGTTGTGCTGCTGCGACCGCGCGATCGAGTATTTGCGGATCATGACTCCGTTGCGCACACCACTGCCACACATAGCTAATAGCCAACCTCGTGTAGGCATTGGGGCCGTTCGGATTGAGCCGCACCGTTTCCTGTAAGGCTGTAAACGCGGCGTCATACTGCCCCAGAAGAAGATGCGCCCACCCCAACTGCAACGGGTAATATGAGTGATACCGCGGGTTCAGGCGCATCGCCTGTTGCAAGAGGCCAATCGCCTCTTGTGGCTGTCCCGTATTACTCCGAATGTCGGCCAACATGGCCTGGGCAAAAGCATTGTTGGGGTCCAGGGAGATAGCGCGCCGGGCTGCAGCCAGCGCCTGCTCCGGCTGTTTCTTGTGCCAGAGATAGACTTGACCCAAGAGCATATAGGCATCCGGCGAGGCCTCATCCAATGTCAGGGCGTGTTGCGCATACTCTTCAGCCCAGACGAAGAGTTGCGGGTCGACTTTCCAATTCCATGCCAACCAGTAGGTCCACCCTAGCCACGCATAGGCATTGGCATACAGCGGGTCTAAGGTGACAGCCCGTTGGAATAAGCGCCGCGCTTGATCATTGGCCTCAGGCGTCCAACGCCACCAGTACTCGACTCCGCGTAACCAGGCATCATAGGCAGTGAGGTTCTTGGTTGGAATACGCCGAACCCGAGCTTGTTCGGCTTCCAGGACCTCAACTCGCAAGGCCGCACTAATGCGCTGCACGACCTCGTCCTGAACGGTGAAGAGATCAGTCAACGCCCGATCATAGCGTTCTGCCCACAGATGCCCACCGTTGGTGGCGTCGATCAACTGGGCCGTTATCCGTACCCACTCACCGTCCTTGCGTGCACTTCCTTCTACGACGTATCGTACCCCCAAGTCGCGTCCGACTTGCTCGACGTTCACCGCTTTGCCCTTGTAGGTGAAGACCGAATTGCGGGCGATCACAAACAGGCCCGAGATCTTGGATAAGTCGATGATCAAATCTTCGGTCATCCCATCGCTAAAGTATTCCTGTTCAGGGTCATCGCTCATATTGGTGAACGGCAAGACCGCAATGGATGGTTTATTTGGCAGGGACAACGGAGGCTTTGCCTCATGAGAAGTGAGCACTGAAGGCCGCGGCGGGCGGGCTGGATGGATCACGTCCCAGACCGTCGCGGTTATCCCTATCAGGAGCAAAAGGGTGCCCACGGCTCCCACCCGCCACGGCCACGGTTGCTTCGCTCCCCAAACTCCCCATCGACTTCGGGCACGATGGACTAAAAAGGGCGGGGGTTGAATGCCCAACCCCGAAGCCTCGACCTCGCGACCGGCGTCTCTTTCGTGACTCGCTGTCACGAGAGTAGACGATTCCTCAAGTCCCAGGCGGTACACGCGCACGGGCTTAGTGATATTTTTGACCTGTTGTTCACCTTGGTCGTGATACGTGAGTGGCAGCTTGTTCTCAACCTGCGTGTGTACCGCCTCAGAGATACAGATTCCTCCGCCCTCAGCCAGACGTTCCACTCGTGCGGCAATATTGACCCCGTCACCATAGATGCGCTCGCCATCGATCACGACATCTCCGATATTGATGCCAATGCGGTAATGCATCTGGCGATGGGGTGGCAGCGCCGCGTTTTTGCTTTGCAAGGTGCGTTGAATGATGACTGCCCCCTGGACGGCGTCGACGGCACTGGCAAACTCGGCGAGAAGATTGTCCCCAGGTGCATCCACAACTCGACCCCGGTGCTGCTCGATCAACTGTGTCATCACCTCGCGATAAGCGGCGAGCGTGCGAATTGTCGCCTCTTCATCATCGCCCATGAGTCGACTGTAGCCTTGCACATCCGCACTGAGGATTGCTACCAGCCTGCGTTCCATACGTACAACCTTCGGTGTCCTCCCAACCTCAGGAAACGCGGGGTGCTGGGGGCTGCGGACCTCTGGCCTGATACGGCTGATAGGGTACGTCAGCCGCGTGGGTCGGCGGTGTTGGGTGCTCACGCGTCCGACTCTCTCACGTGTCGTTGCTTAGAGGCTATCCGTATAATGTCGTAACGGTGTGGCTCAAAACAACTTCCCTCGCCCGCCCCGCGGCTGTCGGCCCTGTTTGCCAAGGGAGCTGTAACGACGGAGTCGAACGGGGGAGGTGGAGAGTGCCACAACGTCACGGACTTGTGTCCTACTCGGATAGACTGTTAATGCAGCACCTCAGCTCTCGCGCTGTCCCCTCGCGCTGCCAACCAGCGGCAGACCTGCGGCCACAATTCTTTGTGCGCGGCACTACTTACCGCAAGCCCCATATGGCCAACCGGGAAGCAAAGATTCTCCTTGTCCCGACTGCTGATGTGGTCGAGCAGCGGCAGGCTCGAGTCTGGATGTACCACGTCGTCGTGTTGCCCAATGATGTTCAACACTGGGCAGGAGATGCGCTCGAGGTTGACGCGATGCGGTCCCACACGCAACTGGCCGCTGAGGAGCTGATTTTCCCTGAAGAGCGAGAGACTCAATTCACGAAATAATTGTCCGGCCAGTGGTACATCGCTGTGCATCCAGCGCTCAAAGAGCGCAAAGGTCTCCGCATAGCCGTGCCGCACACGCTGCCGATAGAGATCGACGTATTTCCCCACTGCGTGATGGACAGGAGCCATCGCGGTAAAGCCGGCGTGGACGAGCCACGCCGGACAGTTTCCATACGTTGTTGTCACCAAGGTGATGGTTTCCGGTGACAGGCCTGCGCTGAGTGTATACGCCGGAATCTCGCGAATGCTCAAGTCTAACGGTAGTGCGAGCGCAAGGAACTGCCGTACAGTGGTTGGATAGAGGGCAGTGTATACTGCGCCCAGGACTCCGCCCAGGCAGTAGCCAAGTACGGTCACTTGGTCTGTCTGCTCTCGTTGCCGAATGTAGCGGACCGCCTGGACAAGATCCTGATTCACGTACGCGTCCAACCCACGCCAGGCATCAACGGAGGAAGGCGGTAGCCAATCCGTGAGGTAGACATTGAAACCGTGGGACACGAGCGTCTCGATGACACTCCGCCGCGGCTGAAAATCAAGGATGAATGGGCGTTTGACGAGGGCGTAGATCAAGAACAAAGGGGTCGGCGACGCCGCGCCCTGCGCGCCGTAGTACCGTAAACGAAGCTTGCCGTACTCGGCGACAACCGTGAACGGTGTGACTGGTGGGGGATCTTCCCAGGTTGGAAAGGATTCACTTGCGCCCCGGCGTAACCCATCGTAGAGCCGTATGGCTCCGTCACTCCACGATGTCATTAGGTGTTGCATAAGATTCAACATGCATGTCCTCCTGCAGTAGCAAAGAAGTGGGCTCATGGCTGAAATCTGTACGTTGGTGATCAAACCCGGCTCATCCCATCTTCGCGGATCTCTGTCGGCCAAGGCCCAGGCAACGGTCGCGCCCCGTTCATACGGAGAGACCGGAATTCAAAATATGCGTCAAACAGTTAGGTTTCTTTGTAGAGCGCCGTACGCGGGCGTGGGGCTCCGAAACGACGTTGCTGGTCACGACGGCCATTGCGGTCAGACTGAGAGTAGGGTGTTTGCTCAGGGTTCTCTAGCGTCTGGAGGAGTCGGGTGGCGAGAAGCGCAAGGGTTTCATTCGTGGACCGTTGTTCCTGGACTTCCGTGGTCAGGCGCGCGATGGTCTCCTCAAGTCCGCGCACGTGCGTCATCGTCGGCAATCCCACCAGCTGTGAGAGTCGCGGGAAAACTGTGCTGCTCGTAGCGGTGCGGAGTCGTTCCCAGCGCAGAAAGGCGACCGCCAGTCTGTCCACTAATACACTGGAGATGGGTGAGCGATATGCCGCATCAATTGCGTTCGTAAGCAGGCGCACGCCTGCATCATAGCCTTGCCATGCGGTTGTGGTGACTGTCTCTTCTTTGACCGTACCGAACGCCCACTGTGTACTCGTGAGCGGCAAGTCAATTGCCAGTGTTTTCGTCCAGGTTATGAGATCATCGACAACGAGCGCGGTGCGATGTGTCATTTTGGTACCTAACCTTTCTCGCAAAGAGGAGTGCCTCGTCTCTTGGCACGGGCTCAGGAGCGGAGATTTCCTCTGCAGGGGACCACCTCCAGTCACTGGCGCCAAGCAAAAATAGGGTTGACCCTCTATGCGTAACTAAACTAAGCGACTTACAACGCCAGGGAGAGAGATTGAGCGGCCGAGGAAGCGGGAGGTGGTGACCGGTCCTGTCGAGAGGTGACGATTCGAGCAAGAGTGATGCCGTCGTTGTCGCTGAACCAACCAGGGTAGGAATAAGGCACGACCGCGCGCGGCCGCATGATCGGCGTCTGGGTACCGATCATGCGCCACGAACTACGGAATTCCTCCGCCCGGTTTTCCTGATTTTCGGTGAGGGTTGAACGGATAGCGACGGGGAGAATAGAGGAGACAGTTGGTTGGGGGCACTGCGGAGCGGTGACCTGGGACAAGGGGGCAGCGTAGACCGCCACAAACAAGGAGAGGAAAGGCGAGGCTGCCAGCGTCCAGGCGAACGCGAGGCATCTCCTGCTCCCCATCCGCTTCCACTGGCGTCGCGTGCTTTCTCGTTTATGGTACAACTCGGCCCCCCTGTGAGTCACTAAAGAAACGTACCCTTGAGAGAAAGACGCTACTCAGGGAAGTTCTATTCATCTCTGGGAACCCATCGCACGGGGACCCAATAGTGAACGGGCGAAAAGGGACACGCTGGAAGCGAAGGTACAAAAGTGCCACAGCGCGCTCACCTTGGTAGGGAGATAGCGATGCGCTGATCCTCTCTCAGCTCCGGTTTTGTGGCTCAGCGTACGGGTCATAAGCCGGTATGGATTTTGCGTCACGACATTGTTCTGAAAAAGCGACACCCATGCCAGTTACATGAATGGGAAAAGACTGTCGCAAAGCGAGTGAAACTGTAGCCACCACAAGACTGAAAGGAACATCTAATGCGACGCAAAGGAATCCGCTGTTATTATTCCTATTATTCCGGAGTGGCGTTTGCCCTGGCCATGAGTATGAATGCTGTGGCTGCTGAACAACCTCCACTCACGCGTATTCATCGTGGGACGATTGTCTCGGTGGCCGGGGACACACTGATTGCCCAGGGCTTGTCGGAAAAAAAGAAGGAACACACCTACCATGTTGCGCCTACGGCGACGGTTGTGTGTGAGGGACAGCCGTGTAAACTATCGGATCTCAAGACCGGTGAACTTGTGACCGTGACGACCGAACAGCTCCAGGGCGGTGAAGCCCAGGTCGTCAAAATTTTCTCCAAACGCCCTGTGACATCGCACACTCCGTAACGCCAGGAGAAGCGAGGCTCACCTCTTGGTCCTCTGCGTTACCTTCAGATCCTCCCATCCCCGGCCCTGCTCTCCCGCACGGTGACCAACCGACGTGGTGTTCTGTGTGGGGTGTGGTCATACCTCATCGTGCAAAACTGTGTCCGCTTGCTGAAGTCCTAGACCGGCGGCCGCAAACCTTGATCCTCGCGGGTGCCTAAGAATGTCCTTCTTTTGCCGTCAGGATGCACGCGCTTGGTACGCTCCAGGCGATCTCGGTCCCCTTTGAGAGCCAGGTGCGCCATGTCTTCGTGAGCAGGGGACAACGGGTCGCGGCTGGGGAGAAGCTGGTGGAAATCGACCCCAGTCCGGATACGCAGCTGCAGCTTGAAGAGACGCGCAACGCGCTGGCGGTCGCTGAACAGAATTTGCAGTACGTCGAACAACGCTTTGCTCTCAAACTCGCGACGAACGATCAACTGTTACAGGCTCGGCAGGCTTCGCAGGACGCACGCCTCCGCTTAGATAGCTTGGAGCGACGGGGGGTCGGCAGGAGACGCGCGCTACAGGCTGACACTGCTGGGTTAATCAGCACAGTGTCGATCCAAGAAGGCGCCATCCTTGCTGCCAGCAGCACGCTGCTGGAAATTGTCGCGCAAGATCGCCTGGAGTTTCGGTTCGGCGTGGGACCGGAAGACCTCCCTCGGTTACAACCGGACCAGCCGGTCACGATCGCCCGCGTCAATCGACCAGTGACCCACGAGATGACCGGACACATTCGGAAGATCGCACATGCCGTCAATCCGACCACGCGTCTCGTTGATGTGTTTGTGACGCTCTCGTCTACACCCGACCTGTTGCTCGACGAATATATGCTCGGACGCATCGCGTTGACCTCGGCGCAAGGGTTGATCGTTCCGCGGACGGCGGTCTTGCCCGCAGAGGATGCCTATGTGCTCTTTACGGTCCACGACAGTCGCGCCAAAAAACATCAGGTGCAGGTCGGGGTGGAAAATAACCAGGCGATGGTGAAAATTGCCAATTGGTATGACCAGAGCGAATTGATCGTCTCCTCTGCTGTCAGCGTGCGCGACGCTATCCTCTCTCCAGTCCACCGCAGAAGTCGAGACCCACTCCCGCCGGACGAGTTTGGCACTAGGCGGTGACCTAACGGAAAGCAACGAAGGCGACTTCTTCGTCCGCCTGACGCCCTTTCCCCGGAGCGATATCGACCGTCATGGACAACATACGGAGCCGGGTGGAGCGCTCGGTGCCTGGTCTCGAAATCGAAATGGCTCAGTTAATGGAAGACCTAATCGGTGATCTGACGGCGGCGCACGCAACCGATACGTTTGCGTGCGCCGGACGGACACCTGTTTCCGCTCAAGCGCGTCGCGCGCTTCACTGTTCTCACTGGTCAACCCCAGATTCGGCGCGAGGATCTCAAACGGATGATTGCCGTGACGGGCCGTATCAGCGGTCGTGACCTCGGGTCCGTGATCCGCGAGGTTACCAACACACTCCAGCGCGCAGCCATCTTTCCTCCGGGAGTCTATTACCGTTTGGGCGGACTCTACGCGCAACAACAACAGGCTTTCGTGGGGCTGCTGGCAGTGTTCGCGGCCGCCGTTGTGCTGGTGTTTGGCGTACTACTATACTTGTACGAGCGCTTTCGTATCGCGGTGGCGATGCTGACCACGACCCTTCTTGCGGTGGCGGGGGTGTTCATTGGTCTCTGGGTCACCAACACAGAACTCAACATTTCCTCGATGATGGGCATGACCATGATTGTCGGGATTGTGACGGAGGTGGCGATCTTCTACGTCTCGGAGTACACGGATCTTCCTGTTTCTCTTGATCGTCGTGCTGCGAGACATAGGCGAGCGGCAGGAGAATGCCCGGCCCCGTAGCACGATTACACGGCTGAGAGATAACGTTCTCCGCCGGCCACGACGAGTGCAAATAAACCGTGAGTTTTGCGCTCATTGCACGCTATGTCTGCGTACGAGTTACCCTCATGGTTCGGTGCCCAAGTCATTTTTGCACGACCGCCGGAGAGGGGAATTTCAGGAGCGCATTCTCCCACGTGAGATATACACGGGTCTTGTTTTTGGGCGAGAGCTCAACCACAGCGCCCTGGGAGTGGCCCATGGTGCTTGCGGTAATCCTGTATTTCCCGGACGGCAGCTTCGTGAACAACCACGGCCCTTGCGCGACGGTGTTGAGTACCTCATGTCCCCTCTCATCCCTAATATGGACAGCAACATCACTCAGATAGTCTCGGTCCTTCGCGGCGAAGATCAGCTGTAGGTTATCGTCTGTGGTTATCTGACGAAGTGCTTGTCGGTCGTTTTCACTGACCCCGCCACTTACATACGGGACGCCGTGATAGGTCTCAACCATAAGTGGCCGGGACGGCATGGCAAACCCCATGTCACCAATCAGGAGTCCACCCACGACTGCTAAAATTCCACTCAGGACACGATTACGCGGTGTCATACGTGTTACCTCCTTCTGCTACGTGAATGTATGAAGTAAGAGAAGACCAGATGAACGGTGCGACTGTACAGGCACCCGCTGCCATATGAACTCTCTTTTCTCACTGATTACGGAGAGTAATATTCCTGTATTTATGATGAGCAAATGCTATGCCGTGTACGTGGGAACAACTGATATCTCAGTTCGTCCTCTAGTAAGGGTACACTAAGCGTCGTGAGCGCCAATACGAGGAGCCGTCACGTCATCCGACGTACCAAACGGGGCTGTGGCTTCTTTCCTCGTCCTGGCTAGCGTTGCCAATGCAAGAGTGTCACACCTCGCACCCCCCTTTTTCCTTCCTACGGTCATTCCCCGAACAACTTTTGGGCTTCCCCTTTGTTTGTCTCGATCGAGGTTCGGCCTGGATTTTGCTCCGCACCCCAGGGTGACATGATGAGAAGCTCTCGGCAAGGCTGCCTCCGCGGTTGACGCGTTCCGCAAACAGGTAGGACAACGACGACCGGAAACAATATCCTGGGGAAACGACACGACCACTGTGAGGTTCTCCGTGGTTTTTTGTCGCAGTGTCTGCAGCCGATTGGCAAACTCATGGTGATCTTGACGATGATCTTTTCCGCGCCAGCGGCGCCCACCTCGGCCAGCGCTCCTGATAACCCCTCGCCCACTCAGCTGAGTGTCCGTTATGCGGGATGTTTTCCGGGATCGTGTACTGAAGGTTTTACCGTTGAGAGACAGTAGCGGTGTGGGGTGCCAGGCGCGGAGGCTCGACCTGAAACCCTGACTTTTTGTAGGAGGAAGGTATGCAAGGAGAACCTGTGCTGATAGGGGGAGTCATACTCGTGGTCGTGTTGTCGATCACGAGTCACGAAGCCGCCCACGGTCTCGTTGCCGACCTGCTGGGGGACCTGACGGCGCGTGAACACGGACGACTCACGCTCAACCCGATTCCGCACATTGATGTATTCATGACGCTGCTGCTGCCGATGTTGTTGATTCTGTCGGGGTCGCATTTCATTTTCGGAGGGGCAAAACCGGTACCGGTGAATGTGTCGCGACTTCATGCGCCGCGGCGGGACTGGGCCTTGGTCGGTGTGGCGGGGCCCATGACAAACCTCTTTATTGCTGTTCTGCTTGCTGCTGGGCTTTCCATGGGCATACGGGCAGGACTCTGGGGGCCCGTGTCCGTTGGGACACAAGTGTTGGTCGTCGGCATGTTCGTCAATATTCTATTGGCTATTTTTAATCTCCTTCCCATTCCGCCGCTCGACGGCTCCCGGGTGGTCCAGTATTTTCTCACCGGCGACGCGCTACGGATCTATCAGAGCCTCGAACGGTTTGGTTTACTCCTTGTTTTATTCCTGGTGTTCTTCATGCCACCGGTCAACACTCTCCTCACTGCGGCCATCACCTCCACCCTGGGGACGGTGACTGCCCTTTTTGGGCTCTCCGACGTGGTTGCCTCGGTGTTGGGAAGGGCGTGGCTTGGCGGATAAGGTGTGTCGGCCAGGTTGGGGCGGGACGTCCAACACGTCCTGGTGTCTGGCTCACAACTTCGCTCAGTGAACACGGATTGCGAAGCCAGTTCGGTGCATGCTTGGACTTCGTCTCCAAGCGATGGTCAAAACGAACGCTGCAGATGGTCAGTGGACCAATGTCGTATGGAAAGCGAAATTGGACCACTGAACATTCGTGCTCTTTCCGCTACGACCGCGCGGCCATGTCATTCTGAGCGCGACGAAGAATCTCTCGGAGAGACCCTTCGTTTCACTCAGGGTGACAACTGTAGGGCGCCACTCTTTTGTGTTTTGAATTAGCCGCGCGGGCGCTGCCGTCCGCGGGACTGCAAAGCTGTTTCTTTGTGCGCGAGCTGTTGCTGCTCTTTGAGCAGGGCCTGTTGCTGCTTGAGCAACGGGAGATTCCCGTCAAGCCGTGTAATGATGTTTTGTGCCCGCTCGACTAAGCGTCTCAATTCCGTCAGGGGCAACTCAGGGTCTTTATCGCTTACTGCTAACTGATCGAGTGCGAAGCGTGCCTGAGCCAAAGACAGCTCGTCCTGCTTCAGCTGATAGCGTCCTTCAAGGACTTGTATTCGCAGTTTTAACATTCCCAGGGAGTTCCCTTCCGCCCCAGCTTTGCGGGTTTTCTCTATCTCGGTGCGGAGGGCGTTCACCCGCTCTTGCAAGGCCGTTTGTTCTTCGGCGATTCGGGTTGTCATCTCCGCAAGCGCCTTGTGGCGGCTGGCTTCTACGGCACTCACTTGATGCGTTTCGAGATCACGGACCCATTTCTGTGTAAGGGCAAGTTTTTCTGCCGCCAGTTCCTGGAGACGCTGCAGGTTGGTGAGATGCTGCGTTGCTAGCGCTAACATCTGCTGCTGATGAGCGAGTTGCCGTGCTAACGTTTCTTGTTCCTGTCGTTGAGGTTCAGGGGGTACAGCGTCTGAGGAGGCCCCTGGCGGGGGGTGAAGCTCGGTGTTGAATTGACGAATTTGCTCCTGTATGCGGGCTAGTGCAGCCTCAGTTTCCTTTTGCCGTATGGTCAGACTGTCCAATCGCACGTGGACGGCTTCAACGTCTAATTGTGCTTTTTCCAAGACCGCTGGGGGGACCGGCGCAGAACCCAGAGATTCGAGTTGCTGCTCTTTTTTTTGCCGGAGGATCACCAGAGCATGTTGTTCATACGCCAGCTCTTTGGCTTCTTGGGCAAGAGCTTGTTGGCGCACGGCAACTTGGTGATGGAAATAGCGTCTATTGTCGGGGACTGACGGGGGCTGCGCCTGCACGGCGAGCGGCCAAGGCAAGACCAGCGCAAGCCCGAAAAGGATAAGCCTATGCCACCTCTTTTGCTGAAGACAGCGCGGCTGCCTAAGCCAGCGTCGCGTACACCGCCAGCGACAACTGGCCAGAAGGGCTTCTCTCCCTGTTTTTGAGCAGAAAAATATACAATCTGTGATCACGGCTCATGCCTTTCGTCTGTTGTCTTGCGCAAACTTCATGCCGTTTATCAGGGGAGACTGGAGAGAAAGCCTGACCAGGTGGCTACGGCAACGTTTCTCGAGGTGGGACAAAGCTGAGTGGAGAGTGTAGCGCTGTTGTCCGGAAAGCAGTCTTCGGACAAGTGCGCATCGGTGTCGATGGTGGCATGCTTTGTGCTTTTGTCCCCACTCGTGGTGTTGTTACGGGTGGTTGCTTCTTGCTTTGTGGCGGTGCAACTCAACCTGTAGTCGCAAACCGGAACGGACACTATGGGTTTGATCGTTGGTTTTGAGAGGCACGTTTGATGGAAGGTCGGCAACGACGCCTCATTCTGGACACCCTGTTCCTTGGTGTCGTGGGCGCGCTCAGTGCCCAAGTCTTTACGGTCCTGTTGCGGATTGCTCAGAGCTTCTTCCTCACCTGGTTATGTGGCTACCGACCACCAGGGTTGCCGGAAGAAGGGGGAGTGCTCCAACAGCTGATCGGACCGCATGGTTTATGGCTGATCCCTCTGGCCACCACGCTAGGCGGCCTCTTATCAGGGGTTCTCGTCTACAGCATGGCGCCCGAGGCAGAAGGGCATGGGACCGACACTGCCGTAAAAGCCTTTCATCGCGCGGGAGGCTTCATCCGCGCACGAGTCGCGCCGCTGAAGATGCTTGCGTCAGCCATTACCATTGGGTCTGGCGGTTCCGCTGGTCGGGAAGGGCCAACGGCGCTTATCAGTGCGGGCATTGGTTCGCTGTACGCGACGCTTGCTCACCGCTCGGATGAAGAACGGCGGTTACTCGTGCTGATCGGCATGGCTGCCGGACTCTCGGCCATCTTTCGTTCCCCCATTGGGACAGCGCTCTTCGCCATCGAAGTATTGTACGGCGACATGGAATTCGAGGCAGGGGCGTTGCTCTACACGATGCTGGCCTCCGTAGTGGCGTACGTGCTCAATGGTCTCTTTGTCGGTTGGCAGCCGCTTTTCCAGGTACCTGGCAACCTGGGCCCCGTTGGTTTCGTCGATTATGCGTGGTATGCCGTGCTCGGCGTAGCGAGCGGAGTGGTCGCCACCGTGCTGCCCGTTGTTTTCTACGGAGTGCGGGACGTCTTTCATGCCTTGCCGGGGCCCTCCCATATCAAGCCCGCTCTTGGGGGATTAGGAGTAGGAGCGATTGCGCTCATCTGCCCGCACGTTCTGGGAGGTGGATACGGGTGGATTCAAGAAGCGATCGACGGTCACCTTACTCCTACTCTCTTGTTCCTTCTGATCTTTGCCAAAACGCTCACGCTCGCCCTGACAGTTTCGTCCGGTGGCTCGGGCGGTGTTTTTGCTCCGAGTCTCTTTGTTGGGGCCATGTTGGGCGGATTCCTCGCCCAACTCTGTCACCAATCATCGCCAGCCTTTGTTATTGTTGGTATGGCGGCTGTTTTTGGCGGTGCCGCGCGGGTGCCGATCGCCACGTTGCTGATGGTGACCGAGATGACAGGAGGGTATCACCTGCTCGTCCCTGCCGCATTGGCGGTGATGATTTGCTATCTCCTCCAGGCCTCGCTGTCAGCCTCCTTGCCATACCCAAGCCTCTATGAAGCGCAGGTGCCAAATCGGGCCGATTCACCGGTTCATCATGTAGAACATCTACGCATTGCCTTGGGACTCTTGCGCAATCGCCAGGTTACGCTCCCAGCCACGATTGCTCATCTGGACCTATTGGACCTCTTAACGTCGGGGGTCCCGGTTGACCTTCCCGATGGGAAGCAGTTAACCATTGGGGTGCTCCGGACCGAGAGCTCCTGTGTAGGTCAGCCAATCCAGTCGGACTGTTTGGGGGATGCTGATGATGAGGAGATTGTAGCTGTGCTGCGCCAGGGGCGGTTGCTGTTGCCTCATCCCGACACCGTACTCCGGGCCAAAGATCAATTGTTCGTCATCTCCTCCCCCCGGACGTGGTCGCGTCTGCTGGCGGAACACCTCGCTCCACTCTCATCGTGAGCCGGGAGAGACGTCGCTTTCGTGCGTGTCTCAAATTGGCAGCTGCGATGATGTTTGGCGCAGCGGTACAGGAGGGAAACTAGGGACCAAACAAACGTCCGACACCCGCGTATCTTCGCGCTTGAGACGAGGTTTATCGTCAAGAAAGATCGATACGAGGGACCGAAGCCAGGGAGATCATCGAGCCCCTCACCATGAGATTGACAGTGATCAACCTGCGTGTTCCCATTGTGAGTGTTCGGCAAGAACAGGCTGGTCGCTGTTATTGCCGACGGGCAGAAAAATCCGGACGGAGGTGCCCTGCCCCACCTGACTAGTCACCGCAATGTTTCCTCCGTGTCCTCTGATGATCTCCTGACAGATCGCTAAGCCAAGCCCGGTTCCTTTGCCTGAGGCTTTCGTGGTCACGAACAAATCGAATAGGTGAGGAAGGACTTCAGGGGGAATGCCACTCCCGGTGTCGGTCACTTCAATGAGCACGCCGCTACGGGCCGTCTCTGGTGGGCTGCTGGTACGGGCGGTAATGGTAATATTCCCGCCGTCTTCGAGGGCATCTATGGCGTTGTTGAGAAGGTTAATGAGAACCCGTTGCAGCGACGCCTCATCCCCCTGCAAGAAGGGGAGCGACGTTGCCAGGGCAGTTCTGACCTGTACCTCGTGTTGCTGCAGCATCGGCTTGAGTAAGATCAGCGTGTCTTGCACCAAGGCGTCGACAGCAATTTGCTGGTGACGCCGCGCGGCGTCACGAGTGCGCGAGAGGTAGTGTTGAATGATGTCAACCATGCGCTGGGCCTGGGTTTCGATGGTCTGTAAACCGCTACGGACGCTCTCCGACAACGGCTCCTCAGCGAGGAGTCGTGCATAGCCCAGCACTGAATTGAGCGGGGTGCCCAACTCATGGGCGATCTTTCCCGTGACCTGCCCTAGGGCAGCCAGCGACTCGACGCGGCTCATCTCGCGCTGCAGACGCCAGAGTTCCTGGTTGCGTTCAACTAGCTCTTGAGTGATCTTTGCGACTTGCAGCTCGGCCGCCTTGCGCTCGCTGATATCTTGAATCTGTGTAATCCAATACAGAGGGTTATCCTGAGCATCGCGCACAAGCGAGACACTTTCTAGAGTCCAGACTTCGCGCTCTGATTTATGAATATAACGCTTTTCGCTCTGAAAGGAAGGAACGGCGTTGGTCAGAAGTTGGTGGAAGTTATCTTGACTTGCGTTCGTGTCCTGTGGATGAGTCAGTGCCGACAGGGTGGTCGCCAGTAATTCCTGCTCTGTGTAACCGAGGATCTGACACAAAGCGCGATTCACTCGTAGGGGTCGGCCATCAAAATCTACTAACGCCTTGCCGATCGGCGCATAGTCAAAAGCGCCACGGAGGCGTTCCTCATTCTCTCGCAGCGTTTCTTCCGTGCGTTGTTGCCTGATCGTTTCGGCAATCACGTTGGCAACCGCCTGGAGAAAGTGGATGTCGTCCCGACTGAATGTGCGTTGCGTGCCCGTATGCGCACCCAAAACACCAAAAGGGATATCCTCACCCGCGATGATGACACTCAGGCCACTAATCACGCCGTACTCGTGAAGCAACGGGGGGCCGCTGAACCGTGTCTCAGTGCGTAGATCCTCGGTAATGACAGGTTCTCGAGTTAATAAGGTATAGCCTGCTTGAGAGTCACTCCCTGCACTCACGATGGTGTGCCCAACGGCCCCTGCCTTCCAGCCGACCCCTGCGCGCAGCAGGAGCGTATTTTGTTCCGGCAGCAGCTCTAGGATTTTCGCGTATTCCACCTCCAGCGTTTGAGCGACAATACGCATAGCAGTGTCCATTAGATCTGTGAGACCTGCTCCGCTCAGGGCCTGTTGTCCCAATGTTGCTACGGCGGCCTGTTGACGCAAGCGCGCCTGCAGCTCATGCTCCGCTTGCTTCCGGGCGGTGATATCCATCGAGTATCCAATCATTCCCGTTGGAACCCCAGTGGGATCGCGAAGCAGCGACAGTAAGACGTGAGCATAGAAGTTTTCCTTTGACTTTCGATGCATCTGCACCTCTACCTCATGGGCTCCTTTCTCGCGCAGCGGCGCAACAACCTGCTCCCGAAGGAATATCTGTTGATCTTCGGCATAGAGTGCGGAAATGCGCTTCCCAAGCATTTCCTGCGCCGCGTAGCCGAACAACCGTTGCGCCCCTTTGTTCCAGCTCGTGATCCTGCCGTCCAGGTCTGTTGCAATCACTGAGTCATGAATTTGGTCAATGATCTGTGCTTGGTAGCGCAGCACGGCTTCCACCTGCTTGCGCTCATCGATCTCCGTTCGCAGCGCGTCGTTCGCGGTAGTTAATGCTGTCGTGCGTTGCTGTACACGCTGCTCTAATTCTTGCTGGGCATTGCGCAACCTTTGCTCGGCCCGTTTGCGCGCCGCGGTCAGCGAGCTGGTGAGGAGCGCGACCAGGACGAACGTACTAATCCGCACCAGGTGGGAAACCTCGAGATAACGCGTGCTATGCGGCGGCAGTAAAAAGAAATCAATGCTCGTGGCCGCGACCAGTGTGGCCAGTAATCCGGGGCCCAGACCGCCAAACCAGGCACTCAGCATCACCGCGGCAAAAAACAACGGGAAAACGCTAGGATAGAGCCATGGTTGGAACCCCTGGGTGAGGACCATGGCTAGGATCGTAACTACGACAGCGAAGCCGTAACGTGTCAGATGCGTAGGTTCTTGGTTGAGCATGTATCAGTTTCCAGCCAGTGACGGCGGATTCCTCTGCCCGAAAAAGCTCGCATCCTGCTGAGCGAGGCCATGAATCCCGATTGCAGGGTAAAACGTACTCTAGAACCTACTCTAGATCAACGGGTTCACCAGCGGCCCGCTCTTCGAGCAGAAGGTGGAGAAACCGGGCTTGCCAGATTTCCGTAAGCGCAAGTGGGATTTTCCTAACCCTGAGAGTGCTCAGCGGTGGGAGCAAATCCCGCGGTGAGCATCTAGGACGGCAACATGCAGCCCGCAGGTGGTCTAGGTGCAAAAATGTCACACCTGTCACACCTGTTTATCCCACAGCGTTAGGAAAGGTCCGGGATGGGCGCCACGGTGTCTCTTTTTGTGCATTGTTCCTCCAAGCGGCGCGTAGCGGACCGTGTTGAGGTTGTCCAAACGACATACGGATTGGGCAAGGAGAAATCCCCGAGCACGCGTTCTTCTTAGCCGGTTGGCATATGAGTTGCTCAAAGCTGTGGAACGCTACGCGAGCAACGACACTATACGTGCGAATTATGCTCGTCGCGCCATCCGTGCTTTGAAGACGGCTTAGTGAGGCCGTGGCAGGTTCCTCAGCGCATTGCCTGCTGTGCCCGGAAGATATAAGTCAGACTGAGGGAGCAAACCCCTGATGAGGCGATGGGGACATAAGTGGGGCGCCGCGCGTGTGGTTGGTGGAGCGGCGATTTTCTGTGTACTAAGGGTAGCGTGTTCAGATATGGCGTTTGCCGACACCGCCGCGGGCGTTACAAGCATTTTTGCGCCGCTCTCCACGCCCGCCGAAGAAATCTATGAGAACGGCGTGCTGGTGCTGGCGATTTGCGCGGGGATTTTTCTTGCGGTTGGTGGGTTTCTACTCTACACCCTTATCCGCTATCGCCAACGCGCAGACGACGACGGGCGCGAGCCCCCTCAGGTCTACGGGAGTAACCAGATCGAATTGGCCTGGACCGTAATCCCTATCGTGATTGTCTTTGTGCTCATTCTTGTGACCACGCGGACGATTGTTAATGTGCAGGGGGCCGCTCGGCCCAGCTCAGCGCTTAACGTGACCGTGGTGGGTCATCAGTGGTGGTGGGAAATTCGCTATCCCGACTTTGGGGTGGTGACCGCCAATGAACTCCACGTGCCGCTGAGCGACCCACGCGAGCCGCGACCGACGTTCTTGACGCTGGAGTCGGCGGATGTCGCGCATAGTTTCTGGGTCCCGCAACTTGCCGGTAAAACCGATGTGATTCCCAACCGGCGCAACCTCATGTGGATTGAGCCAAAACAGCCGGGCGTCTATGTGGGCAACTGTGCCGAGTACTGCGGCGTGCAACATGCGCACATGTTGCTGCGTGTCGTCGTGCAGCCGGTGGAGGCCTTCGCCCAGTGGATCCAGGCGCAACAACGACCGCCGAGAGAAGAGGAACAAACGCAGGCCGGGCGCCGCGTGTTTTTTTCCACCGCCTGCATCAATTGTCACACAATTAACGGCACGCAGGCGACAGGCACCTTTGGCCCCAACCTGACACATCTGATGAGTCGGCATACCCTGGCTGCCGGTGTGGTCACCAACACGCCGGAACACCTGTACGCCTGGGTGCGCGATCCACAAGTAACAAAAGAGGGGAGTCTCATGCCGAACATGCAACTCACGGCCGAGGAACTGGACCAGATCGTCGCGTACTTGTTAACGCTGAAGTAAAGGAGAAGCCGGTATCATGGCGGCTCACGACATCGCCCTTGCTCCAACAGCCGAGACCCTGCCAACCTTCACCACGCGACTGCACCAGCTGGTTGTCACGGTGGATCACAAAACGCTCGGCCTCATGTATATGGGGACTGCCCTCCTCTTTTTACTTGTGGCTGGGACGATGGCGGCGATCATGCGGCTGCAGTTGGCGGTTCCCAACAACCACCTGGTGTCGCCCCACGTGTTTAACCGCCTCTTCACTATGCACGGCACATCAATGGTGTTTTTCGTGGGAATGCCGATGATTGCCGGCTTGATGAACTATTTGGTGCCGCTGATGATCGGGGCGCGGGATATGGCGTTTCCGCGCCTCAACGCGTTCGGGTACTGGATGTTTGTGTTTGGCGGCGTGCTGCTCTACTTCAGCTATCTGGCGGCTCCGGGTCTCGCAGGGCAAGGCTCGGCGCCCGATGTCGGTTGGTTTGCGTACGCGCCGCTGACGGGGCCGGCCTTCTCCCGCGGGCATAGCACCGATTATTGGATCCTCGGTCTATTGGTCAGCGGTGTCGGCAGCATTGTCTCCGCTCTTAATGTCATCGTTACGATTGTGAGTTTACGCTGTAAAGGGATGACGATGATGCGCATGCCGCTGTTCGTGTGGCTGGTCTTCATCGTCTCATGGATGATACTGCTGGCGCTGCCGCCGTTGTCGGCGGCGCAACTCATGCTCCTGCTCGACCGCTTTCTGGGCGCCCGCTTTTTCGACACGCAAGCGGGCGGCTCCGCCGTGCTCTGGCAGCACTTCTTTTGGATCTTCGGGCACCCGGAAGTCTATATTTTGATGCTGCCGGGCTTTGCCTGCGCGTCAGAGATCATTCCGGTGTTTGCACGCAAGCCGATCTTCGGGTATCAGGCGATGGTCGGAGCCACGGTGATGATCGGGTTTATTAGTATGGGCGTGTGGGCGCACCACATGTTCGCGGTGGGCATGACGGCGACGGGGAATACCTTCTTCGCGACCGCCACCTTGCTGATCGCCATACCCACGGGAGTCAAGATTTTTAATTGGTTGGCGACCCTGTACGGGGGGAAAATCCGTTTCGAGTTGCCCATGCTGTTCTGTGTGGGGTTCTTGTTTCAGTTTCTCATCGCCGGATTGACTGGCGTCATGTTGGGCGTGGCGCCGTTTGATTGGCAGTTGACCGATTCCTATTTTGTCGTCGCGCACTTTCACTATGTGTTAATCGGCGCCCTCCTGTTTACGATTTTTGCCGCGATGTACTACTGGTATCCGAAAGCCTTTGGCCGCATGCTCAACAAACGCTTAGGGGTGTGGCATTTCTGGTTGTTCGCTGTCGGTTTTCATTTGACCTTTGACCCCCAACATCTCCTTGGCATCTTAGGAATGCCGCGACGCATTTATACTTACGATCCTGGCCGCGGATGGGAAGTATACAATCTGATTTCGTCGATCGGCGTATTCTTGCAAGCCGCGGGCCTTGGCTGTTTCGTCGCTAATCTGCTCTGGTCGCTACGCAAGGGCGAGCCTGCGGGCGATGACCCCTGGGACGCCTGGACGCTGGAGTGGTCCACCACCTCGCCGCCGCCAGTGTATAACTTCGAGATGCTGCCAGAGGTGCGGAGCCGCCGACCACTGTGGGATTTGAAACATCCGGATGACCCCGACTGGAAGTACCAATAATTGAGGAGTCTCGTGATGACCTCTGATACCGTCATGACGCTGCCTGACCAATCGGCTGACTGGGTGTTGCCCTCCCACCGCAAAATCGCTATGGCCTGCCTCCTGGTCACCGAGGCCTCCTTATTTACGATTTTCGTCGTGGCCTATCTCTTTTACCTCGATAAAAGTGTCACTGGACCATTGCCGGCGGCGGTGCTGACAACACCGATCCTCGCAACCGTCTGCCTGTTAAGCAGCAGTCTGACGATCATCTTGGCGGAGCGGGCCTTTCGTCGACGGCGCACGCGGACTTTTCAGCTGTGGTGGTTGGCCACCATCGTGTTGGCGCTCGCGTTCCTTTCATCAACGGCGGTTGAGTGGCATGATCTGATCGCTATCAATCACCTCACCATCAGTACAAATCTGTTCGGCTCGACCTTTTACTCATTGGTGGGCTTGCACGCCAGCCATGTTGTCATTGGGCTGATTTTGCTGGGACTCGTGTTCGTGTGGAGCCTAAGCGGACCAGTGGCGGCGACGCATGCCGAACACCTCGAAATGATTTCTTGGTACTGGCATTTCGTTGATGCGGTCTGGGTCGTGGTCTTTACCATAGTCTACATCCTCGGCCGTTAAGCGCTCGTGACGGAAGATACCGCTGATGACAGAACAACCACAAGAGTCCGTCGGCAACACAATAGCGATGCCGGCGCCGACCAGTTGGCCCTTTATTACGGCGCTGGGCTTAACCTTGGTCAGCGCTGGGCTTGTTACCCACCTCGTAGTCAGTGCGCTGGGTATCATCGTCATGCTGCGTGGCGCTGTGGGATGGTTTCGTGACGTGCTGCCGGTGGAGCGACACGAACTGGTCGCGTTGCGACCAGTGGAGCAGAGGGCGACGGCGGTAAAGATCTCTCCGCGCACAGTTGTACACCTCGCCGCGGGTGTGGCCGGTCACCGCGTTCGTATTCCGGCGGAAATTCATCCCTACTCGTCCGGACTACAGGGCGGAGTGGTAGGCGGTGCGGCGATGGCGATGGTCGCGTGCACCTATGGCGCCATTGCTTACGGGAGTATCTGGTATCCGATCAACCTCCTGGCCGCGGCGGCGCTTCCCTCTCTGGCACACGCAGATCTCTCCCAATTAACGGCCTTTCATGGCGTTGCCTTCGGCATAGCGTTCTTTATTCACGGCGTGCTCTCCATTCTTGTTGGCGTGCTTTTTGCTGTCCTGCTGCCCATGCTGCCGTCTCGTCGTGCGGCCTTCTGGGGCAGCCTGGCAACGCCCCTGCTGTGGACATCGTTGATTTGGGCGACCCTCAGGCTCATCAATCCCCCGTTGGACGCGCGCATCGATTGGTGGTGGTTCATTGCCTCACAAGTGGCGTTTGGGATGACGACCGGATACGTGATCCATCATTCGCAGGTAGTAGAAACAATGCAGACCTGGCCACTGGCGGCGCGAACCGGCCTGGAGGCTCCTGGCTTGCTGCAAGAGAAAGAGGAGGGCCAATGAGTTGGCGGCGGCGGGTTATGACCATAGTGCTCAGTGTCGTCGCCGGAAGCGCCATGGTTGGGTGTGAGCGCCTGCCGGGAAAGCCAACTGACCAGGAACGTTGGGTACCGCCAAGCGCGGTCAAGGATTTTGCCAGCCTGTATGGGCAGAATTGTTCTGGTTGTCATGGCGCAGACGGGCGCTTAGGGCCGGCGCGGCCACTGAATGATCCGCTCTATCTTGCCTTGGTGACCGATGACGCGTTATACGCGGCCATCGCCAACGGCACGGGTGACGCGAGCATGCCAGCGTTTGCTCAGCAGGCTGGTGGTAGTCTAACCGACACCCAGATTGCGGTGTTGGTTACACAAATGCGCGCCCGCTGGGGACGGCCGGATCAGTTTGTGAATGCGGTCTTGCCCCCTTATAGCGTGCAGGACGCGCTGGCCAAAGGGTCGGCTCCGGGGGCTCCACAGCGTGGTCGGGTTGTCTATGAGACCTTTTGTCTTCACTGCCATGGGGAGGACGGACAAGGAGGGACGCAGGGCAGTGCGATTGTTGACCCCGCCTATCTGGCGTTAGTGAGCGACCAAACCCTGCGCACCACGGTGATCGTCGGCCGCGCGGATCTGCATAAACCTGATTGGCGGGCAAACCTCGCGAATCAACCCATGCGTCCCCAGGATATTTCCGATGTGGTAGCGTGGCTCGCCTCTCAGCGACCGGCCGGAGTGATGTCGCCATGAGGGTTGCGCTGGTACGCCACTGGTGGGGGATGACCACGACGCGGCATGCCCAGGGGCCGAGGCACGATGTGACTGCGGAAGAGGAGAAGCTCGCATGACCACTAAGGAACGTTTGTCGGAACAGCCTACATACAACACAGTGTCGCGCCGCGGCTTCTTGTTCGCGCTGGGGGGAATCCTTAATGCGATCGCCGCTCTACTCCTGGCGCTGCCAGTGGTGGGCTACGTGTTCTCCAGCTTTCGGCGGGGATCCTCTCAATCCTGGATTTCGCTCGGCGCGGTAGACAAGTTTCCGGAAAGCCAGACGCGACTGGCAACCTATCATACCCCCTACCGCCGTCCGTGGGACGGGACCACCACGCACCTTCCCTGCTGGGTACGGCGACTCGCGCGGGAACAGTTTCAGGTATTCGCCGTGAATTGTACCCACCTGGGCTGTCCGGTGCGTTGGTTTCAGGAGTCGCGTCTGTTCATGTGTCCCTGTCATGGCGGCGTCTATTATGAGGATGGCAGCCGCGCGGCGGGCCCCCCACCGCGCAGATTGTTTGAGTATCAGTACAAAGTTGAAAATGGCCAGCTCTGGGTGCGGGGTGGTCAACTGCCAACGTTGTCGACGCCGGTGTGAGATATCCGCCGCAGCTGAGGAGGCGTTCATGTTGCGACACATCGCTGTATGGATCGACGCGCGGCTGGCGATCAGCAAGCTCTTCGCTGCCACCGCCGAGCATACCGTGCCGGCCAGCGCGAGCAGTTGGTTCTACGTCTTTGGCAGCGGCACGTTGCTGTGTTTTGTCGTGCAGGTCGTCACCGGCATCTGCCTATCCCTCGTGTATATTCCCTCGGCGCAAGACGCCTATGCCAGTCTGCAGTACCTGAATTATCAACAACCTTTGGGTTGGTACCTGCGCGCCGTGCATAACTGGGGCTCCAACTTCATGGTAGCGATCATGTTGTTGCACCTGGTTCAGGTATTCCTGTTTGGCGCCTTTAAGTACCCACGTGAACTGACCTGGATCTCAGGCTGCTTCCTGCTCCTCTGCACGCTGGGGATGGCGTTCACCGGTCAGGTTTTGCGCTTCGATCAGGACGCCTATTGGGGCATCGGCATCGGCGCATCCATAACCGGTCGTGTCCCGTTGATCGGCGGCAACCTGGTCCATCTGCTGCTGGCTGGTCCGATTATTGCCGGGGAGACGCTGTCGCGATTTTTTACGTTGCACGTGTTTGTGATTCCCGGACTGATCATCGCTTTGGTCAGCCTTCATCTTCGCCTGGTGCTCACCAAAGGGATCAACGAGTATCCTGTCCCCGGACGCCTGGTGAAGAAGGAAACCTATGAGGAGGAATATGAGACGCTGCTGCAGACCGAGGGTATCCCATTTTATCCTGCAGCGATGAGCAAGGATTTACTGTTCGGCGCTGTGGTGCTTTTGGGCATTCTTGGCTGCGCAGCCTATTTTGGCCCGAAGGGACCACACGGCGTGCCGGACCCGACCTTGATCGACACGGCGCCGCGGCCGGATTTTTTCTTTCTGTGGGTGTTTTCGGCGCTGGCGCTGCTCCCGGCGCATATGGAGACGGTCCTGCTCCTGACCGCGCCGCTGGTGGTGCTGACGCTGTTGCTGGCCGCGCCGTTTCTCTCCAACACGGGAGAAAAGAGCCCGAGGCGACGACCGGTGGCGGTGCTGAGCGTCATCGTCACCTTCACGGTTTTGGCCCTGCTGACCTATGTGGGGATCTCTGCCCCGTGGTCGCCGCGTATGTCGGCGTGGAGCGGCGACCCTGTGCCCGTACAGTATGTTCGTGGACGTTCACCCTTGGAGTTGCAAGGGGCGCTGGTGCTGCAAAACAAGCAGTGTCGGAATTGTCACAGTTTGGGTGGCGTTGGCGGTGAGCGCGGCCCGGCGCTAGACGCGGTGGCGACGCGTCTGACTCATAACCAATTAATCCGCCAAGTCATTCAGGGAGGAGGGAACATGCCAGCCTACGGCAAAAATCTCACACCGCAAGAAGTCACCGCTCTGGTGGCCTTTCTCCAGACCTTGCGACCGTCCGATGAATCGGCTGCGCGCAAAGCGAAAACACCGGCAGCCGTTGTGTCTCCGCCGTATTCGGGCTGAGCCGCACGCCGAGGGAATTGGCGAAGCGGCGGGGCGTTGTGTTGAGCACACCTTCCCGAATCCTCGGTTGACGCGTTTAAAGTTTTACGTGACGAGCTATGAATCCGGTCAGCATTGCACTGCTTCACTCCTGGTCATGTGGGCCGTGGCTCATTGCGAGTCTGGTGATTGCCGGTAGTCTCTACCTCTGTGGCTGGCGCACCCTGCATCGGCGCGCGCCCCATCGCTTCGGTGTAGGGCGACTCGTCGCTTTTCAAGCTGGTCTGTTGGTGCTCTTTCTCGCGCTCGCCTCACCGCTTCACGCCCTGGCTGAGAAGTTACTGGTCGCTCATATGCTCCAACATCTACTGGTAATGATGGTCGTCCCACCGCTGATCTGGCTTGGGGCTCCGCTCGCGCCGCTGTTGCAGGGATTGCCGTCGTGGGTGGTACAACGTTGGGTTGGACCAGTCCTCGCCTGGCCCGGAGTCCGGCGAGTGGGTTCCGCGTTCACCCATCCTCTGACGTGTTGGAGTACTTTTATCGTGAGCACGCTCGCCTGGCATACCCCCACCTTGTATGAGCGAGCGCTACACTCCGAGTTGTGGCACGAAATTCAGCATCTCTCTTTCCTTGGCACGGCCCTGCTGTTCTGGTGGCCGGTGATACAGCCCTGGCCGAGTCGACCGCGCTGGCCGCGCTGGACGATGATACCGTACCTTTTTCTGGCGGACGTGCAAAATACCGCGCTTTCGGCCTTTTTGATGTTTTCCGAGCGGATTCTCTATCCGACGTACGCCACGGACCCGCGGCTGTGGGGCATTTCAGCACTCAATGACCAAATCGCGGCTGGCGCCATTATGTGGGTGCCAGGATCGGCGCTCTTTCTCATCGCGGTAGCGGTGCTGGTCGTGCGCGTGCTGGACGCTCCGTTGACCCGTGGTGCCATACGATCGATGCGCGACACGCCCGCCACTGGCAACGCAGCTGCAGCAAGGGCATGAGCGGCTCCATAAAAACGCCCTGCAACGGAAATCGGCTTCTCTATGACTTTCAGATGCAAAGGCCAAGCCAAGACGCAGGCAACCACGAGTCGTCTGGCATTGGACAAAGCTGTCTTCTTGAGATGCTTCCTCGGCGGTGGTACTCGCGTGGCAGAACCCCGTCGACAGGAACTGACCGGTGGGTTGTTGCGTGCGTGCTGCAGATGGCCGTTGCTCCGTGTTCGCTGGCTCACACATTGCATACGTATGCAAGAGAAAGGAGAACGAATATGAAACCCTTTTCGTCCAGAAATACATGCGTCATAGTGGCGGCCTTGCTGTTGTTAGGCGGCAGTGTTGCGTATGCTCAGGCGCCGGGGGGCGGCCTCGGTGCCTTCGGTGGTGAATTACGCGGCGAGTCGCGAGTGGAAGGGAAGGTGCTGTGTGTCGACTGCAGCATTCAGGACATTCACAAAGCCTATCCAGACTTGACAGATCTGTATTTACTCAAGCACGGCAAGGACACGGCTGTGTTGCACGTGTCGCGCATGAGTAACCCGCAACGCTGGGAAACCATCGTCTTTCCGCCCGAGTTACAGGTGCGCGGTAAGGACAAAGTGGTACAGAAACTCACAGCTGAGAAGAATTTATGGAAGAACGTGCAAATCGAAGGGCTGCTGCGTGATGATCGGGTCCTGGATGTCGTCAAGGTCACGGTCCAAGGGTAGTCCGTGAGTGGAGGAGTTCACTATGAATGACGTGGAACCAAGTAAGCGGCATCCGCAGTGGCATCGTGGCTGTCTTGGCTGGCGCCCGGCCTACGTCCTCAGGGAGCGGAAAGTTCCTGACCGTGACGGAGACGAGCAGATTTCTCCTGTTGTCCTGGTACTGCCAGAACAGTTTCATGGTCATGCCGATGCTGGCTACAAGCTCTCGGGCGAGGTGGCTCTCATGTTCGCCGTCCTCGACGACGCCATCTCCTGCTATCGAAAAGGCACGGTGGCAAAATCGCGACGGGCACAGCGTCTGGCGCGGGAAGCCGGGGTGTGGTTGTTTAGCGACGACCCTGCCTGGCCCTTTTCCTTCGTCAACGCGTGTGGCGTGCTAGGCCTGGACTCGGAGTATATTCGGTTAGGGCTCAGACGCTGGGGAATCAGGTCAGCAGACGCCCTTTGTCAGCAGTCCCCCAAGCCGTAAGCATCCGGCTGCCGCTGACTCGCCGAGCGAGTAAGATGCTACATGGCGCCCAGTCTCGGCAGGTCTTCGGTGCGGTATTTGCCGCTATGTCGTTGGCGTCTCGGCAAGGGCGACGTCGCCAATATAGGATGTGCGGTCCTGGATACATATGAAACCTGTTAGGGTATCTATTCGCGTGACCTTGAAAAGTCTCTTCTGGTTATCAAGACTAATCGATAACGTATTCAGTGCGTGACTGCCTTGCTCGTCGAAGGGCTGCCAGACCCCGCTCATCCGCACCTCCACGGGAGGACGGAGGGCGAAAACGATCTGAGCAGAGGCATAGAGAGGGGCCAGGATTGTCACAACGGCAATGAGTACCCCAAGGGTCTGTTTCTTGATCGGGTGCATGGAACATCTCCTTTCTGTTGTTTTACTAACAATGCTACGGTGGCAGAGTGCGCAAACGGCGTGCCGCCTATTTATATGCAGCCCGGCGCGAGGTGCCGCGCTGGTCTTCGCCCGCCGCACCCTCCGACCGCCTCATGCTCTTGCGCTCAGGCCGATGAGAGGTGGCAAACACCAGAGACCAAAAAAGCGTGCGGAGTGTGACATTATGGCACGAGCGTGTAGGTCAAGGCCGAGCCAAGAGCTGCGTTGGAGGTCTCCTCTGTGTCCTGCGGCGCTGGACGCCGGAAAGTGTTCCATAACAGATGTCCATGGGTTGGCGTGAGACTTGCGAGCAAGAGAAGAGCGGTGGTCGGCAAGGGTGGGGCGAGGAATCAGGTGAGTGCTGTCATAGGAAGATCTATCATGACCCACAATCTGTGGATCTGGATGGCTACATTAGGAATGGGTTTACTTGTTTCGCTCAACGGGTGCGCTGCCATGCGCCGAGCGGACGTGCACGATACGGAGGATCTTCTTGCTGCGGCTGGATTTCACATGAAGCTGGTTGACACTCCTGAGAAAGTTGCCCGCCTCAATAATCTTCCGCCGCTCAAATTGCGGGTTGAGTCCACGCACGGAAAAGTCCTGTATAGCTACGCTGATCCGGACACTTGCCACTGTGTGTACGTGGGCGGACCGGAAGAGTACTCACAGTTCAAACGTCTAGCGCTGGAGAAACACATTGCGGACGAGCAGCTGCAGGCAGCACAAGTAGAGGAAAGCGCGGCTGCGGACTGGCGTATTTGGGGACCACTATGGTGGTAAGCACTCCGTCCACCCCGAGCGGAGACGAGCGTGGTGTCGACTGAGATGTGCGTCAAGCACGCCACAGCAACCTGTCACAGTGGTCCCTGGGGAATGCACAGTCGGGGAGAGAAAGGAATTCGTACGTATGCGTTACGCTCGATTCGTTACCGGAGTGACGGTGAGCCTGCTCGCAGTGTTGGTGACCAGGGCAGGGGCGGCTGAGTCACCGCAGGAGATGATCCAGACGACCGTGCAGCAAACCTTAGCGGTGTTACGCGATCCGGCATATCAGGGAAAGGCTCGGCGCGCGGAGCGCGCAGCGAAAGTGAAGGACCTCGTCTTGCCACATTTTGATATGCAGGACCTGGCGGCGCGAACCTTGGGGCCCTACTGGAGCCAACTCACCGCCAGCCAGCGGCAGGAATTCGTGCCGCTGGTCTCGGATTTAGTAGAACGCTCGTACGATGCGACCATTGACCAATATGCTCAGGAAGTGCAGCTGATCTATGACCAGCAACGGGTCGGCGGGAGTTTCGCTGAAGTGGATACTCGGGTGTTGGTGCCGACGACCGGGCGTTCGCTTTCGCTCGACTATTTTTTACATTTGGTCAATGGACAGTGGCTGATCTATGACGTGCAGATCGACAATGTTAGCTTAGCGATGAACTACCGGAACCAGTTTAGCCGGATTATCAGTGCGTCGTCGTTTGGCGACCTGGTGCAGCGAATCAAGGATAAACTGCGTGACGCGGACCGTGCGTCTACCTGAGAAACAGAGGCGTACTCGCGCGCCGGTCGCGCGCGGGTACCGGTTAGGAGAGATGTCAAGACAGATAGTTGCACTTGTTGGCAGTGTTGCGGCGCTTTTGCTGAGTGTTCTCGCCGTTACCGGTGTCCGAGCCACTGAGCCAGCCGCTGTGGTCAGCTATGGCTTGTCGATGTATGGTGACCTCAAGTACCCCGCGGGTTTTCGCCATTTTGATTACGTGAACCCCCAGGCTCCGAAGGGTGGCGAGGTGCGTCTGGCAGCGATCGGAACCTTCGATACCCTCAACCCGTTTACCCTGAAAGGGGTGCCAGCTGAGGGCCTGGGTGACAGCTTCGAGACCCTCACAGTCCAGTCAGCCGATGAACCATTCTCAGAATACGGCTTGATCGCCGAGACCATTGAGACGCCCGTCGATCGTTCCTGGGTTGCGTACACGTTACGGCCCGAGGCACGTTTCCACGACGGTAGCCCGATCACTGCTGATGACGTCGTGTGGAGTTTCGAAACCTTGAAGAGTAAGGGTCATCCCTTTTACCGTTCGTACTATAATCGGGTCGTGAGCGTTGAGAAGGTGGGACCACACAAAGTGAAGTTTTCCTTCGCTGCTGGTGACAACCGTGAATTAGCACTAATTGTCGGGCAACTACCCGTGCTCTCGCGCGCCTACTGGGCGGGGCGCGACTTTGCGCGGACCACTCTTGAACCTCCCCTTGGCAGTGGCCCGTACCAAGTGGTCGCGGTTGATCCGGGACGCTCCATTGTCTATCAGCGGGTCAAAAACTATTGGGCGGCAAATCTTCCAGTGCGGGTAGGCCAACATAATTTTGACCGCATTCGTTACGACTACTACCGCGACACGACCGTGGCACTCGAAGCCTTCAAAGCCGGCCAGTACGACTTCCGGCAGGAAAACGTAGCCAAGAACTGGGCTACCGCATATGACACTCCAGCGGTTGCCGACGGGTGGATAAAAAAGGAGCAGCTTCCCAACCAGATTCCCACAGGCATGCAAGGCTATGTGTTCAATACCCGTCGTCCCCTTTTTCAGGATCGCCGCGTCCGACAGGCGTTGGGGTATGCTTTTGACTTCGAGTGGACTAATCGGGTGCTCTTTTATGGTGCGTATACTCGGACCACAAGCTATTTTTCCAACTCCGAGCTTGCCGCCCGGGGCTTGCCCGGCCCGGGAGAATTACAGATTCTCGACGGCCTGCGTGAACAGGTGCCCGCCGAAGTTTTCACCGACATGTATCGTCCCCCGACTACCGATGGCCTGGGCGACATCCGGGCCAATTTGTTCATCGCGCTGGGTTTGTTGAAGGACGCGGGCTGGGTGGTGCGAGACCTGCAACTTGTCAATGCCCGTACCGGAGCACTGTTTCGCTTCGAGATTCTGCTTGCCGACCCTTCGTTTGAACGGGTCACTCTGCCATTTGTCAAGAATCTGCAACGATTAGGCATCACCGCTGATGTGCGGACCGTCGATACCGCCCAATACCAGAACCGTCTCGATCAATTTGACTTCGACCTCACCGTGGCAGTATGGCCTCAGTCATTGTCGCCGGGCAATGAACAGGTAGATTATTGGACCTCGGCGCGGGTCAATGTGGCTGGCAGTCGCAACCTTGCGGGTATCCATGATCCGGTGGTCGATCGCCTGGTCCAACTGATCATCGCCGCCCCTGATCGGCAGAGCCTGGTCGAACGTACCCGTTGCCTTGATCGGGTACTGTTATGGGGACACTACGTGATTCCGCATTGGCACCTCCAAGATTTTCGCGTGGCCTATTGGAATAAGTTCGACCGACCGCCGGTTGCGCCGCCCTACGCCTTGGGCTTTGATACCTGGTGGGTGGATGAAACAAAGGCTAAACAACTTGAGCAGCTCAGAGGTGAACTCGGGCGGTAACGGAAGTATTTTGCCAAGCAGGAGATGAACGTACGGAGCACGTGACCCGTGGTACCCCTTTGCTCTACGTGAGGGCTATTGCGAACGTGGTTGCCAAAACCCATTAGACGAGAGTTATGATTGCGTATCTGTTTTATCGCTTGTTATTGATCGTACCGACGCTGTTGGGGATCATGCTGATCAACTTTCTGGTCGTGCAAATCGCACCCGGGGGGCCGGTTGAACAAACGCTGGCCCGCATCCAAGGCACGATGGTAGCAACGACCGCTCGGATTGGCGGTTCGAGCGGCAGTGAGGGCGGTGGCGGAACCGCATCGGGTGTCGGCTCGACCAGTACCTATCGTGGTGCTCGCGGTCTCGACCCGCAACTCATACAACAACTGGAAAAACAGTACGGCTTTGACAAGCCCCCCGCCGAGCGGTTTTTCCAGATGATGAAGAGCTATCTGTTGTTCGATTTTGGCAATAGTTTCTTTCAGGACCGCTCAGTGATCAGTCTCATGCTGGAGAAGTTACCGGTGTCGATTTCACTTGGCTTATGGACGACGCTACTCGTCTACCTGATCTCGATCCCCCTGGGGATTCGCAAGGCAGTACGCGATGGGTCAGCCTTTGATGTGTGGACAAGTGCGATGATCATTATTGGCTATGCCGTGCCCGGCTTCCTCTTCGCTATCCTGTTGATCGTCTTGTTTGCCGGTGGCAGTTTTCTCGACTGGTTTCCGTTGCGCGGGCTGGTCTCCGACAACTGGCACGAACTGAGCTGGCCGGCTGCCATTGCTGACTACTTCTGGCATCTGACGCTGCCCATCGTGTCGCTGGTGATTGGTGGCTTTGCCGGGTTGACCATGTTGAGCAAAAATTCGTTTCTCGATGAGATCCACAAACAGTATGTGGTGACGGCGCGGGCAAAGGGTCTTAGCGAATCTCGAGTCCTCTACGGGCACGTATTTCGCAATGCTATGCTGCTGGTGATCGCCGGGCTTCCTGCCGCCTTTATTAGTGTGCTGTTTACCGGTGCCTTGCTGGTGGAGGTGATCTTTTCGTTAGATGGCTTGGGCTTGTTGGGGTTCGACGCCGCGCTGAACCGTGATTATCCAATTATGTTTGGTACGCTGTATTTGTACACCCTGGTCGGCCTCGTCTCTAACCTGATTAGTGACTTCACGTACATGCTCGTCGATCCCCGCATCGACTTCGCCCGGCGCGAGGGGTAGGCTATGGCATTGGCACTCTCGTCGCGATCGCGTGTCAGTCCCTTAACGCAACGACGCTTGCGGAATTTCTATGCCAACCACCTGGGGTACTATTCGTTGTGGATTTTTCTCGTTTTGTTCACTAGTAGTTTGTTCGCGGAAGTGATCGCCAACGATCGGCCATTGCTCGTGCGCTACGATAACCAGTGGTACTTTCCCGTGCTGAAAGCGTATCCGGAGACAACCTTTGGAGGAGTATTCCCGACGGAGGCGGTGTACCGCGATCCGGTTGTCAGGCGGCTGATTGAAGCCAAAGGGTGGATGTTATGGCCGCCGATTCCCTATCGCTACGACACGATCAATTATCGTCTGTCCGTGCCGGCGCCGGCACCGCCCTCGCGCGACAACTGGTTTGGTACGGATGATCAGGGTCGGGACCTGGCGGCCCGGCTCATTTACGGTTTTCGCATCTCCGTGGTGTTCGGCCTCGTACTTACCGTGTTGAGTTCCATTGTCGGCGTGATCGCTGGAGCTGTGCAAGGGTATTTTGGTGGGTGGATCGACTTACTGGGTCAGCGTCTGATCGAGATCTGGGGTGGACTGCCGGTATTGTACCTGTTGATTATTCTCGCCAGCGTAGTCGAACCCAATTTCTGGTGGCTGCTAGGTCTCATGTTACTGGTGAGTTGGACGGCGCTAGTGGGCGTGGTGCGGGCGGAGTTTTTGCGCGCGCGCAACTTTGATTATGTGCGGGCAGCCCGAGCGCTTGGTGTCCCCAATAGCGTGATCATGTTTCGCCATGTGCTGCCCAACGCGATGGTCGCAACCTTGACGTTCTTGCCGTTCATCCTCAACGGCTCCATTACCACCCTGACCTCGCTCGATTTTCTCGGCTTTGGCCTCCCGCCGGGGTCACCTTCGCTGGGCGAAATACTGGCGCAAGGAAAAGCCAATCTGCAGGCACCCTGGATCGGCATCGCCGGCTTCGTGGTGCTCGCCCTTATGTTGAGTCTCCTCATTTTTATCGGTGAAGCCGTGCGGGATGCCTTCGATCCGCGCAAAACCCCTCAGTAGTATGACTCGACACTCAAGTATGGACCAACGAGCGCAGAGCAGTGGACCAGCACGAAGTGCGGACCGGGAGCCGGCGGTGCCGCTGCTGCAGGTGCGTGACCTGGCGGTGTCCTTTGATACGCCGGACGGTGAAGTGAAGGCCGTGCGCGGCATCTCCTTTGATGTGCACGCAGGTGAAACAGTCGCCCTGGTGGGGGAAAGTGGTTCGGGCAAGTCCGTGACCGCGCTTTCCCTGTTGCAACTCTTGCCGTCTCCCCCGGCCCGTTATCCGCGTGGACGCATCCTCTTTCGGAACGAGGAGCTGCTCGGTGCGAACGCGACGGTCCTCCAACGGGTCCGCGGTAACCGCATCGCCATGATTTTCCAGGAGCCAATGACGTCGCTGAATCCGTTGCATACGATCGAACGGCAAATCAGCGAGAGTTTGCGCATCCACGCTACTCTTGGGCGCGCTTCAGCACGGGCACGGACAGTAGAATTGTTACGTCTTGTCGGGCTGGCGGGAGCCGAGCGACGGCTTGAAGCCTATCCTCATCAACTCTCCGGCGGTGAGCGCCAACGCGTTATGATCGCTATGGCGCTGGCCAATGAACCCGACTTGCTCATTGCTGATGAGCCCACGACGGCTCTGGACGTAACCATTCAAGCGCAAATTCTCACCCTGCTTGCGGAGTTACAGGTCAAGTTTGGCCTGGCGCTGTTCCTGATTACCCATGATCTCGGTATCGTGCGCAAAGTGGCGCACCGGGTCTGTGTGATGACACAGGGCGAGATCGTGGAAAGTGGCGTGACCAGGGAGGTCCTTACCCAACCTCGCCATGCCTACACCCAGCACCTGCTGGCAGCGGAACCCATGCAGCGTCGCCGTCCGGCATCTGCGGATGCCCCCGTGGTGATGGCGGGTCATAATGTCAAGGTGTGGTTCCCGATCAGGACCGGGGTATGGCGTCGTACCGTTGACTACGTGAAAGCCGTTGATGAGGTCAACGTCACCGTTCGTGCTGGTCACACCGTTGGGGTGGTCGGCGAGAGCGGCTCAGGGAAGACCACCCTCGGCCTGGCGCTCCTCCGCCTGACTCGTAGCTGTGGACAGATCCTGTTTGGCGGACGTGAGATCCAACGTCTCTCTTCACGGCGCCTACGACCCCTGCGACGTGAGATGCAGATTGTCTTTCAGGATCCCTACGGTTCCTTGTCCCCGCGGTTGTCGATCGCACAAATTATTGAGGAAGGACTACGCACCCACACGGTGGGGAACAGCGCAGAGGAGCGGCGCCGCCGCATCGATGGGGTACTGCGGGAAGTTGGTCTCGATCCGGCAACCCGCGATCGCTATCCGCACGAATTCTCTGGCGGACAGCGTCAGCGCATCGCCATCGCGCGCGCTATTGTTTTGCAGCCGCGCCTGTTGATTCTCGACGAACCAACGTCCGCCCTAGACATGTCAGTGCAAGCGCAGATTGTGGATCTGCTCCGCGAGTTGCAGGTGCGGTATCACCTTGCCTACGTGTTCATTAGTCACGATTTGCGAGTCGTGCGAGCGCTGAGTGACGAGGTCATTGTGCTGCGAGCCGGTCGCATCGTTGAGCAGGGGGCGGCGGATCAGCTCTTTGCTCATCCGCGCCATCCCTATACCCAAAGTCTCATGGCCGCCGCGTTTGCGCTTGACCCCACCGCTTCGGTACGACCAGCCCCATGAGGCAACCTACGGAGGAGTGACGGGCTGACTCGCACCTTTGTTCTTCGGGCCCCCTTTAGAAATAACTCTTCACCTTCTGCCACAGCGTTTCCTTAGGTTTCTGCTTACATGCGGCGATGACCGCTGTAACCGGGCGAGCGAAAGCATCGACTTCGACGCTTTCATTCGTCAGCTTGCCTGATTTTGCATACCCGTCAATCCAGTACACGACGTGAGGCTGCACCTCCTCGCCCAGTGCGAGAAATTCCTCGCACGTCATTTGCTTGGGATTGATTTTCTTGGTTTGTGTCGGAGCTGCGAAAACTCCCGTCGCGAGGACCGTACCTCCGATCATGAGCCCGACCAGGAAGACTCCAGTTTTTCTTTTGCTGTCCATAGAGGACTCCTTTCTGTGAATAGCGTTAGTTTTGTGTGAGAGAAGCCGAAAAGGAAGACAAGTGCCGGAACGATGATCACGCCCCCGCCAATGCCAATAAGACCACTGAAAACACCCGCTGCAATGCCTAAAAGGACGTAGAAAGTGAGATCTGTCATGCTCTGTGCCTTCTGTCTGTTTCGATAACTCACTTCCTGTGTCTATAGTCTCGGGACCCTTTGCCGAGCGCCGCGTATCCGTCGACTAGCCCTCCGTCTTATTTTTTCGCTTCACGTGTGCGGGTTTCCCTTCAATAAGGTCATACTCGACGGTGTCGCCGGTCTTGAGGTTCTCCTCGGTAATGTAGGTTTTGTCGAGTTCATAGACTTTCCCATCATGGTCCTTGACCGTATACTTTCCGCCTTGCACATCTACCTCAATAATCGTGCCCGACGAGCTTTTGTGCTCGGTCGCGGCCAGCAAGGGGGCCGTGGTGACTAACAAGGCAGTGAGTGTTGTTCCTACCAGTTTCGTAATACGACGTAACATCATGTTTCTCCTGATAATCAGTATAGTGAAGGGGACAATCGCGAGAACGTTGTCCCCTTCTGTGTTGGTGTTCTGCGCAAACCCACGTAGCGGGCCACTCCTCCGGTTGGGTGAGGCGGCCTCGCACTCTGAACCTCGCGCCGGAGGGGTTATTTTTTTGTCGGCAGATGCATTTCATGCGTATCTACCGTGGTAGCGCCGCTGTTCTGCAGAATGGCCTTGGCCTTGGCAACCTCGGCGGTCGTCCCGTGTGCGATCACCAGAAATTTGGAGGCCTTGAGCGCTTGCTCGTAATTGAGAACACTATTTTTGGGGATCCCGATACTCACCAAACCGGCGCCGAGGGCGGTCAGACCGCCAACCACGGCGGCGTCCTCCAAGGCCGCAATGATCCACCCGACAACCGGTCCGAACACGATCACATGTCCAATGCCCGGGACCAGCAGCATGGCAGAGCCGAAGAGCAAGCCCCAAAAGCCACCCCAAAAAGCGCCGAGTTTACCCCAGAACTTCATGCGATCACCGGTATTATAGTAGCCGATCACGTGCTCTTCTGTGTGATAATCTTTGCCGATAATGGACAGTTTGGTCATATCGAACCCGGCTCGTTGGAGTTCTTTGACCGCGGCTTCAGCGTCGCTGTGGGCGTTATAGATGCCCACCGCCGCATTCGTGTCAGACATGTTTCGCCTCCGTGTAGTCGGTGTCCGCCATCGCCGGCAGGGTTGCCAGGCTTGCCACAAGGGTTACACTAACGATGGTTCCACACCATGAGTGATGCTGTGTCGTCTTCATGTTCGTACCCTCCTATGTACTGTCGCATCGTAAGTTAGGAGACCGTATCGCCTGCGTCCGAACAACAGGTGGACAGGTGGGGCGCGCCCAGAGAGACGCACGTGGAGCGTGGCAAAATCCATAGTCGTGAATTTCCTTGCGGGTGTGTCTTCTGCTTCTCGGGCGGAAGACGTGGTCACTCGTCGCGTCTCCAGGCGATCGTGCTCGGCGTGGAAGCCGCAGTGAGCAACGCTTAGGAGATCATCGAGAGGTTTTCTCTTGCCCCTCTAGACTCTCTGGAGAAGCAAAGAGCGTGCCTTTTTTCTACGATTGATGCCACACAGAGAGAGGGACTGCGCAACAATACAAGAAGGGTGTCGTTGGGGGGCGACGGGCGGTCGAGACAGAGTCGATGTCTGCCCCGAGCTACTGCTCTCGTGTTGCAAGTGTGACAATCACGCCACACTCCGCACACAATTTTTGCAGGCTGCAAGCCTTCGTGCGACGCTGTCCTCTTCCACAGGCCGTTGGACTTTGCTGTAGAGTTGCTAGTCCCGCGTCTCGTAAGTTCATTCGCAGGACAAGGGAGTAGCTTGTGTCCAGTATGGAGCGCGCCGGCAGAGTGGAGCGACGACGGCGCTTTTGGTGAACGCAGGCTGCGCGACCCACCCAGTGCCCCACGCCCAGCCAAAGCGGCGTCACCGCCGCCGCAGTCCACAGAGGCCTGACTCGCTCGCGAACTTATGACACATGACACTTGTGGGTCACGTGACGGACAGCGCCACCGCGTTCGCTTGAGCTGCCGTTTATACCACGCGGTCAGGATGGCCGAGCAAATGGGCCAAGTTTTGGACAAACTGAGTAGCCCACTCGCTCCCCTTGTCTTGCGCCAGTTCGTGAATATCTTTCTTATCGAACCACAATCCCTGGCAGCTAGGACACTCCTGGACTGTCGCGTCATGAAAGGCGCGCGGTTGGAGCCGCGTACCGCAGCGCGGGCAACGTGACCGCGCCAACTCACGCAACGTTTCCTCGTGCTCCGCCTCCTGTTGCTGTTTGAGCTTCGCGATCAACTCGCGATCGCGCCGGGCAAAATAGATATCCTCCTCGGCTCGCTCTTTTTCGGTAAGAATGGCGCTCAAATGGTCTTTCGTATCCATGCTTGTTCCTCTTCATATCGTACTGGTAATTCCCAATAGTTATATTCACGTTTGTGTCGTTGGTCTCCACTCATATGGGATCGGTGTCGAGCGGAGACCTCGCATGGAGAGGGGGCGTCAGGTCGGGTCCTCTTTAGAATTCGGATTATGCCACCCCGCGCCTGCTGCCATAAGGGTGTCTGCCTCTTGTGGCCCCCAACTGCCAGGCCTGTACAGATGAACCCTGGGGTGGGTTTTGAGGACTGGCTCAACGACTGTCCAGGCAGCTTCAACCGCGTCCTCCCGGGTGAAGAGGGCGCCGTCGCCAGCCATAGCATCGCCGAGAAGTCGCTCGTACGGCGATTCTTCTCTGGTTTCTTCTTCGAGTAAAAAGAGTTCACGTTGGTCGCCGACAAATTCCTTGCCGTTGCGCTTGACCCGCGCGGCCAGCGCGACAGCAGAGCCGGGGGAGAGGCGGAATCGTATGTAGTTGGCACGGCCCCTCGTTGGTATCGAGTCGGCGAACAGTGCCTGTGGCGGTGGCTTGAACTCAACCAAGACTTCGTGCGCGGTCTGGGCGAGACATTTCCCCGAACGCAGGTACCAGGGGACCCCTTGCCACCGCCACGAGTCGATACCAATCCGTAGCGCACAGAACGTTTCGACATCAGAGTCCTTTGCGACGTTCATTTCTGTGTGGTAGCCAACGTACTGGCCACGCACCACGTCTTGGGGTTTGAGTGGGCGCATGGCCTGGAAAACCTTGGCTTTCTCCGTATGCACCGCGGCAAAATCCTGCACCGCGGGCGGCTCCATTGCTAACAGGGCAACCACTTGGAACAGGTGATTCTGGATAACATCGCGCAGGCAGCCCGCGGTCTCGTAAAACGCCCCCCGGTTCTCCACTCCAAAATCCTCAGCCAGGGTAATCTGAACACTGGCGACGTAATTGCGATTCCAGATCGGCTCCAGAAACGAATTGGCAAAACGGAAATAGAGGATGTTCATAATGGCTTCCTTCCCCAGGAAGTGATCAATGCGAAAGATCGCGTCCTCAGGAAAGACCGATCGTGCGATCCGGTTCAGCGCCCGTGCCGAGGCGAGGTCCCGGCCGAACGGCTTTTCAACAATCACGCGCGCGTCTTGGGCCAAATTGGCGTCACCAAGCCCGGAAATGACGGTGGGGAAGAGTGACGGCGGGATGGCCAGGTAGTGCGCCGGGCGTCGAGCGGATCCCAGCGCCGCACGGAGTTTCGTAAAGGTGTCCTGGTCGTTGTAGTCCCCACTGACATACCTGAACAGGGAAAGAAGCTGTTTCAGGGTGCCCTGATTAATGATGTCGCCTGACTGCTCGATGCTATCGGTCGCGCGCTTCTGCAAGTCCGCCAGACTCCACTTGGGCGCGGCGACGCCGATGATCGGGATGTTCAGATGGTTGCGCTTCACCAGCGCATACAGGGCGGGAAAGATCTTTTTATAGGCGAGATCGCCAGTAATACCGAAAAGTACTAGGGCGTCGGAGTGCGATGTGTTCATTAGATGTCCCTCTTGCGTGTTGTCGAAAACGTTCGTTCGTCGCACGAGTGAGTGTTGCCATCACCTCATGATCCGGTGTTTTGCGTGAGGCTGCGGACGGTCTGTCCATGCGCACTGGTCGCAGGCGTCTGGCTGGCCTGTCTCAGGCAGCAACGCTTGTATTTTTTCCCGCTGCCGCACGGACAGGGAGCGTTACGCCCGTACTGCAGGCGGCGCGGGAAGGTCCGTTGCAGCAGGGAGGCGGTGTCCTGGTGGAAGATTTCTCTCAGCATCTGGTACAGCTCAGGATTCTTTTCTTTGAGCATGTCTGGCGACTTGAAGAAGTACTCCGCCAGCACCGCGAAAAATTCATGTGGGTTGCTGTAGGCGTACTCGCGGATAGACGAAGGTTTTCTCGCAGGATGAGAAAGCTCACGGGCGACGTACTGCACCCAATGCTTGACGGCGTGCCAGGGAACTTCCGGCGGCAGACCATGTTCGCTCTCCTCGATAACTCTGGCCACCGGACACAGAGAAGGGAGCCTCCGGCCGGCCGCTCTGCTCGATCATGTCTGTGAGAGTCCGTCGTCCTGTGTCAGGGACCTCGCAGAGCGCAAGCGTAATGCTCGACGAGTTGCCAGCGATCGTTGGAAGGCGTAGGGTCACAGGGTTCATAGATAACTCCTGCGCTTGTTGACTCCGCGAGCCACCAGGATGGCGCTTGAGCGGGGGTTCAGGCGATACCGTGGGAGATCGTTGCACAGTGGCTCCGCGCCCGCGGCAAAGATGTCATGCGGTGCGGCCCGCGCGGTATCTATGGCCGCCCGCCACGCTGCGGCGTATGGTGCCGGTGGAATTACAAAGTCGATCGCCTCCGTACTGGCATTGAACATCAGATACAGGCTGTTCACCTCGCCCTCGGCAATGTGGCAGGCAAGCTGTTTTGCTCCGGGGTCAGTCCAGTTGGGCAATCCTCCTTGCGGACTAAACCAGTGGATCTCCGCATCGCTATAGAATTGTTCCGTGCTGAGAATGGGATGCGCCCGACGAAAGGAGATCACACCGGCAGTGAAGCGATAGATCTCTTGATGTTGCTCCAGGGAGCGCCAGTCATACCAGCTGGTTTCGTTGTCCTGGCAGTACGCGTTGTTGTTGCCGCGCTGTGTGCGACGAAATTCATCACCACCGAGCAACATCGGAACCCCCCGCGAGATGAACAGCGTCAGCAGGAAATTCTTGATCTGCCGTGTCCTGACGGATGCGATCTGCACATCGGACGTTTCGCCCTCCATCCCGTAATTGGCGCTAAAGTTCTCCGTAGCACCATCGTTATTGTTGTGCCCGTTGGTTTGATTGTGTTTTTCTGTGTAACTCACCAAATCGTGGAGGGTGAAACCATCGTGGCACGTGATGAAATTGATACTACACTCAGGGCCTTTGCCCGATGCGGCATAGATATCGGCGCTGCCGCAGATGCGGCTGGCAAAGACGCCGAGCATGCCCTCGTCGCCGCGCCAGAACCGCCGGACATCATCGCGATAGCGGCCGTTCCACTCCGCCCAGCGCCGTTCCGAAAAGCTGCCCACCTCGTAGGCGCCCGCAGCGTCCCAGGCCTCCGCAATGATCTTCACATCTCGCAAGATGGGGTCTTCAGCGATCCGCTCCAGTAGGGGAGGGTTAGAGAGCAAGCGCCCCGTGCCGTCCCGCCCCAACACCGCGGCCAGGTCAAAGCGGAAGCCGTCCACGTGCATTTCTACGACCCAGTAGCGCAAGGCGGTCAAGATGTAGTCGCGCACGACTGGATGGTTGGCGTTGATGGTATTTCCGGTGCCCGTATAGTCCTGGTAGTAGCGTTTGTCTGCTGCTAGCGTGTAGAAGATGGCATTATCAAGGCCGCGGAAACAGAGCGTAGGTCCGAGTTCGTTTCCCTCGGCGGTGTGATTGAATACCACATCCAGGATCACTTCCAGGCCTGCCGCGTGGAAGGCGCGGACCATTTCCTTAAACTCCAGTTTTTGCTGACCCTCGCCACCCGCGCTGCTGTACGAGGCTTTGGGGGCCAGGAAGGCCACGGGATTGTAACCCCAGTAGTTCCGTAGCGGAGCGCCGCTGGACGGATCGTGACCGATCTCCTGCTGGTCATTGAATTCCTGCACGGGCATAAGTTCCACCGCCGTCACCCCCAGTTCTTGAAAATACGGGATCTTTTCTGTCAGGCCACGATAGGTGCCGGGATGCTTCACGTCGGCGCTGGGGTGGATCGTACATCCCCGTACATGGGTTTCATAAATGACGGTGCGCGACCAGGGATGTCTAGGCGGCTGGTCGTCATGCCAATCGAAGTGCTCGTGCGTGAACACGCACTTCGGCATGGCATCGGCATCATCGACGGTCGAGCGCACTAGGTCGCGCTCGGGCGCGGACGGATCATAGCCGTATGCCCGGCCAAAATCCCAGTGGGCAAGTGGTGTGATGGCCGTAGTGAAGGGGTCCAGCAGCAGCTTATGGCTATTGAAGCGATGTCCGGCTTCGGGTTGGTAGGGACCGTCTATCCGATAGGCATAGAGTTGGCCAGGCTGAATGTTCGCGACCCAGACGTGCCACACATCCCCAGTGCGATGACGTCTAGGGTCGAGATCGATGACGGTCGTCGGCGCACTGGCTCCCGGCGCAGCAAACAACTCCAGCCACACCCGGCGGGCGTGGCGGCTGAAGATCGCAAAGTTTACGCCTTCCCCGCGGGCATGGGTTCCTAAGGGTACAGGTGTCCCTACCCGCACGGCGGCGCGTTCGCAAACTGCGTTCAGGTACGCATGCAGCACCCTGTCTTCTCGCCCTGGTCTACGGTTTGGGTTCGTTTCTTCGTCCATCTCGCTGGCTCTTATCGTAAACCCGCGACGCCCCTACCTCAGGGTGCGACGGGCTTCCGCAGCTCACACACGACTCGAGAAGATAGCTATAGCGCCAATCGGTTTGCTCGCCGCAGCCGCTTGCCCCACAGAAAGTGCACGTGCTCTCGCTGAGGCCAGACGTAGCGCACGCCTCACTCGAACAGCAGGCGTTCACCGCGCCGCTCTGGGCGTCATGATGTCTCGCGCGAAGCGTATGGCTTTTTTCTCTTCATTGTAGAGCAAGATCCGTGCCGTCATCTGGCCGTCATTACGCGAGTAAAACGGCTAAGATTCCCGTCAAGAAAATCCCGTCGAAGGTCCCTGCTCCGCCGATCGACGCCACAGGCGCGCCAAGCCCCTGGAGTTGCCCCAGGTTCATCAGGTCGGCTCCAATCAACGTTCCCAGGCTTCCCGCAATATAGGCCAGCGACGGCGCGGACCTTCGAGCCAGCAGAAAGGCCACTCCAGCCGCGACGAGTGGCGGCACCACGGTCGGTACGGCAATGCCCACGCCTCGCACCGGCTGCGCCAACCAGTGCACGATCCCCGCCACAATAAGCACGGCGAGGAGAGTACGGCCACAGTGTCCGTTCTTGACCAACAAGTAGAGGGAAAGCAAGGTTGGCAGGACCGCCCCTCCCACGTTGACGGCGACAATCGTCGCTGGCCACTCGCGGACGACGGGAACGACATAGCGCATACCGAAGAAGGTCACCTCTTCGCCCGAGTGAATTACCTCCGCGGGGAGTTCGGCGACCGGGATATTGATGTAACTCCCCAGCAGCGACAGGAGCAACAGGGAAAACACATAGCGCCGATCAACCCCCATCTTCTCGTAGGCATACCTGAGCAGGTCAATCTCGATCAAGACGATCATGATCGCGACGAGCAGAACGGCGGCAAGAAAGAAGGGCAGGGCAAGCGGGAAAAAATGCAGACCCGAAGAGAGCACGCTTCCTCCGTATTATTGGACGGTCTCGGTGTTACCGGGAGCTGGAGGAGTTCCCGGCGCGGTCGTCCCCTGCTCTCCGTTCTTTCCTGGCGCAGCGGTTTCACTCGGCGCCGGCCGGGGGCCCAGGAGGCGCACCAGTGCTTCCTGGGTAATGGTTTCTTCCTGTAACAAGGCCGCGACCAACTGGTCTAAGCGCTCGCGCGCGCCGGCTAACAAGTGATGGACGGCTTCATGACGTTCGTCGAGTAGGCGTTGGACCTCGCGATCAATCTGAGCGGCGGTGGCCTCGCTATACTCTCGTCCTTGCGAGAGTTCGTATCCCAGAAACGGTTGTTGTTCGTCGACCTTAAACGCTACCGGCCCCAGACTGCCCATGCCCCAGCGGGTAATCATGCGCCGGGCAAGCCGGGTGGCTTCAATCAGATCGTTCTCGGCTCCCGTGGTAATGTCCCCCAGCGCAATCTCCTCCGCCGTACGACCGCCGAGCATCACTGCGAGACGCGCAAGCAAGTACGAGTAACTGTAGTTATAGCGATCCTCGCCAGGCAGTTGCTCTGTGACCCCCAGCGCTCGCCCATGCGGAACAATGGTCACTTTATGCACCGGGTCAGCGGCTGGGGTTAGCCAGGCGACGAGCGCATGGCCGGATTCGTGATAGGCCACCACGCGCCGTTCGCGTATATCCAGAAGGAGCGGGCGAGCCTTTCCCAACACGATTTTGTCGACTGCCTGCTCGAAGTCAGCCATCGCGACCTGGGTATGGGCATCGTGAGCCGCGAAGAGCGTCGCTTCGTTGCACAGGTTAGCTAAGTCGGCCCCACTCATACCGGTCGTACTGCGAGCCAGTACCGACAGATCAACATCGGGCGCTAAACGCAGCTTCCGGGTGTGAATACGCAGAATGCCCTCGCGGCCTTGGCGGTCGGGGAGTCCCACCATGACCTGGCGATCAAAGCGCCCCGGCCGCAGTAGGGCGGGATCGAGTACGTCGGGCCGATTGGTGGCGGCTAACACGATGACTTCCTGGCGTTCGTCAAACCCGTCCATCTCCACCAGGAATTGATTCAGGGTTTGCTCGCGCTCGTCATTCACGGCCCCGAGACCGGCACCGCGCCTGCGTCCCACGGCATCCAATTCATCAACAAAGACGATCGCTGGAGCTTCTGCCTTGGCCTGAGTAAAGAGATCCCGCACCCGGCTGGCTCCGACCCCGACAAACATTTCCACAAACTCCGAGGCGCTGAGGCTGAAGAAAGGGACTCCGGCTTCGCCAGCGACCGCTCGGGCCAGCAGGGTCTTGCCGGTTCCCGGTGGACCCACAAGCAGCACGCCGCGCGGAATACGTGCCCCCAGATCGTGGTATTTCTGCGGATGGCGTAAGAAGTCTACCTCCTCTTGCAGTTCTGCCTTCGCCTCGTCCGCCCCTGCCACATCTTCAAAGGTAACCGCAGGGTGGTCGCTGGTATACCGCCGCGCCTTGCTGCGGCCAAAGCCAAAGAGTCCCGTCTGATTTCTGGCGGCTTGGCGGCCTGTCCACCAGAAAAAGCCAACCAGCAGCAACAACGGAAACCAACTGACCAGCAATTCAAACAACCACGGATTAGACGGTGGCACTACGTTCACCGCCACCTTGTGAGTTTCCAACAGCGCGAGCAGAGCTGGATCCCCAATCGCCTCGGGAAAGTTCGTATGGAATTCCGCATACTCGGTAGGTGGTCCAGGGGGCGCAGGTGCGGGTGTCGTCGCGGCCGGTTTCGGCTTGGTTGTGTCCGGAGAGGTAACTGTCGGTTTCGGCTGGGGCCATTGCACCGGTTTGACAAAGCTGCCGGAGATCTCCCCACCGACAATACGAATGTCCCTCACATTGTCGGCCCGCACTTGGGCCAGGAAGGTTGTGTATGGAATGGTTACCTCAGGACGCGCTCGGGGTCGAAACATCCACGCATTCCACGCTAGCAACGCAAGCATGATGAGCCACCACACGAACAGGTTCGGCGGTGGCGGCCGCTGCGGTGAGCCGTTTTTCTGTTGTCGAGAGTCTTGCTTGTGATCTTGTGACTGTACAGCCATATCGCCCCCTATCTCGGTGCCTCTATCAGCCGCGTGCCTGGTTTGCCTTGCTACCCGCAGTTTCACCTCATGACGCGCGCGCTGTCTCGAACGGCTCGACAAGACACAGAAAACTGAGAATAGGGATACGAGTCAACACCCCCAACCTCCGGCTCTCCGCATAGCCGGAGGGGGAGCGGTTCCTTCAGCCATCTTTTCCTCCGCATCGGCGCGAGCGGGGCTGGCGACAAATTGAATCCTACCGCGCTGTCGGGTCGGAGTGATAGTGCCAGCCGCGCTGGTTGAGTTGCTCGTTTATGACCTCGCGGCAGTCAGCACACGGACGATATCATTATTGACGGTGGTCTTTCGGGGTTACACAATCGCGTAAACAATAAAGCTACAGATGAGAACCATAAGAAACAGCCCGACGAGAAAAATGGTATCGGCGATTCGTTCAACCCGGTACATTCGACGTAAGCTGCGTGTTCGTAGCGCCCAATAGGAGAGCAGGCATGAGGTTAGGAACAGAACCGCATCTGCCGCCAAAAAATCGTCCACCAGAGTGTCGACCTTACTCGTATTGATAACCACCCGGATGACCCCGATCACCGTCAGGCAGACACCGACAAGAGCAGCGGAAACGGAAAAAATGTGGACACTGATGTCAGCCTCCAGTTGTCGTTCCGAGGCCTGCTCTGCCGTGACGGGTTGGTCGGTCGATTGCTGAGTGATGCGGTGTCTCATTGTGATCCCGGTTCTTGGGTTTTACGTGTCCGCGCCGTCAGCACCTCAAGCCCTGCGCGGACGTGCTCGTTGGCCACCTGGTGCTTACCTCTTGGGCCCTGGCGATCCTTTGTCGAGTTGCCCTTCGAGCAATTCCAGCTGTAGTCGTTGAATTTCCAGTAAGCGCTGCCAATGATTGGTGACAAACTGGTCTAACATAGCGATGATGTGGCGAATCTCGATCTCCGCTTTCAGATTCACCCGATAATCATGCTCGCCGCGCAAACGATCTTTGGCCTCCTGGCGGTTTTGGCTCATCATGATCACCGGCGCCTGGATGGCAGCGAGGCACGACAAGACGAGATTCAGCAGGATGTACGGGTACGGGTCGAAGGGTTGCGTCCGCATCACCAGAGAATTGACGCCGATCCAGCCAAACAGCACTGCGGCAAAGATGCAGATGAATGACCAACTCCCGCCGAATTCGGCGACGGTATCCGCTACCCGCTCGCCGAGCGTGAGCCGTCGGTCAAACTCAACGTTGACGTTTGTGGAGATGAGGTCCTCTTCGTGCTTAAGACTCTCGATCACTTCGGCTTCGAGCGCCGACAGTTCCCCTTGATCGGTGGTAATAAGGTTTTCGAAGTACTGCGCGCGGAACCGATGGAGGTCCACCAGACAAATGAAGCCGTCGGGCGACCACTCTGGATGGTCCTGACGGATCACGTCCACAATCGGCTGGCGGACGAGCTCGGCGGGCACCGCCGCCCCGAGTTTTTTGGTTTTCTTACAGATTTGACATTGCACGGTTTGCTGAGTCGTGGCCTCCTGGCGAGCCATAGACGGATTCTCCTTTCGCACGCGGCCTCGCGTCGCAACGCGATGTAGCGATCCGTGTAACCGTCACATGCTGTATCCGCAAGTCCGTCTGCTTCGCTGATGCCTGTGCAGTGACGCCTATTCAGTCCCTGGAGTTTCGATTCCACTAGTGTCGCGGCGACGCTCGGCGTCCGGGTTGCGGATTCAAAACTCCTGGGCGCAACCCCCGTACGCGGGAAACACTACCTGACGCCTACGAAACCGGTGTGCGGAGTGTGACGTTCTTGTATGAACTGACTGAGCGGTTACCACCGCATGACAGTTCTAGTGAGGGCGCAGCCGAGGCATCCACACTGCCATAAGCAGCGCTGCAAGCAAGGCCAGGGTGCCGCCAAGCAGAAACGGGGCCGGAGCGCCGAATCCTGGCCAGGAGCCGAACCCTTGCCACAGGATGCCCGCAATCACTGATGCCGGAATGTCGAGAAGCCCGAGGACAGCGCCGTATACCCCATACGCTGTACCGCGGAGGGCTTCGGGCACAATATCCGCGATCAGTGCCTTCGCGGTCCCATATGAGAGCCCATAGTATATGCCGTACATTGCGTAGAGTGCCCACAGCTGCCCGCTCGTTTGGGCGCAAGCAAAGCCGAAGTACACAACGGCATAGAGCAGCCACGCGGCAATGAGGATGTGGCGGCGCTCGATACGATCGGACAGTTGCCCGGCCGGCGTCGACGCCAGTGCATACACTAAATTGAAGGTGATAAGCATGGCCAAGATCCCGGTAATACTGAGTCCACAGTCCTGTGCTCGCAGGATGAGAAAGGCGTCGGAAGAATTCCCGAGATCGAAGATACTCACGATCAACAAAAAAATCACAAACGGCCTACCGAGAGACCGAACGCTAGCGAGCGGCGCAGGTTGCCAAGGAGTGACGGGGACATCTCGGGCGCCTACCGCCAGTGCGAACACGGCCAATGCGGCTGGAATGAGGCTAAAGAGCACAACCAGGCGAAACGTCTCAGCGCTCAGCGTGACCTGGTGCGCTTGTCCATGCCACACCATACCGAGGGCCACACTCACGCCCAGCGTTGCCCCGAGGGTATCCGCCGCTCGCTCGAAGCCAAAAGCGAGCCCACGCTGCTGTTGTGAGATCGAGTCGGCCAGCAACGCGTCGCGCGGCGCCGTGCGAATCCCCTTACCCGCACGATCGGCCCAGCGCGCCCCGGCGATCATCTCCCAACTACCGGCGACATAGAAGAAGGGTTTGGCCAGGGCGGAAATACCGTAGCCGGCGACGGCAATCCACTTACGTTGCCGATGGCGGTCTGAGAACCGACCAGAGCCTACGTTCAATAAGCTAGCCGTTGCCTGAGCCACGCCTTCGATGACCCCGATCAAGGCAGTTTTTACCCTCAAGACGTTTGCGAGAAACAGTGGCAGCAGGTTCATTACCATCTCGCTTGAGACGTCCATGAAAAAACTGGCCAGGCTGGCCGCCCAGATGTTGCGAGGGAGGTGGCGCAAGGTCCCGGCGCGTTGGGTGGAGGGACGTTGATCCATCAGGCACTCAGCCGAACGCGGTAGACGGTAGCCGCGGTGGAGGAGTTTGTTACTAGTACCGTGTCTCGCACGTTCATTAGCAGGGGGACAGTCAGTCTCTCTTCCGTTTTGGCGTGCACCGCCGGTGGCGGCGCTGTGGCTGATCACCGCAGCGTGCACCAATCACAACTTAACCCGTTAGCAACGGTGAAAGTCCCTCTCCCTCCGGGCTAACCTTTACCCACATGTGGAGCACTTAGCGTAGGAGAGCGGAGGAGCACATACATGCGAGTGAGATCCGCGAGGTGCTGAAACCCGCGCCACAGGACGGTCACGCCCGGT
>JBFWXH010000017.1:0-101555 GCA_050187625.1 Binatia bacterium
CTTCGGCCGTTAACTGGACATGATGCTGTTTGGCGGGCATCGTCCTCTCTCCTCTCGCTTGTCACGATCCCCGCACTATACTTCATTCCATCACCAACCATCAACTCTTTTGCGATGAAACACTAGTCCAGCATAAGCAGAAACAGCGGAAGCTCTCACCCAATCCGGACAGCTGCCCGTTACCGTCCGGATCTCAACCTTTGTCACTGGGAGTAATTCCCAGCTACGCTCGCCATTCTCCTGTTCGCAGATAACGCACCGCCGCTAACGCTGCGGTTGCCCCATCTCCAGCCGAAGACACCAATTGTCGCGCGGAGTCTGCACGGACATCACCGGCGGCACAAACACCAGGGACAGCGGTACGCATCCATAAATCTGTCACAACCTGTCCGGCCTCGGTCAACGGTACAACCCCAGTCAGAAACTGCGTATTCGGCGTCAGCCCGGCGTAGAGAAACACTCCGGTGACCGCAAGCTGCGAGCGCTCGCCAGTCGACACATCTTCAAGTTGCAAAGACTGGACTCCTTCGTTCCCCTCAATCGCCCGCACAACCGTGTTCCAACGAAAACGCAATTTCTCTGCCGTTTGGGCGCGGTCTTGGAGCATCTGACACGCGCGCAGACGGTCACGACGGTGAATAACGGTGACCTTTGCGGCATATTGGGTAAGGTGCAGACCTTCATCAATCGCCGCATCACCACCTCCGACAACGGCAACGGCCTCGTTCATAAAAAACGACCCATCGCACGCGGCGCAGTGTGAAACTCCTCGGCCAACAAACTCTTCTTCTCCAGGAACACCAAGCTTGGTAAAACTTGAACCGGAAGCAACGATAAGAGCACGGCCACGCACCTCACCATCATCGGTCACCAGCACTTTGGTATCACCATCAAGACGCAGGCTCTGGACCTCTGCCAGCTTCATCTCTGCACCCATCTGTGTCGCCTGTTGTTGCAACGTAGGTCCAAGGGAATAGCCGGCGACTCCGTCAGGAAATCCGGGATAATTCTCGATATGCTCGCAGTTCAGGACTTGCCCACCAGCGGCAAAGCGCTCAATCACTACCGTCTTGCAGCGATCACGCGCAGCATAGAGCCCCGCCGTGAAGCCTGCGGCACCGCCGCCTATGATGACGATGTCGTATAACTCTGCCATGCGTACATCCTCCTTTGTGAGAGGTAAGAGCGCTACCAGCGCTCAATAGAGACGCGCTGCAGCGCGTCTCTACGCTCAGGCCAATAGCAAATTTGCTGGTCAAAAACCATTAGACCACGTTGAGGCCTTTAGCCTACCGGCGATTTGCGCTACAAGAACAACGTTGATGAATATCAAGCGGCTTCTCATTGCTATTCCCTTCGTCCTGATTGCTTTCCTCTTGCAGTCGTACTTCTGGGTTCCCACCTATGAGAAACAGACCACGGGAAATCCGCACCGTTCGCGTACCTATATCGAGGGGTCGATCGGTGATGCGAAAATTCTCAACCCGATCTTAAATGCTGACGGAGCAAGTTCGACGATCGTCGGCTACGTCTTTGAAGGGTTGTTAGATCTTGATGAGAACCTTAACCTTCGCGGTCGTCTCGCCACAGACTGGGAAATCTCTGAAACGGCCTATCTCCTTGTGAATCCAGATAAACAATTTCCCGATGGCACCCCGGTGACCGGCACAGAACTTGTCCAGCGCATTACCCAGGCGTTGGAACGTGGAGAGATCCCGCAGTTACAAGACGTCGTGCACTCAATTCAACTTCTCCCCGCTACACAACGCACTGAGACGCTTGAGTTGGCGGAAATGAACGAACAAGGACAGCCTCGCCCGCTTAAGATTGTGGCAACAATCAATGTACCAGAACGAGTCGAGTTTTCTTTGAGCACGGTAGATCAAGACCTGTTCTCTCGACTCAAGCCCATTCTCGGAGAGACTTACAGCGAAAGTTTCCCTTACGAACAACACATTCATCTCGCGGATCAGACAAAACTGGAACAACTGCGACCACGCTTTGCCGAGCTTCTGCCTGTTATTGAACACAATCCTATTTTACTGTTTCACTTGCGTCGTGGGGTGCGGTTTCACGATGGACACGAATTTACGGCAACGGACGTCAGGTTTACCTATGAAGCCTTGATGAACCCGAAAAACTTGTCACCGCGCACCTCGGACTATGAACCAATCAAGAGCGTGGAGATTCTCGATCCGTACACTGTCCGCGTCGTGTACAAACGGTTGTATTCACCGGCGATTACAGGCTGGCTGATGGGTATTCTTCCTGAACACTTACTGAATGACGAGGCGCTCAAGAAAGAAGCAGAGGCCCGCGGGCTCTCGGACGCTGCGCGGGAAACGTTCGGCATGCGGGACAGTCGTTTCAACCGTCACCCGATTGGGGTTGGCCCTTTTCGCTTTGTCGAATGGCAAGGTGATGAGTTCATTCATCTCACCCGCAATGATGACTATTGGGAGGGACCTCCAGAGTATCAAGACTACTACTATCGCATTATCCCTGATCTCTTAACCCAAGAAGTCGAGTTTCGCACCGGCGCCATTGACTATTACGGCGTGCTCCCTCATCAAGTCGCCCGCTATAAACAAGACGATCGCTATCAGGCGTTTTCCAGCCTCGCGAACGCGTACACATATATTGGCTACAATCTGCGAAATCCTCTCTTCGCTGACAAACGAGTACGGCGAGCACTTGGCATGGCCATCAATGTCGAAGAAATCATCACGTATCTGTTATATGGCGAAGGAGAACAGATCACCGGCCCCTTTCCCAAAACTGCGGAATGGTACAACCCAGCAGTTACTCCACTCGCGTATGATCCTGAAGGAGCACGGCAGTTACTCGGCGAGGCCGGGTGGAAAATCGGGTCCACCGGCTGGCTCGAAAAAGACGGGAAGATCTTCGAGTTTAACCTCATTACCAATAATGGGAATCCGCAGCGGAAAAGCATTATGACCATTGCCCAAAACGCCTGGGGAAAAATTGGCGTGAAGTGCAATATCCAGACCTTTGAATGGGCTGTGTTCCTTGAGGACTTTGTCAATAAAGCAGCCTTTGATGCGGTGGTGCTCGGCTGGTCGACCTCGCCGCTTGACCCCGATCTGTACCAGTTGTTCCACTCGAGCCAAACGAATCCCCAGCAATTAAACTTTGTTGGCTACAAAAATCCTGAAGTCGACGATTTGATCATTCGCATTCGTCAAGAGTATGATCGTGAGCGTCAGCGCGAACTCACGTATCGCCTCCACCAAATCATTGCTGACGATCAGCCATACACGTTCTTGTATGCGCCGCTCAGCACCAGGGTACTCGATAAAAAAATCGTGATTGTTGAACGCAACCCAGATGGAACCGAGCGTTATGTGAAAATTTACCCGACCAAGGGTGGGAATATCAGTTTTTATTTTAACAAATGGCGGAAGTTGGAGTTTACACCGGAGTTTTGAAAGCAGTGGTCAGGAGTCAGGAGTCAGGAGTCAGGAGGAAAAAGGGAACAGATAGGCTATAGACTGTGGGGTTTTGTTTTCCCCTACCCCCTAGCCCCTAACCCCTGTGTTTATGTGGTCCTATATCATTCGTAATATTCTGCAACGCCTCGTACTCCTCGTGTTTGTGTCGATCCTGGCACATTCCGTCGTGCATTTGGCTCCCGGTCAGCCCAGTGAAGTCGACCCTTCCAATCCCCGCTTGAAGCCGGAAGATATTGCCCGCATACGCGCCGCGTTTCATCTCGATGATCCATTGCATCTGCAGTATTTCTATTGGATGCGCGACCTCGCAACGGGTGAGTTGAAATCATTTAAAGACAGTCAACCGGTCCTGCCCAAGATTTGGCAACGTTTCCTTAACTCGCTGCCACTTTTCGTCTGCGCGACGCTGATTATTTGGAGCTTGTCGTTTCCGACCGGAATTTATGCTGCGATTCGGCGCGGCTCCGCGTATGATCGAACGAGCACTTTTGTTGCCTATGCGCTCATTTCTATTCCGGGATTCTTTCTCTCGTACCTCATGATTTTGTGGGTCGTAAATACGTTCAACGTCCCAGTGATTGGCATGAAAACCTTTGGGATGGAAAATGCCTCTCCCCTCTTTCAAGTGATGGATCGCGTCTGGCATCTGGTCATTCCCTCGTTAATGGCCGCCATTGGTGGGATCGCGGTTCTGTCGCGTTACGTGCGCTCCCAAATGCTCGAAGTCATCGGGCAAGACTATGTTCGTACGGCTCGCGCCAAAGGCTTGAACGAGGATACGGTGATTTACCGTCACGCCTTGCGCAATGCATTACTTCCTTTTGTCACGATGTTTGGATTTCTTTTGCCAAGCTTGATCGGCGGTTCAGTGATCTTTGAACAAATCTTCGCGTGGCCGGGGCTAGGACGACTCGGATACGAGGCGATTCTCGCCCGAGATTTTCCCGTGATTTTGACGTTGAACTTTATCGCTGCAGTTCTCACGCTGGCAGGAACGCTCGTATCAGACATCCTGTATGCCGTGGTCGACCCGCGGATACGGTTGCAATGAAACGTAAAACGTAATGCGTACAACGTAATAAGAATGAGGGAGTGATAACTCAGAGACGACGAGATTTGTTCTTCACGTTTTGAGGTAATATCCAAAGGTGTGGAAACGTGCATTCTGACTTTCGTGACAAAGCGACACGCTCGGGTGTGTTTTTCACGAGCAAGCTACACGTCCAGGTGTCCAGGAAACCATCGCCGCTATGTCTATCTCTTGCGCTGACTCTCCTATACAATCCAGCGCAACAGGTTGACATGTATGGATTTTCTGGAGGTTATCGAGCAAGCGCGTGCGGCGTTGCAAAGTAAAGGCCGGCTCACGTACCGGACGCTCAAGCGCCAGTTCGCTCTGGATGATGAGGCGCTCGACGACCTCAAATATGAACTTATCGAAGGGCAAGAGGTTGCCATCGACAAGGATGGCAAGATGCTGGTCTGGGTCGGCAAAACTGAAGAGGAGAAAGGGGAAAGGATACGGGAGAAGGGGAGAAAAGGGGAACGGGAACACGAGGGGAAACGGGGAAAGGGCGAACCAGAAAGCACGCCTGATCAATGGACCCCCGCGCATTTAGCCGACCGCATCCGCGCCGTCAGTATCACCGACGGTGAACGCAAAACCATTACCGCTCTGTTCGCTGATCTCAAAGGCTCGACAGCGTTGATTGAAGGGCTCGATCCCGAAGAAGCACAGGCGATCATTGACCCAGCGTTGCAGCTGATGATGGAGGCCGTGCATCAATATGACGGCTTTGTCGCCCAGGCGTTGGGCGATGGGATCTTTGCCTTGTTTGGTGCGCCACTGGCGCATGAAGATCATCCCCAGCGAGCGGTGTACACTGCCTTACGCATGCAAGACACCATGCGTCGCTATGGTGAGACGCTACGACAGAAAGGCTATCCACCGTTGTTGATGCGGGTCGGACTGAACACGGGCGAGGTCGTTTTACGCTCGATTCGCAAAGACGATTTGCATGCGGATTATGTCCCGGTGGGGCATTCCACGAATTTAGCGGCGCGCATGGAGCAGTTGGCCACGCCTGGCTCCATTGTCGTCTCCGCCTATACCCATCGCCTCACCGATGGGTACTTTGCCTTCAAGGACTTAGGGCCGACGCAGATCAAAGGGGTGGAAGAGCCGCTGCATATCTACGAAGTGCTGGGAGCAGGACCATTACGGACACGGCTGCAAGTGAGCGCCAGCCGCTATGGGTTGACGCGGTTTGTCGGACGGCAGAGTGAAATGGAACAGCTCAAGCGAGCACTGGAGCAGGCCAAAGCGGGGCACGGGCAAATTGTGGGCGTGATGGGCGAACCGGGATTGGGGAAGTCGCGGTTGTTCCATGAGTTCAAGCTGCTCTCGCTCGGCGGCTGCTTAGTGCTAGAAGCGTACTCGGTCTCGCATGGCAAGACGACCGCCTACTTCCCGGTGATTGAGCTACTCAAGAGCTACTTCCGCCTTGAATCCCAGGATGATGAGCGGACTCGGCGGGAGAAAGTCGGCGGCAAAGTACTGATGCTCGACCGCAATCTCGAAGACACCTTGCCGTATCTGTTTGCCTTGCTGGGGATCGAAGAACAGCCCTCGCCGTTGGCGCAGATGGACCCACAGATCAGAAGACGACGCACCTTCGATGCGCTCAAGAAACTCTTCTTGCGTGAGAGCCTCAACCAACCGCTGGTGCTGATCTCTGAAGACTTGCACTGGATTGATGGGGAGACGCAAGGCTTCTTGGACGTGCTCAGCGAAAGCGTGGCCAGCGCCAAGCTGCTGCTCCTCACCAACTACCGTCCCGAGTATCGGCATGAGTGGGGGCAGAAGACGTATTACACGCAGTTGCGGCTGGCGCCGTTTGGCAAGGCGGAGGCAGAAGAATTCCTCGACGTACTACTCGGTACGAGCGTAGGGGCGCAGCATGCTGCGCCCCTACAATCCCTGAAGCAACTGATCCTGGACAAAACCCAAGGCACGCCGTTCTTCATGGAAGAGATCGTGCAGGAGTTGCGCGAGCAAGGCGTGTTGCCCAGCGTAGGGGCGACGCATGCGTCGCCCCTACCGCAAGACCTCCATATTCCCACCACGGTCCAAGCCGTGCTGGCCGCCCGCATTGATCGCCTCGCGCCAGACGAGAAAGCGTTGTTGCAGCAACTCGCGGTCATTGGTCGGCAATTCCCCATGAGTCTGATCCGCCACGTCATCGCGCAACCGGAAGCCGAGATCTATCGCCTCCTCGTCTCACTCCAGCACAAGGAATTCCTCTACGAGCAGCCGGCGTTTCCCGAGAGCGAGTGCATCTTCAAGCACGCACTGACGCAAGATGTCGCCTACGGCACGGTTCTGCAAGAGCAACGGAAAGGCTTGCACGAACGCACGGCGCAGGCGATTGAACAGATGTACAAAGACAAAGTAGAAGACCACTACAGCGAGCTGGCGCACCACTATGGTCACAGTGGCAACACGGACAAGGCTATCACGTATCTCCACTTGGCTGGGCAACAGGCGGTGCAACGCTCAACCTATACTGAAGCGATCAATGATTTGACTGCCGCTCTTGAACTGCTCAGAACCCTGCCCGACACTACCGAACGTGCGCAACGAGAACTGAGCGTGCACGTGACCCTCGGCCCAGCGTTGATAACCACCAAAGGTTGGGCGGCCTGGGAAGTAGGGCAAGCCTATGCACGGGCCCGGGAGTTGTGCCGACAGGTGGGGGAAACCCCTCACCTCTGCCCAGTACTGTTTGGAATGTGGGCATTTTATGTTGTGCGGGCAGAACATCGGATGGCCTACGAACTGGGGAAGCAACTCTCTAGCCTGGCCCAGAGCATACAAGACCCCACCCCCTCTCTGCAGGCCCACGTTGCATTAGGGAACAGCTCGGTCTGGCTGGGAGAGCTTGCCTCTGCCCGAGAGCACCTAGAGCAGGGTATTGCACTCTATGAACCTCAGCGACACCACTCTTTGGCATTTCTCTATGGTGGAGCTGATCCCGGGGTGCATGACCTATCTTATATGGCTTTGGCGCTGTGGTTGCTTGGCTATCCCGACCAGGCCCTTAAGATGAGTCATGAGGCTCTTACCATAGCCCAAGATCTGTCTCACCCCTTTATCCTAGCGTGGGCTCTGAGCTTTGCTGCTTGGCTTCATCAGGTCCGCAGGGAAAGGCAAGCAACTCAAGAGCGAGCAGAGTCAGCTATTGCACTTTCGACCGAGCAGGGGTTTCCGTTCTGGTTGGGCTGGGCGACTGTCCTGCGAGGCTGGACGCTGACCGAGCAGGGGCAGGGAGAAAAGGGAATAGCTCAGATGCACCAGGGGCTGGCTACCTACCGAGCTACGGGGGCAGGGATGGGACAGTCAGATTTTCTTGCCTTGCTGGCCGAAGGATATGGAGGAGCTGGACAGATAAATGAAGGGTTGGCGGCGGTTGCCGAGGCGCTACAGCTGGTGGACAAGAATGATGAGCGCTTCTACGAGGCGGAGCTGTATCGGCTCAAAGGCGAACTGACCCTTCAGTCCAAAACAAGTCTCGGACAAGTTGAAGACAAGTCTCAGACAAGTCGAAGCCCATCGGAGATCGAGCAAGAAGTCGAAGCGTGCTTTCTGAAAGCGATCGATATTGCGCAACGTCAGCAGGCCAAATCGCTGGAGCTGCGCGCGGTGATGAGCCTGGCGCGGTTGTGGCAGAGTCAAGGCAAACCTGCTGAGGCGCGACAGCGGCTGGCGGAAATTTACGGCTGGTTCACCGAAGGCTTTGATACGAAGGATTTGCAGGAGGCGAAGGCGCTCATCGAGGAATTGAGTCATCGAGTCATCGGGAGATTGAGCGATTGAAGAGTTGAATGCTTATTTTCATCAATGACTCGATGATCCGATGAACAAAGGACTCAATGCCAATGATTTGCAAGAAACGAAGGGACTGGTAGGAGAATTAGGCGAAAGGTAACAAGCTTTCATGCTGCAATGGGATGCGACCTCACTTATTACGTGCGCTAAGTTTCAGGTAAACGGACGTCTGGTGTTGGACTATGCCCTGGACGTAGGCAAGATCGTGATTGTTCAGGAAGTCCAGCAGGAGACGGTAACGGCTGGGTTGGCAGGAGGGTATCCCGACGCGGTAGAGATCAAAACCCGGATCGATGCCGGACAGATCAAAGTCAGCACGGGAACCCCGCTTTCCCCTGCGTTTGAAGAAGTCTTGGATCTCTACGGCCTCCACCACGGCGATAAAGCCGTCGTTCGTCTGGCCGTACAGATGACCGAGGTCGAAGCGACGGTTACAGACGACCGGTTACTCTGGGTCGTTCTGCGGCGCTGTGGACACGGCGCGTTGTTCCTGCCAGATTTTATCGAAAAGGCAGTGGCGGAAGGAGCCTGCGATACCGCCACTGGCCAACAATTGTTATTGGCCTTACGAGCCCGGTTGCCGATCGGTTTTGTCGAGCATTCCTTACGGCGACTGGAAGGAGGGTTATAGATGGCCGTCAGCGTACAGACCGTGGTCGATGACCGCGTCGCAAAATACGTTAGCCGTGTCACAGCCCAGCACCATGCCACCGAGGCCGCCGTGGTTCGCGATCTCGTCGAAAGCGGCTATGAGGAAGTGTTACGTCATCTTCATACCCGCTACCAACACGGCGAACTGACGTTTCGCGCCGTTGCTGATGAGTTGGGGTTGTCGGTGCGTGAACTCTATGACCTTTTGGAACAAAAAGGACTCCCGACTTAATTTTGCAGGAGTTGCGTGTGGAATGCCCTCGCTGTCAACAGTTGAACCGCACGGGAGCAAAATTTTGTAAGGCGTGTGGAACCAAGTTGGATCTCACCTGCTCTGCGTGCGGGACGACAAATGAGCCAGGTGCGGTCTACTGCGACAACTGCGGCGCTGCTCTCTTCTCTGCCTCGCCGCCGCCAACGTCAAGGACGCCGTTGCAAATTTTGAGCACCCAATCCCCAACCCCTAACCCCCATCCCCCAGTTAGCTACACTCCTGCCCATCTCGCAGACCGCATCCGTTCAGTCACCATCACTGACGGCGAGCGCAAGACGATCACGGCGCTGTTTGCCGATCTCAAAGGCTCGACGGCATTGATTGAAGGGCTCGACCCGGAAGAGGCGCGGACGATTATTGATCCGGCCTTGCAGTTGATGATGGACGCGGTGCATCAGTATGATGGTTTTGTCGCGCAAGCGCTGGGCGATGGCATCTTTGCGCTGTTTGGTGCGCCGCTTGCCCATGAAGATCATCCCCAACGGGCGGTGTACGCGGCCCTGCGCATGCAGGACGCCATGCGTCGCTATGGTGAGACATTGCGCAGCAAAGGCTATCCCCCGTTGCAAATGCGGGTGGGACTGAACACGGGGGAAGTGGTGCTGCGCTCGATTCGCAAAGATGACTTGCATGCGGATTATGTGCCCGTGGGCCATTCGACCAACTTAGCGGCACGCATGGAGCAACTGGCCACTCCTGGAACCATAGTAGTATCTGCCTACACCCATCGGCTGATCGACGGCTACTTCGCCTTCAAGGATTTAGGACCAACGCAGATCAAAGGAGTAGAAGAACTACTCAACCTCTATGAAGTTGTAGGTGTCGGCCCCTTACGCACCCGCTTACAAGCGAGCGCCAGCCGCTATGGGCTGACACGCTTTGTCGGACGCCAGCGTGAGCTGGAGCAACTCACCAACGCATTGGAGCAAGCCAAAGCGGGGCAGGGGCAGATAGTGGGGACGATGGGAGAGCCGGGGTTAGGGAAGTCGCGGTTGTTCCATGAGTTTGTAGGGGCGCAGCATGCTGCGCCCCTACAATCCCTGAAGCAACTGATCCTGGACAAAACCCAAGGCACGCCGTTCTTCATGGAAGAGATCGTGCAGGAACTGGTGGAACAGGGCGTCTTGGTGCGAACGGCGGTAGGGGTCGACCTTCGTGTCGACCCGCAAAGACCGGGCGCACACGGGGGTGCGCCCCTACGGATTCCGACCACTGTCCAAGCCGTGCTCGCCGCGCGCATTGATCGTCTCGCGCCGGACGAGAAAGCCTTACTGCAACAACTGGCAGTGATTGGCCGCCAATTCCCTATGAGTCTGATCCGTCAAGTCATCGCCCAACCGGAAGCGGATCTCTACCGCCTGCTGGCGTCGTTGCAGCACAAGGAATTTCTCTACGAGCAACCTGCCTTTCCCGAGAGCGAGTATATCTTCAAGCATGCACTGACGCAGGAGGTAGCCTATGGCACGGTGCTGCAGGAGCAACGCAAAGCCTTACACGAACGCACGGGCCAAGCAATGGAAGCGTTATACCTCGCGACGCTGCCGGAGCACTACAGTGACCTGGCGCATCACTACCGTCGTAGCGCCGATACAGAGAAAGCCATCACGTATCTGCAGTTGGCAGGACAACAGGCGGTGCAACGCTCGGCCAATGCCGAGGCAATCAGTCACCTTACCACAGCGTTGGACTTGCTTGTGGCACGTCCGGAGACGCCGGGGCGGGCCGCGCAGGAACTTGCCCTGCGTTTGGCGGTAGGACCGGCGCTGATGTCCGCTCAGGGGTGGACCACACCAGCAGCCGAACCGCACTATACACGCGCCTTAGCGTTGTGTGCTCAGCTCGGCGACGCCCTGCAGCGCATGACGGTGCTGTGGAGCCTCTAGGCGTTTCACAATACACGAGGCGAGTCGCGTACAGCGCAAGCGCTGGCGGAGGAGTGTCTGCAGATTGCGGAGCAGACACACGAGGTCGGACTGTTTATCCCAGCGCACTTTGCCGTAGGATGCACCTGCTTGTACCGTGGGGAGTTTGTCCGCGCCCGGGAAGCGCATGAGCAAGGCGTGGCGCTTTACCAGCCCCAGCACCAGGCGCTGACGCCCCTCTACGGCGGGTTCAACCCGAAGGTTTCGGGTCTTTCCCAGCTGGCCTGGGCGCTGTGGTATTTGTGGGGTATCCGCAGCAAGCCCTGACTCGGGTGCAAGAGGCGTTCCGCTTCGCGCAGGAGCTGTGTCATGCCTATACGCGCGTGCTGGCCTTGGGCTGGAATGCGGAGTTGCATCTGGATTGCGGGGACGGACACGTAGCCCAGGAGCGTGCGGAGGCAGGGATAGCGCTATGCAGCGAGTGGGGGTTTGCCCAGTTTTTACTCTGGATCACTTGCATACGAGGCGCAGTGCTGATCCTAGAGGAGCAGTGGGAAGACGGGAGCGTACAATTGCAGCAGGGTTTGTCTGCCTACCAGGCCTCCGGGGCAGAGTGTGACCATCCGCATTTCCTCAGCCTGCTCGCCGAAGGGTATGGAAGAGGGGGACAGGTAGACAAGGGGCTAGCGACGGTCGCGGAGGCGCTGCGACTGGTGGAAAAGAATGACATGCGCCTCTACGAGGCGGAGGCGTGGCGGATTAAAGGCGAACTGACCCTTCAGTCCAAAACAAGTCTCGGACAAGTTGAAGACAAGTCGAAGCCCATCGGAGATCGAGCAAGAAGTCGAAGCGTGCTTTCTGAAAGCGATCGATATTGCGCAACGTCAGCAGGCCAAATCGCTGGAGCTGCGCGCGGTGATGAGCCTGGCGCGGTTGTGGCAACAACAAGGGAAAATCGCCGAAGCTCACCGGATGCTCTCTGAGGTGTACAACTGGTTCACCGAAGGATTTGATACGAAGGATTTGCAAGAGGCGCAGGCGCTGCTGGAAGAATTGAGTCATTGAGTCATCGGGCGATTGAGCGATTGAGAGTGAAATGGTTATTTTTCAATGACTCGATGACCCGATGAACAAATGATCCAATACTGAAGATTGGCAGGAAGCGAAGGCATTGTTGGAGGAGTTAACCTGAAGCGAAAGCCGTCAGCCAAGGGCATCGCTCCCTGACGCTATGTACACACCCATTGCGAAGACCTCTACGTTTACGTGACACGTCTTATGGATTATGTTGTACGCAACACGCTTTACGTTTCACCCTGCTTACACCAATCATGAATGATCTCTCTATCACCACTACTGCGCCGCAGTTGACGGATCTTCCTGCCTCAGAAACTCCGTTGCAGGAGCTATGGCGAATTTTCCGCAAAGATCACTTGGCCATGACGGGACTTATCATACTAGGTCTCCTGATCATCGCTGCCGTCGCCGGGAAAGTGCTCACCGAATGGATTATCGTGTTCGATCCGGCAACCGTCCGTTTACCCGATAAGTTTCAACCGCCTCTGTCTTCTGCCTCGGCATTGGTTCCTGCTACAGATCGCCCGCTGTTTGGTCTTTACCTTCTGGGGACGGATGAACTCGGACGCGACACATTCGCTCGCATGCTGCAAGGCTCGTTCGTCTCTCTGTCCATTGGCTTTATTGCTGTCGGGCTCTCGATGTTGATCGGGATTACGCTGGGAGGACTGGCGGGCTTCTACGGTAATGTGAAATTAGGATTCATTTCAGTTGACACACTCATTATGCGCTTCACCGACATCATGCTGTGTTTCCCCACTTTTTTTCTCATTCTGACCGTTGTCGCGCTGCTTCCGCCAAGTATTTACAACATTATGATCGTCATTGGGCTCACAAGCTGGATGGGAACTGCTCGCCTGGTCCGCGCCGAGTTTCTCGCTTTACGTGAACAAGATTTCGTCGTCGCTGCACAAGCGTTGGGGCTTCCAGAGCGTCGTATTATCTTTCGCCACATGGTGCCGAACGCGATTGCGCCAGTGTTGGTTTCGGCAACCATAGGGGTGGCATCGGCGATTCTTACCGAGTCGGGCTTGAGTTTCTTAGGGTTTGGCGTACGTCCCCCCTATGCCACCTGGGGCAACATTCTTTCTGATGGCAAAGATTTTATCTTTGACGCTCCGTGGCTGTTCTTCATTCCCGGCATTGCGATTCTTATCGTCGTTCTCGCTTTTAACCTCGTCGGCGAAGGATTGCGAGAAGCGGTCAATCCGAAACTGCGGAGGCGGTAGACGATGCCGGGACATGAACCATTGCTGTCGATTCGCAACCTCAGCGTCTCGTTCTTCACCGACCGAGGAGAAGTTCCCGCAGTCAGGGATGTCAGCCTCACGCTCTCAGCCGGACAAACATTGGCGCTCGTGGGGGAGTCAGGCTGTGGGAAATCGACGGTCGCGCTAGCGATTATGCGGTTGATTGAGCCGCCGGGTCGTATCGTCAATGGACAGATTCTGTTCAAAGGGCAAGACTTAGCGACACTTCCGATGCTAGCACTCCAGGCCATTCGCGGACAATCTATCGGGATGATCTTTCAAGAGCCGATGACCTCGCTGAATCCGGTTTTTACCATCGGCGACCAGATCGGAGAAATGCTACGGATTCACCGCAACTTGAGCGAGCGGGACACTCGGACCGAAGTGCTCGGCTTGCTAGAAAAGGTCGGCATCCCGTCGCCAGCGCAGCGCATAGACCAGTACCCCCACGAACTCTCTGGGGGCATGAAGCAACGGATTATGATCGCCATCGCTCTGGCTTGCCAACCGGACCTCTTGATTGCTGACGAACCAACCACCGCCCTCGATGTTACGATTCAGGCACAGATCCTCGAACTCCTCCAGATGCTGCAGGAAGAGATGCGAATGGCGATCTTGCTGATTACCCACAACTTGGGTGTTGTCGCGCAATTTGCCGATGATGTGCAGGTGATGTACGCAGGCAGGATCGTTGAGAGTGCCGACGTCCAGACGTTATTTGCTCACCCTCTGCACCCTTACACGCAGGCCTTGTTACACGCGTTGCCACGCCGTGGTTATCGAGCCAGTCGGCTCGCCTCAATCCCCGGCACCGTTCCCTCGCCTCTTCTCTATCCCCCGGGCTGTGCCTTTGCTGCGCGCTGTCCACAGGTCCAAGACAGGTGTATCAGTCAACAGCCCTCACTTGCGCCAGTCAAAGATGGACATGCGGTCGAGTGTTGGCTGTACGACAACGAAACAGCTTTCGGAGTGAGGAAGTAGGATTTGGCAAGAGGAATCAGATGACAATCCAACTCCTAACTCCCAACTCCCAACTCCCAACTCCGCTACTCGACGTGCGTCATCTCAAGAAATACTTCCCCGTACGCAGTGGGGTTTTCTCGCGTATTTCGGCATGGGTGAAGGCGGTCGACGATGTTTCCTTTGCGGTGTATCCCGGAGAAACACTCGGGCTCGTCGGCGAATCTGGTTGTGGAAAAACCACAGTTGGCCGCGCCATTCTCCGCTTGATCGAGCCGACCAGTGGCGAGGTTGTGTTTACGGGGAAAGATCTGCTGACGATGGACTCCGCTCAGCTTCAACAGCAACGGCGCCACATGCAGATGATTTTTCAGGACCCATATAGTTCGCTGAATCCGCGTATGACTATCGGTTCGATGGTTGGTGAGCCAGTACGAATACACGGACTCGCGACCAATGCAGAGGTTGATCGACGCGTGCACGAGTTATTAGAGCGCGTCGGGTTATCCCCAAGTTACGCCTCACGATACCCACATGAGTTCTCAGGCGGGCAACGCCAACGCGTTGGTATTGCCCGTGCCCTCGCTCTGAACCCACAGTTCATTGTCTGCGACGAACCAGTCTCCGCATTGGATGTGTCGATTCAAGCGCAGATCCTCAACCTCTTAGAAGATTTGCAACAGCAATTTGGTCTCTCCTACTTGTTTGTGTCGCATGACCTGAACGTCGTCGAGCACATTGCTGATCGTGTGGCAGTCATGTATCTCGGCAAGATCGTCGAGCTTGCCCCGGTAGACGAACTATTTCGTAATCCGCTTCACCCCTACACGGTAGCCTTAATGTCTGCCAACCCACTGCCAGATCCGACGGTACGCAGCAAACGGCAGATTTTGACCGGTGACGTTCCGTCAGCGGTAAATCCTCCTTCAGGATGCCCATTCCACACCCGCTGCCCACGGGTGATGGATCACTGCAAAACCGTCACGCCTCCTCTTTCCCGTACTGGCGAGGGATCGGCGATCCGCGAAGTGTGGTGTCATTTGTATGACCAACACTCCATCGCCTCCCAGTCTGCCCTGCAACACGAAAACACTAGTGGCTCATCATTGCCCAGCTCACGTAAATCTGAGATATAAAACGCGTGCGAATTTGGGGAAAACTCCGGCAAGAATTTGCTCACGCGTTTGCACTCAACTCAACAGGTGAGCAGCTAAACGTAGAAGATATTGCCCTGCTGGGAAAAATAGCCACCTTTATTGTCAAACGAGGCATGGAGACCCCCGCGCTGTTGTTTCTCGAATCGGTCGCTCCGCTCGGTTTTCTCGGAAGCCAGGTGATGCACGGACTCAAACCGTTCCTCGACCTCGTCTGCCATCCACTCGAACTTGAGCGCCTGGCAAAAATCTTGGAGCAGCGAGATGGGCTCGATCGGTTAATTCTCCTCATCCAAGAACACGCAAACCGCCCAGCATGAACCCTGACGATCTCCGCGTTATCCTCGCCACCGATTGTGGGAGTACCACTACCAAAGCGATTCTCATTCAGAAGGTGGGCGGCGAGTACCGTCAGACATACCGTGGCGAAGCACCGACGACGGTTGAAGCACCATTCGAAGATGTCACCCGTGGAGTGCTCAACGCTATTCAAGAGATCGAGGAATTATCGGGTCGTACGATCCTGGATGGTGAGCGTATCATCACCCCGGCAAACAGTACAACCGGAGTCGACATTTACATTTCCACCAGTAGCGCTGGCGGAGGCTTACAGATTGTCGTCGCCGGTGTCGTTAAATCCATGAGTGCCGAGAGTGCACAACGGTGTGCGCTCGGGGCTGGGGCAATTGTCATGGATACCCTCGCCGCAAACGATGGCCGCCCGAGCTATCAGAAGATCGAACGAATACGACATCTGCGGCCAGACATGATCTTGCTCGCCGGTGGCACAGACGGAGGGACTATCCCACATGTCGTGGAAATTGCCGAATACATTGCGGCAGCCGACCCCAGGCCACGACTCGGTATCGGCTATCAATTGCCGGTCATTTACGCCGGCAATAAGGACGCTCGCTCCCATGTGCAACGAATTCTTGGCGAGCAAACAGCATTATCAATTACCGACAATATTCGACCTGTCTTAGAACAAGAACATCTGCTGCCTGCGCGTCACCGTATTCATGATCTTTTTCTTGAACATGTGATGGCCCAGGCTCCAGGTTACAAAAAGCTGATTTCCTGGGCCGGTGCGCCGATTATCCCCACACCAGCTGCCGTCGGCATGATTATCGAAACTGTAGCGCGGCGGGAAGGCCTGAGCGTCATCGGTGTCGATATCGGCGGAGCCACGACTGATGTGTTCTCCGTGTTCCAGGATATTTTTAATCGCACGGTGAGTGCGAACCTCGGAATGAGTTACAGCATCGCCAATGTGGTCGTAGAAGCCGGACTCGATCACATCTGCCGCTGGTTACCTTTTACGTTTGACGAACAGCACTTACGCAATCAAATCAAAAACAAAATGATCCGTCCAACAACGGTTCCGCAGACGGTGACTGATCTACAAATTGAGCAAGCTATTGCACGTGAAGCCCTGCGGCTCGCCTTGGAACAACACAAGGAACTCGCGGTTGGCCTCAAAGGCGTACAACAAGAGCGGTCAGTCTCTGACGCGTTCCTGCAGACAGCATCTGGGCAAAGTCTCATCGACATGTTTGCATTGGATCTGATCATCGGTAGCGGCGGGATTCTTTCGCATGCACCGCGTCGGGTGCAGTCAATGCTTATGATGATTGATGCGTATGAACCGCTTGGCATTACGCAACTGGCGGTTGACAGTATTTTTATGATGCCCCACCTTGGGGTACTGTCCACGGTTAATGAACGCGCGGCGACCGAGGTTTTCGTCAAGGACTGCTTGATACCATTGGGAACCTGCGTCGCGCCGCAGGGCACCGGTAAACCAGGAGAGCAATGCTTTACCTATCGCCTCCTTTTTCCTGACGAACGCATGATAGAAGGAGAAGTCGTCATCGGTGAGATCAAGCTCTTACCACTGACAAGCGATCAAGAGGCAGGAATCGAACTCCTACCTGCACGGGGATTTGACTTTGGGGCGGGAAAAGGAAAAAAACTCTCCGGCAAAGTGACAGGGGGCGTAGTGGGGTTACTTCTCGATGGTCGTGGCCGGCCAATCGGCCTTGCTGCTGACGAGGACGCGCGAGTGCAACAATTACAGCGTTGGGCAGAGGCGGTAGAGCTATATCCTACCGAAGAATGAAGGGTTAAAAATGGGGACAATAAAGAGGAACAGTACGTCTTTCACTTTTCACTTTTCACTTTTCGCTCTTCACTGCTAAAAACGACAATGGCTCACGCCTACACTCCAGGGCTCCGCGTTACCTCCGATACAACTATTCGAAAACACCGCCTCCTACCAATTCCCGGCGAGGTTTTGGTCACAGCGGGACAGCAGGTCGCAGCGACCACAGCGGTTGCGCAAACTGCATTGCCGGGAAAAGTCTACCCGGTAAATGTCGCCAACAAACTGAGCATTGCGCCGAGCGACATTACCTCCTACATGCGCAAAGGCGAAAGCGACACCGTCGTACGGGGTGAATCTATTGCCGAGAACAATCCGTGGCTTTCTTGGTTCAAAACACAAGTGCGCGCGCCAGTTGGTGGAACAATAGAAAATATCTCGCATGTGACTGGACAAGTGTTTCTGCGCGAGCCACCAGAGATTGTCCATCTGTCCGCCTACATTGATGGAACAACTGTGGAAGTCATCCCTGGCCAAGGCGTCGTTGTCGAGTCCCGCTGTGCGTTCGTCCAAGGCATATTTGGTATTGGAGGCGAAACCTCTGGCGTCATTACCCTGGCAGTGCGACGACCTGAAGAAGTGCTGACAGCCGAACATCTTACCGAAGCTCACAGAGGAACTATCGTTCTTGGTGGTGCTTTGGTACACCAAGACGTTTTTCAGCGAGCGCGAGAGCTAGAGATTCGTGCAGTAGTCGTCGGCGGTGTGCATGACAGAGATTTGCGAGAGTTGTTGGGCTATGACCTCGGGGTGGCAATTACTGGAACAGAAAAAATCGGGTTCACCCTGATTATTACTGAAGGTTTTGGCATGATTCCCATGGCAAAACGAACCTTTGACCTACTGTCGAGCAAAGTTGGCAGCAAGGCCTCGTGTAGCGGAGCGACACAGATTCGCGCCGGAGTGATCAGACCGGAGGTCATCATTCCGCTCCAACAAGGAGAGGAGTTTCGCGTTCCACGTTCCACGTTCCACGTTTCAGAGGGAGGAATCAAAGTCGGAGACACCATTCGAGTCATTCGTGAGCCGTACTTCGGTGTGATTGCGCGGGTGAAGACATTACCCGCCGAGCTGCAACATATCTCTACTGAGAGTCATGTCCGTGTGCTTGTGGCTCTCCTTCCGGACGGACAAGAAGTGACAATTCCCCGGGCGAATGTGGAGATGATAGAAAGTTAGGGGGCAGGGATTAGGGGTTCGGGGGTAACACGGATGGAGACAACACAACAACACCGGGCTTGCAAGCGTGCGACAAGCTACGTTTTTGCTCCTTTTGTCCCATCTTCCTTTCGGGTTTCCCTCGCACTTATGTTTTGCTTTTTTTTCTGTTCTGTCACCGCCATTGCCGAGGACGAGGCGCAAGATCTCGCCGTGCACGTTGAAGCCTTCGATCTACCCGGAGATGCCGGGAGCAGTGTGGGCCTCCGGTGGATATTAGGACGGCGAGGTATTACCACTACAGTCGATCACACCCCAGAAATGATACGAGCCCTATTGTGGGAACTCGTTGCTGCTGAGCCAGATGGATCTTCTTACCAGATCTTTGTTAGCGAACAGCAAAATGGTGATTTTCGACAAATCGCCGAATTGCCCGCTCACTCGCATTACGAAACCGACATTACTGGTCCGTGGTGGGTCTGGGGGCAGAAACGCAAAGATGTCCACTTCTTTCAGATAAACACGACAGCAGTCTTTTCACTGACAAATGACAAACCCTACTTCTTTAAGATCATGCTCGTCGACGGAAAGCACACTATCGAGAGTCCAGTTGTCTCAGTTATTCCCCAAGCCAACCTCTTCAATTGGGCAAAACTCAACAACTTCGCTCTTATGCTCGCCTTCGCTGCAGTTGTCCTCATATCGATCCATCGCGCTCGGAAGAATCCCAACATCTTCCTGCGTCGTATTCCTGGACTGGATGCCGTTGAAGAAGCGGTCGGACGGGCGACAGAAATGGGCCGTCCGGTCTTATACCTCACGGGGAGTGGAGAGCTTGGTGGCAGCGGCGATCCCTCCAGTCTTGCCACAATTGCCGCCACCGTGATTCTTGGCGAAGTGGCCAAACGCGTGGCAACCTATAACACAGACCTCAAGGTCCCCCATCGCTCTGCTATCGTAATGGCCTTATCTCAAGAAATCGTCAAAGAAGCCTACTTCGCCGCTGGTCGCCCAGATACCTACAAAGAAGAAAGCAATTTTTTTATTACCGGGGATCAGTTTGCCTATACTGCCGCAGTTGATGGCATTATGCTCCGGGAACAACCAGCAGCCAACTTTTTTCTCGGCTATTACTATGCAGAATCTCTATTACTGGCAGAAACTGGCGCCAGCACGGGAGCAATTCAGATTGCCGGCACCGACGCCGATCATCAGCTTCCTTTTTTTATTACCACGTGTGACTATACCCTCATTGGCGAAGAACTGTACGCGGCCAGTGCTTACCTCTCGCGCGAACCAGTCTTGGTAGGAACCCTGCGCGGACAGGATATCGGCAAAGGATTTTTGGTCGGGGTCGTCGTGCTCGGGGCAGCTCTGGCTACTCTGAGCGAATTTTTCTCAATGCCGTGGGTTCGCATGCTGATGCAGTTTTTTGCTGACGGAAAATAGGGAAATACGTGCATGATCTTTTGGAAACGTACGCTGCCCATTTTGCTCACCTTCCTGCTAGGACTCACTTTCACCTTGCAATATTACGTGCCGCATCCGACTTCCGAAGCGCTGCTCAGCGAAGTGTCGGTGTGGAACCAAATCATTGCCGGTTTTGCTATTCTCCTTGGTGTTGGGAGCCTCCTCAACACCCATTACGTCAAGGTCAAACGCAAGGAATCAGGTTGGGGATATAGCCTGGTCATGTTCATTTCGTTGTTCGTCATGCTCGGTGCCGGAATTTGGTCAGGAGGAAAGACTGAAGGAACATCGTTTGGTTGGTTGTACGACTATGTTTTCGTCGCGTTGCAAGCGACGATGTTCTCTCTACTGGCCTTTTTCGTCGCCTCGGCTGCCTATCGGGCGTTTCGAGCACGAACCCCAGAAGCGACCGTACTTTTGCTGGCCGCCGTGCTCGTGATGTGGGGACGAGTTCCCCTGGGCGAGTATTTGTTCTCTGGTATGGGCGCAATTTCACAATGGATTATGACTGTGCCGAATACCGCTGCACAGCGAGGCATCTTGATTGGCGTCAGTTTGGGCGGGATCGCTACATCAATCAAGATTATCTGTGGGATTGAACGTGCGTACTTAGGGGAAGGAAAGGAATGAGGAATTGAACGATTGAGTGATTGAGTCATTTTGCCATTGCATCATTGAAAGATTGAAATAGGGGTTTCCTCAATGACTCGATGGTTCAATGATTCAATAGGACCATGATCTGGGAACTCGACGGACCTCTCTTCACTATGTCTGACTTCGCGCTCCGCCTTCTCCGTCTCGACCGACGGATCATTTTTCTTCTGATCGCACTGGCAACCTTGCTGCCGCTTCTTTATCCGATTGGTTTGCCAATTCACCCATCACCGGAAGTGAAAAAAGTTTACGCCTATATTGAACATCTTCCACCAGCGACTGTGCTTTTGGTTTCGTTCGATTTCGAACCAGGAGGGAAACCCGAGTTATATCCGATGGCAATCGCAATTCTCCGCCATGCATTTCACAGAAACCTCAAAGTATTAGGCGTGACGTTATGGCCAGCTGGGGCGGGTCTGGCTGAATCAGCGCTCACTCAGGTAGCGCAAGAGTATAAGAAAAAACAGGGGACCGATTATGTGTTTCTGGGCTACGCGCCCGGTGAAGCCAACGCCATTATCAGCATGGGACAAGATTTCCATGCTGCCTTTCCAACCGATTATTCCGGAACAAAGATCTCTGAGATCCCGCTCCTCGTGAATGTCCATTCCCTCCGCGATATTCCCTATGTACTAAGCCTCAGCGTGGGTTTCCCTGGGATTGAGACCTGGTATGTGTACGGCAAAGAAAAATATGGCTTCGAGCTAGGAGGTGGGTGTACAGCGGTAAGTGCTCCGCGCTTCTATCCGCTCCTGGACACCGGACAAATCAACGGTTTGCTCGGGGGGCTCCGTGGTGCTGCGGAGTACGAAATCCTCCTCGGTCAACAAGGCAAAGCAACAGCAGGAATGGACGCCCAATCGGCAACGCATTTTCTGATTATCGTTCTCATTGTTATTTGTAACACAGTGTATTTTCTTACCGGTCACACCAGGGTGCAAAAGCGATGAGTACTGAGGCGCTATTCGGCGCGTGGGTGGCAACGGGATTGAGTCTGCTCATCTATAGCTTTTTGTATAAGGACAATCCGTTCTTTAAATTGGCTGAGCATATCTTTGTCGGCGTCTCCATCGGCTATTTGCTGACCATCACGTATTACCAGGTGATGGTGAATAAACTGTATCTCCCCTTAGTCCAGCACCAACGGTGGTGGCTCCTGGTCCCCAGCTTTCTTGGCCTACTCATGCTTGCTCGTTTTATTCCACCGGTTTCGTGGCTAAGTCGGATTTCCTTCGCCTTTCTCCTCGGAGTGAGCTCTGGCGTTGCTATTCCACGGCAGATTTCGTCGTTTATTTTGCAACAGATACAGGGGACCATGAAACCACTCGTCGCTGGTGGAGACGGCAGCATTGCCTGGCTCACTCTCGCTAACCTCAATACGGCATTGATCCTTCTAGGAGTTGTCAGTGTACTTTTTTATTTCTTCTTTTCTCTTGAGCACACTGGTGTCGCACGTGGGGTTGCACGGGTCGGCATTTATTTCTTAATGATCTCTTTTGGTGCAGCCTTCGGGTATACCGTTATGGCACGCATGTCGTTGCTGATCGGGCGTTTTGACGAACTGATTCTGTACGCCTCATCCCCGTACGGGTATGCCACGCTCGTGTTATTCTTCGTTATTAGCGCAGGGCTGCTATGGTGGGAAAGAAGGAAAACTTCGGGTTTCGATTAGTGAGCGTCGGGGCGTCCATAGAACGCCCCAGGCAGTGTCTCTTTACTGTGCAGGTGTCTCTTCCGTTGCCACCGCTGCCACCTCAACCACTTCGGGAGGAGCAGCGACCGCTTTCTGCGCTTTTGATGAGCCAGCGACACGTTCACCTTTGATACGGGCGGCTTTTCCTGACAGGTTACGCAAATAATACAACTTTGCGCGGCGGACACGCCCGATGGTCACCAGTTCAATTTTGTCTATGCGGGGAGAGTGTAGCGGAAAGACACGTTCGACACCGACCCCATAGGAAACCTTGCGAACTGTGAACGAGGCCCGATTCCCAGCATTGGCGCGGCTAATTACCACTCCCTCAAATACCTGGATGCGTTCCTTATCTCCCTCGATGATTTTTGCATGGACACGAACGGTATCACCAGGCTTAAAATTGGGGATGTCGGTCCGACACTGCGGTTTTTCGATAACATCAATAATGGAGTTCATAGTCGTTTCCTCCGACGTAGCCTGCCTCCTATGAGTGATTCAGAAAACAACAGGGGGGAAGCAGAGAAAAATCTTCCCCCTACCGATCCATCATTTTATCGGTTTCTTGTTCCCAAATCCTTGAGATAAGAAGATCACGGCCAAGAAATGTATCGTACTAGTTAGCGTGCCCCCCGCAACCGGTCAAGCAGGATCGCTGCGGCTGCGCGGACAGAGAGGTGGTTATATCCCCCAACTCCTTGAATAGGCTCAAGAATAGCATCAGCGCGATCAAGGACCTCTTCGGTCAGTCCCCAACCGGTACCAAAAAGAAACAGCACTGGTGGTCTCGATTGTTCTATTCGTGTCCGCATATCAGAGAAAGGAATCCGTCTGGCCCCTGATCGTGCCGAAGTGGCAACGATATACGGGGATTCTCCCTCATCCTCACAAATCTGACGAATAGCACCATCAAGATCTTCCGCGAGCGCAACTAAAGAGAGTGCATCTTTTCGTGTCTCATTATAGGTGCTGCCGTAACCAGACTCCCAATGATCAAGGATCTTTTGAGCAAGAAGTCGCAAGGTACGAGTTGGCGTCACAACAAAGTAGCGTTTCACTCCATACGTACGAGCAGAGCGCGCGATGTCGTGAATATCCATGTTGGTAATCGAGGTCGTCACCACAGCATGGTCGCGGTCATACACGGGATAGTGCAAAAGCGCGATATAGATATTTGTCATAGTCGCTTCAGTCAAGGACGAATTACAGTTGCCGTTTATACCGAGGCGTATCGTATCACGCCTTTTGGTCTGGGCCGTTGTTGAGTTGCAGCAACCACTGTTTTTCCTCTTCAGTTAGTATTGCTTTGGTCAGGAGATCAGGTCGCCGCTTCTTCGTTCGTAGGAGGGACTGGCGACGACGCCATTTGGCTATTTCCGCATGATTCCCAGAGAGGAGAACCTCAGGAACTCGCAGTCCGCGAAACTCCTCTGGGCGCGTATACTGCGGATATTCTAATAATGCCTGGCTGAAAGACTCCTCTTCAACAGAAACTTGTCGGCCTACGACCCCAGGAATCAGTCGTGCAACCGCGTCGATCACTACAAGTGCGGCAATTTCTCCTCCGCTAAGAATGTAGTCACCAATAGACAATTCTTCATCCACAAAAGAGCGAATGCGCTCGTCTACTCCTTCATAGCGACCACAAAGCAAAAGCAACGCGGGACGCTGTGCAAGCTCTCCCACTTTCGCCTGAGTAAGAGGCTGACCTTGCGGCGACAATAAGATTCGCCACGGATTGGGGGCAGCTTGACCGATCGCTTCTATAGCTGCGACTACTGGCGCTGGTTTCAATACCATACCTTGCCCACCGCCGTACGGCGTATCGTCCACAGACCGATGCTTATCCGCCGTATAGTCACGCAGGTTGTAAGTCGTGCACGAAAGGAGTCCTTTATCTTGAGCTTTTTTGAGGAGGCTCACCGCGAGCGGGGAAGAAAAGATTTCAGGGAAAATAGTGAGCACGTGAAATTGCATGATAGGACACTAGTCAAGCAATCCTGGCATTGGCTCGATCACGACTTTACCACCAGGGATGTCGATCGTCCGGACAATTTCCTCTGTTACTGGGATCAAATATTCCTTTTTTCCTTGGTGTACGACCCAGATATCGTTACCACCTGAGCAAAAAGCAGTGCGGATCGATCCGAGGAGTTGCCCCGAGGTTGTGTACACAGATAAGCCAATGACCTGATAATAATAAAATTCCCCCTCTTGCAATGGCGGAAGGACATCTTTCTCAACCGCAAGAGTCTTCTCACGCAGCGTTTGAGCAGACTCACGAGAATCAACACCTTGCAGCTTCAACAACAGACACGGAGGATGCGGGCGAACCTTTTCAACTGTGTATGCCTGAGGTAGTTCGTTTTCTGCGTGCAAGAAGATCGTTACCCCCTCCCGTAGGGTTTTACACGGGAAGGCGTAGGGGAGAAAGCGAAGTTCCCCACGTACACCATGGGGACCACCAGTCCGACCTAACGAGACTCGCTTAGTCGGAGATTGCAGGTCATTTTTCTTCGATGATTTCGAGGACAATTTTTCGGTTGGTTCGCGAAGCAACCGCATTGAGAAGCGTGCGGATGGACTTGGCTGTTCGCCCTTGTTTGCCAATGATCCGGCCAAGGTCGTCTTTTGCCACCCGGAGTTCAAGAATCGCAGCCGTATCGCCTTGAATCTCTTTCACTTCAACCTCGTCAGGGTGGTTCACTAACGCTTTGGCCAGATATAATACGAGATCCTTCATTGCATTCCCCCCCCCCAAGTTTCACGCTCAGGCTCCGGGCGCCTGCGCAGCTTTTTTAATAAGCCGAGCAACAGTATCAGTTGGTTGTGCTCCATGCTGCAACCATTTGTCCAGCTTTTCTTTCTTAATCTGTACAACAGCCGGATTCTGCAATGGGTCATACGTCCCAATCAAATCGATGAAACGCCCATCGCGCGGAGAGCGCGAATCTGCCACCACAATACGATAAAATGGTTTCTTTTTTGCCCCATGACGGGCTAAGCGGATTTTTACCATACAATATTTATCTCCCCCAGAGAGACGGGAATTTTTTCCCTAGTTTTCCCGACGTTCCCAGCTGGGTAATTTTTCGCATCACTTTTTTTGCATCAAGATACTGCTTAAGGAAGCGATTCACCTCTGCCACAGAGGTGCCGCTTCCTATAGCGATCCTTCGCCGCCGACCACCATTGAGGATTTCCGGTTTTTGTCGCTCTTCTTTCGTCATCGAACTGATAATCGCTTCTATACGTTTGAATTCTCTCTCCGCCGCAGTCGCATCAGTTCCTTGCATAAGCTTTTTTCCACCGGGAATCATCGCAACAAGGTCAGTCACTGATCCCATTTTTTTAATAACACGTAGCTGTTCTTGGAAGTCCTCCAGGGTAAACTGATTTTTCCGCAGCTTCTTTTCCAGGATCTCGGCTTGTTTTTGATCATAAACTTTCTCTGCCTTCTCGATCAGCGACAACATGTCGCCCATACCGAGAATTCGAGAAGCCGCACGATCTGGATAGAATGGTTCTAAGGCATCAAGTTTCTCACCTACTCCGACAAAGAGAATTGGCTTTTCGGCAACCGAACGAAGCGAAAGCGCAGCGCCTCCACGCGCATCTCCCTCTACCTTGGTAAGGATAACACCGTCAAGGCCTACTCGAGAGTGAAAACCGGCGGCAACATTGACGGCTTCCTGCCCAGTCATAGCATCGGCAACCAGTAGTACTTGGTGCGGATGAATCGCATTCCGCATCAGTACCAGCTCATTCATCAACTCGTCATCAATCTGCAGACGGCCAGCCGTATCGACAATAGCAACATCGCACGCTTGTCGCCGAGCCGCTTCTACACCAGCGTTTACTATGGCAATGGGATCACCAGCTGTTCCATCGTTTGGCGTTGGGTAGATTGGAACACCAAGGTCTTTCGCGATAATCTGTAACTGATCAATCGCCGCTGGTCGATAGATATCTGCTGGAATAAGATACGGAGAACGACCGAGTTCCGTCTTCAAATAACGGGCAAGCTTACCGCTGGTTGTCGTTTTTCCTGAGCCGTTCAGTCCTACCAGCAGGATGACAACAGGCGGTGCTGCGGCAAGATCAAGCTCGGTCTGTTGTCCACCTAACAGGTTCACCAGCTCAGCGTGGACAATCTTGATAAATTGCTGCTCTGGTGTCAGGCTTGCCAGAACATTTTGTCCCAAGGCCTGTTCTTTGATGCGATCAACAAAGTCCTTAACAACCTTAAAGTTGACGTCTGCTTCAAGCAGGGCAAGACGGACCTCTCTGAGGGCATCTTCTATATTTTTTTCTGTCAGCTTGCCGTGGCCACGAAGGCGGCGGAAGACAGACTCAAGCTTTTCGCCGAGAGATTCGAACATACGGCTAATTTACTATACAAATGTATCCTTAAGCCTTCCCTCAAATATAGAAAGGTTCACGGAAAGTCAATCTGACGGCGTGTATATCTTTACGCCTGCCTTTCTTGCGCCGTACACGGAAATAGAGTACCTGTGAAGGACATCCATGGCTAAGAAAAAACAATTTCTTATCGGCATTGCGCTGATCGTCGGAGCCGTTGGCTATCTGATGTATACAGGTATCCGCGAGACCAGCCTCTATTATCTCACGATCGAAGAGTTCTCAACAAAACGGACAGCTTTGACCAACGAGGGCATTCGAGTGGCCGGGCGGGTCCAAGCAGGCTCCATGAACTGGGACCCAAAAGATCTTCACCTCCAATTTCTTCTCGGCTCTTTTGAACAAGAAGATATCCAGGCCGTGCCAGTTCGCTACCAAGGGATATTGCCTGACATGTTTGCTGAAGGACGAGACGTCATTGTTGAAGGGCGCTACAGCAACGAGCAGATCATCGAAGCCAAAACCATTATGACCAGTTGCCCTTCAAAGTACGAACCCGAGCAAGAAGAGCTGGTAAAGAATGAGTAGAGCAAGTGAAGGCGCGAAAGACGGGTCACGGGGGGCCCCTTGATCGCAAAGTAGTATTTTCCCAACCACTGCCCTATCCCACAAAAATTTTATGACACATCTTGGATCCCTATCCCTTGCGCTTGCGTTTGTTTTGTCCCTCTATGCTATCGCCATCAGTCTTTGGGGGGCATTTTCTCGACAAGAAAGATGGATTGCAAGCGGTACGAACGCAGCGTACGCCGTATTTGCCTGTGTCAGCTTTGCAGTCTTTGCCTTGTTACAGGCATTGCTCACCCACGACTTCAATGTTGAATATGTTGCCTCATATTCTAGCTCAACACTTCCGCTTCAATACACGATTGCAGCCCTCTGGGGTGGTCAAAAAGGTTCTCTTCTTTTTTGGACTTTCATTTTGACGCTCTTCTCAACTATCGTTCACCTGCAAAATCGAGAGAAGAACCGTGAACTCATGCCGTATGTCACCGCCACTTTGATGGTGATTACCTTGTTCTTCCTCGGCATGCTCAACTTCATTACGCCCCCCTTCGAACGTCTGTCGTTTACCCCTCAAGAGGGTTCAGACTTGAACCCCTTGCTACAGAACTACTGGATGACGCTTCATCCTCCGGCCTTGTATCTTGGGTATGTGAGCGCCTCCGTCCCTTTTGCCTTTGCTATGGCAGCCCTAGCTACGGGAAAGCTCGGCGACGTATGGATCCGTACAACCAGACGCTGGGCCCTCACCTCCTGGTTCTTTTTGTCAGTTGGCAATTTGCTTGGTGGTCGTTGGGCATATGAAGTGTTGGGCTGGGGCGGGTACTGGGCTTGGGACCCAGTGGAAAATGCCGCCATCATGCCGTGGTTCACGGCGTCTGCCTACTTGCATTCGGTCATGATCCAAGAAAAGAAGAATATGCTGAAGGTATGGAACATGGTCCTCGTGATTCTGACCTTCGCCCTCACCATCTTTGGAACTTTTCTCACACGGAGTGGGGTAATTTCTTCGGTTCATTCGTTTACTCAGTCTGGTCTTGGTCCGTATTTCATGGCGTTCCTGCTTTTTACTCTGGTTATCTCTCTCGGTCTTTTGTTTTACCGTTTACCCGAACTAAAGAGTCAAGATGAACTCGATTCATTATTCTCTCGTGAATCCGCCTTCTTATTAAATAACTGGATTCTTGTCGGGCTTGCCTTTGCTACATTTTGGGGAACAATCTTCCCTATCCTTTCAGAGTGGGTCCGTGGGATAAAGATTACGGTAGGTCCCCCATTCTTTAATAAGGTCAACGGTCCCCTCGGGGTTATCCTCCTGTTTCTCACGGGCATCGGTCCAGCTATTGCGTGGAGGCGCGCCAGTGTCAAAAGTTTGCGAAAGAATTTCACGACCCCAATCATCATTGGACTGCTTTTTGGCACGCTGTTTTTCCTGCTAGGGTATCGAAACTATTACGCCATTGTCATTCTTTCCCTCTCCGGGTTCGTCACTGGAACTATTCTTTCAGAATTCTATCGCGGGACCCGAGCACGCCAAACCATTTTGCGAGAGAGTTCTACTCAAGCACTCAGTCGCTTAGTCAATAAAAATCCGCGACGTTATGGAGGCTATGTTGTCCACATTGGCGTAGTCCTTATTTTTATCGGTATCGCAGGTTCCTCATTCTTCAAAATTGAAAAACAAATTTCCCTCAAACCCGGCGAAACAATGGAGATTGGACGTTATACCTTGAAGTATGAAGGTATCGAAAACAAAGAAGATGATCATGTGGCCATTCAAGCTGCTGTCGTGTCCGTGTTTACCAATGGGCAGCAAATTGACACGATGCACCCAGAGAAGCGTCTCTATAAACGACAAGAGCAGCCCACCACAGAAGTGGCACTGCGGCAAACCCTGCGCGAAGATTTGTATGTTGTCCTCGGGAGCTATGACGCTCCATCACAGTTAGCGACCCTCCAAGTCTTCGTCAATCCGTTATTATCATGGATCTGGATTGGCGGGATTGTCCTCGTTCTTGGCACCTGTGTCACAATGTTACCAAGCCCGGCTGAACGACAAGAATGGGCCGCTGCCCGCACCCGAGTCGAACGAGATGAGACAGTCATGGCTGATTGAAGAGATGGCGAGAATACAGGAAAATCGGCTACTTGACTGTGGTAAAGAACCTTCAATACAACCAGATGCTCCTCGGCGCAGGAGAGGCAATGCACATAAGACATTTTGTGATAGTCATGGCGCAGGCACGATATTTACCTTGGGTTATTTTTCTTCTCCTTACGTTTTTTTGTTACGAGGTACGAGCAGCCACACCGACAACCCAAGAAGTTGAAGAATCCCTCACCTGCCAGTGTTCCTGTGGGCTTACTGTCCATTCCTGCAATCATCTCCAATGCAGTTTCGCTGTTCCCGCAAAGCAGAGAATTGCCGAACAAGTGAGCCAAGGAAAGAGTAAAGAGGCCATTCTTAAAGAGTTTGTCAGTCGTTATGGTGAGAAAGTCCTTTCTGCTCCCACGACCGAGGGATTCAATCTGGCGGCATGGATTATGCCATTTTTCGTCGTGCTTGTGGGTGGGGGAACGGTTGCCTTCGTGGGTCTTCGTTGGTCACATAAACGTGCAACACAAACGGAAAACCTCCCAAACCCTGATCCTCAAGGGACGGATGCCGAGCAATATCGGAATCGGTTGCGAAAAGAACTGGATGAATATGATGTGTAGGGTATCATTCAACTACGAACTAACACGTAAAATACAACAAGACACTCTCTCACTCCTATGATGTTCTTAGTATATTTTACAGGATTATTGTTTATCAGCCTCGTGGGATTAGCGGTCGCTGCCCCGCTCTTTTCCGTGCGGGCAGGGCAAGAAATGCTGCCCGAGCAATTACCGGAAATTGCGCATTGGGAAAAACAGAAATCTGCCGCGTATGCCGCGATTAAAGAGGCAGAATTTGACCGACAGATGGGTAAGCTGACCGACGAAGATTATCTCACGTTACGAAAAAAATACGAGACGCAGGCACTCGAGGCCCTCGCTCACATTGATCGCTTGAATGGCGACCAAAACCTACGAGACCAACAGAAAACTGAGTCGCTTACCGAAGCTTAAGGTTAAAGGCTTGAGGGCCTTTTTCTCCTGGTCTTACCTGAAATTCTACTTCATCCCCCTCACGGAGATCTTCAAAATAGAGTTTCGGAGCAAGGCGAGAACGATTAAAGAATACATCCTGATCCCCGTCATCAGGAGTGATAAAGCCAAACCCTTTATCTTTGAAAACTTTCTTAATTGTTCCGGTCACAGTGTTCCTCTCCTTTACCTTGGTAAGACTATCCTTATCGATGTACGCAATGCAAGACTCGAACAGCATGACAACGTATTCCCTATCCCACAGCTGCTTCTTCCCCGTCTCACTCTCCCCACTGGTGTTCAACCATTATGACCCGTTGGGTTGTTGAAGCCGAAAACCTGAGTAAAACGTTTTCCTGGGTCCCGATACTGCATAACGTCTCGTATCAAGTGGCCGCTGGTGAAACGATAGCCGTTTTTGGTCCTAATGGAGCTGGGAAAACGACATTTCTTCGCCTGCTCGCCACACTCGTACGACCATCAAGTGGAACTCTCAAGCTCTTTGGGCAGACCCCAGATGAGTCCGATCTTCGGCACAAGCTCGGATTTCTCGGGCATGATAGTTTTCTCTATTTGGATCTCACGCCAATCGAGAATCTCACGTTCTATGGTCGAGCGTATGGATTGAAAAACCTCGACGCACGCATCGCCGAAGTCTTACATTACGTAGGCTTACAAGACTGGGGACATACAGCCATCCGTACCTTCTCTCGTGGGATGGAACAACGCATTGCACTCGCACGTACCCTTCTCCATGATCCACAGCTCTTGTTATTTGATGAGCCTTACACCGGTCTTGATACGCGCGGAATCGAGACGCTACAACAAACATTCGTCCAAGCCCGAGAACAAGGGAAAACCGTGATTTTCACTACGCATGATTTTCGCTTAGGCCTCCAACTCTGTGATCGCGCCGTTATCTTTCATCGTGGCCGCTTGGCGTGGCAATCGCAAAACCACCTTCCTACTCCCCAAGAGTTTCCTGACATTTATCATGCCGCAACCCAGCCCCCTTCCTCACACCCTAAGTCCTTGGGACTCGGGACTCGGGATTAAGCGTGATTGCCATTCTGTGGAAAGATCTCCTGTTAGAGATTCGTACGAAGGAGCGGATTTCCTCTCTTTTTGTTTTATCTTTTCTGATTGTCTTAATTTTTGTATTTGCCTTGAGCCCTGAACAAATTCGCGGGCCTGAACTTGAAGCCGCATTACTGTGGATCACACTTATATTTGCAGGGATGCTCGGCCTCCAACGTACGTTCGTGCTTGAACAAGAACGTGGGTGCTTTTTTGGCTTATTGTTATGCCCGATTGATCCGGGTACACTTTTTCTTGCCAAAATGCTGGGAAATCTCCTCTTTCTCCTACTTGTCGAAACGGTGGTCGCCCCGCTCTCGCTCCTCTTCTTTTCCATCTCGTTTTCGTGGTCCCTGTTTGCTCTTCCGCTCATTTTACTGCTCGGTACTGTCGGATTCTCAGCCCTTGGCACGTTACTCGCGGCTATCGCCAGCCGGACACGTGCACGAGATGTTCTCCTCCCTCTCATGTTGCTACCACTTCTCGTTCCGTTATTAATCGCAGCCGTGAAAGTCACGAGTGCGGTATTGGCTGGGGCAACGTGGACTGGAGTCTGGTTCCATGTCCTACTCGCATTTGATGTGATTTTTGTGGTAACAGGATGGCTGATTTTCTCACAGGTCGTGCAGGAGTAAGCATGAAACGTTTCGCGTCTTTCGCAGAGAATGTGTTACCGTGGCTAACATGTGTGACGATGTTTGTCGCGCTCGCAATGATTTTTCTCTATGTGCCGAATGAACGCGTCCAAGGTGTCGCCCAGCGCATCTTCTATTTTCATCTCCCGGCAGCGTGGAACACTTTTCTCGGATTCTTCATTGTCGCTGGTGCAAGTGCCTCGTATCTCTGGCAAGGAGACCGCTCTTCCGACGTACTCGCCCAGGCTGCCGCTGAAGTGGGGATGGTCTTTTGTACCCTGGTAATCGTGACCGGCTCATTATGGGCACGTCCGATTTGGGGAGTCTGGTGGACATGGGACCCACGCCTCACCATGGTTATCATCCTCTGGACCATTTATGCTGCCTATATCCTCTTACGATTACTGGCGGGCGATAATGAACAGATCGCCCGCTATGCAGCAGTTTTGGGAATTATTGGCGTACTCGATATTCCGCTCCTCCATATCGCCGTCCGGTTGTGGCGCGGGATTCATCCCAAAGTGGATCGTATGGCACCGGAGATGATGTGGACACTGCTCGTATGCTCTGCCGCGTTTATCAGTCTGTTTATGTGGTTGCTGTGGTTACGGGTGCGAAGTCTTAGTCTACGCGACGAGCTGACTGCTCTGCGTCGGCAAGCGCTCGCTTCCGCGTAAGAAAGGAGAGGGGATGGATCATTTGTGGTTTTTATTCGGTGCCTTCTCAGCCGTCTGGCTCGGGATTTTTCTTTATCTCCGCCTTCTTGCGCGCCGCCATCGTGAACTCGCCCGTGATGTTGAGTCTCTCCGGCAACTTCTGCAGAAAGAGAGCCGCTAAGAAGCACAGGGTGGGTCCTTCTCAACTTACTCTATACATTTCGCCTTTACGGTTTGTGGAATCCTCTAGAAATGTCAGATCAAGACGCTAGACGAAGAGCTGCTGGACGCCGAAGTTTGACTCCGAGTACTCGCATGATTTCTTGTACTCGTTCGAAACTCGCCGCCTGGTACTCGGTGGCTTCATAGCGCTGGATCTGCTGCGGTTTGAGTCCTAGCTTGGCGGCTAGCTCTTCCTGACTGAGACCAGCTGCAATACGGGCCTGAATCAAGCTCTTTGGCAATTCTTCCAGGGACCCGAGTGTAACAATTTTCCGTTTTCCGGACCGCAACGCCTCATATTCTTCGATCTCGCGATGTAAATCCTCTAACTGACTCTTCAGCGCATCGATCTGCGCCTTGCGAAGCACAGGATGTTCCATGCGCTCCGGGGCTTCCGTCGTCTCCTGAATAGCTTTTGCAAATTTTTCTGCTTGGACTTTGGTGATGCGATATTGCCGCTCGTTCTTAATCATGGTCGCCATCTCCTCAGATTCAGCGCCACAATGCCCTTGGCGGCGCCGGTGTTTTTGTCAGTTTGAAAGAACTCCAGAAACGTTTTGCCTGTGAGCCCTTCAGGAAGATCCGCCGGAAAGAACTCACCCAGAAACCGCGCCTTTTGCGCGGCGCGCGCGTGTGAGAAATCAAGAAACACAGGGTCTAGCGCATCAGGGTTTACACCTTCGATAGCCCAGCACGCATCGAAATCCCCCGGCTGAGGTTTCGCCGTTACGAAGCTGCCATCGATATACACGCTACGACATCCCGCTGCTTTCAACAACGCGAGCGCTGTCTTCAGTCCGGTCAGAAGCTGCACCCGCCTCGGCGTAAATCCAAAAGCGGACACTAGTTCATTCCAGCTGATCCAGTAGATGCCTGGCGGAAGGTTACCAGTCTGGTTGAAAGGAGGAACCATCAACACAACTATATTGTTGTGTAAAGACTGTCGTCAACGGATGTGTCGCTTAAAAACACCGCCTGCACTCCTCAAGGGTGCTGCCGCAGTTTGACAAGCAATTGGCAACTGCGGCATGGAGAAGCTGAGAAAGATAAATTACAGAAACCCCATTACAGCACTAGACAATCTGCTGGGATTAGATATTTCAATTTGCAGGAACGACATTACTGCAAATGGTAAAACGATTCGAACAAATTGCAGAGGTAAGAATGGGGGTGTCATTTCGGGCACGGCTTGAACCTGATCCGAAGGGGGAAATCACTGTCATCCAAATGAAGGACATAGATGACACAAACCTCCTTCATACTGAAGATTTGATCCGTGTTCACATGCCGGAGTTCAAGAAAGAAAGGCACTTCGTACAAAAAGAAGAGTTACTCTTTCGCTCGCGTGGTCTCACTAACACTACCACGCGGTTTACAGCTGAACTCCCGCATGCCGTACTGGCAGCGCCCATGATGGTGATTCGTGCGAAGAAAAATCTCATTCTGCCACAATACCTGCAATGGTTTCTCAATTTGCCGACTACCCAAGCAATTCTTGCGAAACAGGCGGAGGGTACCTCAGTTCGCATGATCAGCAAAGCAGCCCTCGATGCGCTGGAAGTACCAGTCCCACCCTTAGCGCGTCAGAAAGAAATTGTAGAGTTTGCTAATTTAGCTGCTGAAGAAGAACGCTTGTCACAAGAGCTGCTCAAGCAGCGCCGGCGCTTCATTGAAGGATTTCTCTTACGTTGCGCTTTTGAGAAGCCACCCAGAAAGGAACAGTAACATATGGCCGACCAACTCACCCAACAACAAGTGAACGCAACCGCCTGGGCCGCGTGTGACACCTTCCGCGGAGTCATCGATCCCGCTCAGTACAAGGACTACATCCTGGTGATGCTGTTCCTCAAATACATCAGTGACCTGTGGAAGGACCATTACGAGGAATACCAGAGACAATATGGCGACAACGAGGAGCGCATTCGTCGTCGGCTGGAGCGCGAGCGATTCACGCTGCCGTATATCGAATTGAAAGAGCCGCAACCGGATCGGTTTCTTGCGGATTTTTACAGCCTGTACGAACGTCGGAATGAGGCGAACATCGGTGAGTTGATCAACATCGTGCTCGAACATATTGAGGATGCGAACAAGACCAAGCTCGAAGGGGTGTTCCGCAATATCGATTTCAACTCAGAAGCGAACCTCGGTAAGACCAAGGACCGCAACCGCCGTCTCAAGAATCTCCTGGACGACTTCAACAAGCTTGATCTCCGACCCAGTCGCGTGTCTGAGGACATTATTGGTAACACGTACATTTATCTGATCGAACGCTTTGCCTCCGATGCTGGCAAGAAGGCGGGTGAGTTCTACACCCCGAAGCACGTGTCTAAACTGCTGGCCCGGCTGGCTCAGCCGAAACCTGGAGATCGAATTTGTGATCCAGCCTGCGGCTCTGGCGGTCTCCTCATCGAAGCAGCCGAGATCATTGAAGCAACGGGCAGTCGAGACTTCGCGCTGTTCGGCCAGGAGGTCAATGGCAGCACCTGGGCGCTGGCGCGCATGAACATGTTTCTGCACGGCAAGGATGGCGCGCGGATCGAGTGGGGCGATTCGTTAAACAGTCCAGCATTGGTCGAGAATGATCGGCTGATGCGATTTAACGTAGTGGTCGCCAATCCGCCGTTCTCGCTCGATAAGTGGGGCGCGGAGAATGCAGAGAACGACCGCTTCAACCGGTTCTGGCGCGGGGTGCCCCCGAAATCGAAAGCCGACTTCGCATTCATCAGCCACATGATCGAAACCGCGTTGCCGCAGGAAGGACGCGTGGCCGTGGTCGTGCCGCACGGGGTGTTGTTTCGCGGCGGCGCCGAGGGTCGTATTAGGCAAAAGCTGATCGAAGAGAATCTTCTTGACGCCGTCATTGGCTTGCCGGCGAATCTGTTCCAAACTACCTCTATTCCAGTCGCGGTTCTAGTTTTCGACCGGGCCAGAGAGAAGGGTGGGGCGCGCGACACGTGTCGTGACGTGCTGTTTATCGACGCCAGCCATGACTTCATTGCCGGGAAGAACCAAAACACGCTCTCCGAGGAGCACCTCCAGAAGATTGTCTCTGTGTATCAGGCGCGTGAGCCCCAAGAGAAGTACGCTCACGTCGTAACGGTCGAAGAAATCCAAGAGAATGACTTCAACCTCAACATTCCCCGTTATGTCGATACCTTCGAAGAAGAAGCAGAAATCGATCTCGCTGCCGTCCAGCAAGAAATTGACCGGCTGGAAAATGAACTCGCCCAAGTGCGCGCCAAGATGAAGCACCACCTGGAGGAGTTAGGTGTATGACTCGGAGTGGAGAGATCTCCTATAACAAGGAACAGGTAAGCAAAAAGAGAAGTGGAATTTTGGTCTCGCTTAGCTCGTTGCTTACTAGTCCTCCCCAGAATGGTTATTCCCCCGTTTGTCCAGCAACACCAACTGGTAAATGGATTTTGGGATTATCCACATTAAGTGACAATGGTCTTGATCTATCTCAAGCAAAACCAGCACCGGCGGACGAACCGCTTGTCGATCGTTTTCAACTTTATCCAGGTGACTTCTTAATTAGCCGTTCCAATACTCTCGACAAGGTTGGCCGAGTAGCACTTTATCGTGGCGGGCTAGAGAAGTGTTCCTATCCTGACCTCATGATGCGATTTCGCATAGACCCGACGAAGGTCGATTCAGATTATCTTGAGGCGTATCTCAGAAGTGAGCATGTAGTTAAATACCTACAGCACCATGCTACTGGAACTAGTGGTAGTATGAAAAAAATCAACCAAGCGACGGTTGAGGCTATTCCAATTTTTCTTCCCTCTCTACTTTCCCAGCAAAAAATTGCGTCAATTCTAAGCACGTGGGATGCCGCCATCGAAAAGACCGAACGGCTGATTGCGGCGAAGGAACGACTCAAAGTAGGCTTAATGCAGCAGTTGCTGACTGGGAAACATCGGCTCAAAGGGTTCAAGAATACATGGACGACCTTCCATTTAGGAGAACTTTTCAGCGAACGGAATGAACGTGGGAATGACTATTTACCCTTACTCTCAATCACACGTGAAGAGGGTGTAATCTCTCGGGATGAGCTTGACCGCAGAGACACGTCCAGTGAAGACAAATCGAGTTATCTGCGTATCTGTCCCGGGGATATCGGGTACAACACGATGCGTATGTGGCAGGGCGTATCAGCACTGTCACAATTGGAGGGCATTGTTAGTCCTGCATACACTATCTGTATCCCGAAAGAGCAAGTGCATGGTAAGTTTATGGCCTATCTCTTCAAACTGCCTCAGATCATTCACCTGTTTTATCGCTACTCGCAGGGGCTTACCTCTGACACCTGGAATCTGAAGTTCCATCATTTTGTCCAAATCAAAGTTCGCATTCCCGCTTTTGCAGAGCAAGCCGCCATCGCCGCCGTGCTGGAAACCGCTGACACAGAGCTGAAAGTCCTGAGGCAGCAAAAATCTGCTCTAGAGCGACAGAAACGCGGCCTCATGCAAAAACTCCTTACCGGCCAGTGGCGGGTCAAAGCGGCAGATACGGAGGCGGCGTGATGGAGAGCTTCCCCTCCAATGAGAAGTATCTTTCGCAGATTCCCGCGTTGCAGTTGCTGGTCAATCTTGGCTTCGAGTATCTCACCCCCGCGCAGGCCTTAGCAGCGCGCGGCGGGAAAGCAAGTAACGTCGTTCTGGAGGAAATTCTTCGGGCACAACTGAAGCATTTTAATCGTATCAACTACAAGGGCGGAACGTATCGCTTCAGTGAAGAAAACATTCAAAGCGCCATCCAACGGCTCAAGAACGTCAAGTACGACGGGCTGCAGAAAACCAACGAAGCGGTCTACGATCTGCTCACACTCGGAGTGAGTCTTGAGCAGTCAATTGAGGGAGACTTAAAAAGTTTCACCTTGAAGTTCGTTGATTGGAAGAACCTAGAAAACAATGTGTTCCATGTCACCGCCGAGTTCCCAGTCGAGCGGTCTCGTAGCCGCGAGACCACACGCCCCGATCTTGTCCTATTTGTAAACGGCGTTCCGTTCGCGGTGATCGAGTGCAAATCCCCGAAGATTGAAGTGACGCAAGCAGTCTCACAGATGATCCGCAATCAGCGTGACGACTACATTCCGAAGCTGTTCACGTATGTCCAACTCGTTGTGGGTGTCAACAAGAATGAGGCCCGCTACGCTACCACTGGGACGGCGGCAAAGTTCTGGTCAATCTGGAAGGAAGAGATTCCGTATGCAGATCTCCGCGCGGTTCTCAATAAACCGCTCGCCGAAAAGACGAAAGCCGGACTGTTTGACCTCATCGCATCCGAGTTTGGGGTCAGCGAACAGCAAGACGAGTACCTGACGAAACGCACGATCACCGAACAGGACAAGACACTCTATGCGCTTTGTCGGCCAGAACGTCTGCTGGAAATGGCATTGCTGTACACGGTCTTTGACGGTGGCATCCGTAAGATTGCCCGCTATCAACAATACTTTGCGGTCGAGAAGATTCTCCACCGGGTAAAAGAACGAGACGAGGAGGGGAAACGTCGGGGTGGTATTGTCTGGCACACACAAGGCTCTGGCAAGTCACTAACTATGGTCATGCTCGCCCGTGCGCTGGCGCTTGACCCGGAGATCCGCAATCCTCGCATGGTGTTAGTAACAGATCGTGTTGATCTCGACACCCAGCTTGGGAACACCTTCGCGGCTTGCGGGCTTTCCCCAGACCGGGCGGAGAGTGGTCGGCATTTGCTTGAGCTGGTGTCCGACCAGAAGGCACATATTGTGACTACACTCATTCACAAATTCGACAAGGCACTCTCGGTCAGAAAATTCAAAGACGACTCGGCGGATATTTTTATGCTGGTGGACGAAAGCCACCGCACGAACTTCGGTTCCTTTGCCACCCGAATGCGGCTCATGTTTCCGCGTGCGTGCTATCTCGGTTTCACTGGCACTCCGCTTATGAAGAAGGAGAAGAATAACTTCATACGCTTCGGCGGCTTGATCGACGCCTATTCGATCGATCAGGCGGTGCGAGATAAGGCGGTCGTTCCGTTGTTGTACGAAGCGCGGCACGTGGAAATGGAGCAAAACGAAAAGGCCATTGATCTATGGTTTGAGCGCCACACGCAGGGGCTCACCGATGCACAAAGGGCGGATCTTAAAAAGAAGTACAGCCGCGCTGACATGCTGAACAAGGCTGACCAGGTCATTTACATGCGTGCCTTCGACATCAGCGAGCATTATCGGCAGCACTGGCAAGGCACAGGTTTCAAAGCACAATTGGTTGCGCCCAAAAAAGCGACAGCGCTCACATATAAACAGTTCCTCGATGATATTGAGCATGTGTCTTCAGAAGTGATTATCTCACCACCTGACGAGCGCGAGGGGTTCGAAGAAACCGATGCCGACGAATCGGAAGACGCTGTGGTCGCTTTTTGGCAGCGTATGATGAAACGCTATGGCAATGAAGATGAGTACAATAAGCAGATCATTAACCAATTCAAGTTTGGCGACGAGCCAGAGATTCTCATCGTTGTGGACAAGCTGCTGACCGGCTTCGATGCCCCGCGCAATACCGTACTCTATCTGACTCGTATGCTGCGTGATCATTCTCTCTTGCAGGCCATTGCCCGAGTCAATCGTCTCTATGACGATGATGAAGGTGCGAGCCCGAAAGAGTTTGGCTACGTGATTGACTACGCCGGCGTGCTTGGCGAACTGGACAAAGCGCTGACCACCTACAGTGCCTTAAAAGACTTTGAGGAGGACGATCTTAAAGGTGCGCTTGTCAGTATTCATGACGAAGTAAAGCAATTGCCGCAGCGCCATGCTGAACTGTGGGACCTCTTTAAGGAAGTCAAGCAGCGCCAGGATGAAGAAGCATACGAGGTCCTGCTTGCCGATGAAAAACTACGGAACGACTTTTACGAGCGTTTGAACGCCTACGCGAGGGTTCTGGCTATCGCGCTATCGAGCGAACAATTTACCGTCTCAACGCCCGAGAAGAAGGTGCAGGCGTACAAGAATGACGTACGGCGCTTCCAAGATCTGAAGGCAGCAGTGAAACTGCGGTACGCTGACTCCATCGACTACCGTGATTTTGCACCAAAGATTAAGAAACTGTTGGATACGCATATCACTGCTAACGAAGTGGTTCGGCTAAACGACCCGGTGAATATATTCGATGAGCAAGCGTTTCAAAAAGTCGTCGAAGAGCGTGGATATGCTAAGACACCTGGCGCGAAAGCTGACATGATCGCGCATGCCACGAAGCGGGCAATCAGCGAACGTCTTGAACAAGATCCAGCCTTCTATGAGAAATTTTCCCGGCTGATCCAGCAGGCTATTGATGACTTTCGCGCACGGCGCATCTCTGATCTGGAATATTTACAGCGAGTGAGCGCCCTCAAAGACGCGGTTGTCCAGCGCAAATCCGATGACCTGCCTGCATCACTTGCTAGTAACGAGAACGCCGCCGCTGTATTCGGCGTGGTGAAGCCCTATGTGGCGCACCATATTGCTGACGAACAAACGGCAGTCGAAGTGGCGGCAGCAGCGGCCGTCAACATCTGGGAGATCATTCAACGCAATAAGAAGGTAGGATTTTGGGACGATCTCGATGCACAGCGCCGCACGATCAACGATATCGACGATTATCTGTACGATGAAATCAAAGGGGTGAAGGGCATTGCCCTGGCAACCGAAGAAATGGACGACATCATCGCTCGCACCATGCAGTTGGCTCGGCATCGGATTCTAGCATGAGCAACAGTAGTGGCATTGTGACGTTTGGTTCCGAGACCATTCCTTACAAAGTGCAATTGCTTACAACGCGCCGGACGCTTGGGATCGAAGTACATCCCAATCTACAGGTACTCGTCCGCGCACCGGTTGACTGTGACCCAACGGTTATTGCAGAGAAAGTTCGGCAGCGTGCACCATGGATTAGTAAGCAACTTGCGGCATTTCAACGGTTCAGTCCTCGGACACCACCAAGACAATTCGTCAGCGGGGAAACACACCTCTATTTAGGAAGACAGTATCGACTGAAGGTACGCCAGGGATCTGTGTCTTCAGTCAAGTTGACACGAGGACAACTAATAGTCACCTCGCGTAGCAAGATGCAGCCCCAGCAAGTGAAAACCATACTTCAACGGTGGTATCGAGCACGCGCCAGAGAGATCTTCGAGGAGATCTTAGTCGTATGTTCCCATTCATTCGCACGACGAGGGCACTCTCAACCTCGCTTGGCCGTGAAGAACATGCACACCCGCTGGGGCAGTTTGTCCTCTTCAGGACTTGTCACGCTTAATGGCAACCTTATCCACGCACCAAAGAGCTGCATCGAATACGTTATTATCCACGAACTCTGTCATTTAGAGCACAAAAACCACGGCCCGAAGTTCTACCGGCTACTAGAACAGCTGATGCCAGATTGGCTGAAGCGAAAAAGAAGATTGGAGGAGGTTCTTCTTTGAAGAGGAGAGATCGCAAGATATCCAATCTGTATTCTGCTGGTTTGCCGGGGCAAGGGAAATATCTCTTCGAGTTCAAATCGAACTAACACAGCAATCACTCACACAATTGCTATTTCCTTGCGCGCCGCCATCGTGAACTCGCCCGTGATGCTGAGTCTCTCCGGCAACTGTTACAGAAGAACGACCAAGGACGTGGGGAAGACAAAATTGTTCCTTAGGAACGCACCCAAGGTCTTGCGTTATTGCAGTTCTCGCTTCACTGCTTCTACAACCTTTTCAACCTCGCTGCGGTATGCATTGAGCTTCTCCTCCGTGGCGGCCTCAAAGCGCAAGACAAGAACGGGTTGGGTGTTGGAGGCACGAACAAGGCCCCAACCATCGGGAAATTTTACGCGTACGCCGTCAATATCAACAACCTCGTATTTGCCTCGGAAATAGTTACAGACTTTCTCGGCGATACGAAACTTGAGATTGTCCGGACACTCGATGCGGATTTCTGGCGTCGAGCACGACGGCGGCAAATCACTCAGAAGTTCCGTTATCTCTTTTCCGTGGCTGGATAGAATCTCGACCATACGGCACGAGGCATAGACTCCATCATCATAGCCAAAATAACGATCGGCAAAAAAGATATGCCCACTCATCTCGCCTCCAAGCAGCGCGCCGGTCTCGCGCATCTTGGCCTTGAGCAGTGAGTGTCCAGCCTTCCACATAATAGGCACTCCACCATGTTGCGCGACATCATCGAAGAGTCGTTGCGAACATTTCACTTCAGACACTATCGTCGCTCCAGGATGTTGAACCAAAACGTCACGGGCAAAGAGAACGAGCATCTCGTCACCCCAGATAATGCGACCGTGACGATCAACAATACCCACACGATCAGCATCGCCATCATAGGCAATTCCGATCTCAGCATTGGTCTCTTTGACTGTCGCAATCAAGGCGCGCAGGTTCTCCGGCACCGTCGGGTCAGGATGATGGTTCGGGAACCGACCATCCAAATCACAAAACAATTCCGTCACCTGGCACCCGATCTCGCGAAAAATCCGTGGCGCAACTGGACCACCAGTTGCATTCCCGGCATCGATAACAACAGGGATCTTTCGCCCTAAACGCCCGAACTGGCGAATAACAAATTCTTGGTAGGGCGGAATGATTGAAGCAGGTTCTTCTTTTCCTGACCCTACGATAAACGTCCCACGCTCAATCAACTGGCGCAGGGCCTGTATCTCCTCACCGTGGATCGTTATCTTGCCGATACAAAGCTTGAAGCCGTTATAGTCGGCAGGATTATGACTTCCAGTGACCTGGATACCTCCGTCAAGATCATAATGATGCAAAGCAAAATACATCAGCGGCGTCGGACAAACCCCGAGGTCAATCACGTCAACTCCAGTGGAACGCAGCCCCTCCCGCAACGCCAGCGCATACTGGTCCGAAGTGAGCCGACAATCCCGCCCGACCGCAATATGATGTTTTTCTTGCGCACGCACATACGTTCCATATGCCCGGCCCAAATTCGCTACAAAATGGCTATCGAAATCTTTATCGGCAACGCCACGAATATCGTATTCACGAAAGATGGCTGGATTCATTCACCCCCCGGTGTTTGGACATCTGTACCGCGAGCGCGACGGCCGCAATCATACTGCGCGGGTCGGCCTTCCCTTGTCCAGCAATATCGAAGGCCGTGCCATGATCAGGCGACGTACGCACGATAGGCAGACCAAGCGTCACATTGACCCCATCCTCCCAGGATAACAGTTTCAGAGGGATTAACCCTTGATCGTGATACAAACAGATCACCCCATCGAACGCCCCCCGCACTGCGCGGACAAAAACCGTATCGGCGGGAAACGGTCCGGCTGCAGCAAGGCCCCGTTCCTGGGCACGCTGCACTGCCGGAGCAATAATGCGTTCTTCCTCATCGCCAAACGCACCGGACTCTCCAGCGTGCGGGTTCAAACCAGCCACGGCAAGACGTGGCCGAATCAGGCCATGAAAGCGTGACAGATGGTCAGCGGTCATGACAATGGTCTGCAAAATACGCTCGCTCGACAGCAGCGCCGGTACCCGCGCAAGTGCAACATGAGTTGTGACCAAAATCACCCGCAACCGGCTGCCAACGAGCATCATCCGTACTTCATGAGTGTGGGTCAGCGAGGCCAAGAGTTCCGTATGGCCGGGATAATTGCGCCCCGCGGCATGCCACATCGCTTTACTGATCGGCGCGGTCACAATCCCATGTAAAATACCGTCATTCGCCAAATGGACCGCGGTCTCGACATAACGGTATGAAGATTCGCCACCTGCCACCGTTGGCTGTCCAGGCGCACGTTGGTCAGGAGACAGTTGCGAAAGGGCAACAACAGGAAGTACGTGAGGGTCGGTAGGCAGGACCTCGATCGGTCGCCACGGTACCGGCCTGAGTCCAATTTCTAACCTGTGGGCAGTTGCGCTCAGCGTATCGACATCGCCAAGAATGACAATCCGACAGTCAGTCGGTTTTGCCACCACCGCTTTGAGCGTTACCTCTGGACCAATCCCTGCAGGATCGCCCATAGTTATCCCGATGAGAGGCAGCATTGTCTTCTCCTTCGACGATGCGCGTACGCGGACGTTACCATGAGAGATCGTCGGCGCACGAGAACTAGTGCTCAGCCACCGGCACCCGATTGTGCCGACGCGTGTCCTTTAGAAGGGTAACAGCCGCCGGAAGAAGCCCTTTTGTTCCTCTGGCGCTTCAGGAGGTGACGTGGGCTCAGCTTTCTTGCGCGCGGACTTAAACGTGAAGTTACTCGTCCCGCTACTTGAAGAGGCGGTCAGGAAGTTCTCGACTTGATGACGGAACCGTAAATCTTCCTGAAACCACCGCTGATACCGTTCCTGTAGGGCTTCGTTGTAGAGCTTCTGTTTGATCTGCTCCGCCGTTTCCGGATCCAAGCCCTTTTTAGCCTGCTCTCCCTCGGTGAGATGCTCTTCTACTTTAATCAAATGGACACCAGCGTCATTCCGAAATGGTTGACTGACGTCACCAGGTTGCAGAGCAAAGGCAACCTCCTCAATATCCTTCGTCATTTGCCCTCTTTTAAAGAAGCCCAGGTCTCCCCCTTGTCCAGCCCCAGGGCCTCGAGAGTAGGTATCTGCCAAGGTCGCAAAATTTTCGCCTGCCAGTGCTCGCTTGCGAATATCTTCGGCCTGATCGAGGAGGGCTTTTTCTTCTTCAGAAGAGGCAGTAGGAGAGAGCGGTAAAAAGATATGACGCACTCGTACTTGTTCACCAGAGTCAGGAGATGCGCCCCCCCCCCCATGTTCTTCATAGTACCGTTCGACATCTTGTGGCGTGACATTTACGCGCGAGCCGATTTCACGGTTGATCAGTAGTGCCCGTTCGATTTCTTCACCGACTTGCTTGCGATACGCTTCCAGCGTCATCCCTTGCGCGGCGAGGGCCTCTTTGAGTTGGGCATCATCAAGGTTGCCCTGACGTTTGATCCGCTCGATGTAGCTGTCAATATCACTTTCCTTCGCTGTCAGTCCCTGTGTCTCTACTTCTTTGCCGATGAGCTTATTCATAATCAGGACTTCAAGAATGTCCTTCTCAGACATCCCAGCCACCCCTTGTGGAGGAACAAGAAAATTCTGCTGCCCGTCAGTCGACTTGCCAAACGTGCGGATATCACGAAGCGTGATTGGTTCGTCATCAACGGTTGCGACCACCCGATTTATCACTTCCGCCTGGCTTTGCAGCGCCCATCCGAAGCCCCCAATAAACAATAGCAGGATATGTGTCTTCATAACTTCCTCGTTCGGTTAACTCACCTCGCCAAGGCTTTGCAGAAGCGCTTTCGTCGCAACCATGACATCGTCCTCAGGCGCAAGTGTGAACGTAAACCGCAGATCTGGACTGAGCTGCGACCGCCCACGATCCTTTTTCAGTAATGCTACCAAGCGTTCCCCCTGAATAGGAGAATCAGGATGAAAGTGCAATGTCACCTTCTCCCCCTTTTTATACACAGAGGTTACCAGATATTCACGCAGCACCCGACGCAGGTCCATGACCTCAAGGAAACTGAGCACGAGCTGTGGCAAGGGGCCAAAACGATCTTCCATCTCCGCGGCCAAGTCCTCAAGGTCTGACCGTGCCTCCACGTTGGCCATCTTCTTGTAAAAGATCAAGCGTTGATTCACATCTGGCACATAGGCCTCAGGAATGTACGCGGGTAGTCCCAACTGAATATCAGGTTCAATCTGGACGCGAACTTTTCCCCCGCGCAGCTCCAAGACTGTTTCTTCTAACATCTGCGCGTACAACTCAAACCCTACGGCCGTCACCTGCCCAGACTGTTCTTTCCCCAACAAATTTCCCGCGCCACGAATCTCTAAATCGTGGGCAGCAAGACGAAAGCCGCTTCCCAAATCATCCAGTTCCTGGAGGACCTCTAGCCGTCGCGTCGCGTCTTTCGTCAAGAGATGTTCCCCAGGAATCAGCAAGTAGGCGTATGCACGTTGCGCTGAGCGTCCAACCCGACCGCGCAGTTGATATAACTGCGCGAGACCGAATTGATCCGCACGGTTAATAATCATGGTGTTCGCAGTTGGAATGTCTAATCCTGACTCGATAATCGATGAACATAACAAAACGTTCGAGCGATGATGGAGAAAGTCGAGCATCACATGTTCAAGGTCGCGTTCCGCCATTTGCCCGTGCGCGACAGCAATCACCGCCTCAGGAACCAGTTCGCGCAATTCTTTCGCCATTTTTTCAATTGTCTCGACACGATTATGCACGAAGAATACTTGTCCACCACGCCCTAATTCTTGCAATATTGCTGAACGGATCAATCCGTCGTCATACCGCGCAACATAGGTACGAATGGCTTGACGATCCACTGGTGGCGTCTCGATCACACTGAGGTCACGCAGCCCCATTAATGCCATATTCAACGTGCGAGGAATCGGCGTTGCTGACAAGGTCAGTACATCGACCAAGTGGCGCATCTTTTTGATCTTTTCCTTATGTGCGACGCCAAAGCGATGTTCCTCATCGACGACCATGAGCCCGAGGCTTTTGAAGACGATATCACGCTGGAGAAGCCGATGCGTGCCAATCACGATATCGACCGAGCCAGCAGCAAGCCCTTGGACGATAGCTTTTACTTCTTGCGGTGAACGAAAACGAGTGAGGGCCTCGATACGCACGGGATGATCGGCAAACCTTCGGATAAAGGTCTCAGCGTGTTGTTGCGCTAAAATCGTAGTTGGAACCAAGACGGCAACTTGTTTTCCTCCCTGAACGGTCAGGAACGCTGCCCGCAATGCCACTTCAGTCTTGCCATATCCGACATCACCACAGACCAGGCGGTCCATTGGTTTCTCTCCCCGGAGGTCGGCAATAACATCTTCGATGGCCGCCTTTTGGCCACTCGTTTCTTCAAAAGGAAAGCGCGCAACAAATTCCTCGTACTCTTCGTCGACCGTGTCGATCACAGGACGTTCTGTACTCTCACGAGCAGCATGCACTTCCAACAATTCACGGGCCATCGCCAGGATCGCTTCACGGGTCTTCTTTTTGACTTTTTCCCAACTGCTTCCCCCCAAGCGATCTAACGCCGGTGCATGTCCGTCGGCGCCGGTATACTTCTGTACAAGATTGATCCGTTCGACCGGCAAATACAGCCGATCTCCCCCTGCGTACTCAAGGTGCAGATAATCGCCTTCGGTATCAGCAACAACCAAATGCCGGAGCCCTTGATAGCGACCCACGCCATGATCAAGATGAACGACAAAGTCACCAACAGTCAGCTGGCTCAGTCCAGTCAGATAATCTACAACCGGACGGGGACGAGACCGACGGCGGTGGCGACGTTCACCAAAGATTTCTTCTTCGGCAATAAAGACCAATCTGTCCGCCGGCAGGATAAATCCGTGGGATAATGGTGTCGCAATAATTGCCGTGTCCATCGATGCAGCATCTTGCCAGGTCGAGACAACAGGCACGCGCAGCGCATGCCCGAGCAACAAATTCTGCAGATGGGTCCCTTGCAATGCACCCGAGACTGTCAGGTACACGCGAATATGCTGTTCTTGCCACTGTTGAAGACGCGTGACGAGTGGACCAAGTCCACTTTCTCCCCCGCGAGCATGGAGGATCGGTTTTAATTCGAGCTGCGAATCTTGAGAGACACGGACTGCAGCATCTATCGTCTCTAAGCCTGCAAGTTCTATGGTACAGTACCGAGAAAGCTGGACAAGGATGGCTTCTCCATCGAGATAGAGGGATTCAGGGGACGGGACGAGGTGTCCAGTCGTTTGCGCCTGACTTGCGCACGCACGCATGCGCTGGGCAAATTTATCATATTCGAGCTGCACTGTTGCGGGCTCACATATCCAGGCCACCGTGTCATTCGGGAGATAGTCACCCAAACTTTCAAGGGTAGAGTAGAGATACGGCAACAAAAACTCGACCCCTGGGAAGGGAAGTCCACTCTTGAAATTTTCAACAATCCGCTGTTGTTCTCTCTGTGCTATGTCACTCTCGGACAGCGCTTCTTCTATTGTCCGCCGCGCACCTTGCAACCGTGATATCGAAAAAAATCGCATAGGAAGGAACGTGAATTCCTCACGTTGCTCAACCGACCGTTGCGAAGACGGATCAAACAGACGCAACGACTCGATGGAGTCACCAAAAAATTCGATACGGATCGGCTGCACTGCTAATGGAGGGAATACATCGACAATTCCTCCACGGACACTGAGTTCTCCTTTCTCCTCTACCAACGGAACGCGACGATATCCCCATTGCATTAAATGATCTGTCACAGCCGAAAGAGAAATTTCTTGCCCCACTCGGAGGACAATCGTGGCTGTCATAAAATCTTCTTGCGGCATTACTCGCTGCCCAAGAGCATCGACTGAAGTGACAATCAGCGGAGCAGGAACCGACAACAACGCATAGAGGACTTCTACTTGTGCAGCGATGACTTCACTACTGGGAGAGACACCCTCAAAGGCAGGGACGTCCCAGGACGGATACAAAAAGCACTGCCGCCCATGGTCTTTTTTTTCATCAAGAAAGACGCGAAGATCATCCACAAACGTTTCTGCCGCCTGTCCAGAGGGAAGAAGACAAACAGCTGGTGCAGGCGTGCGAGAAAACCATTGCGAGAGAAAAAATGCTTGCGCAGCCCCCCGTAAGCCAGAAACCCGTACCGGTTTTCCTGGAGAGCCTCCTCGCAGAGTGACGAGCAGGTATTCTAGGGCATCAGAAACTGGGAAAAAACGAGAAGCAAGGGCAGATTCTAACATCGATGGGTATGAGCAGAGACTGCTGGGCGTTTACACCACACGATACCCAACAACTCCCTTGTATGAGCTATAACAAAAGCGAAACACTCGGTTGTGCAACTTCTACTTTTTTGCCGCTTGTGGATCAACGAGCATCCCATATACGGGAATAGTCAACACTGTTTCAACAGGATGATCCGTAAACACTTGCACTTCACCCCGAATCTCTCCCGCTGGCCCGTCCGGGTTTACCTTTAAGGTCAGATGATATTCTTCTCCATCTTTTACGGTGTCAAATTCTGCAATTACTGCCGCAGTTGAGCTTTGCGTGCGCAAGACCCGCACCGGGGACTTCGCACGACTTTTAATGCTCAGGTCTCGAGTTTTCACCTCCCCTTGCCGGACCACTCCAAACGAAGCCTGTGTTGGGACAACAAGCAAATCACCTTCAATGTGACCAAAGACAGGAATAGTAAACAAGGGCCGTTTCGGGCTGTTGGTTTTTACGGCAATTTCCGTGCTGACTCGCCCGAGGGGCGCATCTTTTCGCAGTGAGACAAAGAGTTTTTTCCCTTTTCGCCCGTCTTTTTCCAATGCTACGGTCCGAAGCGAAACCAGTGGGCTGTCAGTAGTCACATCTGTAATGGTGATATTTTTACTCGCATCTGCTAGCAACTCAACGGAGTGAGTTGCTCCGGCTCCACGTCTGATCTTTCCAAGGTATACCTGGGCAGGCTCGGCTGACACATCAACCGCAATCTCGCCCTGAAGGGTTAACGTCACAACCGGTTGAGTCGGATCATTACTGTGTACGGTGACCGTTTTTACTTTCTCGCCGAAAAACTTCGACGTATCGAACGTTGCACTAATTGTCCCTTCCTTTCCTGGCGGAATCACTTCAGAGGAAATAACTGCAGCCGTGCATCCACAGGACGTTTTTACCGCTTCAATACGCAGGTCCCGGTCTCCTTGATTGGTAAAATGAAAGAGATGATTGACTTGATCTCCTTGCTCGACCTTACCAAAGTCGTACACCGATTCTTGAAAAGCAATACGCGGGGCAGGGAGAGGAGCAGGAGCAGTCTCCGTTTGTTCTGGCTGAGCAACAGGTTGACTCCAGGTAATGGGCTCCTTCCCAAGTAAGACACTGGAGAAAAACCATAAGCCAGTGGCAAGAAGGATACGCCGAGCGCCCCCGTTCATAAGTACCCTCATTACGCAATGGCTACAACCTGTTCGGCACTAAGAGTTTTTGACCGGGCAACAGGTTGGGGCAGAAACTTATCAAGGTACCGTGTATGTACTTTCCCAGCGAGGAAGTCCGGATCTTGCAGAATCTTCTGGTGCAAAGCGATATTCGTTTTGATGCCAGCAATTTGGTACTCACTCAACGCGAGTAGCATGCGGCGAATCGCTTCCTCTCGCGTTTTTCCGTGGGCTACCACCTTTGCTACCAAAGAATCATAAAAAACAGGAATGACACTATTTTCAGCAACTCCAGAATCCACACGAATACCCAATCCCCCTGGTGCGTGGTATCCACGAATAGTTCCAGGAGATGGCAACATCGAGTGTGAATCCTCCGCAACGATCCGACATTCAATCGCATGACCCGAGAACGTAATATCTCGTTGCCGCCACGGCAACGCTTCTCCAGCTGAAGCCAAAATTCCCGCTTGAACAATATCAACCCCGGTCACCATTTCCGTGATCGGATGTTCAACTTGCACGCGCGTATTCATTTCAATGAAATAGAAATGTCCTTGTGCATCAAGTAAGAATTCGATTGTTCCCACATTCGTATACCCAATCGCCTCAGCCGCCTTCACTGCGGCTGCCCCCATACGGTCACGAAGCCGCTTGTTCAGCGCCACCGAGGGGGACTCTTCGAGCACCTTTTGATAACGGCGTTGCACCGAACACTCGCGCTCCCCAAGGTGCAGAACATTGCGATGCTGATCAGCAATGATTTGAAACTCAATATGTCGTGCCTGCTCAACATACTTCTCTAGATAAATAGCACCATTGCCAAATGCTGCTGCGCCTTCTTCTTCGGCAATGGCAAACGCCGTCGCGAGTTCCTCTGGAGTACGGACGACGCGGAGTCCACGTCCACCACCACCAGCAGCAGCTTTAAGGAGTACAGGAAATCCAATCTGCGTTGCCACGGCTTGCGCTTCCCGCACGTCATTGGTTCCCGATGACGTGCCAGGAAGAACCGGTACCCCGGCCTTTTCCATAAAGCGACGTGCCCGCGGTTTGTCTCCCATGAGTCGGATATTGCGGACGCGAGGTCCGATGAACGTTAGACCGGAACGCTGGCACGCCTCAGCAAAATCGCCATTTTCGGAAAGAAATCCGTAGCCAGGATGTACCGCATCAGCCCCAAACGACAGCGCCGCACTCACAATTGCAGGAATGTTCAGATAGCTCTCTCGCACATTTGGCGGACCAATACATACCCCCTCATCCGCCAAGCGTACGTGTAACGCATTACGGTCAGCTGTCGCGTAAATCGCCACGGTCGAAATTCCCAACGCACGACATGCACGGATAATGCGGACAGCTATCTCGCCACGATTGGCAATCAACACCTTCTTAAACATGCCCATCACCTTCTTTCGTGTGTCCTTTTTTGTTAGAGCGGCTCGAGCAGAAACAAAGGTTGGCCATACTCTACTGCTTTCCCGTTCTCCACCATGACTTTAAGCACCCGGCCACGCGCTTCGGACTGGATTTCATTCATCATCTTCATGGCTTCGACAATACAGACAACGTCCCCAACTTCAACTATCGATCCGACATCGACATACGCAGGCGCATCAGGGCTAGGAGCACGATAAAATGTCCCAACCATCGGAGAGGGAATAGCGAGCCCTCGCACCTGTGTCTCTGGCGTATCTGCGCTGTATTCAGTAGAAGAATTCGGGGACGGGTCACCTCCCGAATGTGCATGAAGAGGTGGCGCTGAAATGACAACTGAGGATAATGGTACTTGCGCGGTCGAACGATTATTATCACGAACAAGGCGAATTTCTCCAGATGCGTTCTTGATCTCGAGTTCAACTACGCCTTTCGCCTCCATTAATTCCATGAGTTTCTTGATATCGTCGATTTCCATAAGAGTCAGACACTCAATCAGACGGAATCAAGGGGAAGAGGATATGCCTGGTCACCCCAACTTCTTCCCCTGATTCCGCAGCTTGTTATCTTTGCACGTGTGCTAAAAGTTTTATGCGTTGTTGATGAGTCTCACCACAGCTCGCAACCCAAGCAGGTAACTGTCTGCACCAAATCCGCAGATCTGTCCAACAGCCGCACGGGCAATAAATGAGTGGTGACGAAATTCCTCACGTTTATAGAGGTTCGAGAGATGGACTTCGATGACCGGCATGTCAACTGCCAGTAACGCATCAAGAATGGCTACACTTGTGTGCGTATATGCTCCACCATTAATTATCAGCGCAGCGTATTGTCCTCGTGCCGCCTGGATTTTGTCGACCAGCTCCCCCTCTCCATTTGATTGGAAAGTATCAACCGCAACCCCTAATTCCTTTCCCAACCCCACAAGCATAGTGTTGATATCAGTCAGCGTTGTATGCCCATAAATTTGCGGCTCACGCTGTCCAAGCATGTTGAGATTTGGACCGTGCAGCACCAGCACACGCGGAAGCGCTTCCCCCATCTCATCTCCTTAGAATTACGGAGGCGAGTGTAGGACCAAATAATAGGACCGTCAAGGCGCATGAGAATTTCATCTTTTCGTATGCATCCTAATGAAGACAAGACTTTGGCATATCAGAATTTAACCTTAATAGTCAAAAAACTGTACAGTTAAACACCGATAGACTTTCGGCAAAAAACAAAGGATAGGGGCATTCCTGAGTTCGTTCCTTTATAGAACCCAAGCTGCTAAACACGATTTTTCCGGATCTTCCTCGTTATGATGTTCTTTATCACAGATCTCGACAACAAGGTGCTGGAAAATAATCAGGATATCGACCACACACTCGGGTATACCCGAGAAGAATTACTCGGCAAACCGCTCACCGTCCTATTGACTCTCGCAAGTAGCACGATTGTAAGAACCCAGGTCACAGCAGCTCTTCAGACACGCACAGCGTTATTCTCCTGCGACCTCGAAGCACTGAAAAAGGATGGAAGCCAGGTTTGTTGCAAAGCAAAAGGAAAGATCCTCTACACCGGAGATCAAGCGGTTGCCCTCATTTGGGTAATGTAACGGCTAGTACCTCAGAACAAAAAACAAGCAGGGACAGTATCACAAACCATCAATAGAGGAGACATAAGGGTCAGGATACAAACACGCAGTGAGGGATATTGCTGTGTTTATTCCATTACTCATTGCCTCAGCCTCGTTGCCTGGCGCCTGCAACATTTTCCTAGCTTCTCGACAAAGACGGGGCGACATGGCTACGTTGCCCTGTCGCCAACACACGGCAAAGCGTGACTTCGTTAGCTAATTTGCCTGCTTCCGTAAGAATGCTGGGATGTCATATTTATCTTCTCCTTCTGCGGCAGTTGGTGCAGAGGACGTTGAAGTAGCAGCAGATTCCCCCTGTCGTTTGCGTTGCCAGGTCGGGACATCAAGATCATCGATGGCCCCAAGGTGCACCACTTTCCGGGCGCCCTGGGTCGTCGTCTGATTTGCCCGTAATGCCGCAATCCCACGTACCGCACTGAGTGACGGCTTGCCAGTAGCTGGTGCTTGTAGGACCTCGGCTTCGCCAAACCCGGTCGCGATCACCGTAATACGGAGTTCATCACCAAGAGATTCGTCAATAACCGCGCCAAAAATAATATTGGCGTCCTCGTCCGCCTCCTCTTGGATGAGCGTTGCAGCTTCATTGACCTCGTGTAAGGTGAGATCAGCCCCACCAGTCACATTGATCAGTACGCCCCGCGCACCACGAATAGAGATATCTTCCAGCAAGGGGCTCGCGATAGCACGTCGGGCAGCTTCCTCTGCTCGGGATTCTCCTGTCGCCACTGCTGCACCCATGATTGCCATCCCCATCTCAGACATAATTGTTCGGACATCAGCAAAATCGAGGTTAATTAACCCATGAACAGTAATGAGGTCGGAAATACCACGAACAGCTTGTAACAGCACCTCATCTGCCTTGCGGAATGCTTCCAGGAGGGGCTGGCTACGGCTTGCAACCGCGAGCAAGCGCTGATTGGGAATCGAAATCAGAGTATCGACGCTCTCTTTGAGTTCCCGGAGCCCCTCTTCGGCTTGACGCATCCGTTTTTTGCCCTCAAACAGAAACGGTTTTGACACCACACCAACCGTCAACGCCCCTAAATCTTTGGCGATGCGTGCGACCACAGGTGCACCCCCAGTGCCGGTTCCGCCTCCCAGTCCAGCAGTCACAAAGACCATATCAGCCCCCATCAACAACTCACGCATTTCCTCTTCACTCTCGAGGGTCGCCCGTCGTCCGATTTCTGGATTCGCCCCGGCTCCCAATCCTTTAGTCAACTCCCCACCGAGCTGAACCTTGGTTGTGGCTAAATTCACTCGCAGGGCTTGAGCGTCGGTGTTTGCTGCGATGAAATCCACGCCCGCAAGGCCAGACGCAATCATGGTATTGACGGCGTTGCCTCCAGCTCCACCAACCCCAACGATACGAATCTGGGCCTTATTGCCATTCTGCTCAACAAATTCGATCATCTCACACCTCCTCCTATTTATTACGCTCCTCCCCTGCGGGAGGCTTGTCAGCTCTTAAAAAAAATCCCGGAACCACTCGACCACTCGTTCTCGTACACGTTGCCATCCGTGGCCATCACGACCGCGCACCGCTCCGTTGCTATGATATTGTTGCAACTCACGCAAGATTAACCCAATCCCTGTCGCATACATAGGCCCATTCGCGGCATCGACCGTATTCCCCAAGAATCGTGGGACCCCTCGCCGCACGGGCATACGAAACACCCGTTCAGCAAGTTCAATCATCCCCTCCATGATAGCGCCACCGCCCGTGAGAACGACTCCGGCATTGAGCTTTCCCGCTAAACCAAGATCTTCGAATTGCTCCTTGACCAACGTAAATATTTCCTCGGCCCGCGGCTCAATGATCTCACTAAGTTTACGTCGTGGGACTGGTGAGGGATCGCGTCCGCCAATCTTGGGCATTTCGATCATCTCACCTGGTGTTATCATATCTCCAAGCGCACAGCCATGACGCTGCTTGATTTTTTCCGCCTCAGCGAGGGGAATCCGAATACCCACGGCGAGATCATTCGTAATATTGTATCCACCAACGGGCAGCACGGCGGTATGCATTACAGCGCCATGGTGAAATCCAACGATCCCGGTCGTCCCACCACCAATATCAAGGAGAATCACGCCTAATTCTTTTTCTTCTGGCGTCAACACGGCCTCCGCAGCGGCAAACCCAGTAAAGTGAACACTCCGCACTTGTAAGCCTGCGCGTTCGCAACAACGCGTCAGACTCTCCAGCGCACTCGTAGCAGCGGTTACTAAATAGACACTTGCTTCAAGCCGGAGCCCTGAGGTCCCCACGGGTTCTCGCCCACGATCCTGACCGTCGACTAAAAACTCTTGCGGCACGACATGAACGACTTCGCACTCAGCAGGGAGCGCGACCGTTCGCGCAACCGCGATAACGCTACCAACATCGTCTGGTGACACTTCGCGATCTTTTACCACGACCATCCCGCGGCTCGAATGTCCTTCGACATGCCCACCGGTAATCCCGGCAGAGACATTATGAATCTCACAGCTGGCCCCGAGCTGTGCCTCCTCGATCGCTTTCCGAATCACCTGAATGGTCGCTTCCACATTGATGATCTGCCCCTTACGCAACCCACCCTGCGAGAGTGCGGTTCCAATCCCCAGTACTTCTATACCTTCAGGAGTCGGCTCGGCAACAACGACAGCGGTTTTGTACGTTCCAATATCAAGACTCACAATGAGAGAGTTTTCCTTATACATCGTCCCTCCCCTATAACGGATCAGCAACAGTTCCAGTATGTAGGTCATGCTCGTCCATGAATGGGCGCACAACAACCTGATTGGCAAAACGGGCGTCAAGTTCTACCGGAGGACCATTCATCGGCCATTGCGCCAGAACCGTTGCAACATGGGTAAACTTTTCTGGCGTCGCCTCCCACCCGAGACAAATCGCTATTCGTCGATTAAGCAAAAAGAGAGTATAGCCTCGGCCTTGGTCCCAATGCACTTCAGAGACAGCTTCCGTCCAGAGCTTCTTCGCCAAAGACAGAAAGGGTAACACGCCAGTAACCGCATTTTTGGCCACCAGTGTATCTAAGCCCTGTTGTTCCAAACCAGTGATATACGGCAGATCCAGCTCCTTACTCTGCCGATGCCCCAGGAACCATTCTCCTTCTTCATCAAGGTAGGTGAGAGATGGTTGCACGATCACTGCCAGAGGGCGTCGTGCCTGGACTCGGATGTTCACCCGCTGGGGGAATTCTCGGCGAACCTCAGCTTCGCGCACCCCTGGAGACAGGAGAAGCCGGGCCGTCGTCTGCTCAGGGTCAACTGCCCATATGCTTGTACCAAGGGAGATCCGGCTCCAGGCAATAATCTCTTCTTCTGTGAATGGCGCTTCAGTTACCACTGTAATCTCACGAACAGCAAAATATGGATGCTGACAGACGTATGAGCTAAAGATGCTCCAGCCCGCTGGAGCGTAAAAACTCGCCACCACTAGACTCAAAAGAACAACATACCACCGGCGTCGTGGCGGAGCTTCTGCCAGCTTGCGGCGGTTTTCTTTCCTCCCTCGTACCTTCCGCCAGGAAGTCAGGCTCATCGCGGACGGCAGCGCAATCATCCTCTCCCCCTTTGAATCTGGCACGCAGCCTGACCTAAGATCGTCTCCACCAAGTCCCCGTAGCTCAGCCCTACGTAACCAGCAATACGTGGCAGATAGCTGAGTGCAGTTAAGCCTGGTAACGAGTTCACTTCTAACAAGAAGATCTCACCACGATCATTGACCCTGGTATCCACCCGGCTATAGCCACTACACCCTAAAGCACGATGGGCAGAAAGCGCAACGTGCAGAAGCCGATCATAGACCGCTGAAGATAACGGTGCAGGCAAAATGAATTCTTCCCGACCGGCAGTGTACTTCACGTCGTAGGAGTGAAATTCCCCTTTGGCAATCACTTCCATTGCTCCCAGTGCGCGCTCATTGACAATCCCAACCGTCACCTCTTGGCCGGCAATATAACTTTCTACGAGGACTTGCGAATCATAACGAAACGCAGCGGCCAAACTCTCAGCCAGCGCTTCGGCTGAACGAACTATACTCACTCCAACGCTTGACCCCTCGGTACTGGGTTTCACGACCACAGGGTATGGAAGTGATATTTCCGCGGTGACCTTGTCGCTCACCACTTGCCAGGCGGGGGTCGGTAACCCACAGGCTTGCCATACGCGTTTCGCCATGGGTTTGTTCATTGCCAGCGCACTCGCTAATACCCCAGAGCCAGTGTATGGGATTCCCAACAGTTCCATGACCCCCTGGACTGTTCCATCTTCACCCAATTTCCCATGTAGTGCGATAAAAACTACATCGACATCGCGGATGTGAGTCATCCACGAGCCAGCCGCATCCACTTCAATCGGAATTACGGCGTAACCGCGCTCACGCAACGCGCTGCATACCCCAGCTCCCGTTAATCGGGATATTTCTTGCTCGGCTGAAAGGCCACCGAGCAACACGCCGACTCGTTTTCCCCGCCAGGAGGTCGTCATCGCATCCTCCAACATCTTTGCTCCTTCTGCATCACACTACACTTGCAATAGCGATTACCATTCCCCTACAAGACGGACTTCTGGCTCTAACCAAACATGATCCTTTTCCCATACCTGACGCTGAATGTGTTCCATCAAAAGCTTCACGTCGATTGCGCTGGCCCCGCCTTTATTGACGATGAAATTGGCATGCTTTTCCGACACCTGCGCCTTTCCTTGTATGCGCCCCTTTAATCCAGCAGACTCAATCAGCCGACCAGCATACGCCCCTGGCGGATTCTTAAAGATAGAACCGGCATTAGGATAACCGTAGGGTTGGGCTTGTTGCCGTCTACGCTGAGCTTGTGCCATAGCCCCACTCATTTTCTCCGGCAGGTCACGCGTGAGACGAAACTCGACCTCTGTCACAATGAACTGAGCAGGGACCCCTGTGCGACGATAGGCAAAGCCAATTTCTTCTCCCAAAATACGCAGAGGATGTCCATCCGCGGCGACACCCGAGATCGCGACAACAGCCCTACTTAGTTCCCCACCGAAGGCTCCGGCGTTCATCAGTAATCCGCCGCCCACAGTTCCAGGAATTCCTTCGGCAAACTCAACCCCACTGTAGCCCTTGCGTACCGCTTCACGAACAAAGCGACCGAGTGTTCCCGCCGCACCAACCCGGACAATGGCCACCTCACCCGCCTCTGTCCATTTTGCGTAGCTGAAACCAGCTCCCAATTTGATGACAACACCGCGTACACCTTTGTCACTGACCAGGATGTTTGTTCCTCCGCCCAACACAAACACCGGAACTGCTTCGGCATGGAGAAGCGAGAGAACAGTTTGCAGCTCTTCCAGCGAATCGGGCTCGATAAAAGCATCTGCCGGTCCGCCGATACGAAAGGACGTATACCGTCCCAAGGGCTGGGAGAATCGTACCCGGTCACCACACGCAACTCGCAACTGGCTCTGGAGGTCAGGATGCACGTTCTCTTTCCTCTCGTAAGCGGGCTAATAACGTTACACCAACGCGGTAGATATCCCCTGCACCCAACGTGAGCACGACATCTCTCTCTTGTACGGTCTCTAACAGTGTCGCCGCGAGTTCCTCTTTGTGAGGAACAAACCGCACATCGGCATGACCGCGTTTCTTCAACGCCCGATACAACGCCTCACCGGAGACCCCGTCTATGCTCTCCTCACCAGCAGCATACACCTCCGTTAAAAACACAATATCGGCATCATCAAAGGCGGACAGGAAATCGTCAAAAAGGTCGCGTGTACGAGTGTAACGATGAGGCTGGAATAGGACGATGACGCGACGATTTTCCTCCCGCGCAACCCCCTCGCGTGCTGCGCGCAAGGTCGCACGCACTTCCTCAGGATGATGCGCATAGTCATCAACTACCATCACCCCCGCTTCTTCTCCTTTAACCTCGAATCGACGTTGAATACCGGCGAATGACGCGAGCGCTTCTTGCACTTGCGCAAAGGGAATCCCCAATTCCCGGGCGACCGCTACCACCGCCAAGGCGTTCAAGGCATAATGACGTCCAGGGAGATTCAAGCGAAGAGAGCCAAGGTGTTCTTCGCCGTGCCATACGTCACAGTGAGTCTCAAATGCAGTAACACGGAGGCGACGAGCCGTCAATTCCGCGTCAGCGCCAAATCCATACGTGACAAACCGTTTATGCACCTGAGGAAGGAGCGCGCGGACATTGAGACTATCAAGACAGAGGACCGCACGCCCATAGAATGGAATCCGATTGATGAAAGTCAGATAGGCGGCTTTCGCTCCGTCCAGATCTCCATAAAAATCGAGGTGCTCAGGGTCGATGTTGGTCACAACAACGATCGTCGGACTCAACAGGATGAAGGTTCCATCGCTTTCATCAGCCTCAGCAACGAGAAAGCGGCTTTGCCCTAACCGCGCATTGGTCCCCCCTAAGACATCGAGTTTGCCACCAATCACCATCGTCGGGTCGAGACGAGACTGCGCAAGTACGGCGGCAATGAGCGAAGTGGTTGTTGTTTTTCCATGGGTCCCAGCGACCGCAATTCCATATTTGAGTCGCATGAGTTCGGCGAGCATCTCGGCGCGAGGAATGACCGGGATCATGAGTTCTCGTGCACGCACCACTTCGGGATTAGAAAATTTCACTGCCGAGGAAATCACGACAACATCAGTGTCCGGGGTGACATGATCGGCAGTATGCCCACACCAGACCTGTGCACCAAGAGCAGCCAAGCGCCGTGTCGTCTCAGATTCCGCCAAATCCGAACCACTCACCTGATATCCAAGGTTCAGCAACAGCTCGGCAATGCCACTCATCCCTATCCCACCGATCCCAACAAAGTGAATCCAGCGGTTTGTCTCAAATAACACTTGCCCATTCGTCTGACCTCTCGCTGTCACCATCCGTTTTATACCACCGGCACGCTTCTTTTGCGGACGACGGCCCCGAGAGGCTCCGCCTTGCGCCCGCCGTCCTGGACGTTGAAGAGTTATTGCCATGCCATCTCCCGGTGTGGTCGAACATGCGGAGGAAGACAGGCAATACACTCACGGACCACCGCTGCTGTCGCATGGGGCCGGCCAATAGCCAAGGCAGCTTGTCTCATGGAGGCCAGCTGCGTAGGGTCGCTCATTAGCCTACGGAGTTCATCGCGCATCCGTTCAGGCGTCAGTTCCACATCAAGGACCAGCCGAGCTGCCCCCGCTTCCACTAGGACCCCCGCATTCACACGCTGGTGGTCATCGACAGCATACGGATAGGGAATCAGAATTGCAGGCTTACCTAATGAGGTCAGTTCAGCAATGGTCGTAGCACCAGCGCGACAAATCACCAGATCAGCAGCAAGGTACAAGTCCTGCATATTCTCAATAAAAGGAACGACTTCCACTTCTGCACTGCAGCCCACGTATGCCGCTTTGACCTGAGCGAAGTCAGCCTTCCCTGTTTGATGCACGACATGCAGCTTTTCTGTGGTGCTCTCCAAAAGCTTAATAGCCCGCGGGAGTGTTTGATTTAACCGTCGCGCTCCCGCGCTCCCACCAAAGATCAAAAGCGTAAACGTATCAGCGTTCGCGGTTTTTTCGTTCTCTTCTTTCGGACCAGCAGTCTTCCAACGAACCGGGTTACCTGTATAGACAGCCTTTTGCTCAGGAAAGAATGCGGCAGTCTGAGGAAATCCCACACAGACTTTTGTCGCAAACCGACCGAGCAGTTTGTTGGTCATGCCCGGAATAGAATTCGGCTCTAGCAACACACACGGGACTCGACGCAGCCAGCCAACAATCACGGTTGGCGCTGAGGCATACCCACCGATACTGAAAATGAGATCTGGAGCAAATTCTCGCACCACCTTCCAAGCAACTCCTACAGCCCGGACTGCCGCCCATAAAGAATGCACCCTGCCCCACCAGTTCCGTCCACGGAGCTGTTCAGCCGGAATAAAGCGTAGCGCAAACCCAAGGCGAGGTATCATCTCTTTTTCCATGCCGTGCACGGTTCCGACAAAGAGGATTTCAGCACCAAAGTCACGCTGTGCCACTTCAGCTACGGCCACTCCAGGGAAGAGATGCCCCCCCGTTCCACCCGCAGCAAATAACAAGCGCATTGCTCTAGGCATACACCTGATTCTCCCGCAGACTTTCCCGTGAAAGACTCAAAAGGACCCCAGCGTACACAAGAGTCATAACCAACGACGATCCCCCATAGCTAATGAAAGGCAACGGCAGTCCCTTAGTAGGAAGTAAACCTAATACGATCCCCATATTGAGTCCGGCTTGGCTGACCAACAAAAAGGTACACCCAAAGGCTAAGAGGCGACCAAATACGTGTGGATGGCGCAGAGCAATGCGTAACCCACAAAATGCCAGCAAGGCAAAGAGCACGATAATACACCCCCCCCCCACTAAACCGGTTTCTTCTCCAACAACAGCAAAAATAAAGTCGGTATGCGCCTCGGGGAGATAAAACATCTTCTGGCGGCTTTCCCCTAAACCAACTCCATTCACTCCACCCGCACCAAAGGCAATCAGCGATTGATTGAGTTGATAACTATGGCCTTGTTTATGCTCATTGGCTTTGAAAAACGAAACAATGCGATCAAGCCGATAATTGGCCATCAGCGTCGCGCAGATAAACAACACCACACCGCAGGTGGCCAGCGCAATCAAATGGCGGAAGCGCGCCCCAGCGGCAAAGAGCATAGCGAACAAGACAAGGCCGACGGAGACCGCTCCTCCTAAGTCGGGTTCGAGCACAATCAGCACGATCATGCTGCCAACAACTAACAGATGGGGAACAACACCATAGAAAAAATCGCGTATGCGTTCAGTTTTCCTTGCGAGTGAGGCGGCGAGATAAAATACAGCTGCGCCCTTCGCCAGCTCCGACGGCTGGAAATTGATCGGTCCGACATGGATCCAACGATGAATCCTGCCAGAAGATACTCCCGGAAGAAACACGACGCATAAGCCAACGAGAGCGAGAGCCAGTAGCGGATACGCTAACCATCGATACGTAGCTGAAGGGACTGACATTGCAACAATTAGCCCGAGGCTGCCAACGAGAATTGCCAATTGATGTTTCCAAAAGAAACGATATGGATCATCGAAACGTTCGAACGCATGAAAATACGACGTACTGAAAACCATGACCTCGCCTATGAGCAAGAGAAACACCACAACGGCTAACAACCACCCATCAATCGGCCCTCGCTGCACGATAGCAGTACTCATACCCCCTGGCGGCTGTCGCGCTGGTCGTCCAGATATCTCATCACTCATAACGCCTCCACACACGCTCGAAACACATCCCCACGATGAGCATAGTTACGAAATTGATCGAAGCTGGCGCAGGCAGGAGAGAGCAATACGACATCTCCAGTCCGCGCACTGCCAGCGGCTTCACGTACCGCGTCGGCCAATGTGTCAACAACGACAGTAGTCGTTTCTCCCCCTAGCGCGGCGAAAATCGTTTCGCGGGCTTCGCCAAATAGGATAAGCTTTTTGACCTTGGTACGGACCGGGCCACGAAGCGGTCCGTAGTCACCACCCTTATCGACCCCGCCAGCGAGCAGAATGACTGGGGCAGTGAAGCTCGCGAGCGATTGGAGCACTGCCCCGACATTCGTTCCTTTCGAGTCATCGAAATAAGTAACGCCCCCTTTGCTGGCAACAAATTCCAACCGATGAGGTAACCCTGAAAACGTCGCAATCGTCTGCTCTACCACGTCGATGGGAACTTTCCATAAAAGTGCAGCACTAACGGCAGCCATGACATTTTCTAAGTTATGACGGCCATAGAGACGCAGTTGAGCAAGCGAAACGTTCGTTTCGGAGCCGTCGTGTCGCAGGATCAAAGTCTGAGAGCGTTCATCAATCCATGCACCATGTTCAGTCGGTGACCAACCAAAAGAGAACACTTGCCCTGGCAGTCCTTGCATCGCTTCACACACTGCAGCATCATCACGATTGATGACTGCCCACGCCCGGGGTTGTTGTCGTTCGAACAGTTTTCTCTTCACTTGGCCGTAGGCAAATAAGGTCCCATGTCGATCAAGATGATCTTCTGTGAGGTTGAGCCATACGCCGATCTGCGGATGGAACTGCTCAACCCACTCAAGCTGGAAACTTGACACTTCTACGACGGCAACCTCATAATGCCTATTCACGGCATCCAAGAGTGGAGTTCCTAAGTTTCCACCAACAAAAACTCGCTCCCCCTTTTTGTGGAGAAATTCACCTAAGAGTGTCGTAGTAGTGCTTTTCCCATTGGTTCCAGTGACTGCCAAGACCGGACAGCGCAGAAAACGAAACGCGAGTTCAATCTCACTCCAGACAGGAATACCACGTCGCACAGCGGCTCTCAGGAGTGGCGCGGCGTACGGCACTCCAGGGCTCGGGACCACCAAATCAACCCCGGTTAGCAATGTTTCATCTTCATCCCCAAGCCGGATATCAGGTGCCAGCTCGGCAAGGGTTGCAAGTTCATCAGCCAGCTGGGCCTTGGACTGACGATCGCTTACACGAACCCGACCCCCATGTTGACCAATGAATCGCGCAACACTCACCCCAGTGCGTTTGAGGCCAATAACAAGTACAGTCTTCCCGCCTAACTTCACGGGAGTTACCTCAACTTTAACGTACTTAGCGCCGCTACTGCACAGATGACCGACATAATCCAGAACCGGACAATAATCTGCGGCTCTGGCCAGCCTTTTAACTCAAAGTGATGATGAATCGGGGCCATACGAAAGAGACGTTTTCGGGTGAGTTTATACGAGGTCACCTGGAAAATAACCGAGATCGCTTCAACGACGAAAACGCCTCCAGCAATGACGAGCACGAGTTCTTGCTTGCTGACCAACGCAACAACTCCCAATGCAGCCCCTAGTGCCAACGAGCCAATATCTCCCATAAACATCTGTGCGGGATACGCGTTGAACCATAGGAAACCCATTCCGGCAGCGACAAGCGCGCCACAGAAAATCGACAATTCTGCCGAACCGGAGATATGCTGTACTTGCAGATACTCTGCAAACCCGGAGTGCCCACTCGCATAGGTAAAGAATCCATAGGTCAAGGCGGTAATCATCACTGGCCCGATAGCCAGGCCATCCAGTCCGTCAGTGAGATTGACCGCATTCGATGCCCCTACCATCACGAGTACGGCAAACGGAACGTAGAACAATCCCAAATCCGGTTGAAGACCCTTGAAAAATGGGATCGTAATTGTGCTATTAAATCCCGGCAAAAACCAAAGGATCAAGGCAGCAACCGTTGCAACCACGAATTGGGCAACGAGTTTGTAGCGTCCTAGCAGCCCTGCCGAATTCCGGCGGCGGAGCTTACGATAATCATCGACAAAGCCGATCAGACCAAATCCCAACGTTGTCCCTAACGCCAACCATACATACGGGTTTGTGAGATCAGCGAGGAGAAGAGTAGACAGGGTCAGAGAAAAGAGAATGAGCACTCCACCCATGGTTGGAGTCCCAGCTTTACTCAAATGTCCAGCCGGGCCCTCGGGGCGAATCACTTGTCCAACCTGCAATGCCGTTAGGCGAGAGATCAACCATGGCCCAAGCACAAGAGACACGGTCAATGCGAGGAACCAGGCAATGAGTGTCCGAAACGTGATATAACGAAACACGTTGAATGCAGAGTAGGTCGTGTGGAGAGGAAACAAGAGCGCGTACAACATTACTGCGGTTTTCCTCCGTACTCGACACGAGCAACCGGGTCTATCATTTTCGTCACTACTCACCTCCTCCATAGATGGGCAACAGATAATTCCTCACCTCTTCACGATCGTCAAAATGATACTTGGTGGTTCCGATGATTTGATAATCTTCGTGACCTTTGCCAGCAATCACGAGCACATCACCTGGCCGTGCACCAGCAAGAGCAGCACGGATCGCCTCTCGTCGATCAACCATCACCACATAGCCGTGGTGGAGCGTTGCGAGCGAAGTCGGATCTGTTACCTTTGTCATTCTCGCTGTAATCAGCCCGGGTTCGGCCTCAGACAGAATCTGCCAGGGGTCTTCCGTTCGGGGATTATCTGAAGTCAACAATACGACATCACTGAAACGCCCAACCGCTTCGCCCATAAGCGGGCGTTTCCCACGATCACGGTCTCCCCCACAACCAAAGAGCGTGATCAAGCGCCCCTGCGTCAATTGACGAATCGATTGTAATGTCGTTTCTAATGCGTCCGGCTTGTGCGCGTAATCCACCAAAACCCCAAACGGCTGCCCAACCGCAATAACCTCAAGACGGCCAGGAACACCCGTGCAACGCGCGATTCCTTGGACGATCGTCTCTACCGGCACTCCGCTTGCGTACGCTGCAGTTGTTGCAGCAAGAATATTATAGAGATGCGGCTCACCAATCAGTGCAGAAGAAAATGCGATCTCCTCTTTCTCCACACGCAGCACCCCGCGTAATCCATGGAAGCTTTTTTCAACATTCTGAGCTGAAACTGAGACCCCAGATTGCAATCCATAGGTAAGCACCCGACCTGGGAGGTCCCGAGACAACAGTTTTCTTCCCCATAGATCATCGGCGTTAATTGCAACAAACCGTTGGGGTTTGGGCGACGCAGCTAACTCCTCAAGAAAAAGACGGGTTTTTGCTGCAAAATAGTCGTCGAGGTTCAGGTGAAAATCAAGATGATCTCGCCCCAAATTTGTAAAAACAGCACCATCCCAGCGACATCCGTGCACCCGGTCTTGGGCAAGAGCATGCGAGGAGGCTTCCATAACCACGTGGCTCGCCCCGTCATCAACCATTGTGCGGAGGAGCGCTTGCAGCTCCACTGCTTCAGGGGTAGTCAACGGCGCCGCAAAGGTCTGGGTTGGGGTCCGATAATTAATCGTTCCCACTACGCCAGTTTTCCATCCCGTTGCCTGCCATATTGATTCAAGCAAGTAGGTCGTTGTCGTTTTTCCACTAGTGCCGGTCACCCCAACCAATGTTAGATGACTAGTCGGCTGGCCATAGAAACGATCAGCACAGGCGCCGAGTAACACCCGGGGAGCCGGAGAAAAAATTGCCGTCACGTGGGAGGCAACAGTCACCCCCGGAGGCACGACTACCGCCCGCGCACCGCCAGCAATAGCTTCATTCAGGAAACGAAGCCCGTCATCTTTCGTGCCAGGAAGCGCGAAAAATAATGCTCCTGAATGCACCGTTCGTGAATCGTACGTCAGTTGCGCGATCTCCATATCCACGTTTCCCTGGACCTGCACGGGCAACTCAGGAGTAAGGAGATCGCGTAAAATCACCGAGTCCCTCCGCCAGGGGGAGTGAGAGTCAATACGTAGACGGGTTCCCCATTTTCGCTCTTCGCCGTCTGTTCTCGCACATAGCCGCTCCCTTGCGTTACAATTCGCCATTCGTTTCGTTGAGCAGCAGTAATCGCTTCGCGTAGACTCATCCCGACAAAATTTGGCTCACGGCTAGAGGCATCGGTTATCGCCACGCCTTCAAGAGGCAGGGGGGGTAGGGTTGCTGTGATCTGGCGAGCCTTGGGAGCAGGAGCAAGCAATGCCGGAATGAGATCTGGTCTCGACAGAGGGCTCTCAATTCCCAAAAGCCTCAGGGACTGCTGGGCAATCGCTTGGAACACCGGGGCCGCCACCTGTCCGCCATATACGGACGTTTTTGGTTCATCAAGCGCGACAAGAATAACAAGGCGGGGCTGCTCAGCCGGAATGATTCCTATGAACGAGGCAATACGCCCGCGAGCCGAATAGCCACCGCGGGGGTCTGGTTTTTGCGATGTGCCAGTCTTTCCGGCAACCCGAAACCCCTCGACCTGTGCGCGCCGACCAGTTCCTTCATTCTCGACGACTTTTTCCATCATCGCGATCATGAGATCGGCAGTCTCTGAACGAACGACTTGCCATAACGGTTGCGGGCTCCGCGCTTCGACTAATTTTCCTTCGCTATTAACGATTTTCTTTACAATGGATGGGCGCATAAGTACGCCACCATTTGCTAAGGCTGCGTAAGCAGTCGCAAGCTGTATTGGCGTCACTGCTATCCCTTGGCCAAAGCTCGCGGTGACAAGATGAATCCGGCCCCACTTATTGGCGGGCGGTAAGATTCCAGCACTTTCCCCAGGAAGCTCAAGCTCAGTTTTTCGCCCCAGCCCAAAGGCACGGAGATACTTTTCATAGGTCTCTTTTCCTAAACGTTCACCAATCTTCGCCGCACCGATGTTACTAGAAAGCTGGAGAACCTCCGGGACACTCAACCAGCCGTGTCGGTGGGTATCATTAATAATCGATCGTCCTACCGGATATCGTCCATACTCACAGAAAATCCGCTCGCGTGGACTGACAATCTTCTCCTCAAGAGCGGCAGCGATCAGCAACGTCTTCAGGGTTGATCCCGGTTCGTAACAGTCGCTGATTAAACGATTCCGTCGAATCCCGGGAGACACATCTCCCGGAGCATTTGGGTTAAAGGTCGGCACCTGCGCAAGCGCTAAAACCTCAGCTGTGCGAGCATCAAGAACGACCGCAACCCCGCCAAGTGCACGAGTTTTGCTCACTGCTTGCGCCAATTCTGCTTCGGCAATTCCTTGTAGGCCGATATCGATCGTCAGATGAACGTTGAGCATCTCAGATGGAGTCGGCCCACCTTGCACGAGGATCATCCGCCCCAACGCATCTCGCTCTCCAACAATCTCCGCCGGAACTTCACGCAGATAACGATCATACGTTTTCTCGATGCCAGCAATCCCCTGAGCATCGATGTCTGTAAAACCAAGAAGAGGGGCAGCAAGACTACCCTGCGGATAAAAACGCCGCTCGGTTTCCAGGCTATCTATGCCGGCAAGTCCCAGTGCTCGGACTTGGGCAGCCTCTTGTGGAGAAGCGCGACGTTTGAGCCAAACAAAAGGCTCAGCTGAGCGGAAAGAGGATTGCACCTCTTTTAAAGAAGAGTGTATCGCCGCCGCGACAGGAGACACCCAAGCCTCCGCATTGGCAGGTAATTTATGAGGCCGGACATAGAGAGATTCTGCCGGGACACTTAGAGCTAAAGGTTCTCCATTGCGATCAAAGATTGCTCCGCGACGAGAAGGCAGAGTTAACTTTTTTGTGTGTTGACGAGACGCGCGGTCCGCCAATTGTTCGCCAGAAACAGTGGTTAACTGGACAAGACGCCCGAATATAAGGAGCAACCCTAACCCTAAAGCCACCCCTGCAGCAAGTATCCGCTTTTTCATCCTCCCCACCTCCTCCACTCACGGCAGTCGAACAATCTGTTCGGGCTGTGCAACACGCATCCGTAAACGCTTTGCCGCCTGTTCAGCCAACCGCTGCGGCGTCGTCAAAGCGCTCCACTCCATCCGTAATGCCTGCCGGTCACCTTTGAGTGAGCGAATCAATTGTTGCGTATTTGAAAGTTTGTACCCTACCGCAACCACTTGCAAGCGAATCCACACCTGCGCCAGTGTCAGCACCAACCCAAGGAGCCCTAATACCACATACCAACGCCAGGACGAAAAGCGCGCCACTTAGTGCCTCACCTCCATCTCACAACGTTCCACCGAGCGCAACCGTGCGCTACGCGCCCGCGGATTAGCTGTAACCTCCTCCACTGTGGGAGCAACTGGCTTTGGCGTCAAAATTTTCACTTTCGGTGACCATCCACAACGACAGATGTGAATCTGAGGCGGACAGAGACACGTCGCCGCCCAGCGGCGAAAAGCTGTCTTGACTAAACGATCTTCCAGAGAATGGTACGAAAGGATCACCATCCGTCCACCTGGACGGAGAAGCTGGTACCCGTCGCGCAAAAACGTGGCCAAATGATCAAGTTCCCTGTTCACCGCAATACGCAGAGCTTGGAAAGTACGAGTTGCCGGGTGCAATTGCCCTGGGACTGGACGTTTGGTAACTCGCTCAATCGCCGTTACCAACGCCGTAGTAGTGGAAAACGGAACTTGTGCGCGAGTTCGAACTATTACTCGTGCCAGGCGACTAGCAGCGCGTTCTTCGCCAAAGTCATGAAAAATTCTGCGCAGCTCGGCTTCGCTGCTGCGATTGATAATATCTGCAGCGCGATATGCATCGCGCCGATCCATGCGCATATCTAAAGGGCCAGAACGTTGAAAGCTAAATCCCCGCTCAGCATCTTCCACCTGGAGCGACGAAAACCCGAGATCGAGAAGAATTCCATCAAACCCTTGCCATCCTATGGATTTGAGTACGTCTTGAGCTTCACTAAAATTTGCACGATAGAGAAAAACCCGAGGCGCAAACTGCGCCAAGCGCTGTCCAGCCATTGCCAGCGCCGCATCATCACGGTCAACGCCGAGCAACCGCGCATCACCAGCGCTCGCCGTCAAAATAGCTTCTGCATGCCCGCCTCCACCTATCGTACCATCAAAAAAATACTTCCCATTTCGCGAACAGAGAAACGACAAAACCTCTGGAATCATTACTGGGTGATGGCACAAGACTGCAGTTGAAGAAGAAGCCATGACCGCTGTCGTTTCCATTTCCACATCTCACATGACAAGAACTATTTCTCTAGAAATTGTTCAGTTGTTCGTGTATAGTAAGCCCTACGCATTCAAACCGTTAAACAAGTTCGGATTTGCTGCAAACTCTTTTTCCGACTCAGCGTTAAAGCTGTACCAGAGCGCTTTGTCCCAGATCCGAAATTTTGTTAGCGCGGCAGCAAACATGACTTCCTTTTGTAATCCGGCATACTCTCGTAATAGTGGAGGTAAAAGAATACGGCCCTGCTTGTCGACAGGGCATTCCTGTGCGTTGGCGAGATAAAAAGTTTCAATTTTAAACGAGGTTTCATCAAAACGCGGTTTTTTAACGAGCTCCTGTTCTAAGTGCTCCCACTCCGCGTAAGGATAGACATCAAGGCAGCGGAAAGAATTAAGGATAAACTTTGTCACAATGAGCCGTTCATCTTGTTTTGCAATTAACACTTTGCGGAAGGAGGAAGGAATGCTCACCCTCCCTTTTTCGTCAATATTATGTTCATAGCAGCCACGAAACACTGTTTATCCGGACTTTCCCACTTCTTCCCACTTTCTCCCACGACTATAGTCCTCAGGTTTTTTACTGTCAAGCAAAACAACGGTAGAAAGGATAGTTCTGTAAGGAAAGACCCTCGTTGACTCAACTTTTAGGTCTCGATACACCACTTCTATATCTTGGAAAGGTTCCCATTGGCGGCCTGGACAGCCCACTCGTCCAGGCTTTTTTTTGATATCACCGTTTTGGAGTCGTTATATGCTAAAACGCTACCTGCTCACCCCAGGACCAACAGCTGTCCCACCAGAAGTTCTTCTCCGTATGTCGCAACCACTTATCCACCATCGTACCCCGGAATTTGAGCATCTCTTCGCCCAAGTCCAAGGGGGTTTGCAATGGCTGTTTCAAACCACACAGGATGTAATTATCCTTGCTGCATCCGGAACCGGTGCTATGGAGGCAGCGGTCGCCAATACCTGTTCCCCTGGGGATACCGTTATTGTGGTGAACGGCGGCAAGTTTGGCGAACGCTGGCTTAAAATCAGCCAATCGTTTAATGTACAAGTAGTTGAAATAAAAGTGGAATGGGGAAAAGCAGTCACTGTTGATGCGGTGGCAACCGCACTCAAAGCGCATCCGCAAACCCGGGCGATTCTCATGCAGGCGAGCGAAACGTCTACCACCGTGCTCCACCCAGTGGAACAAATTGCCACTCTCACCCACAATACCCCGACATTACTGATTGTCGACGGCATCACAGCCGTAGGCGCAACAGATACCCCGATGGACCGCTGGGGTATCGATATCTTGATCACCGGATCTCAAAAGGCGCTGATGTTACCGCCAGGTCTCTCTTTTCTCGCCCTCAGTGAGAAGGCATGGCAGCAAGTTGAGGCGACAAAACAACCACGTTTCTATTTCGATTTACGACGAGAGCACAAGGAACAACAAAAACACACAACGGCCTATACGCCTGCAATCTCGTTAATCAACGGACTTCACGAGGTCTTGCGGCTTTTTAAGGAAGAAGGGCTTGAGCATATCTTTATGCGCCATGCACTCCTGGCACGTGCCACCCGCGCAGCGGCTCAGGCCTTGGGGCTAGCTTTACTCGCTCCAGACGATCCGAGTCCAGCCGCCACCGGAGTCTGGCTACCGGAGGGGGTCGATGGCTCACGATTACTCAAATATATGCGCGATCGGATGGGGGTGGATATCGCTGGTGGACAAGATCATCTCAAGGGAAAGATTATCCGGATTTCACATATTGGCTATGCAGGGCCCTTTGATGTGATCACCGCGATAAGTACGCTCGAAATGGCCTTGTGTCGTTTCGGACAAACCCTTGAACTAGGGAAGGGGGTCCGTCGAGCGGAAGAAATACTTCTTGACGGGTGGCCACCGGTAGGGTGAGTACAGACATGGCACACAAACTCCTGATTTCTGATCCGTTTTCTGAGCAAGGGTTAGAGCGCTTACGCGCGTATGAAGACATTGAAGTTGATCTTCGCCCAAAGCTTCCCTCTGAAGAGTTAGCCCGGATACTGCCCGCCTACCATGGGTTAATCATCCGGAGTGGCACGAAAGTGACTCAGCCGGTCATCGCCGCCGCAACCAATCTTCGCGTTATTGGTCGTGCAGGTATCGGGGTCGATAACATCGATGTTGAAGCTGCGACCAAGCAGGGTATCGTCGTCATGAACACCCCCGGAGGGAATAATGTTACTACCGCGGAGCATACCCTAACCCTTCTCCTTGCCTTGGCCCGCAATATCCCCCAAGCAACCGCCTCGCTTAGAGCCGGTCGTTGGGAGCGAGAAAAGTTCACAGGAAGCGAAGTCTGCAACAAAGTCCTGGGAGTCGTCGGCCTTGGCAATATCGGTGCGATCGTCGCTGACCGTGCGCTCGGACTCAAAATGCGGGTCTTAGCATTTGATCCGTTTGTTTCACCCGAGACAGCGGCCAAACTCGGAGTAGAAATTGCCTCGCTTGACGAGATCTATGCCAATGCGGATTTCATTACGGTTCATACACCGCTAACCAAGGAAACACGCGGCCTTATCGATGCCGCCGCATTCACGAAAATGAAGAAAGGGGTGCGCATCGTTAACTGTGCTCGCGGGGGCATTGTCGACGAAACTGCGCTGCTGGACGCACTGAATAGTGGCAAGGTCGCTGGCGCCGCCCTTGACGTCTTCATCGACGAACCTCCGCCTGCGGACCATCCGTTGATTCATCACGACCGCGTCATCTGTACACCCCATCTCGGTGCAGCCACTGACGAAGCGCAAATTAATGTTGCCATTGCCATTGCCGACCAGGTCGCCAACTTCCTCACCAATGGTGTCATTCAGAATGCGGTAAACTTTCCCGCACTAACTGCCAAGCAGCTATCGATTCTTCAACCGTATCTTACTCTCGGTGAAAAACTCGGCAGCTTCGTTGCGCAGACCGCCACCGATGCCCCCCAAGAAGTCCAGATCGAATACAATGGGGATATTGTCGAATACGATATTGCAGCGGCGACGGCTGCGGTGTTACGTGGATTATTGAACCCGGTGTTGGAATCACCCGTGAATTATGTGAACGCGCCGCTTATTGCCCGTGAACGTGGCATTCGCGTGGTTGAGTCGCGGAGTAACCGTCCTAGCGATTTTCTTAACTCTGTGGAGGTCAAGGTTATTACTGAAAGCAGTACGACAACCGTTGAAGGTGCGGTTTTTAGTAACAAAGCTGTCCGCCTGGTGCGAGTAAATGAAATGTACCTGGAAGCTGTGCCCGAAGGCTATATCTTAGTGCTGAATAACCGCGATGTCCCAGGGGTTGTCGGTACGGTCGGCACCTTGCTCGGCAAACATCACATCAACATTGCAAGTTTGGAACTTGGGCGCGATAAGAGTGGCGGCAAGGCTATCGCGTTAATTCACGTCGATGGCCAAGTGCCAGCCGCAGTGCTTGAAGAGTTGCGTACGTTGGGACCGGTCATTTCCGCCCAACAAATCCGCCTGTAAGGACGGAGGGCCTATGAGTACCGTGGTCGTCGTTGGAGTACAGTGGGGGGACGAAGGAAAAGGTAAGGTTGTCGATCTCCTGGCACGTGAAGCTGACATCATTGTCCGTTTTCAAGGGGGTAGTAATGCGGGTCACACCCTGGTCGTCGGCGGCAAGAAGACCATCGTCCGTCTGATTCCTTCTGGGGTATTACACGACGGAAAAGTCTGTGTGATCGGCAATGGCGTCGTCGTTGATCCGGAAACTCTGGTTGAAGAAATCGACACGCTCCAACAGCAAGGCTGCCTCACCAACTCCTCGTTGCTCAAAATTAGCGATACCGCCCATCTTATTATGCCCTACCATAAAGCGGTCGACCTTGCCCGCGAACGGCAACGCGGAGAAGCGCGCATCGGCACGACTGGCCGGGGGATTGGTCCAACCTACGAAGACAAGATGGCCCGGGTCGGTATCCGTTTTATTGACTTGCTCGATGAAAAGGTCTTCAGTGAGAAGCTCGCTCGTAACATTAAGGAAAAAAACCTCTACCTAGGAACGATCCTGCAAGAAAACGCACTTGAGTATCAACCTATCTTCGACAGTTACTGTCGCTTGCGTGACCGGCTTGCTCCTTACGTTACCAACACGTCACGTTATCTCCACGACGAAATTATGCGTGGGAGGAAAGTCTTATTTGAAGGCGCGCAAGGGATGATGCTGGATGTCGATCACGGCACCTATCCCTATGTAACTTCATCGAATACCGTCGCTGGAGCGGTATGTACCGGCGCCGGGATTGCCCCACAACAAATCCACAATGTCATTGGTATTTCCAAAGCGTACACCACCCGCGTTGGCAGTGGACCGTTTCCAACCGAATTGCTGGACGCGCAGGGCGAGAAGCTTCGTCGTGATGGTGGCGAGTTTGGCACGGTTACAGGCCGCCCCCGTCGGTGTGGCTGGTTTGATGCGGTTGTTGCGCGCACCGCGGCGCGACTGAACGGAGTTAATAGCTTTGCTTTGACTAAGATCGACGTGCTCAGCGGATTTTCGACGCTCCGCGTGTGCACGGCGTATGAGTATAAAGGACAACGCTTTGATGAAGTTCCGGCCAGTGCCCAGGTACTGGAACAACTCACACCAGTGTATGAAGACCTGCCGGGCTGGTCAGAGCGGCTCACCGACATCCGCAGTCTCGACGCCCTGCCGCTCAACGCCCGTCGCTACGTCGAGCGGGTCGAACAATTAGTGAGTGTTCCGGTGAAGATGATCTCGGTCGGTGCTGGCCGGGAAGAAACGATCCTGATAAGGCCAACGTTTTTTTAGTTTTTTGGTTGTCAGTTATCAATAGGTCAGCCTTCAGGAGTTCCGTCATGTCCGCCTGCGCGGGCATGACACTTTGCCTTTCTGCCTCTCAGAGTCAACATGACGGGGTACTAACCTGCCCCGTCCTCGTCAGTACTGCCTTTGCCTCCGCCGAGAATAACAACACTAATCCGCCAATCACTCCAGCCAGCAATACAAGCGCGCTCCACAAAAACCCGAGGGCTAATGCTTGATCTTTACCTATGCCAATCAATGCCAGGAAGGTCACATACCCACCCTCGCGTACTCCTAAGCCCCCGAAACTAATCGGCAATGCTCCTATTATATGGACGAGTGGAATAAATAACACGAAGTACCAGAACGGCACGTGCAATCCGACTGCGTGAGCAAGAACAACCTGTAAGCTCAACTGGAACCAGTGAAAGATATACGAAATAACACATGCCGCCCCTAACGCTGCAGGCTGGAGACGGTATGGTCCAATGACCTTCGCGACGGCACGAGAAATAATATGCTGAGGCATGAAGAGTGATTCAACGATGCGGGGCAGGCCCCACCATCCGACCACCGCCGCAATTGCTGCTGCAGTGACTCCCCAGCATAACACCGGCGGTAACACCCGTGCCCCGAAGAGGAAAAAGCCGGTTGTACTCACCCACAGCAGCATGACGAATCCGCTCGCACGATCAGCCACCACCGAATGTAACGCCGCAGCTGTTCGTCCACTGTTGGCCGCTAACAATACGCCACGGCCGACATCACCAACGACCGTACTTGGCGCAAACAGATTAAGATACATTCCGACGAAGTAGTACACCACAAACGTGCGCAACGGCTGCAGAAAGCCGAACGGACGAGCAAGCACTTGCCACTTGTAGCCGCTGAATACCTGGCTGAGGAGATAGCCAATCAATGCCAATGTGAAGAACTCGAACCGAATACCACGCAACTGCTGAACAAACGCTCCGACGTCGATGATGTAGAACAACAGGGCAAAGAGACCAAGACTAATGCCGATTTGTACCCAACGTGAGGAAAGAAAATGCATATCCTAAAAAGGTGAAAGGGAAAACGGGGAACCGGCAAAAGGGAGCAATAGGCTACAGGGAGAAGGGAAGAAGCGACAAAAGGCCAAGGAAATCTGCACGAAAGAGCGAAACGGAGAGAAGGAGCTTCGGCATTCTTCACTCTGCATTCTTCATTATTTGCATCTTCTCACGCATCCACCGCCTCACCGACTAATGCGGCACCATCAAGGTGGTTCACATCATTCACGGTATGCACGACGGCATCACCATTAGCAAACAGCGTTACTTCACTGAGTCCAGTATTCCCGATCTTATCAATCTGACGGAATTGATTCATTGGTAATCGACGACAGTGTAATAAGAACGCACGCACCACACCGCCATGCGTAATGACCGCAATCTGTTCTCCGGCATGCCGTTCAACTAGGTCGCGCGCAGATGCAACAATCCGTCCCTGAAATTGCGCAAAGGTTTCACCACCACCACGAGGCAAATCTTCCCCCATCCGTAACCGTTCCCATTCTTCACTATGGCGAGCAATGACTTCAGCTGTGGTGAGTCCACTCCACACCCCAATGTTCATTTCCCGCCACCCGCTCGCGGGCATGGGCGGTACGCGCAACGTCTCAGCCAGGATCTCTGCCGTCTCAAAAGCGCGGAGTAAATCACTCGCATAGATCGCGTGAATTTGGCGTCGTTCTGCGAACAATCGTTGCGCCAGACGGCGAGCTTGCTCACGTCCCGGCTCACTGAGCGGAACATCAGCTTGTCCTTGCCAGCGGTTTTCCTGGTTCCAGGTCGTTTCGCCGTGCCGTACCAATAAGAGGCGTACACTTGACATCGTTTTCCCCATACGTGGCGATTCGCGAAGTTGTTGCCACCCGAAGCGATTCGAGCACAGGACTTGTTAGCATGTCCCCTCATTGATTACCACCGCGCGTTGGCGTTCAAGCAGAGATGTGCTAGTCGAAAGCCGCAGGAGGGAACAACATGAAATACGGAGCCTTTTTACCCCACATCGGCCCATTGGCCAGAGGGGATGTCCTCAACAACATCCGCAATACTGCGCAGACGGCAGAAGCCCTCGGTTTTGATTCGGTGTGGGCCGCGGACCATGTCGTCATTCCCCAACAGATCGACTCACGCTACCCGTATACCGCGAGCGGCAATTTCCCCATGGACCCGAAAGAGCCGTTGCTTGAACCTCTCAGCGTGCTGAGTTTCGTCGCCGCATGTACCACTAAAGTCCGGCTCGGCACCGCGGTGTTGGTTCTCCCACATCGCAACGCGGTGGTGACTGCCAAAACCGTTGCGACATTGGATGTCCTCTCGTCAGGTCGGGTTATCCTCGGTGTTGGCGTTGGCTGGATGGAAGAAGAATTTCATGCACTCAATGCGCCGTTCGCTCAGCGTGGCCCGCTTAGTGATGAAACAGTGGCCGTAATGAAGGAGTTATGGACCAGCGAACATCCACGGTTCGAAGGAAAATTCCACCGCTTTCCAGAGGTCAGTTGCGAGCCCCGTCCGGTCCAGAAACCCCATCCTCCTATCTGGATCGGGGGCCATACTGGGCCTGCTCTGCGGCGCATTGTCGAGTATGGTGACGGTTGGGCGGCAGTGGTATTTAGCCCTCAAGAATTTGCCGAGCGACTTGATAAGCTCAAGGAAAAAGCTGCGAAAGCCGGACGTGACCTGGCCAATGTCACGCTCTGTGTTTCTCCCCGTGGAAAACGCCCCGAGGCTATGCTCGAAGATATTCCCCGTTATCAAGAGTTGGGCGCAACATACCTCTATCTCGCGTTCTTTAACTTTGCCCGAAGTTATGAAGAAATGGCAAAAATGATGGAACAGTTTGCCCGCGATGTGAAACTTATCTAACCATACGAGGTGCATCATGCAAAAAATCACCAAAGAACACGTTGTTCGTACCTTTGACGCGTCCCATTCCCCAGCGGCCCGAGTCCAACCCGGCGAGGTGTTCGTCATGGAAACCAACGACCGCTTTCGTGAGTGGAACGATGGCCACGCCTGGCCCACGGAGCAACTGACAGTGATGACCGGCCCGGTGTTTATTGAAGGAGTCACTCCTGGGCAAGTTCTTGCGGTCGATGTTTTAGATATTCGTCCAACTCAAGGTTTCGGGTATGTCGTCGCTATCCCTGGGTATGGTATGTTCAAGGACAAGGTCGAGTTTCGCAAAAAGATCGTGCCGATTGAAGGAAATCAGGTGCGTTATAGTGAGACGCTCTCCTTTCCGTTCATTCCCAATGTGAGCAAGATCGGACTCGCTCCAGCTCAGGGTTCTCTCCCGAGCAGCGCAGTTGGGGCGTTTGGTGGCCAGTTGAGTAATAGTCAGCTCGGCCCTGGGTCGACAGTATATCTGCCGGTCTTTGTTGAGGGTGGGCTCCTGACGATCGAAGACGTTCACGCCAAGATGGGTGATGGCGAAGTTGCCGCCTCGGCAGTAGAAATCGCGGCTGAAGTGACATTGCGCTGCCGTATTGCGAGCGAATTGCCATTGACGCACCCTCTCGTGACTACACCACGAGAAGTCATTGCTATGGGGGATAGCGATACCGTGGAAGCGGCTGCAAACGCCGCTCTCGATCGACTCGTGCGTATTATGATGGACCGTATGCATATCGACATCACCGAAGCTGCCATGCTCGTCAGTACGATCGCTGATGTCCGCATCTCAGAAATGGGCAGCGCACACTGTCATGTTCGTGCGGCAATCGCTCGGGAAGTCGTGGGGATATAAGATGACACATGCTGCTCAAGGACAGCTGGGTCACCTCTTTCCCGTGCTTCCTCCGGCAGGCCTGCAACTGAGACAGAAAAGAGAAAGAACGGTGAATCGTCTTGCTTCCTCTCTGTCACAGTCGTTCGTTTCCATCTTGCGTCTCCTTTTTCCTCTTCTTTTCTTTTTTCTCTTTCTCGGCTGCACTTCTCCTGAGCGAGAAGTCAGCAAAGCGCTCGTCAAGATCAGTGACGTCACCCTGACGCGTGAGGACGAACACACCCTCCGCGTCACGATGAACTACGACCTTGAACCAGGAATCAAGCTGCCGTTACCGTATAAGGCTGTCCTTGTGTTTCCACTTGAGCCGAACGGAAAATTGGCAGGGCAAGTGCCACCGTTCGAGTTCTCCACTGGGTTAATTGCGCTTGACCTTGAAGTTTCGGGCGCAGGACTGGATTGGCAGGCACTCGAAGGTAAGGATGCCTGCTGTCAGGTCTCCTTGAAAGGGCTGAAAGAGGAGAGCGGTGCAAGTCCGACGTATGAGCGCATTAGTAATACGGTTACCATCGCTCTACCAAAACTGTCTGATTGACAATCACACATCTGGAGGCTTAGTGTCCTGCGCAAAGAGAGGAGAAGGCATGAATAACTGTCGCGTGTTGGAAGGAAGAGTAAAGCCGGGACAACTGGAAACCGCTATGCAACTCGCGCAAGAGCGGTTGGAAATTATCCGTACAGTCTCAGGGTTCCTCTTCGTCCAGATTATGCACAGCGGTGATGATTTTATTGCCGTAAGTTCGTGGCGCAACAATAAAGACCTGCAAGCATACGCTGAGAGTGATCTCGCACACGACCTGCTGAACTCCTTGACCCCTCTGTGCGTAGCTCCGCCGCGTGTCCGGAATTTCGACTTGCGACTCATGGTGGAAAGTGAAGAGGTCGTGCTTCCAAGTGACGAAGGCGGAGAAGGCTGAAGAAGAAAAAGGACTTCATTTTATCGTTGAGTCATTTCCACCTTGCAACAATAAGGCAATAGACCAATGACTCAATCAAAGCAAGAAGGAGGGATGTATGCCGACTATCGTTGACGCAGACGGACACATTCTTGAACCACGAACGATATGGCAAGAGTACACAGAACCAGCCTATCGAGAGCGAGTGATCCAAATTGCCCGCGACCAAGAAGGCGTTGATTGTCTCAAAATCAACGGCGAGATCCGCCGCGATCGGAATATGGCGATTGCGGCAGCCTGCACGCCTGGCGGGCTCTCCGATCCGCACCGTGCTCGCACCATGGCCTGGGACGAAATTGTTCCGGGTGGGTATGATCCGCATGCCCGGATCAAAGATATGGACATGGAAGGTATCGAAGTCGCCTTTTTCTACCCCAGTTTATGGCTGATTTACGGCGACCTCGACGACCCACAACTCGCAGCCGTGGCCTGCCGGGCCTATAACAACTGGATCGCCGATTTCTGTAAGCCATACCCCAAGCGGTTCTTTGGTGTCGCTCCGCTGCCGCTCCAAGATGTTGACGAAGCCGTGAAAGAGCTGCGCCGTGTGGTCAAAGATTTAGGAATGAAAGCGGTGTTTGTGCGTCCCAATCCGTTCAATGGCCGACGCCTGTGCGACCCTGCATATGATCCGCTTTGGCGCGAAGCCCAGGAACTCCATGTCCCCGTGGCTGTTCATGGTAGCTTCGGCACCAAGATGCCGACGTTAGGGCAAGAACGCTACAAAGATCCATTCTTCTTTCACATGGTGTGCCACCCCTGGGAAATGCAAGGCGCATGCTTAGATATTGTCTGTGGTGGAGTGTTGAGCAAATTTCCCCAACTGAAAGTGGCGTTCTTAGAAGCTGGCCTGGGTTGGATTGGTCACTGGCTTGACCGCATGGATGGACATTTCGACAAGATGGGACATTACGTTCCATGGCTGAAACGGCGACCAAGTGACATGTTTCGTGAACAGTGCTTCATTTCTATGGACCCCGACGAACACTCGATCGGGGTTGTCGCGGCAATGGGGCTGGAAGATTGCATTATCTGGGGTTCCGACTACCCGCATTTTGATTGCACTTTCCCTGGCGTTGTAGACGAGGTGAAAGAAGCCTGCCAGGATTTGCCGGTCCAAGCCCAACAGAAAATCCTGGGAGAGAACACGAAACGACTTTACAACCTTTAGGACAGAAAACGGAAACGTCATACGTAACCACCCCACCTTTTCTTCTTCACGTTTTACGTATTTACGTTTTACGCTGTACGTTTTAGGAGATTTCGATGGAACTGGCCTACTCAAAAGAAGACGAAGCTTTTCGCAAGGAAGTCCGGGGGTGGCTGAAAAAGAACCTGCCACCGAAGGATAAAGCGATTAGCGACCTCATGCCGCACGATCCAGAGCGGGTCAGGCGCGCTAAAGAATGGCAAGCCAAACTGTATCAAGCTGGCTACGTAGCGATGAACTGGCCGAAAGAATATGGAGGCCAGGATGCTGATATCATGCGCCAAACTATTGTCAACGAAGAGCTGGTATTGGCGCGGGCGCCAGGCATGATCGGCGCCTCAGGATTATCAATGCTAGGGCCAACCCTGATTCAGTATGGTACGGAGGAGCAACGCCGTCGCTATCTGCCGAAGATTCTGACGGCAGAGGAGATTTGGTGCCAGGGGTATTCGGAACCAGGCGCAGGCTCAGACCTCGCTTCGGTTCGCACACGAGCCGAGATCGTCGGCGATGAGTTTATCGTCAATGGTCAGAAGGTCTGGACTTCTAACGCGCAATTTTCCGACTGGATGTTTTGTCTGGTCCGCACTGATCCCGATGCTCCGAAGCACAGGGGCATTTCTTATATTTTAATCGACATGAAAACCGCGGGGATCACTGTGCGGCCGTTGGTGCAAATGACCGGCGACGCTGGCTTTAACGAAGTCTTTTTTGACAACGTTCGTGTCCCGCGGACCAACCTTGTGGGCGAATTGCACCAGGGCTGGATGGTTGCCAACAATACCCTCTTTCATGAACGGAACATGCTCGGCTCTACCACCCGGACCCAGCTCATGATGCAGAACCTTATTCGTTTAGCCCGAACGCATCAACGCTACGGCGAACCCGCAGCAGACGACCCGATCATACGCCAGAAACTCGCCGACCTCCTCATACGGGTAGAAGAGATGAAGTACCATTCCTATCGTCAACTTACCAACGCCATCAAAGGTCGCTCGCCTGGGATCGGGGCCATGGTCAACAAGTTAGTTGGGACCGAGCTCAACCACGACATCTGTGCTCTTGCCCTAGAAATTATGAGCTCGTACGCCCCCCTCAAGAAGGGAGCAGCGCATGTGATCGACAACGGCACCTGGCAGTATGAGTTCATGTTCACTCTTGGTTTGATTATCGGTGGCGGTACGTCGCAGATTCAGAAAAATATTATCAGCGAGCGGGGGTTGGGAATGCCCAAGTCTGGCTGAGTAACCGTCTAGAGTTTAGCGTCTAGGGTCAGAAGAAACACATAACACGCATCACGTTCCAGAGGTCGAAAGTATGGATTTTGGTCTGTCAGAAGAACAAGAGATGTTACAGCAATCAGCCCGAGAGTTCCTCACGCAAGAATGTCCACCGACACTTGTTCGGTCGTTGTACACCGAACCGGACGGGTTCTCCCGCGAGTTACATCGGAAGATGGTAGAGCAAGGGTGGACAGGATTGTTGATTCCTGAAGCTTATGGGGGCTTGGGTTTACACATGCTCGACATGGCTGTGCTGTTAGAAGAAATGGGGCGCGCGGTGGTCCCAGGACCATTCATGTTTTCGTCCGTCCTGGTCACTCTCGCTCTCATGCAAGGTGGGAGTGGCGCTCAAAAAAAGCAGTGGTTGCCGCGGTTAGCCTCTGGCGACGCTATCGGAACATTAGCTCTGATTGAAGCGAACGATCGACTGGATGCGAGCGGGGTGCAGCTCAAAGCGAAGAAAAAACGTGATGGTTATTCCATCTCTGGCAGCAAAATGTTCGTGCCGTTCGCCTCAGTTGCTGATGTTCTGCTCACTGCTGTCCGTACAGAGGGAAAAAGGGAACACGGAATCAGTCTGCTACTCGTTGATCGTGATGCTCCGGGCATTACCCTGACCCCGCTCGACATCTTTGATCAGACACGGCGGGTACATGAAGTGAGTTTCAAAAACGTTGCTGTGGAAAAAACCGCTCTTGTCGGCGAAGAAGGCAGCGGCTGGAAGATTCTCGCTCATTTGCTTGACGCTGCCTGTATCGCCTTAGCGGCAGACAGTCTGGGTGGGGCGCAGAAAGCACTGGAGCTGGCGGTCGATTACACTAAGGTCCGCACGCAGTTCAACCGGCCAATCGCGTCATTCCAAGCCCTGAAACACATGGCAGCAGAAATGGTCAGTGAGATCGAACCAGCTCGTTCTCTCGTGTGGTACGCAGCCCATGCATTTGATGCACTTCCCGAGGAAGCCTCGCGTGCGGCGTCGCTCGTTAAAGCCCGTCTATCCGATGTCTATGCGCGGACCACCAATCGCGCAGTACAAATGCACGGCGGTATCGGTTTCACCTGGGAGCATGACATGCATTTCTGGTTCAAGCGAGCGAAGTGGAATGAGTTTGCCTTCGGTGACGCGACGTATCATCGGGAACGGTTGGCGCGGTTGGAGGAGTTTTAATAACAGTGAAGAGAAGACTGAGATGAAGGAATCCGCAATAGAAAGACTGGTCGTTGACGCTGAAGGCAAAGTTACTATTCCAGCTGAAGTAATCCAGCGGCGTGGCTTACATCCTGGTGATGCTCTTGCGCTGGTTGAGGTTGCGGAAGGGTTGCTGGTGTACCAAGGAGTCACCGACCCGGAGACACAGGCGTGGTGGAACACGCTTGACGCGGAGCAACGTCGGCAGGCTGAGGTCGAAGCCCGCCGCTATGAGGCGCTCAGCGAGGAGCAACAAGACACGATATGGAACGAAGGCGAGGAATCCATAGAAGCAGACGCAGAAGGAGATGAGGTTGAGCTTCCGACCGCAGAGCGTCCTGCTCGATAAAGGAGTCGTTCGACGCGTCTATGAAGCGCGAGTACGGTTTGCACTCAATCAGCCGCCAACGCTGACTCAGGCCGAAGCCACTAATATTTGGTTCCATCTGCGCGCTCGTAATACTCTCCTGTATATTACAGAACAAACAGCCCACATTCTGGAACGACGTCCACCAGTTTTTGCTGCTGCACTTCAGGCACAGACCCTAACGCTCCAGAAGGGCCGCTACCTGCGGCGCTGGGCGCGAAGATTACGAGACGAAGGCTTTTCACCCGAGGACGCTATTGTCCTCGCGTATGGGAGCTTCGGAGTAGATTTGCAAGCTCAGCGTGTTGGTGTCGAGTTCGTGATTACCCATGACTTACGGCTCGTTACCAATTTCACCAACCGATTTGCAGCAATCAGAAGCCGCTTTGAACAGATGGTTCTTCAACTCCCCGAGCCTTATCAGCGGCTGACGTTTCCCGGCGTGATGGCAACAACCGCAATACTTGCGGAACTGTAAGCCGTTTTTGCTGGTAATTCCCACAGGAACGACTTGGCTCCATTTATCTCCCCAGTCGTTCGCAAATCCTCACGGGTGGACAGAGGCTACCCGTAATACTCGACACTCGGGAACGGCTGGCGCGGTTGGAGGGGTTTTAGAGAGCCCCGGTGTCGCGTCCGGGTCATCAGCGTTCTTGACTAACTCGATAACAGGGACTGTTTCGCCGCTGATTAATTCATCACCAAGGGTGTGGAAAATGCGGGCTCTGGGACGGAGAGGTTGATACCCAACTCAAGCACAATCGCCGCGGCGACGTATTTTTTCGTTCCTGCGGTTACTTTCACCCTTTGAAGATCTGTTCTCTATGATACCTTAAGAACTGCGGGTGCGGACACCGTCTGGGATCTACTGGAAGTAAAATTTTACCATCAGGATTAAGGAGTCGTTTGACAGGGTCAGGAACAAGCTTCTTGACTGTAAGAATCTCATAGTCATCCGTCAGAGAAAGAAGCCCTCTATCGAACATCCAATGGATACTCCGAGAAAGAGCAATACCATTTCGGAGTGAATCTGGACCGTTGTGATTATTGCCCACAGGACGAATATGAGCAGCTTCGACTTCAGGGCGACCTCCTCCGTTAATAAGCTTCAGACCGGTCATTGCACAGGTGAAGTCGTAAATCGATCTTACATTTTTTGTAAAAGCCACGTCTCTGAATGGACGAGAAATTATTTGTTCGACAATAGGCCGCTGATATTCTGTTGGCTCTTCAGCAATTCTCGCTTCATCATAATATTTAGACTGGTGAATAATAGAGTTGGCAAACCCAAGCTGTAGGATAAGCTGATATTCGTCGTCAGAAATCAATCGAACGGCGCGACCGAATGCCCCTTTATTTGTGCTTCCATTCGTCTTCACGAGGCTGCGTTCCAAATATTTTCCTCCCTCCTGAAATGAGACAGGATTCTCGAACTCCAGAAAGTCCGTCACGAAAGCATAGTAATGATTTTCCAAGCGCGCATCTGCTTCAATTCGTTGCACTCTCGCAGTTGCAAAGTAAGCCTGACGGCCTCCTCGTCCCGAGGGATCTGAGGCTTGCCTCCGAGGTTCGTAATAAACGATCCAATCTCCAACAGTGGCTTTTACCTGATTAAGGTAAGTCCTAGGGAAGTGATAACGATCCTCCGGCAGATCGTCGTAAGTGGGGTTCGCTTTCGTCGTGAAGACTCCTTTTGCCAAACTGTTACCTCAATTCCGCACAACGATGTAGAGATCTAACCGTTGACTGGAGTGCAAGACCGTCTCGCCACAGCTCAAAATTTCGCTCATTTTCAGGGACTATTGGCGCTTGGCTGCAGAAGGGCCTCCTTATCGACGCTGACCTTACCCAACCCAACCAGCGATCTTGATAGGTAGTTGTAAAGGAAAGAGGCCTAGAGAGATTCTAGTTTTGCAACAACATGTGATGGCAATCGAGAAAGGCATATCCGATTTCCTCTCACTCGTGAGCGGTCATTTCCCTGGCCGCTCACTCATGTAAATAGCGCATTGATGAACCCCAGCAGCCAAACGCCCCACAGATGTTTTTATAATCCTACAGAGAACCCGCAAAAGTCAAACGAGATCGGAGGCCTGGTGCGCATGGCGCACCCTACACACGGTTCATTTGCATGAACAGGCGAATGCTGACCGTTTCACCCCACACTCGACCTCTCTCTCGGCCCGGGCGATCCTTACCCAACATTTTCTCTGTTTTGGCCATTAGGGCGATGCGATACGGATACAACTCTGCTCGCATCACTCCGTGTTGGACTGCCGGGTCCTGTTCCATCACGATGCGCGCCGCCTCTGCAGAGTCAGCCCGGAAGATCACAATACCGAAACTGCGCTCGTCCGTAGTCAAAGTCCGTCCCGCCAGCACGACTATCCCTCGTTCGGTCAACTCCTGGAGGTAGGCAAAATGCTGCGCAACGATTGCCGCTTCTTCGGAGGTAGGACCGTCTGTGAGCATTGCCAGTCGAGAAGGCTGGATTCGATACAGATAGTGAGTGACCTCTGACATAATGTTTCCTCCAGGTTTATCGGGAGAAGATGTTGCCAATGAGTGAAAAGGTCCAAACGTGTTGTTGGCCAGCCGCGGTACAGAGCAGTGGTCAGGTAACTCCGCTGCGGCTTGGGGTTCCGGTTTCATTTCCTGGGAACTCAACTCTCTCGTAGATGTCCCGTAGTGTCACCTCACAGCTGATTGAAGACAGAGGGACCGTACTGCTCAAAGCACTGGCTTCAGAAAGAACCCATTGCTCGCCTTGCCGCACGTAGTGTTCAACTCGTACTTTGTCCTGGGCGATGAGGACGTAGTCTCTGAGCGACTCTAGCCGACGATAGTGGGCAAACTTCTCGCCGCGATCATACGCTTCCATCGAATCAGACAATACTTCTACAATGACGCTGGGATTGAGAAGCGTATCGACATGCGCGTCCTCAAAGGTAGGTTCACCGCAAAGGGCAATCACATCTGGGTAGGTGTACAACCCCGTAACGCTCACTTTGACTCGCATATCGTTAATGTAGACTTCACAAGGTCGACCTCTGAGCTGGGCGCGCAATTCACCAAATATGTTACCGGCAATCAGGTTATGTTGCCGACTGGCTCCAGCCATCGCAAAGATGGAACCGTTTATGTACTCGCTTCGGTGTTGTGCCTGGCGTTCAAGGGCAAGATAATGCTCTGGTGTATAGCGCGGCTGAGCTGGAGATGACATGGTTCCCTCCGCTTGTCATCAATGTTTTTCAACTGTACTTTGCCTCAGCTTTTCTCTACAAGAGCCACCCAGGTACAAGGAAACGCCTCAATCGCCGAATTCGACAGATACGAACCTAACTGTGGCATCCGTTCTTAGACCTCGGTACGTACCCACTAAATCTTCGCCGACCGTGCCGATAGTTCCTCATAGGGCGGCTTTTCCTCTCACCTGTGCTTCCTGATACCTGACAAAAGACGACCTGTAGTTTATGTCATTCGCTGTCCACGGAAGCTTCTTCCACGGACGGATGGATTCCCTGTTTCACGTCGAGGAGCAGCTATTTCTCCAAGGAGAAAACCATGAAGTGCGGTCAGTATCATCAAGGAGTGAGATCTTTTCTTCTCAGCGGATTCACTTGTCTTGTCTTACTTCCTCTTGCCTACGCAGGTTCTCAACCGATCATAAACAGTGTACTTGCATCCGGTAGCTGGGAAGAACTTCCCAACAGCAAAATTCGCAACGTTTGTCCAAATGAGCCGTCAATTCAGGGGGCAACAGGTTGTTCCGCAGTAACCGCGGCCTGGAGTAGCGGAGCGTTTGACTCAACAAGAAATCGACTCATCGTGTGGGGAGGAGGTCATAACGACTACTATGGCAATGAACTGTACGCCGTTGATCTTAATACGAACACAGTACAACGCCTCACCAATCCTGGCCTCCCACCCGCCCCTTCTTCCTGCACCCAGGGTACCCCGGACTGTGCATGGGACAGTTATTACCAACAGGGCTGTATGCAATCGATCGTCAACGGGACTCAGCCTAATAGCCGTCACACTTATGACAGCCTCGTCTACCTGCCAAATGAAGATCAACTCTTTGCGTTCGGAGGTTCCCTGGCCTGCGGATTCGGCTTCTTTGGACGCGACACCTGGTTATTCGATTTCCTCACCATGCAATGGCAGCGCATGCATCCCTCAGGACCAATCCCTCGCGCGACTCCCGGGATTGTGACCGCCTATGATCCCAACACACGCAAGGTCTATCTCCATGATTTACAGTACCTCTACACGTACGATCCTCTGACGAATTCCTATCAATACTTTGCCGAAAGTTCTAAATACGGGATTGATTATCATCTTACAGGCGTCATCGATCCGAAACGTAAGAAATTTATCATGCTGGGGAATCAGCAAGCCTGGGTTATCGATATCACTCCAGGCATCCTGCACACGGTACAGCCGCTCGTCACCTCCGGCGGGGCACCCATTATTAACAGTGGGTATCCAGGCCTTGCGTATGATCCTGTCCGTGACCGTATTGTCGCCTGGAATGGTGGGGATACCGTGTATGCTCTCGATCTCGATACCTTACAGTGGACAGCAATCTCCTCCCCTGGAGGACCAGCGGCCATGCAATGGGGAACGTACAAACGCTGGGCGTATTCTCCAGCTTCCGATCTCTTTGTTGTCGTCAACGCAGTAGATAGTAATGCGTTCACGTTTCAATTTGCTGATGCTCCCCCTGAACCTACCGCCAATTTGTCTCTGACGGGGACCGATACCCCTGACCCAGTTCAGGTCAATGGCACTCTCACTTACAGCTTTACAGTAACGAACACCGGTCCCTCTTCGGCAACTGGTGTGACGTTCACAGATTCCCTCCCTTCAGGAGTAATCTTCGTTTCTGCCACTCCTGGTCAAGGAAGTTGCAGCGGCACGGCAACGATCTCTTGTACACTCGGCTCTCTGGCGAGTGGAGCAAGTGCGACAGTTACGATTGTCGTCACACCAACGACAAGTGGGGCGTTTAGTAATACCGCAAATACCCAGGGCAATGAACAAGACCCTGAGATAACGAACAATACGACAACCACGACCACGACAGTGTCACCACTTCCGCCTCCTTCTGAATTGTTCTCATTAACGGTTCTCGTACAAAACAAAGGAACGGTAACGAGCAATCCTACCGGAATTCGTTGTCCGACAGATTGCAGCGAAACCTATCCCAGCGGAACAACAGTGACGCTCACAGCTCGCCCTGATGCAGGACGGAAATTTATTGGTTGGAGTGGGGCATGCACGGGAACTAACATCTGCATTGTGCCAATGACAAAAAACCAAGCTGTTCGAGCAAAATTTGCAAAGTAAATACGGACATTTCCCTTGTTATTAGGCATAACCGTGACCTGCTCCTAATCCTACGGACCCCAAAAAAGAGGGGTGTAATCATACACCCCTACTAATCTCTTGCCCAACAACGATCCTTTACAATCGACTGCGCGGTAGCTCTAGATTTTCTTCTTCGAGAAATACCAGTCTGTTTGATTGACCTCGCCTTTTTTCCCCATCTCTAAACGTTCACGCAGTGCGGCCTCACTCGCTGGGGGTGGGACAATGACTTCCTCTCCTGGCTTCCAGTTGACAGGGGTTGCGATGCCGTGTTTGTCCGCGGCCTGTGCAGCATCAATCGCTCGGAGAATCTCCTGTGAATTTCTCCCCATGCTCAGCGGGTAATAAATGAGAAAACGGACTTTCCCGTTAGGATCGATCAAGAACACCGCGCGTACCGTTGCCGTGTCGCTGGCGCCCGGATGAATGAGGCCATACAGAGCAGCAACCGCCATGCTCCGATCAGCAATCACGGGAAAAGGTACCTTTTGCCCGAAATTCTTTTCGATATTTTGTTCCCAGCCAAGATGGGCATAGATACTGTCAACCGACAAGCCGATGGGCTGGACATTCCGTTTCTCAAACTCCGGGGCCAGGCGAGAGAATTCGATAAATTCTGTCGTACAAACCGGAGTAAAATCTGCTGGATGAGAGAACAACAAGACCCATTTCCCTGCTTTTGTATACTGCGACAGGGTAATTTCTCCATGCGTACTCATCGCTTTAAAGTCGGGAGCCGGATCTCCAATACGAGGGATGGGCTGCCTCTCTTGAGCTTCCATACACTTCATCTCCTTTCGTTCTTTTCAAATTCTCCGTTACCATTATTAGATGTGTAGAAGCGACAATAGACGTGGAGCTAAAAATCGCCCCTTATATAACTACTCACTGTCGATAGGGAAAGTAGGGTTTTTCCGCCAGCAGTCAGAGACAGCGGATTTAAGATATGTTAGGCCTTAACCGATTGCCCTGACGAAGAAAGCTTATGTTCATAATGGGTGGGAGGACCGTTTTTCATGGATTCGACGATTATATCGCTTCCGACACGGATTCAGCGTTTGCAGGATTTAGCCTACAATCTGTGGTGGAGCTGGCACCCAGAAGCAGAAGAATTGTTTGCTACGATTGATCCAACACTCTGGGCTATAACCCAACATAACCCTGTCAAACTCCTCCAGGAGGTCGGTAGAGCGCGCTTCACGGCTCTTACGCAGGACCCGGTGTTCCTGCGCCGTTACGATGCAGTGATCCTGAACTTCGATACGGATATGACCACCGCGGACACCTGGCTTGCGCAGGCAGTTCCTTCACTCAAAAAAGCAACGGTCGCATATTTTTCTGCGGAGTTCGGCATTCATAATTCGTTGCCAATTTACGGTGGTGGGCTTGGCATCCTCGCCGGCGATCATTGTAAAGAGGCCAGTGATCTTGGCCTTCCGTTTATCGGCGTTGGCTTTATGTATCCACAAGGGTACTTTCATCAACGCCTCTCCGTCGATGGACGACAAGAGGCCGTGTATGAATACCTGGATCGCGCATACGCGCCGTTAGTGCCAGCCCTCGCGTCTGAAGGGCAGCAGTGTCTTGTTGCCGTCCCTATCGGTGATCGCCAGATCTTTGTCACGGTCTGGCATGTGCAAGTGGGTCGGTCGATCTTATACTTAATGGACACCGATGTCGAAGAGAACGCGCCGTGGGATCGTGAGTTATCCGCCCGTCTCTACGGAGGAGATCAAGAAACCCGTATCCTCCAGGAGATTTTGTTGGGAATTGGTGGTGTCCGTGTCTTACGGGCATTGGGAATTTCTCCGACGTTATGGCATTTGAACGAAGGACATGCCGCCTTCGTCACGATCGAGCGAGTGCGCGAACTTGTCACTGCCGGCACCTCTTTCGATGAGGCAGTCGCCGAAGTCCGACGCACAACTGTTTTTACCACTCATACCCCCGTGCCAGCCGGACACGATGCTTTTCCTTTTCATTTAATAGAAAAATACTTGAGCAACTACTGGGGCCAACTTGGTCTCGATCGGGAACAATTTCTCGCTTTTGGGCGCCATCATGAACCCTGGGGAGACGTGTTCCATATGACCGTCCTGGCAATGCAAATGACAGGGCATCGCAATGGCGTCAGCAAAACGCATGGAGAGGTCTCACGACGCATGTGGCAACGCCTGTGGCCTAACACTCCGACCGACCAGGTACCAATCAGGGCCATTACCAACGGGGTACATACGCCAACATGGATCGCCCCAGAACTCGACCGCCTCTACGACAAATATCTTGGTCCGGACTGGGTCAGGAATCACGACAATCCCGCGGTGTGGTTACGTATTCACGACATTCCTGACGAAGAGTTATGGTGGACACGGCTCCGGCTCAAATACAAACTCATGCATTTCATTCGTGAGCGTGCCCGACTGCTGTGGAAAGAAGAGCACCGGGACCCCGTGCAAGTGCTGGCAAGTGGAGCGTTACTTGATCCTGAAGCTCTGACTATCGGTTTTGCCCGTCGTTTCGCGACGTACAAACGTGCAACATTACTGCTACAGAATTTGGCGCGCCTACAGAAACTCTTACAAGACCGTTGGAAGCCGGTGCAAATCATCTTTGCGGGAAAAGCCCATCCCGCCGACGAGCCGGGGAAACACCTCATTCATCAAGTTTATACCCTGGCGAAAGAATACGGGATTGGTGGACAGATCGCCTTTGTCGAAGATTATGATATTCGTGTGGCAAAATTTCTTGTCCAGGGAGTTGATGTTTGGCTCAACAATCCGATCCCACCGCTTGAGGCCAGCGGCACCAGCGGCCAGAAAGCAGCCCTGAATGGAGTGCCGAACCTCAGTGTCTCTGACGGCTGGTGGAGTGAAGGTTATAATGGCGGAAATGGCTGGACGATTGGTCCAACCAGCCCCCTAGCTGAGATAGAGAACCGTGACGTTGAAGATGCCACAGCCCTCTATCAGCTTTTAGAAAATGAGATTGTGCCACTCTTTTATCGACGTGACTCTGATGGTATTCCGCGCGGCTGGGTCCATGTAGTGAAAGAGGCCATTGCCTCAATTGCTCCACTTTTTTCTGCACGCCGTATGGTCAAAGAGTACATCGAGTGCTTTTATCTTCCCGCCGCGAGCGTACCTCCACAGGTCGCTACGACGCCAAGCGAAAGCCAACTTTCAGTTTCACCTGAAATTGATTAACTTTTCCCTCTTGGATCAGCCCGCGAGTTTCAACCACCTCGAACCAATCAAGGTTTTTCAGGGTTTGATTCGCGCGGGAGACCGCATTCTGGATCGCATCCTCAACAGATGAACTGGATGCGCCGACGAGTTCGATGATTTTATAGACTTTATCTTGCATGATTGTCTCTCCGTTGTCTTTTCTCTGTGAGGGTAACAGCGCAAGCGGCGCTCACTTTTGCACCCACGCCCGCATTTCTTCGTCTGTGAGATAGCGGAATCCCGCATCAAGGGTCACCTGGTATTGTCCCACCTTGCCATCGACAATCGTGCCTCGGACTTCTTTGAGTTCGAACCAGTCGAGCGCCTTCAGCGTTTGATTTGCCCGAGCAATGGCGTTACTGACTGCTTGAGAAATGGACTCTTGCGAAACACCGACAATTTCGGTGATAACGTACGTCTTATCCTGCATACTTAGTCCTCCTCGCATCCTGGTCGAGATCGCAGTGCTCCCTCCGCATTGCTGTGGAGTGCTCAGGAGGAGAGCGTGGCTGACCGGGTTTCATATACTTATTGTCCTCCGTTCCCACTGCTGGGCAAGGGCCTCTGGTTAGCTTTTTTACCTGTTATCGTTCTCATGACTTCTTCTTGAACAAGGCATCAAGTTTGGCCCGTACATCAGCGGCAGAAGAGGAGCGCGGTGCCTGACGTTGGCCAACAGCGAAAAACTCGCAAAAATTCGCAGCCTCTTTATCAACCACAGGCTCAACCTGAGGTTCCCGACAGGCGTTCGCATACCCAGGATCATAGAACAAACAGTTAAAACAACACCGCAGATTTGCCCCACAGCTTGGACACGTGTCGCCACGCCCAATGTGGTCCTTCACGTCAACCTCGCTGTGGCAATGATGGCACTGCATACGCACTCTCCTTCACTGGGTGTAGGCTCACCTCAGATCAGCATAGCATCTCCGGGAATAGCTTTTCTCGCCAGCACCTTCTTGCTACTATAGTTACGCCTTTCTCAATCATACTATGACAAACATTGATGTGTTCCTGGACCGCTATACGACATTCCTCAGGGTAGAAAAAAGTGTTTCCTCCCATACACTGCGTAATTACCTGAGCGATTTGCAACAATTTTTCGCTTTTGCTGAGAAGCCGAAAGCACAAACTGAGAGACGAGAAATTTCTTTGAAACAGGTTGATCACCACCTGATTCATGCCTACCTCTCGGTCCTGCATCGTCGCAACAAAAAAAGCTCGATTGGCCGCAAACTCTCTGCGCTCAAAAGTTTCTTTCGTTTTCTGGTACGAGACGGTGAACTTGAACGTGACCCAACTGCGCTCATCACCTCACCAAAGCAAGATCAACCACTACCCACATATCTCGTTGTCGACGACATGTTTCGTTTACTTGAAGCCCCTCCGTTAGACACCCCTGCTGGGCTCCGGGATCGTGCGCTGTTGGAAGTCCTCTATTCATGCGGGCTCCGGGTAAGCGAGCTTGTCAGCCTGAATTGGGACAGCATTGATGCAACTCTGGAAGTCGTTCATGTCAAAGGCAAAGGCAACAAAGAACGGATTGTTCCGATCGGACGCAAAGCGTTGGACGCGTTAGAACACTACCGGGCACAGATTCCTGAGTTGCTTGTCCCCAAACGGCGTAAGCAGTTATTCGCAACTGCGCTCTCGTTTCCGTCGGCAGTATTTCTCAATAGTCGTGGTGGGAGACTTACCACACGCAGCGTAGCGCGCTTAGTTGGTCAGTATGCGCGAACATGCGGTATTGCTCTCAAAACCAGTCCGCATGCTCTCCGCCATACTTTTGCTACCCATTTGCTCGATGCCGGCGCAGACTTACGAGCAATTCAGGAACTCTTAGGACATGCGAGTCTGTCAACCACCCAACGCTATACGCATGTCAACCTTGATCACCTCATGCAGGTGTACGACAAAGCCCATCCACGAGCATAAAATCGTTCCCTAGTTGTCAGTTGTCCGTTGTCAGTTATAAGTTGCCACATATGAGTATGCTTCTTCTGTTGCCAAATTCCACAGTGGGAAACCCGACATCCAAGGGAGGCTCCTCTGAGCATAACAATCGTCGGTGGACTCCGGAGGTGCTATGAATGACGTAGTCATGCACGGCACCACCATTCTATGTGTGCGCCATAAAGATCAAGTGGTCATGGCCGGTGATGGCCAAGTCAGCTTGGGGAATGCCATTGTTAAGCACACAGCTAAAAAAATTCGCCGACTTGCGCAGGGTCGCGTCTTAGCAGGATTCGCTGGGAGCACTGCCGATGCCCTCACTTTATGTGAAAAATTTGAAAAAAAGCTTGACGAATACAACAACAACCTCCGGCGTGCAGCCGTAGAGCTAGCAAGGGACTGGCGGTCCGATCGTGTACTTCGGCGCCTGGAAGCATTGATGGCTGTTGCCGATAAAGAATCATCGTTGCTCATCTCCGGTGGGGGCGATGTTCTCGAACCAGACGATGGAGTTATTGCTATCGGCTCGGGAGGGAATTTCGCGCTTGCCGCTGCACGGGTACTCCTCAAGCATGCAAATTTGGATGCCCGGACCATCGCTCTAGAGGCGATGCGCACAACCGCGGAGATCTGTGTATTCACGAATGACCAGATTACGATCGAGGAGTTATAGCATGATAAAAACTGCAGACCGAGAGAGCGCATTGACACCTGAGATTCGCTTCCATGTCATGACTCCACGTGAAATTGTGTCCGAACTTGACCGCTATATTATTGGCCAGCATAAGGCCAAGCGCGCTGTGGCGATTGCCTTGCGCAATCGCTGGCGTCGCCAACAAGTCCCCGAAGACCTGCGTGATGAAATCGCTCCTAAAAATATCCTTATGATCGGCCCGACCGGTGTCGGAAAAACTGAGATTGCCCGCCGTCTGGCGCGTCTTGCACAAGCTCCTTTTATCAAGGTTGAAGCCTCAAAATTTACGGAGGTCGGATACGTGGGCCGCGATGTTGAGTCAATGGTCCGCGACCTTACAGAACTTGCCGTCGGAATGGTCAAACAAGAAGCGAAAGAACGCATCCAAGTGCGAGCACATGATCAAGCTGTGGAACGATTACTTGATATGCTCCTTCCGCCAACACGCACTGGGTTTAGTGGCGAAGCGGAGGAATCCCCACAGGGAAAGAGTACCCGAGACAAAATGCAGCGGATGCTCAAAGAAGGTAAACTTGATGATCGTGAGGTTGAGATCGAAGTATCCAAGACAGCCACTCCGTTTATCGAGGTGATGGCACCACAAGGCATGGAGGAGATGGAGCAACATCTGAAAGATATGTTCTCTAACCTGATGCCCAAGAAGACCAAGCAAAAGCGGATGAAAGTCCCGGAAGCGCTTGAAGTACTGACTCAAGAGGAAGCGGATAAGCTGGTCGACTCAGAAGCAGTGGTGCGAGAAGCGATAGATCGTGTAGAACAGTCTGGAATTATCTTCATTGATGAAATCGACAAGATCGCCAGTCGTGATGGGCTGCATGGACCCGATGTATCTCGCCAAGGTGTCCAACGGGACCTGTTACCACTAGTCGAAGGGAGCACAGTTAATACTAAATACGGCATGGTTCGCACCGATCATATTTTGTTTGTCGCCTCCGGTGCATTTCATGTCGCGAAGCCCTCGGACTTGATTCCTGAATTTCAAGGCCGGTTTCCCATTCGTGTCGAGTTGACCTCTCTTACCCAAGAAGATTTTGTGCGTATTTTACGAGAGCCTAAAAATGCTCTCCTGGGACAGTATGAAGCTCTTCTGGCAACAGAAAAAGTCAAGTTGACCTTTCAAGCAGATGCCGCCGACGAGATTGCCCGTATCGCCGCAACCGTGAACGAACGAACTGAAAATATTGGTGCGCGGCGATTGCACACTGTCGTCGAGCGTTTACTTGAGGACCTTTCGTTCGACGGTCCAGAGCTGAGCGGACGCGAAGTGACCATCGACGCCTCCTACGTCAAAGACAAGCTCGACGCCATTGTCAAAGACGAGGATTTGTCGCGGTACATCCTGTGACGGGGAGCTTAAAACGTCCAATCATTCGCCATGCGTTCACGTAGACGTTCGATTTCGCTCTTTTTCGGCTGTTCAGGACGTGATTGGAGTTCAAGGATTTGTTCGTTCATTTGCGCCAGACGACTCGCAAGCAGGCGAAGCAATGCCATATTGAACTTGTGCGCGCCAGGACTACGCTCCTCTACTTGACGCGTCAGCGTTGGACCATCAAGGCGGATCACAAAGGTTTCTTCCCGTGCCGTTAACGTTGCACCACGAGGAGTACCAAGAATCCAGGACAGTTCACCGAATATCGCGCCACTATGTAGCTGGGTAATGATCAGGGAGGTACCGTTCTGATTTTTCTTTGCTACCTCCAGCCGTCCCAACACGAGAAAATATAAATCAGTCTCTTGTGCGCCCTCGTGACACACCACTGTTCCCGGGGGAAAATGCAACTCCCTCGCAGCACCAAACAAATCAGCGAGTTCGGCATTGGTTAGCGTCCTTAGCACGGGGAATGTTCGCAGCGTACTCAGTTCCATATTGTTCTCTTTCCCCCAAGTTAAATTCCGCGCATCACCGTCGCTTTGGCAACACGCCCTAAGGCCAGAACAAACGCTGCCGTGCGCCATGAGACTTGGCGACTCTTCGCCATCTGACTCACATCACGGTAGGCTCTACTCATGATCGTTCGCAACTCATTGGTTACACGTTCAACATCCCACCGAAACTGCTGGATATTCTGTACCCACTCGAAGTATGACACGGTTACCCCACCAGCATTGGCAAGAATATCTGGCAACACGGGAATGCGGCGGCGGTGGAGAATTTCATCGGCTTCCGGAGTCGTCGGTGCGTTTGCCGCTTCAATGACGACGCCTGCCTGCAATGCCTGTGCTCGTTCGGCCGTCAGCACTCCACCTAGCGCAGCCGGAATAAACACGTCGCACGACAGGGTAAAAACCGCGTCTCCGTCAATCGCCTCAGCATTGCGAAACCCCTGGATTACTCGATTCTTTTGTACATACTCAAACAACTCAGGAACTGGTAACCCGTCGGTGCAATACAGTCCACCCGAGACATCACTCACGGCAATAATCTTCGCTCCCATTTGCTGGAGAAATAGGGCAGCGAACGACCCGACATTGCCAAACCCTTGAATCACTACCCGGGCTCCCTGCAAGGGACGCTCAAGTTCGGCCAAGAGGTCAGCGGTCACAAAAGCAACCCCCCGCCCGGTCGCTTCCTCTCGACCGAGCGACCCATGCAAATCAACAGGTTTGCCGGTCACCACGGCTGGAGAGAAACCATAGAAGCGCGAGTATTCATCCATGACCCACGCCATGACTTGTGCATTCGTATTCACATCTGGTGCAGGGATATCGATATTGGGTCCGATCACTTCTTTGATATTGGAAACGAACTTGCGAGTAACCCGCTCAAGCTCACGGGAGCTGAGGGTCCGCGGGTCGCAGTTAATCCCCCCTTTGGCTCCACCATAGGGGATATTCACCACTGCCGTCTTCCACGTCATCAGAGAGGCAAGGGTGGTTACATCCTCGGCATCGACAGTCGGATGATAGCGTAGCCCGCCTTTCATTGGACCGCGCGCATCGTTGTGCTGAATCCGGTAGCCGAGAAACGTCGCCACTTCTCCATTATCCAACTCGACAGCAATTTCAACTTTTAGCTCTCGGTTCGCTGTGAGCAGTAGTTTTTCAATGCGTTCCCCCAACTCCAGGATCGTCGATGCACGCCGAATGTTTGCATTCACCATTTCCAGTTGGCTCATACACCCCCTCATTCCTTGTCGTTCTGTTGCGTTTGGGTCAGCTTTTGTATGCCATACGCCTCGAGCAGTCGATTGATATTCGTCGTTTTAATATCCATGCCTGAGCCAGCAAGGGGCAGTAGAAGAATCTTCTTTCCAGCCAAGGCTTCCGCAACTTTGAGCTTGACCATCACTTCACCACCGCTTCCAGTCAAAGCTTTGTTCATTTCTGCAATGCCTTTGGCTTCGGCTACACCTTCTGCGGCGATCGCTTCAGCCATGCGTTGTTGTTTCTCGTAATAGGCATCGGCTTCGATCTGAGCCTGCCGAAAGCGACCGTCAACCTCTGCGATCATCTTGTTAACCTCACCTTTCGCTTCTTCCAGTTTCTTTAAGTACTCTTCCAGCGCCGCATTGGTAGCCGATTTGTTCTGCTCGGCGACCTGGTCTGCCACTTCTTTCGCTTCAACCGCTTGCTGATAGGCATCGTTGAAACGATAGTCTTTGGTCGAGACCCGTTCAACGATAACTCCGTACAGGTTCAGCATTTCGTTCAATACGGCTTTGACTTGCTCGCTTTTCTTGTCACGATTGGCAGCAACATAGAATTGTTCTGTCGTCAATTCACCGAAAATGTCGCGGGTACGGCTCCGCGCAATCGTCCGTATTACGTTGTCTTTCAGGTCAAGGTCGCTGTTCGCAACATACTGAAGGACAAACGGAGCCTTTTCTCGGTCAATGCGATACGAGATGATGACATCCAAGCTTAGATCGTTGCCATCGACAGTTTTAAACAACAGATCATCCCGTATCGCTCGATCGCCGCGCTTGGGGCCTCTCGTCATCTCGATATTTTGCAGACGGGTATCAAACACATGCCAGTCATTTAAGATGGGCGAGAAAAAATAGGTCGAGCCAGGTTCATAGGGAGTCTCAACAACTCCCTTCTTATAGAGAGGGCTCCATTTTATCGTCCGTACTCCGACTTCTGTTGGTCCAGTCGTATGGGGAAATGGAAACAACACAACAAGGCTGAGAAGGACAATCAGCGTTACAAGTACTTTCATGGGTTATTCCTCACAATAAGCACTGAAAAAAGTGGGGGGTCATTGTTTGACCTCAAAAAGCTGCATTGCTTGTCCAAGGTTCAGCGGATTGATCCCATTGGCTCCATCACTGGGCAGGATTACGACATCCAAACCTTTGTACACCTCGGCCATCTTGAGACCGACCATCCGATCCGACCCTGAACCTTGTAAGGCCTCATTTCGTAGCTCGGTCCTTTTCGCTTCAGCAAGCTGCACGAGCAAATCGGCTTCGGCCCGTTTTTTTCGTACATACAGGTCTCGTTCAGCATTTTTCGCTGTCACGTAGGCTTGTCCCTCTTGGAGCTTGATGGCCAGAGTGGCCTCACCTTCTTGAATAACTTTCTTTAGCGTTGCACCCTCTGTCGCGGCTCGCCCCTCGGCTTGGTTCTTGAACACCAGTTGGTCTTTGAGCTTCTTCTCTTCGATATTCCTTTGGATTTCATCGGTGTAGCGAAAATAACGGACAAGAACATGTTCGACTTGTAATCCGTATTCAGATAACTCTTTGTTGAGAATATCCTTGGCCAGTGTAACTTTTTCCACCCGCAACGGGCTGTTATAGAACTGCTCGGTCGCTAGTTCCCCGAGTGCTTGTTTCAATACTGGTTCCGCTTTAGGAATCAGGCCACCACTTTCAAACGCCCGACCTGGACCAAGGCGCGTAAACACCTTATACGGGTCGGCAATACGGTAGAGAATACTGGCATCGACATCAACGAAGAAACCGTCCGAGGTTTGAATCCGGGCGGGCTGACTGACACTTGCTTCGCGGGCCGCCTCTTCCCGAGCTCCAGTCAGATCGAATACCTGGAGATCTTTAGGAAACCGATACATGGCCTCGAACCCAAACGGTTTGAAGACAAAATGGAAGCCGCTGTCGTAGACAGTTTCATGGACACCACGCTTGATAATCCCCGGCAGAATCGGGACACGGACAACTTTGATGCCAGACTCATTGGGACCGACATAGGTCAAGCACATGAAAGCCAGCACCTTATACAGAACTGTGATAACAAGGACGGAAATAACAACGCGGCTGAAGAAGCCGCCTTGGAGAAACTGGCCGAATGCGGTCCCGCGGGTCAGACGATCACGAAATTCTTCAAGATCGATGACTGCGTCTGGTGGCTCACCACCACTTTTACGTGCCATAATACCCCCTCTCGTGAATGCTACGTTTTTCTATCGTAGCAAAGAAAGCACGTGAGGGACAAAACGGCTCTGACAGCTAAGAGTCGCTCGTACCACAGGAAGGGACTATCGTCCGTCCCCTCCGCTCGGACAACTCCTGACACGTCCGAGAAATAACTCCTTGTTATTTTTCATCCTGCTGTACCGGATCGGCTCTCCGTTCCAGAAACACTCGGAGTTCCTTTTCCATCACCTTCCAGCACCCGCCACTCCCTGGTCTATGAAGCTTCGAGAATTACGGCATCGTTGGCTCGATGGAGTTCCACGATATTTTGAATTCCATCATCTTCACGGGCAGATTTAAGGCTCCGCTTGGTTCACGGCACCGTACACGCAGTCACGCGAGCAATCCGTTGCGCTTCAGGAAGGAGTTGGTCCTGAGCAACAATTTTGCTGTCCAAGTCACGCTTCAGCGCTTCCTGAGTATCGCTGGTATCGCCACAGTCGCCGCGTTGCCGTTATTGGCCAGGTATAGGATCCGCGCTAGCGCTGAAAGCGCATCGTAGCAGATTTCTACCTCACCGAAAGTTGCATTCTCAGCAGCAACGGTAATGTCACACATCAAAGCCAGGTTAGAACCGGCAGCCACGGCATGAGTATTCACAGCAACAATCGCCCACCGACTGTAGTTTGGCAAGTAATCCTTGCGACAACGTCGTACGCTGCTGTGGTCGATTCAACGTAACGCGGCAACACAGTCAGCTTCTCCAAGTAACCGTATGTCAGTCATATTTTCCCCACGCTGCGTCAAAAATTTACCACCCCAGAAAAATGACTTCTTCACGTATTTTCCTCTCTTCTCTTAGACGGAAATGACAGACCGTTACAAATTTGACAGGAATGTGACAAATGTTAGCGTCCCCGGAGAGGATCGGCTTTGATACGTGAACGACAAAGAAAAAATTTTCTTATAAAATCCAACATCTTAGGTCAATTACGTTATAATTTAAAATTTTGGTACGCGAATTGCTCTCTATCTTTACTACACTGTGGAGGTGCTCAATGGCAAAAAAAATACATGAACACGTAACACTCCTGGACCTGGTACAGAGCATCAGCCAATGTTCGAAGAGTGACGAAGAGGTAGTGGCAACGATAGCGTATCTAATCAACACTGGCAAAGTGCAAGTCGGTAACGATGTGACAGTAACAAAAATCTCTTGGTCATCACCCTTAGATGTCTTTCCTGCATGGGCACGGCCGAAATTACCACCTGTCCCACCACGACCAGCCTTAGCTGCATAACTAATGACTCAAAGTTGACAGGTTACGAGGAGTCTTGTCGTGATAGTCCTGTCTTTTCAGGCATTTTCACCACAAGAGCGGCACCAACGGTGGTCTTGTCGGCGGACCTCCTGGCAGGTAGGCAGAT
>JBFWXH010000018.1:0-99642 GCA_050187625.1 Binatia bacterium
TCGCCAACTGCACCGCACCGCCCGGCAAGAAGCACGAAAGGAGATCCGTCGACACCAGGCGGCTGAACCGCCCCTATTGCGGCTGGCAGCGTGAGAACATCGGTCATCCTGTCAACTTTGAGTAAATTGAAGGCATTGGGGAAACCACCAATGAAGGCGTAGCTGCCTTCGGATTCCTAACTTTTCGTTCCACTGTATCGCTGGCCAGTAGCGGTTTGGAAAAGCCGAAAAAGATCTTTGGGCAGTTCGTGATGACCGGAAGTGTTAGAGCCAGGTCTTTACTTGAGCTATTGCTCGCTTACGCTTTATCCAGGAGTTGTTCCTTACGCCGACAGCACCCAGGTGCAGTGAACATGTCACAGCGCGAGACAATGTCCGGTCGGCCATGAATCGCGACGATCATGACTGTCGATGGCTTGTAGCCACCGTTGCCACAGAGTAGCGCAGTATCAGGCAAATCAGTTTCCTGTCGCCTACTCCACTTAACTTATAAAGAGAAGGTTCTGTTTACGACGCCGGACGTTCGATCCACTGTGGATTATTCACCACTAGTTTTTCCCGGACCGTTTCACGGACGTGCGCGAGGACCAATTCGCGATACGGTCCAGCATCAGCATCACCCCGGCGAATGCGTTGGCACAGCTCTTCGGTTCGCTGGCGGATTACTTCTCGCAACGCAGAATTTGCAGCGGGACGTTCCTGGGGCGGAAGAATGGTGTTCAGTCGCTCCCACTCCGCATGCAGGTATTCTTCCTCATGCTCCAGTTCACGCATGACTGCACGTAACACATTGGCAGCAACCCGGCTATAAAATTGTCGAGAGCCGGTGAGATTAGGGACGACCTCGGTATCAATGAATTGGGTTACCGCCTGGAGCAACTCAGGAATAGCTGGACGATCTTGCATCATTCCTCCATGAGGTGGAGCAGCTCCCACTCGGTTTCCACCGTCCGGCGGCCAATCGCCGCCAGTTCAACACTCGGATTCTGCCCATCGAGAAAAGGTTGGGTCAGGTTGAGACACAGCACCCCCCAACGGAGATTGCCAAAAATCTCCCAGAAATGGATGCGGGCCGGATCGACCGGATAACCACCCGCCTCTTCATACGCCCGCCAAAACTCGTCACGTTTGCCGACTCCACCCACCGGCAAGTGATCGTTGCCGAAACGCCACGAGCGCACACACATCCAGCCCAGATCTTCCATTGGGTCGCCAATATGGGCAAGCTCCCAATCCAAAATAGCGCGCACGCCATCGGGGTCAAAAATGATATTCCCCATGCGATAATCGCCGTGCACTAACACGCGTTCCGGCTGGGCAGGGATATGCTGCCGGAGCCAACGAAAAGCCAGCTCAAAAGCGAGATGGGGTTCGCGCGCCATCGTGGTGTACATCTCTTCAAACCGAAGAATCTCCTCCAGCGCCGGCGTATTGCCCGCCTGAGGTGCAGGCAAACCAGGCAAATCATACTGCTCCACCGGCACCCGATGGATGCGCGCCAACCGCGCACCGAGCTGTTGGGTCATGACTTGTCGTGCACGACTGTATGCCGGGTCACGAAATACGCGGCGGGGAATCGTTTCTCCCTCGATCCGTTCCATGATAAAAAACGGGACCCCTAAACTCTCATCCCCGAGAAAATAAGGCTTCGGGACCAGTACGCCTTCAGCATACGCCGCCTCGATGATGCGAAATTCGAGCGTCCGGTCCATTACCGTCTGCGGCCCTTCCTGCGGATCACTTCGCAGAATAAGCGGCAACGTTTCGTGCTTTCCGTCCGTCTGCTCGATCACCGCATCGAACGACCACGTCTGTCGGGATGCACCACCAGTGAGCAAGCGCAGATCGTGTATCTGTACCTGCCGGGCCTGCGACGAGCGTTTGATGAAATCAGCGAGGAGTGGCGCGAGCTGTTCGGGACTTGGGGTTTGGGTCGCCATATCACGTATTCGATATCACGCTCTACGTTTTCTTACGAAAGATACCCCATCGGTTCACTTTTCAACATTTCCGCAATAATTTGCCCTTGGGTTTTCTGACATGGAGGCTCGCTTCTTTTCCCGTACATCAGGAACACTCCATGCGTATAACGTCCCTTCCCACGTTCGCACATATTCCATAAGCGTTGCCATCGTTCCGGATATCGTACCCACGTCCGCATGAGCTGTTCTTGTTTCGACATGCCTCATTCCCCTTTGGGGAGTACACTACACGGTATTTCCGCCTTTCACAAACGCATCTCGGAGGACGAGCATGGCAAAATGCCGCGCCCAACTTGATTTCTGCACAAACCAGTGGGATGCTGAAGCGGTTGTTTTATATTAAGTAAAAGTTTTGGCTGTTGTCTGCGAACAACGCGCTTGTCACTACTAAAGGAGGGCTTTTTATGGGTCTGCCAAACGGGGTTCATCACTTAGCGATTTGTACGAAGGACATCAAAAAACAGATTGAGTTCTTCACCGAAGTCTGTGGCATGGAACTCGTCGCTTTGTACTGGATGCATGGCGTCAAAAACACGTTCCATGGATTCGTCAAACTGGGTGATAGTTGCTCGATCGCCTTTGTCCAGGGACCCGAAGTCGGTGAGATTCAACCGATCAAAGGCGTCTCCCACCCCGCCTGGACGGCGTCACCAGTTGCCCCTGGCGTTATGCAACATCTGGCGTTGAACGTTGACACTGAAGCCGATCTGCTCACCATGCGCGACCGCGTACGCTCAAACGGCTATTGGGTCATGGGACCGATCGATCACGGCTTCTGCAAGTCCATCTACTTTGCTGGCCCCGAGGGGATGATGTTGGAGTTCTCTACCTCGGAAGGACAACCAATTGATGCCGAGGCGTGGATCGATCCTGAAGTTGTCAAGCTCGCGGGGATCAGCAAAGAAGAGTTGCAACGTTATAAATCCCCAGCCCCCTTCGAGTCACAAGGCGGAAAGGTTTCGCAAGTTGATCCCGCCAAAAGCAAACTAATGATGGAATTTCCCCCGGAGAATCAAGCGGTCCTGAAGATGAGTGATGAAGATGTTCTGAAGCGCTTAAGTGAAACGACACCGCCAGTGCAGGTCAATCGCTAAGCGCGACCAAGAAGGCTGGGTTGCTTTGTGCTTCCCGGCTTTTCTCGTCTTTAGCCTTACACGCTGAGTGTCACCGTAGGAGATTACCTCGGACCACGTGACATTGTTTTCCCCTAACGAAGTCCTCGCAACTTTCACCTAGCAAGGACGAGCCGGTTGCGGACGCACTCACTTATTCTTCTTTGTTGAGGACGATGCGTCCACTGCGTTGCTTCTCGATTTCTAACCTTACCCGCCGTGGAGGCATTTCTCCTCCATCATACGTTTGGATGCGCCGGAAACTGATGACGGCTTTCGCGCCATTTGGCCGAATCTCGACGTCTCGCAAACTGACGCGAAACTCCCTCCGTCGCTCCAGATTCGCCTCCACTTCAGCAACTTGTTGACGCGACATCACCCCGATCAACTCCAGGCAACTCGCCTTTTTTCGCGGTCGGAGAGACTCCCAACAACTACGATAGTCGTCAAACCACTTGCGGGCTTCTCGCTCATTTAGCGCGTTCCGGTCGGGCGCTTGTACCACCACATTCCAGTTCTGGCGGATGCTCGCACCGGCACTATCAGAAACTCTCACTTCTACCTTGTGACTGCCTTCAGTAAAGGAAGACTGGAACTGCGACGTATCATCCCCTCTCATCTCTTTCCCATCGAGAATCCAGGCATAGGTTAGGCTATCCCCGTCGTCCGGATCTTCAGCTTTGATCGAGAACTCTTGTGTGGTATCTGCTGCAACCGAGACCTTCGTCGTTGTCGGACTCGTTCGCAGGATTTTCGGCGGTTGATTCACATTCTCCACGCGGACCTGCCACGTTTGCTCTAGCGTCTGATCCGTACAACACGAGACATGAACACGAACCGTTTTCACTTTTTCGGCCTCACCTTCCGCAAAATCTGGACGATAGGTTAACGTATTCCCCGTCGCCGAAGAGACCTTTTGCTCATCAATAAACCACGCATACTGAAGAGGGTCTGGAGTAGGACTCGTCACCGTAAACGCAAAAGTCTGCACCTTTCCTTCCTTTATCAGGACCTCACTCTCCGGGTCAGGAGCAACGTTCGTCACCTGGAGTTTCGATGAGAGTGTCGGTTGCTCAGCCGCCAGTCCCCATTCCCCGCTCACAGGATCGGACCCCTCTGATGACGGGAAAGCACCCTCGGCTGCAGGAGAACGACTTCCCTTGTCAGAGGGAGTATTCTCAGGACCAACCTGAACCTCAGAGAGAGAAGAGGTCAAGGAGCCATCAGTTTGCCCAGGGGAAATTGACTGCCCAGCTGATCGAAAGAAAAAGAAATAGCAAACGAGCAGGAGAACAAGACTAACAACTCCGAGGAGAGTCCGTTTCAAAGACCAACTTGGAGTTCGCCCAGGAGTTCGAGAGGGTGACCGCAGAGGTGCAGCCTTTGCGGTTGGTCGTTCATATCTAGGTGTGACTGACGCGACTGGAGGCGATACCTGTTCTTCGCCGGTCGGCACCTTGTCCGGTTCTGGCAGTGACCGACTTTTTACCCGCACTACAGTCGCCTCTTCCGTATGAATAGAAGGAAAGTTTTGCGTACTTTGCTGAGGCGCCAACGCAAATTGGTCACTCGTGGCGTGAGTGGAGTCAAGAGACGCAGGGCTCCTGGGCGGAGTGTCGCGTGACGGCATGAGAACAACGGTAGGGGCATCTTCGGAGTCAGAAGGAGGGACAACGATCCGGGTCGGCGCATCGTCGGCTACGTCCGCAGCCTCATCCTCACCCTTTATTTCTGGGAATACAGCAACCTTGGTTGGCGCATCTTCTTGTTGTGCGTCGGTCTCGCGCATGTGTCGTTCAGCGATCCGGGTGGGAGCGTCGTCCACTTCGCTCGCAACGTCATCATTCATCTGCTGAAATAAGCGGGCACAGTGTGCAAAGCTTTGTTCTGCCCCCGCCATATCCTCCTGCTGCATCGCCAGTTCCGCATCAAAGAAGAGCTTCGCCGCTTCACTGAAGCGTTCAGGAAACAGTTTGGCAACACGTCGTTCAAAGGCCTGGTCGTAAACTGCTCGTGCGTGGTCTCGTGCCGCCTTGACTGACTGCTGTTCTTTTTCGCCCAGCGCCTTTTGTTGTGCGTGGTGAAAAAGTTCACACGCAGCCGTAAAGTGCGTTGCCGCACGCTCCCAGTCTCTCGCTTCAAAACAGCCTTCACCCTCTTGCATCTTTTGCAGGGCCTGCACGTAGAGTTTATAGGCGTACTGCACTGCCTCTGCCTGTTCGGCAGCACGGTGGGCTTGCATCGTCTGTTCACGAGATTCCTGTGCTCGCAGCCGCCGCTGCTCTTCCTCACGAGCAGCGCGCTCACGTTCTTGGCGTTCACGTTCGAGTTCCAGAGCAAGCTGTTCATACTCCGCGTGCGCACGGGTATAGGCATCCACCGCGTCGAGGTATCGACCAGCAGTCATCAGCTGAGCGGCACGGCGTTGCATCTCAAGCGCATTGTGATAACGGAGGTGTGTTTCCTCCCCTGCTCCTACTTCAGCTACGCGTTGTTGCGCAGCGTTCGCGAGCTGCGCTGCGGCGTTCGCTCGCTGACGTTCTTGCGCTTGCGAGGCCTGCCATTGCGCTTGAGCATAGTGTTGGCTTGCGGCTTCATAGAGCCGCTGGGCCTGTTGGAACTCATCGTTCTGCAACGCTTGACCTGCCTGGGTCTCGCTGCTGTGAGCCTCATGGAATTCTGAGGACGCAAAGGTTTCCGCTTTCGCACTGGATGCAGCCTCGCGCGCAGTCTGCGCCTGCGCCTGGGCTGTTTCTGCCGCTTCCTTGTGGCGTTGACGTTGCGCGGCTTCTCGTGCTTCGTCGAAAAGAGATTGGGCTTCGGCATATCCTTGCAGTGTCTGTTGGTAGGCGGCCTGTTGCCACTGTTCTTCTGCTTGCGTCAGCAACGTGCAGGCCCGCTGATACAGCGTCGGAACTCGCCGTGGTGCATCTTCGGCCTCCGCCTCTCTTTGCGTCGTGAAGGCATCTGTTCGTGCTTGAGTTGCCTGTTGTAAGAGAGCGGCTTCTGCTGCACGCTCTTGGTCGGCAGCCTCGCGCGCGTGCTGGTACCCCTGAGCAGCAAGCAGATACGTTCTTGCTGCCCGTTCATACTCACCAGCCTGATACGCCTGCGTTGCCTCCTGCTCCTTCTGTTGCGCGTCCGTCCATCTTTCCTGCGCCCACTGCAGGAGTGTGTCACTCAGCGGTTTTTCCTTTTGCATCTGTTGACAGGCACGATCGGCAGTCTCCCGAGCTTTTTGCTTCGTTGCTGCTTCTTCGACCAGAGCAAATTGTTGCGCTGCTTGTCGGTACAATACCGCGGCGCGGACCGGCTCACCCTGTTCCTCGTGCCGACAGGCGTCCTGCATAATCGCCAGGGTAGCTTGCCACTGCTCCAGAGCATACGCCTGGGCCTCCGCATGCTCCGCTACGGCTTGAGCACGTTCCGCGTTGAGGCGGGTCTCCTCACACTCTTTGCGTTGCTGCACCCGCTGCAATTCACGCACACACTCTTCGTACTGCGCCCGAGCGTGAACGAACGATTGCTTTGCGGCTCGATACTCATGTGCGGTCATGTGGACCTCGGCCTGTCGATGGGTCTCGACCGCTTGGCGATAACTGGGAAGTGCGTCTTGCTCAGGACTCAACTGCAGTTCCTGTTGGACTGCCCGCACCTCGGCCGCGGCAGCAGCGGCTTGTTGCCGTTGTTCACTTCGCGCCTGTCGTCGCGCCTGTTCATACTTTTGGCGGGCGGCTTCGTACAGTTGTCGGGCTCCAGCGAATTCGTGCTGGGTAAACGCTGCGGCGGCTTGCTGCTCGTTAGCAATCCCGTCAAGGAACATCGCCACCGCAACGGTCTCAGCCTCGTCTTCACGTGCACGTTCTTTCGCGTCGCGTGCCTGTCGTTGCGCAACCTCGGCCTCTTCTCGCAATGTTTCTCGATAGGCCAGATCGCGCGCATCCTCAAAGGCATTACGCGACTCCTCATACACCGCCACCGCACGCTCGTACGCCTTCTCACTGACCAGGGTCTCGGCCTGAGCAAAGAGTGTCACAGCCTGTTGATATTGGGTGCCCGCATGTTCTGCTGCACCGTAGCGCTCAGCATCTGCCTTGGCAATTTCTGCCTCTTGACGAATCTTTTCGGCCTGCTGAACGAATTTGCTTGCTTCCGCCTCTACACTCGCTTGGAAGAACAGAGTCACAACGTCTTCATAGGCCTCTCGAGCGAGAGAGTACTGCTGATTGCGGGAATACGCCTCCGCCTCATCTTCGCGCGCTAACGCCCGGGCAAACAATTCGGCTGCCCATTGACGGGCATTGTGCTGTTCCGCTCGTTCTCGCACCTCCTGCACGTGCGCTTTGATCGCTGTCAGCGTTTGGTCTTCACTTTCTGTCTGATGAAGGCGATTCGCCAACTCGTCGAGCTGAGGTTGAGACTGCTGGAACGACGATGGAGGGTCCGGTAGACTTGAGAGCATCACGGTCTTTGTGTCATCCAAAGCCCACCAACAGGCTTCGAGATCGTTGGCTAATTCCACCATGCTGCGGTAGCGCTTTGTCCGTGACTTGGCGATGGCTTTGGTCACTAACGCCACGAACGCGGGTGGCGTCGGACGAGAAAAATAGGGTTGGTGTTCAGAGGTATCGGAGAGCACTTTTGCCAGTACCTCAGGCTCGGAAAATCCTGCAAAGAACTGGGTACCCGTATACATTTCATACATGACCATCCCTAACGCATAGACGTCAGCGCTCCCAGTCAACGGTTCGTGCCGAAGTTGCTCTGGCGAGCTGTACTTCCAGGTTCCCAACATGGCATCTGCTTGCGTGACTTCGTTCTCGCCAACTCGCTTGGCAATCCCAAAATCGAGCATCACCGGCCGGCCAGAAGGCTGTTCGATAATGATGTTGCTAGGCTTAATGTCACGATGCACGATAGGGGGACTTTGCCGATGGGCGTAATCAAGTGCTGAGGCAAGCTGTCGCGCGATCTCCAGGACTTCAGGGAGAGGAAATGGCCCCCGCTCACGGAGGAGTTGGGCCAGCGTCTTCCCCTGGATATACTCCATCACCGTAAAGTGAAAACCAAGTTCTTCGTCTCTCCCGCTCCCCACAACTCGGACGATGTTCTGGTGACGCAACCGAGTGAGCATGCGGGCTTCCTGCTCAAAACGTGTGCGCAATTCTGTGTTACCGAGAAGAAAGGAAGGAAACGTCTTGAGCGCCAGAACGGTTTTGAACTCGAGGTGCTGAACTTTGTAGACAACCCCCTGGCTCCCGGTTCCCAGCAGTTCGAGTTCTTCATACTTGCCGGCAATCACTCGCCCCATAGTCGTTCTCTACAAGTCTTTCCTACCCCGCCCCGCAGTTACGATACGTAGGAGGTAGGGGTATTATCTCCGGTTCGTCTCTTCAAGCAGCCTGATCGTCGTTGCGTCCCCATTTTTTTGTGCTGCATCGAGTGCAGATTTTCCTTTTTCGTCACGCAACCGGACATTAGCCCCTGCATCGAGAAGCATCTGCACGGTCTCAGCTGCGCCTTGCTCTGCTGCGTGCATTAACGCACTCTTCCCATAGTTATCTTGCGCATTGACCTTCGCCCCAGCGGCCAAGAGCAGGCGAACAATCTCAACTGCCCCTACGGCTGACGCTTGCATCAGTGCTGTCCGCCCTATCCAATCCGTAGCATCAATCTTCGCACCCTGCTTGAGCAGCACCTGGACAACCCCACTATGTTGCCATGCCGCAGCAACCAGCAATGGAGTTCCCCCAACCCGTTTGTCCCGTGTGTTGACATCTGCCCCTTTGTTCAAAAGGAGTTGCGCGATGTCAGTATAGCCATGCAGCGCAGCAACGGTGAGCGCAGTCCAGCCGTCACTATTTTTCGCCTCGACGTTCGCTCCTCGCACCAACGCGGTTTCCACAAGATCAGCGCGCCCTGCACCCGTCGCGATGGTCAAGACTGTCCACCCATGTTCTTCTTTGGCATTGGGATCAGCACCATTGTTCAGCAAAAGGTTCACAGTATCGAGCGAAATCTCCTTTCGCTTTTCCCACAACTGCAACGTGGGGTTGTAGCTCTGTGAAACAAGAGGCAGCGCCCATGATAACGCCGTCCGCCCCTTTGCGTCTTTCATATTCACCTGGGCTCCTCGAGCGAGCAAGATTCGCACCAACTCTATATGATCCTGCGCAACAGCTTCCATCAAAGCGGTCGTGCGGTGCTTATCTTGCGCATCGACGTCCGCCCCTTGCGCCAATAAAGTTTGCACAGTGTCAACATGGTTCCCCTGTACTGCAACCATAAGAGGAGTAGATCCTTGATTATCTTTCGTGTTGACATTGGCTCCCTGCTCCAGTAATGCCCGCACGGTATCCGTGCGGCCCTCGGCAGCAGCTTCGAGAAGAGAGACCGACAACGCGGTCTGTTGACTCGTCGGGGGGCTCTGACTTCGCGGTTTTTTTCTTTGTCGCTGGGCTTCAGCTACGGTGGTGCATACGGCATAACAGAGGATTCCGATAATAATGATCCTCATAATGTGATGGAACCGCATGTTTTTCACCTTGTTTGCGAGCGACACTTTTCGTTACTGTTTCAAGTCCGTACGTTTTTGTCAAACGATTGAGATACTTGGAAAATTTTCTCTCGTCACCTTGACAAGAGCCTTTCCAGGCAAAGAAAAGATTTTCTGCTCTCAACGGCACACAGATTGCTGATCTTCTGCTATGATGCCCCCTCTTGGCATTAATCTGTAAAACATGGAAGAACAGAGAATAGCCAAGACCTATTGGCATGGTAGGAGGCGTATTATTCATGACCCAGGAGAGCGAAGATTTCCGGGAGTTCTTCAATGCTTGCGCCTCAGGCGACAGCGCGGCACGGCGGCGATTTCAGGAAGAGTACGGAGAAGACATTTATAATTTCCCCGTAAAAATCTATGGAGCTCCACTTGAAGATGCCGGCGATTTTTATGTCTATGCTTTTGAGCGAGATCGTATCTTTCTACGCCTCAAAACCTTTGAAGGACGGAATAGCATTCAGTTTCGCACGTTCCTTTCTTATTATGTATTGAAACATCTCTTTTTAGAGTGGCGACGAACCCAGAAAGAAGTCGACACGATTTCCCTCCAAACTCCTCTCGGCAACACCGATGAAGGAGAGCGTACCTTAGAAGATGTCCTCCCCACTCAAGCGACCCCAGAAAGCGAAGAACAGAGCACGGTCGAGACAGAGGTCTCAGGAAATCTGTGGACTGCTTTGAGTCCAGAGGAGCGTCTGGACCTCAAACTGTTGTCATTGTTGGAATGTGATTTAACCTCCGACGAAATTCGCCTCTTAGCCAAAGTCTCCGGTCGATCGCTTCGCGACACCCTCGACCTCGTTATCGCCGTGCAAGATGGGTTGAAACGAAAAGATGAAAAAGTTTCCCGCTTACGCGATGATTTGGATTCCGTCTGGGGATGGATTCTCCTGCGGCAAAAAGAGTTGCAAGAAAGTGACAAAAAATTGCGTCTTCTCTCTACAGAAGCTTCATTACGAGAGAAGCTGAGTGCCCAGAAACAAGAACTCGAGAAGGCCTTGGCCAAACGCTATCGCCAACGAGAAAGAATTATGCAGGAGATTCGAACGTATAAACTAACCACTCCGTATAAGGACATTGCCCAACTGCTCAACCTGACGGTTGGAACAGTGTGCTCTCGCATCTTCCGCTTGCGAGAACGGCTCGTACGAGAGTTTGCGGGGAGGGGGGTATTAGAGGAGCAGATACAATGACGAGTCAGACCACGTGCCCAGATTTTTCCCTTCTCTCGCAGTTTCGCGATCAAGAGCTCGAGAGCCGTGAGGCAGGACAGATCAGCCACCATGTGGCGTCGTGTCCTACATGTCAAACTACCATCGGCCACATTGATCAGACGGAGGAGCGTATGCGAGCGGCAGCCTTTCGTGCGGCATCCCAGTTTGTCGAATCACCTCCACATTCGTCGTGCCTCTCGCCAGAGACTATCGCTGCCTATGTCCACCACCAACTACCAAGCAATGTCGTGGCTACCATTGAGACCCATGTGCAAACCTGTGATCTGTGCCTGGGAGAAATATGGGAAGCAACACGCATCACTGCCGCCCTCTCGTCAACTCCACCGATCCCTGTTCCCGCGGCACTTGCTGCCCAGGTAGCGGCCACATGGCAACAGGCTTCGCAGACCCAAACACGAAGCCCCCAAGCGCTTTCTCGCATCGTTATCCAGGTAGCAAAGAAAGGGCTCAAGCTCATTGAGCAACATCTCGTCGAACCGTTTTTCGATCTCCAAGAGACGCTCGTTGCTCTCCCGGCATATCGGGCTGACACTACCCCGTCGGTCCTTGATCTCACTATTCAAGCTGGGACCACAGAGATTCAAGCCATCGCCTTACAAGAGGGAGATGGACTCTCCCTGCGGATGACGCTACGGGGTGCAGATCAGGCAGCACTTAGTGGACAACGGGTGTTCCTGCGGCAGGCGGGGCATTCCATTTTCTCGGCGAAAACTGACCAAGAAGGCACGCTCCGTACTCCCCACCTGGCACCGGGAGTGTATGAAGTCTCGTGCAGCGGGCTCGATGCGTCGTTTTTACTGGAGCTGTGTTCTTGAAAATTCTCGCTACGGTCACCTTCCCTCACGGGAGCGGGAGTGCATGACAACCAAGCGTCAATCACCAATTCATCTGACCATTCTTCGCAAAGGTGATACCAATATTATCGACCTTGATGAGGTCGATGCGTTGATTCCCCGTAGTGAAACCCAAGTCGACACCGCTTTTTTGCAAGACTTGGCGACTGAGGTCATGCATCTCGCCATGCCAGGGTACGTGAGAGGACTCGCTTCTCCTCCAGCCGGGATCTCGGGAAAAGAATCGCTCACCGCGGTCAGAGATCTTGAACGAATCGGCAATTTGATATTTTCTCACCTTCTGACCGAACCGGCACGGAAGCGCTTACAGGCAGCAGATCCCTGCGATCTCTATCTGCGCTTAGATGAACAACTGATTCACGTCCCCTGGGAACTGTGCCACGACGGGAGCAATTTTCTCGCAACGAAGTTTCACGTCGGACGGCAGGTGATTACTGGCTATCCGATTCCCACTGCGGCCACACGCCGGGCTGCGCAAGATACGCTGCGTGTCCTGCTGATTACGGATCCTACCGAGAGCTTGCCAGACGCCGGAGCCGAAGCAGAACAGCTCTCTCTGCTACTCGACAATGTTCCCGGCGTGGAAGTTACGCTCCTCGGCGGAAAAGGCGCGCGTAAAGTCCCTTTACTCACAGCGCTCCAAGATCATGACATCGTCCATTTCGCCGGACATAGTTATTATGACCCGACGGACCCAAGCAAAAGTGGGTGGCGATTACATGAAGGCATTCTCACGGCTGGAGAATTGAGTAAACTAACTCGCCCTCCTCTCCTGGTTTTTTCTAATTCCTGTCAGGCTGGCGCCACATCCGAATGGGCGGGCGGCTACCGGTACGAAGGGCAAGCGTTTGGTATTGGCAGTGCGTTTCTCCTCGCTGGCGTCAGGAATTACATAGGGACATTCTGGGTCATTCATGATGGAGAGAGCGTTCTGTTCGCCGCCACTTTTTATCGCGGACTCGTCTCGGGGTTACCCCTTGGCACGGCATTACAACAAGCGCGTCACGAAGTTATCCAACAACGTGGGTGGCAGGGCCTCACCTGGGCAAGTTACATGCTCTACGGTGACCCAGCGGTGACTCTCCTGGCGCCTTCAGATACACCGCTGCAGCAGAGTGGGTTTACAGAACTTCCCTCTCCATCGCAGTCCGTCAACGTGCGAACCGAGCCACAAACACCACCAAGGCGTGAGGTTATAGTTACACCTCAGAAACCTCAGCGCCGTTGGCTCCCTGGACTGGTCGTGAGTGCACTCGTCATTTTGACGGCCGTTTTTCTTCCGCGTTTTCCGTCTTTTTTCTCCCCACCGACACAAACTTCTCCCTTACAAAACGAGTATGACCTTGCTTTAGGAATGCTCCGGAGCGGACAGAGCGACAGTGCGTTTGCGACTTTTCAACGGATTGTCACTGCGTCAAATAATACGACAGGCATTGGTTATGATGGACTTGCGGCTTTGTATTTCGAGAAAGGCTTGTTGCCGCAAGCACGAGAAGCGTTGCAGAAGGTACTTCTCATCAACCCAACGAATCCGTTAGCACTCGTCATTCACGGAGATATTCTCTTCTCTATGGGTGACCAAGATGGAGCCATCGAAGCGTACACGCGGGCTGCCCAAGAACAACGACGGCAAAACTGGATCACAGCCCTTGCCTACAATGCGCTGGGCGTGAGTACCACTATGCAGGGTGTCCCAGAAAAAGCAAAAGAGCATTTTCGCGCTGCCTTGCACATCGATCCCAACAGTCTCGAAGCCTATGGAAATCTTGGCTATCTTGCCGCGGCAGAGGGAAACCAAGAAGAAGCACACCGCTATTATCGCAAGGCTCTGGCGCTGTACCCTGAGGACGAACTGACGCACATCCTCTTATCCTCAAGTTCTCTGTTCTCGCCCGTTCCTCCACAGAGGGCGCCAGACGATCTTGTTCTCCTCGTGCCGTTTACCGTCGGAGGTGGAAATATTCGCAGACTTGGTGAAGGAGAGGCCTTAGTCACTCTCCTATCCCGCGCTCTTTCTTCCAGCGCCCGGAGCGAACTCCTACAGCAGAGTTCATCAGCGACAGAACGCCTCCAGGAACTTTTTCTCTATCAGAACCCAGATAACATTATTGCTATCGCTAAAGAGAGAGGAGCCAATGCTGCCGTATGGGGAGAAATCCAGAGCTTCTCTCGCAAACTCATTGTTTACGGCAACCTGTGGGAAAAAAACAGCGATTCGGTCAAACGTATTAGCTCAGTGCACGATGGCGGCAATGACAAGTTAGCCAGTGCTGCACGGGTCCTCGCTAACCGAGTCCTCCATACTTTTGAAAAGTAGAGGTATCAACATGAAACTGATGTCTTTCGTCCTTCTCCTTTGCCTTACCCAAGGGGTTTCGACGCTGCCTGTGTACGCGGGGAGTAGTAACCTCCCTCAAGCAAACAAGACAACCATTTCTCTGCAAAGTTTCGCCACTAACAATACTTCGCTACTAGGAAGCAAGTGGAATTTTCTTCGGCGACCCCAAGGACCCTCCTCGGATCCGATCAGCAACGGCCTTATCGAACAACTGCAAACAGCGCTTAAAGAACACCAGCACCTCAGCGTTGCCGCAGTCAGTGAAGAACAGAAGACTGCACCGCTCATGCGTGGCCTCCCTCCTGATCCTTCAGTGGCAACAAGTCTTCCAGGTGAATCACCTCGGTTTCTGGTTTCCTGCTCGGCTACGATGTCGGGCGATCTGATCACGATCGAGGTGCGGTTGACCGACCCAAAGACAAAAAAATTGGTCAAAGCCACAACGGTTGAAGGACGGCCCGAGGACTTACATCAAGAAATCAAAGGGTTATTGGGAGAGAGTTATACACCAATCAGTGGTCAAGAAAGCCCTGCCGAAAAAGCGGTACGAGCGGCCATTCTGAAAGCAGCCACCTGGATCGGTGCGAATGCCCTGGAATCCGTCATCGTCAAAACGACGATGACACGAGTGAAGGAAGAACCACGTCTGCAAAGTGCTACTCTGGCTACCGTACAACAAGGAACAATCTTGCGGAAAGTCGGCCAGGAGGGAGAATGGGTCCACATACGATTGGACAGTGGCAAAACCGGTTGGGTCTATAGCGAAGTAGTCGAATAGGTGGTCGTCTAATTACTACCTCACAGCACCTCGATTTTCCTGTCTGTTCAGCCTTCTTTACAACTTTCCCGTATCCGTCTTCTCTCTCCCTACTAGCGAGGGAGGACGGATTCTTTTTTTCGCAATAGAATTTCTCTCCGCCTCATCTTCTCCTCGTAGACCTTACTACGAGGAGAACAGCATCATGGTGAGTGTAGGCGCAGCAAGACACAACCAAACATCACCGGAGTCAATTCCCCCTCTACAGGGGTTCATGTCTCATCGCAAACTGTCGGAAGCCGAAGCCTCGGCAATTTGGACCATTCTCAATCTGTCCAGTCCGGAGAACCACCCTCTAGAACTCCGTATCGTCTTGAAACCGCAGGGCAAGGTGGGTGCATGTGGGTGGATGATCTGCACTGAATAACTGTCAGCTTCCCTTCGTTCCTTATACCGCAAAGGAGAAAAAATCATGGTTGACCGTAGTCGCACGGGGTATCGCTGTTGTACCCGCTATTTCCTACGTACCGTCAAAGGAGATCTCCCACGACATAGCGCAGGCACCGTTGTATCAGAAACGGAAAATCTTGGTCGTCACCTTATCCTCGTCAATTGGGATAGCGGGGTCACAGTTCCAGTCTTCCCCGACGAAATCGAATTCGTCGATGACCCCTCTTTCGTCGCGAGTTCGTAGCCTGCGCGACACAGAAAAGCGACGCAAGAATTCCTCACTTTTTTTCGCCTTTTGATTATAGGAATTCTACTCTGGAGGACACACCAATGAGAGCCAAACGACAAGCGACATTACTGGAACTCGTTCAAGCAGTGGGAGAATTTGCCACCAGTGATGAAGAAATCGTGGCGACGGTTGCCCACTTGATCAACAGTGGGCAGGTGCGCTTGTGTGGCAACTTTGCTGGAGCGCGGATCGACCTTTCACCGCCACTGCGGGTCCCCTCCTGGGCACTGTCTTCATACCCTCTGCTGTAGAGTGCTATTACAACAACCCCACATCGTTACGTGTCAATTTTCCTTGACAGTGAGCCAGACATATTTGACACCATCTTGAGAGTCACCAGTTGCGAAAATTTGTTTTCACCTCTGCTATAGTCTGCAGATAGAAACTTCTATAGGCAAACCGTTCGTACCCTTGCTACAATGCGGAGTCAGTGGAGTTGCTCTGTTTCTCCAGAAAGATGTTCACGACCGAGAGACTCCGTAAGGAAAAATCCGATGAAACGAATGTTCAGTGTCGTTTTCCTGCTCGTCGGCGTCACCGTCCTGTGTTGGCCCGAGCGTTCCTCTGCACAAAAGATTAAAGATCTTACCAATCACGAACCTACAACCGAAGAGTTAATCGAGGGACTCAAACCTCGAGGCACTGGCAGTTCGTCGCAACGCATGCGCGGCATTGATCTCACCGGCCAACCGGCAGCGGCCAACTGCGAACAGTATCGACAAAAAGCCAAAGCCATGACGAGGGGAGTCGAGCCGGTGGCGGATGGTCACGGCATATCACTGACAGTCACCTTCGCGTTTGATTCGGCAGAACTCACTCCAGAAGCAACCCGCACCCTCGACAAATTGGGAGAGGCATTACAGTCGGATACCCTTGCTTCCAGTTGTTTTCAGATCGAAGGGCACACGGACAACATCGGCAGCGAACCGTACAATCTCACCCTCTCGCAACTGCGTGCCCAGAGCGTTGTCCAATATCTTTCGACACGCTACAACCTCCAAGAACGAACCATTCCGATCGGCTATGGAGAACAACAACCCATTGCAGATAACGACACGCCAGAAGGGCGACAAAAAAATCGCCGGGTACAGATTGTTAATGTGGGCTCAGGCAATTAGACACCTGCCGCGCTGGATCGTCTTCGCAGTTATTGCGTTCACCCTCCCGAGCGGCGCTCATGAAAGCTGGAGCGCGCAAGGTTCTTACACCGTTGAGGTAAAAGATCGCTCCGGCCAGCAAACGAGTTCCTTTCAGTATAAGGAAAGCCATGCCCTTATTGTTGGCATCAGCGATTACAATAATGGCTGGTTTCGCTTACCTGGGGTAAAAACCGATATACGCGAAGTCAGACACATCCTCGAAAAACGGGGCTTTCATGTTGTTGTCGCCGAGGATCTCGAGCAGGCAGAGTTTGAACAGACCTATAGAGATTTCATTCTGCGCTACGGCCTCGATCCAGAGAATCGTTTACTTTTCTACTTTGCTGGGCATGGGTACACTATTCGCCCCCCACAGGCCCGGGATGATCCCGCCGCGTGGCTCGGCGTACTTGTTGCCCGTGATGCCCCTCTGCCTGGCCCAGAACCTTTGGCGGAGTTTCGCAGTCACGTGCTCAGCATCGAGCGCTTTGCCAGCATGGCGCGTGAAATGAGCGCAAATCATGCAATGTTTATTTTTGACAGTTGCTTTTCCGGTGCCCGTGGGTTCGCTATTAGTCTCCCGAGTCCAGATGAACTCACCAAGGGAATCACTCGACAGACTGGTGCGCCAGTACGACAGTTCATCTCTTCTGGCACCGCAGACCAATTGGTCCCCGATACGAGTGAATTCCGTCGTCAGTTTGTCGCTGCCCTGAACGGCGAGGCAGATTGGAATAATGACGGCTATGTCACCGGTTCTGAGCTCGGGTTCTTCCTGCATGAGAAGGTCTCGCAATATTCTCAGCAAACCCCACAGTATGGAAAAATTTACGATTCGCTCTTAGACAAAGGAGACTTTGTTTTTCCCCTCTCGACGCCAGCGTTTTCCTGCACACCGATGCCAAGCCCAATAGAACTGAAGCCTGCGATACGCAACAGTATCGGAATGGAATTCGCCCTTATTCCAGGAGCAGAATTTACTATGGGAGTGAACGATACTCCAGCAATGAGCCCGGCCCATCAGGTCACGGTGAGCCAACCATTTTATCTCGGAAAGTATGAAGTAACGCAGGCACAGTGGACCGCGCTTATGGACAAGAATCCGAGTCAGTTTACAGGCGATCCGAACCTTCCGGTCGAGAATGTCTCCTGGACTGAGGTCCAGGAGTTCATTCGTAAACTGAATGCCCGAGAAGGCACGACACGGTATCGCTTACCGACAGAGGCAGAATGGGAACTTGCTGCGCGGTGCACCAAATCCGGGACGAGTTTCGGTGACGATAGCAGTCAACGGCAACGCTACGCGTGGTACGACGCAAACGCCGATGGCCGCACCCATGCCGTTGGACAACTGACCACCAACGACTGGGGGGTGTATGACATCCTCGGTAATGTGTGGGAATGGACAGCCGATTGGTACGCTGACTACGGAAAGGGCTCGGTCATCGATCCGCAAGGACCAGCACAAGGGTCCTTTCGGGTCTATCGTGGGTGCGGTTGGGAGCGTGGCGTCAGTCCATTACCTTGCCATTCCACGAATCGGTACGGTGCACGGCCCAATTTCCGACATCCGTCACTTGGCTTTCGGGTAGTGCTGACGACCCTGCCAGAAAAATCTTAACCATCTCCGGTCACCCTACCCTTTTTTCCCTGCCGTTGACACCCGAGCAACAGCCTGAATCAGTCTAGACACGAGCAATTTTTCCAAGAATTGCCTTGCCTTTGCTTTCATTTCTCTATCTAGCGCTATAAATCTATCTACACCTGCGGCTCTTGAACCCTCAGGGAGGGCCAGTAGTATAGAGTTCTACTTGTCAAAGCGAACTTTGGCAGCTAGTTAACGGTCAACTACACGCGACAGAGTATGGATTCTCACTCGAAGTCATGACCTTTTTTCGACGTTTCGCATCGTTTGGACTCATTGTTGGGGGGGGTGTCGCGCTTTTTTATCTCTACACCGTCTGGAACACTTTTCCGCCACCCTCAGGCCGGACACCGATTGGTCGCCTGCTTGGGGCTCTCGGTGTTCTGACCGTGCTCAGCTCGACTTTTTCGTACCGCTGGCGACGGCAAGTTGTTGCACGAGAACAGCAAGATCGTTGGCATATCCAACTTGGCCTATGGTCGGTCGGACTTCTTCTTCTTCACTCGCACTTCCATTTTGGTAACGGCGTTGCAGTCCTTGCCTTCGTCTCCCTCTTGGCTGTTGTCCTCAGTGGTGTGGCCATCATTCTGTGTGATCAACGCCTCACCGACCTCGACGCAGAGTCGGGCAACTCTGAAGCGACTCGGACAACCCACCTCCGCTACACCAGCCTCCGCGAACAATGGAGCACGCTGCATGTTGCCGCCACCGCAGGATTTCTGACGTTTGCGGTGATTCACATTCTCTCAGTCTTCTACTATTAGGAACACGCGGGAGTGTGAGTGATCAAACTGACTGTTATTTCCGGCCCGGATGCTGATAACGAATTTTCGTTTGCCGGTGACGTTGTGGTCATCGGACGCAGCAGTCAATGCGATCTGATGCTCCATGACGCTGCGCTCGGGCGCCGTCATTGCGAAATTCGTTGCGAAGACAACGTTTTTCTTATCGTTGACTTGGCCAGCGTCAATGGAACCTACCTGAACGATCAACCAGAACGAATCAAATCCGAGCGGCTTCGCACAGGAGACGAGATCCTTCTCGGCAGAAGTCGCCTCCGCATCGAACTTCCTGAGTCCGCCAGACAGGCTCCTCCCCGGCTCCCTGCAGAAACGAAGCCGGAGGGGCCGGAACTAGAGACAACTCCGCAAATACCCCCTCGCCCGTCTGTGTTCCCCGGCCAGCCCATTGCCCACCAGCCGACACCCCCACCACACAGAGTCACCCCCATCGCCAGCGAAAAATCTCCGGCAGCAGGCAAAGAGCCGTCCTCCCACAATGATTTCACCATTGTGGGGAATGCCTCTGACCAACCATCTGCCTCTATCTCCTTACGTGTCATTCGCGGAAAAGATGAAGGAAAAACATTTGATCCCTCTCCAGGAACCGAGCGGTTTACCGTAGGTCGTGACGACGCCGCAGATTTTGTGCTCGACGACCGCCGGATTTCCCGCGTCCACTTTACCGTTGAATTAACGCCAACTGGTTTTGTGCTCATCGACACCGGGAGCCGCAACGGCACGTTCGTCACCGGCAATCCCGAGCGTATTCAGCGACTCGAACTGCGAGGTGGGGAAGAAATTCGTGTCGGAGAAACCGCCTTACAGGTAGAAGTTGTTTTGCCAGGGGTCGAACCGCAAATCCCAGTGGCAGAGACACCCCCTTGGCAGATTCGGCTGGAAGTGCTTGACGGTAATGACGCCGGAAAAGTGCTCGCTCCGCCTCCGGGAACCGAACGTTTTACCGTGGGCCGTGGTGACACTGCGGATTTTGTCCTCGACGATCGGCGGATTTCCCGCATCCACTTCGCTATCGAACTCACCCCAGCCGGTTTTTTTCTTATTGATGAAGGGAGTAGTAACGGCACGTTCATTGCCGACAACACAGAACGGGTGCAACGACACGCACTCCGGGATGGGGATGAAATTCGCCTTGGCCATACCCGTTTGCGGACCTTCCTCACTGGGCCAAGTGACGCGACGGTCGTCGGTCCCCCCACGTCCTTACCCATTCCTCCCGTGCGGGCTCGCAATGGGAACGCTCCTACTTCACCCCAAAACCTTGTTCAGCCACCGGCAACCGTTCTCTCACGTCTCGCTTCGCTCCCGCGTCCTTGGGCCGCACTACTCGCTGTCTTTATTGCCACTGCGTGCTGCACAGCATTCTTGTGGTTTGGAAAACCCTTCTTCTTCTCTAGCGGTGCAGTTGCCCAGGGTCATACGCAATGGGGAAATGCATGTATGACCTGCCACTCCCCTTGGGGGATAGAGCCAATGCGGACGGCATGTGGCACGAGCGATTGTCACGCCGCGATCTTGCAGGTTGACTCTCGTCAGGAAGATCAGTGCGAGAGTTGCCACGTTGAACATCGCGGTCGCCAATTCAATATCAAAGGTGATGCGACACACTGCTGGCAGTGTCACGCCCTTGAGTTTCGCGAGCGTCCTATGTGGCGCTACTACGGTCAAGTCTACCTCGCTTCGGGAGCCAGCGAGCGGAATGTGTACCGTCTGGTTCTCCCTGACAACGTCGAAGATCTCGCAACTTGGAAAGAAAGTACTCCTCGTACAGAAACCGGTCTCGTTTTCGCCCACGCCACCCATGCCAAGGTATCCGGCCTGGAGGATTGCCTCAGTTGCCATCAACCATTACCGGGAACCATTATTAACACGCTCGGCACCGGGAGCGCATTTCCTTCGCACGCTGAATGTATCGAATGCCACAGCGAAGTTGGTGACCAGACCCCACGGCGAGCGCAACCGAGTCGACAATGTCGAACATGCCATACACGCGACGATGGCCAAATCACTCGCGGTCAGGCAACCCTCCCCTTTGTCCGCTTTTCGCATGACAATCATAAGACAACACCGTGCGTCACCTGCCATTTCACGCTCGCCACAGAATCAACCTACAAACCAATGACACGGACATCCCTGTATGCCCTCCCCATGGAAGCCTGTGTGTCATGTCACGAGCAGGAGTTCGCCCCGACGTCATGCTTAACCTGTCACCGTTCCCATCATCACATGACGGCAGAGACTAAGACGGCAAGAGACTGGCAGAATATTCCCTCTCTGATCGGGATGTTACTTTTTTTCCTGGTTGCCGAAGTTGGTACAGGGGTCTACCTGTTTGCACGGTTCCGCACGAAGTAGTTTCATCTCGCTTGAAGATTGTGCAAACTGCGAGAATCACGAGGCAAAAGAGGAGGCATGTATGGCAACAATAACGGCCAACAATTGTGAGATGTTCTACGAAATTGACGATTTCACTGATCCGTGGGTCACGGAAAAGGACACGGTGTGGCTGCAACATGGAGTCGGACGCAGCACCAAGTTTTGGTATCACTGGGTGCCAGCGCTTGCACGACAGTACAGAGTGTTGCGTCGCGACATGCGCGGACACGGCCAGTCAGCCGATCCTGGTCCGGACCATAAGTGGTCCTTAGACGAGCTGGTCACGGACATGCGTGATTTTATGGATGCCGTAGGGCTGCAGCAGGTACATTACGTCGGAGAATCGATTGGAGGTATTCTTGGCGTCGTGTTTGCTTCTCGGTGGCCAGAACGCCTGAAAAGTCTCACGATCTGTAATTCGCCAACTACCATTCGCCCAGCAGGAACCAAAGCACTGTCTGGTCAACATGGCAACGTCAATAGCGCGCTGAGCCAAGGAGGGTCGCGCGGCTGGGGGCGCTTACTGATTGAGCAGAAGATCATTAGCGGCAAGAACCCCGCGCATATTGAATGGGTACTGAACGAATGGGCAAAGACCCCAACGCACGTCTTACAAGGGATTACCCGCACCTTAGACGGCGCGGATACTGCTCCGTTGTTGCCGCAAATCAAAGTGCCAACGCTGATCCTCGCGCCAGCCCGCAGTCCGATTACACCGCTGAGCGATCAACTGTCGATGCGCACCTTGATTCCCAACTCGCGTATTACTGTGGTGGAAGGTCCCGGTCATGAGATCTATGTCGATGAACCTGAAGAATGCATCAGCGCGTTCCTGAAATTTTTGCGTTCGCTGCAATGAGAAAGCATTACGTATGTCAACACAGGTCAGATTTGGCTATCTCTTGGATTATCGTCAACCAACCCATTTGTTACAGATGGATACGGGGGAGTTCTACGCGGCCATGATGGAGCAAGTAGAATACGCTGACCAAGCCGGGCTCGATTCCATCTGGCTGACTGAACATCACTTCACTGATGATGGTTATCTTGCCGCGGTGATGCCCGCACTGGCCGCGATTGCCGCACGCACCAAACGCGTAACCATCGGCACCTATGTCCTCTTGGCGCCCTTTTACCATCCGCTACGACTTGCTGAAGACGCCGCACTGATCGATGTGATGTCTAATGGACGTCTGCGACTCGGTATTGGTTTGGGGTATCGCCAGGAAGAATTTGATGGTTTTCAGATCTCGCGTAAGGAACGCTTGGGGCGCACCTTGGAAACAATCGAGATTCTCAAACGTGCCTGGACCGGTGAACCTTTTAGCTTTCAAGGCAAGTATTTCACCTTTCAGGATGCACACATTCTCCCGCGCCCGATCAGTCGCCCCTATCCAGAACTATTGTGGGGAGGAATGGCCGCAGAAGCGATTCGTCGTGGCGCGAAACTTGGTCTCTCCTTTGCCTGTAACCTGGGACCACGCCAAATCGAGCAATACCATCAAGCCTTGCGAGAAAACGGTAAGGACCCGGCGGATTTCAGTGTGGTCACCAGCCGTCTGGTGTATATTGCCGACAGCGAGGAGCAGGCTTGGCGCGATGTCGAAGGGCCAGTCATGTATCAGATGACGATGTATGGAAAGTGGCTGTCGGCGGCGGGCGTTGATACCGCCTATTTTCGTCCAGACCCCGAAGTCCTGCGACGTAATGGCGTTATCGGCCCACCAGAAGTCGTTGCGGAGCGTCTCCGCGAGATCATCACCAGTACGCCGATGACCGAAATGGCCATATCCATGCAAGTCCCGGGGATTGAACCGCGTAAGGCATTACGCTCACTCGAACGCTTTACCACCGAGGTTTTGCCGGTGCTGAGGAAGGGATGAGTGGCGAGACCGCCTGACACCGACATCGGGGCACGACACCCCATGCCCCGATGATCCATTCACAAACCCAAACGAGTCTTCTATCAACCGCGAGAATTGAGCACACCAGATGCCTTGGCGGTATGGGTCGCAATCGCATCCATCAGGGCTGGAGATAAGCAGTCATAGGGTTCGAGGTGCAGCTCCTTTAATCGTGCCCGGACCGCGCTCATGTTATCGGGGTTGGCTCCGGACTCAATAATGGAGGAGACAAAAGCAGCAAATTCCGGCGGTGACCAACCTTGCTCCGTTGAAAGTTCGGTATGGATAAAGTCCAACCCGAAGAAGGGATGCTTCTGGTTATCAATGCGCCCGTACATATGCACGCCGCAGTCTTTGCATGCGTATCGTTTGATAACCGCGCTCGGATCAACAACCTGGAGCTTATCCTCATTTGCTGTCACCTGTAGATTCGCGCGCGGCACGACTGCAACTTGCGAGAACAGCGCGCCGGCAGGCTTCCAGCATTTGGTACAACCGCACACATGGTTATGGGCACACTGCCCGGTAATCGATACGGTCACTTTCCGGTCAGGGCAGTGACAGCTCAGGGTCCCGCCGGCAAAATTTGCCGCTGCCGGTTTCGCCCCTTGGTCAACCGCTGGGTGAATGGAAATCGCTTGTGCCATTGTTCAGTTCCTCCTGACGATCAAATCTTCTATTGAGCTACCCACGAACGGAGAAAAAGTAAGAACGACAGAGCATATTGTTGCCGTTTGTGCTTCACCCCCCTTCTTTCGTATCACTCTTCAGCAATCGACCAGGGAACAGCGGCCCACGTCGGATGCCTCTACTCATTGAAGACCGCCTGATAGTCTGGACTACGCCATAGTGTATCCTAACCCAGCCGCGCCTACTCTTGGTTTCCATCGGCACTGTGGTAGGTGCATCCGGTATTGTTTGCGACATCACTGCCCCTTCTTGCTTGCCGCATAGCATCACTGCAGAGTAATGGGAAGAGAAGGCAAAGGCTGACCAGAAAGAGTCAGTTGGTGTAGTGTGCACTATACGCACGATTTCTTTGGACATTCTCCCTTGCCTTCACGGATTGCTTGTCGTTAGGATGGGGGAGTTCTTTCCGGTGAGGAATGCTAATGGCTACTGTGGATCTCACACTCAAACAATTACGCGAGGCGATAGTCCAGTTACCAAAATCGCAACGCCAGAAGTTGTTGGCAGACATTGCACGCACTCCAACTCCTGATGAGGCACGAGAAAAGGCGCGTCGGGTACGTAGCACCTTCCGTATGCCTGCCCGCCAGCGTGAACGTCTAGCAACCCTTCTTGCCAAGGGCAATGCAGGCACCCTGACTACTGAAGAAAATCGAGAACTTGATGCGTTGGTTGACCAGTTCGAGGATAAGACACTTGCCATGGCCCGTGAGATCAGTCGTCTAAGGAAGACTTCATAAACCCTACTACGACACCCAGTCGTTCAGCTTAATAATCAGCGAAACATCGAACGCTATGACTTTCTGTGAACGGGAGTTCCAGGACCAAACCATTCGGTGGCTTTAGTGATAACGTCATCAAGAAACGCATGATTTGATTGTGTGGGGTCAAGTTTTCCTATCGTATATGGTGCCTTTTTCGCAGCACTGTTGAATGAACTTCCAAGATGAAAGATGTCATTGTCTATGCGCATATGGCGATCATGTTGCTGTTGCGTCACTCTGAATTGGTATGATGTTGGACGCTCAATAGCCAACAGTTCAGATATCGTGACGATTCGATCTCGACGTTGAGAATCTCTCGCTATCGCAGAACTCGTGATGACGGTTATTTCGGCACTATCGCTTACGGCTGCCAGGTAAAGATGAAAAGGCTCAACGTCTAAATAGGGGTCAAAAATCTGTAGTCGCCGACTCGCACAATGACACATTGCTCTGAGGCGAAGATATGTTTGAAATGGTGATTCTGCAGAAAGAATGGTACTCGGATCATCAGTTGGTATTGCCCTTAGCTTTTCCCTCGCAAGTTGCATGTAATGGGTAAATTCTCCTTTCAGGCCTTCCACACCTCCTGGATATTTCTCGGGGTCTTCAATCCCTTCTAATAAATGACCAAACAACTCTGTTGCTCTGATTGCCTGTTTGCACTCGTCCTCATAGAAGAGATTTCCATCTTGGCAAACATTTCGAGATCTTTCTATAAAATGCCATAGCTCTTTGCGAAATTGAGCACGGACCTGAGGAATTTTCTGCTTTGGATTATCGTCATCAAAAATTAGTCGCTTCAGCGGATCAACAAGGAAACTAAATTCAATCAACAGATCATCCAGTTGTTCGACACGACTCTTTTGACTCACAACTCATTCTCCAGCCAGTGTTGTAGATCGAGCCTCAGGTTTGCTCCAATTTCTTAGGTCTTTTGAGTTTTTCGTACCTACGGTTTCACGCAACCTCTTGCATCGGTCGCACCCTTGGCGGAGGAAGGGGGCGTCCTTCAGATTCAAAATGACGAATCACATCGTCCACCACCTCGCACAAATCGCCATAGACCCGCAGGGGATCATCACCGTGGATGCCGGTAATGAGGTCTGGACATTTTCCCAGGTAGGCATGATCTTCTTCGCCCCACTCGACCCATTTGTGATATTTATCGCTCGTCAGCACTTCAAGGCCTTCTCTATATCAGCTCAGCCATCGCGCGAGTCGCTTCTTCGCGTCTGCATGGGACATGACACGCCCCTGTTCAACGGCTCGCTCCCCCCGCGCAATCCCTTCGAGGACAGCCAATCGCTGATTGAGCCTCTCGTAGGTTTCTACGTCCACGAGATAGGCTGCGGGGCGTCCATGCTGAGTAATCAGCACCGGCACCTTCTCGCGATCTACCTCTGAGATGATCTCGGTTGCCTTCCGCTTCAAAGTGGTAACAAGTTCTGTCCGCATGCGAGTGATACTAAAGTAGCACTCGCTAGAGTGCAAGCAAGGAAAGCCTTAGTACTAATGCAGTCGCGGAATACGTAGAGAGTTCCCTTGGTTCCTGCCGCATGCTTCTGGATTCCCGCCTGCGCGGGAATGACGGGCTGCTACCAATAACCGATAATAGTCAAACCTCGACAACAGCACCCGCCACATAATCCCGATACACAGTATTCAAAGCGTCGCCAGATGCGCCGCTAGTTCGTCAGGAGCTGAGAAAAAGGGAGAGTGACTGGTATCCATTGAGATCACCTTCTGGAAAGGAAAGGTCGGATACACACTCCTCTGAAAAGACAAAGGATGGGCACGGTCACGAAGACACTCAATGGCTACTCGCGGAATCCGCCCGAAGCGTTCAGCTGTCGTTTGCAACTTCGCTCGCAAAGGGGCCGTGGCTTGCGGGGTCAGCAACAGCTTAGCTAATGCCACATCTTCAGCCGAACAATCGCCATAAAACCCGTCGACCAGAGCTTCCTCGCGTACCATCGACGCGCTTTTGTCAGCAGTGACAACAAAGTTGGAATTCAACACAGACTCCGTATTACGCCGTAAGACTGCTCCCATCGACTCCCCATTAGCTGGCAGCAGCGCAGTTAAGTACACTAGTGTCTTGATTTTGTCTGGTCGGTATTCAGCCACCTGCGTAATAATCCCACCACCCATGCTATGTCCTACCAACACAACTGGTTCACGCTGGGCGTCGAGAATGTGGCAAACCGTATCAACATAGGCTTGTAAGGTCACCTCAGACACCGGGGTCTTGTCTCTCCCGTGACTGGGTAAGTCTGGAGCAATGACAGAGTGACCTTTTTTTTCCAGCGCGGGCACAACCTTGTACCAACACCACGCCCCATGACAGCCACCATGAATCAACACAAATGTACTCATGTCATTACTCCTTTCTTTTCGGGAGGGAAACGAGTCAATGCGCATTATCCTTGGGGCTTGGATACTGTCAAGTTTCCAACGAATAGAATGATTGCAAGAATTGGCGCATTTCTGGCAATCTGTACTGTCTTTGTTGACCACTAAAGGCAACATGCGCTAGCGTTCGTGGTCAAAGGAGGAACAATACTATGCAATTAATCGACCGTGACATCCCAGGCCCCAGACGTGATTTCGTCGGTTACGGGAGGCGTCTTCCCAAAGTCTTTTGGCCGAACAACGCCCACGTTGCCGTAAACTTGGTAGTCAATTACGAAGAGGGTTCTGAGTATTCAAAACCAGCCGGAGATGACCGCAATGACGGGTTGGCAGAGATTAACTATGCAATGGGTCCGCAATATCGCGACCTCTGCACGGAGTCGGTGTATGAGTACGGCAGCCGCGCAGGCATCTGGCGGCTCATGCGGCTCTTCGATGAGTATCAAGTAAAAGTCACCTTCTTTGCTTGTGCGGTTGCATTGGAGCGTAATCCTGAGGTTGGACAGTGGATCCGCGAAAGCGGACACGAGCCCTGTTCGCATGGCTGGCGGTGGAGTGAGCAGTGGCGCTTCAGTCGTGAGGAAGAAAAGCAGCATATGCAGTGGGCGATTGAGTCAATTCAAAAGACGTGCGGAGAGCGACCGCTGGGATGGTATTGTCGCTATGGTGCGAGCGTAAACACACGAGAACTCATTGTAGAAGAAGGCGGATTCGAGTACGACTCCGACGCCTACAATGATGACCTGCCCTACTTCACGCAAGTAAACGGAACTCGTCATCTCATCGTTCCTTACTCGATGACCTATAACGATGGCCGCTATGTCCTCCCGCAAGGGTATGGGAGCCCGTCAGATTTTTTTGACACCTGTAAACGTGGATTAGATGAGCTCTGGCAGGAAGGTAAAGATGGTTATCCTAAGATGATGTCGATCGGCCTTCATCCGCGTATAGCAGGCCAAGCTGGACGGACGTCTGGGCTGCGCGAGTTTATCGAGTATGTCTTGAAGAAAGGAAACGTCTGGTTTACCAGGCGGCTCGATATCGCTCGCTGGTGGCAGGAGCATCACGAACAATTCACTCGCTGAGTTGGTAGAGAGACGCCGCGCGTTCTGTGCCCTCAGGTCGCCGTTCCTGTATTTGTGGTGGAAAGCACGAAGAGAAAACAGGTCTGTTGCTGACATTGACTGTGATGATCTTTTGTTACTGCCATCACCCTGGCATGCTGTGTCAGTGCCAAAAGGAGGACATACCTCATGCAATTTGGTGTACATTTCTCACTTGGAGTTGGGTTCACCCCAACCGCTGACGATTATGCACGTGTCGTGCAGAAGATCGAAGAACTTGGCTACCACTCAGCGTGGATCGCAGACCACATTGTTATTCCTGAAAAGATCGAAGCGTCCTATCCATGGACGGCAGATGGCTCGCCAGGGTTTCCTCTGCGGGCACCTTTCCCCGACGTTTTTGCCTTGCTCGGCTTTCTCGCCGCCAAGACCCAAAAGATTCTTTTAGGCACCAGCGTCCTCGTTGTGCCCCAACGGAATCCGATCGAAGTAGCCAAAGCCGTCGCGACTGTTGATCTGTTGAGTGGCGGACGGTTCCTCTTTGGCGTCGGGGTGGGCTGGCTTAAAGACGAGTTCGATGTACTGGGAGAACATTTCTCTGAGCGAGGCGCACGCACCCATGAGTATATCAAGATTATGAAAGCGTTGTGGCAAGGCGGACCCGTCGGGTTTGAAGGGAAGTTTTTCCAATTCCCACCAGTACATGCCGTTCCCACACCAGTACAAAAGCCACACCCGCCAATCATCTTTGGTGGAGAGAGTCTCGCCGCCATGAAACGAGTGGCGGAATTAGGCGATGGCTGGCAGCCCGGCGCAATGCCACTGGAGACCCTTCGTGAGAAATTGACTCAACTGAAAACCTTGATGGCCGAGCGTGGTCGTGATTATTCGCGTTTATCGCTCGCAACCTTTGGCTCGCCCGCTGTTGTAAAACAACAACCAGAATCGGTCACACAACTCAGTACACTTGGCATCTCACAAATGGTCCTCGGTTTTATGGGAAAGAATGCGCAGGACACGATCGCCCAACTTGAAGACTTCGCCCGGACGGTCATGAAGTAATGGGGAGCTTAATTGTAACAAACAGTAAAGTACGGAGACAGACAAGGAAACGACACATGGAACTCAGCACGATAGAAGCAATTGAACAGATCAAGCAGTTGAAGGCCCGCTACTTTCGCCTCATGGACCAGAAGCGCTGGGACGAATGGAGGGACGTGTTCACTGAGGATGTCACGGCAGTTTATTATAACGCACCGAGCGGCTGCCAGGGAGATGGACTCCCAGAGCTACGATGCAATGGACGTGCAGACTTGGTCGCAAAAGTCAGGGAGATCTTGGCCAAGGGCTTCTCCGTACATCATGGCCATATGCCGGAAATTGAGGTGACGGGCCCGACGACGGCAAAGGGAATCTGGGCAATGTTCGACTATTTACTCTTTCCCGACTTTACCTTCAAAGGCTACGGACATTATGAAGAAGACTATGTCAAGGAAGACAGCGTCTGGAGAATCAAGACTATCCTGCTGACTCGTCTACATTGTGAGTTCACGAGGCATACGTCAGCAGCGTAACTGAAGCGTGAAGCAAAGCTCTCGACACTTGAGCTGCGTTATCACAGACGGCTGGGCACAAGTCCCAACTAAAATCGTTTTCCGAGGGAGAATTCCTTCTCCCGGATGGGAGAAGGAACCTAAAGTCATCGCTTCACAGTCAACAATCCAGACTCTCGCATGAAGCTATGACAGACGCATTCAGGAGCAGCCTTTACGCGTCGTAACTGCGCAGCACCTGTCCAGGTAGTCCACCTTGATGCTGTCCATCCTGGTAGAGAATTTCTCCACCAACAATTGTCGCCTTAATGCCATCAGCGTAGGCCACGAACCGCTTGCCGCCACCAGGGAGGTCGTGCACGTACTCGGGCTCATGTGCATCGACAGTGTAAGGATCGAACAAGACAAGATCAGCAGCCAACCCTTGCGCGATGCGGCCACGTTTGGGAATGCCAAAGAAACGAGCGGGGTCAGAGGTAAGCCGACGCACCGCTTCCTCCAAAGTCAGCGCTTGCCGCTCACGTACCCAGCGGCCAAGCAGGTACGTAGCGTATGGCGCATCGCAGAGCATATCGACATGCGCGCCGCCATCGGAGAGACCGATCATAAACCGGGGATCGGTAATCAGGCGTTCAATACTCTCAGGTTCGTAGTTGAGCGCCTGGATATCAAAGACCAGCTCCAAATTATCGGCCAGAGCGGTATCAAGAAACACATCGATCGGGTGTTTGCCTTGTTCTTTAGCCATATCACCAATGGTTTTCTTACTGTCGGCAATCGCTTTGACCGCCTCGCTCTTGGCGTCCAGCACCGTCATGCGTCCCCATTGTCCGGCGAAGATGCGGCGACGGTCCATCTCTTCCCGGAAGGCCTGACGGAAGCCGGGGTCGCTGTAGATTTTGACCTGCTCTTCTACGCTTTTATTGAACACCGCATGCCAGGTGGTGAAAACCGCAAAAATAAACGGATTGCGCATGTTGAACTGAATACGCAACGGGCGGCAGGAGACCTGCGGTACCGATTTATCCCACCCAAGAATCGACTGGACCTTCTCAACCACCCCAAGATAAGAGTCCGGCCTCCCTGGGCGGTTAAATAAAGCGAGCCACGTAACGGGGCGGGTACTCTCGCGCACCAGGAACTCCAAGAGATCGTACTCCTCATCCGCCATACGACCTGGGGTCTGCGCGGAAAGCGCCAGTTCGATGGCACCGCGTCCACTCTCCCGTAACACCTGGCAGAAGGCTTTGAGTTCCTCACGGCTCGCGTTGCGGCAGGCCAGGGGGCGACCATGATAGCCGATATGATTGTTCAGGACGGTGGAGGTAAAGCCAAAAGCACCCGCGTTCATCGCCTCTCGCAAGAGTTGCTGCATACGGGCAATCTCTTCCGCGTTCGCTGCGCGTTCAAAGGATTCTTCTCCCATCACGTAATGTCGCAATGGGGTCAGTGCCGCGAGCGAGGCAACATTAATTCCCAGGCCACGTTTCTGGATCGCATCGAGATACTCTTTGTGACTTTCCCACTGCCAAGTGATGCCCTGCTGCATCACTTCAAAGGGAATCGCTTCGACATTGACAAGGTCCCACATCAAGATGTCGCGAGTTTCAGGTCTGACCGGTGCGACGCCCACCCCACAGTTGCCCATGACCACAGTCGTAATGCCGTGCCAAGAGGAGCACGTAATCAGTGGGTCCCACGCTACTTGAGCATCATAGTGCGTATGAGGATCAATAAATCCTGGTGCGAGTACCATACCGTCGGCGTTGATTTTTTTCTTGGCATCGGCACCGTTTGCTTTCCCGACATCGACAATCATTCCGTTCTCCACGGCGACATCGCCGTAGCGGCTGGGTCCACCCGTGCCATCAACAATCCGGGCATTCGTAATCAGTAGATCGTACATAGGCTTCCTTCCTTTTTTGTTAATGGAGTATCAAAAAATACTCGATTCAGATCCTTACATCAGGAACCGTTCGAACCATTCGCGTGCCAGTTGCGAGGATTCGTCTAGCCACTTACCAGCGTAGATCTCGTAGTGCGTGATGGGTAGCACCACCAGTTTTTTCGGTTCACCGGCTTTTTCATAGAGTTTTTCGTACCCCTCGATTGGACAGGTATCATCGTCACGCGCACCGATCAGCAACAACGCTCGCGGCGAGATTTTATCGACCACGTCAATAGGCTTGTACTCCAGGGTCTTTTCCACTGTCTCCCATGATAGCTCACATTTCATGGCAGGATGCTCGGCAAGCAGCGGTTCCAGAAACGCTCGTGTTTGGGCAGCATTCAGTATGGTGATAGGATCGAGGGTCTCCCCAGTCCCTTCGCGCACCCGCTGGCGCTGATCCTCCTGGATCTTCTGCAGGAGCTGTTTACGTTGCGCATGCCCGCGCGAATCGAGGATCAGTCGTTCCCCATCGCCAAATCCAACTTGCCCAACCGCAGCTTTCACTCGGGAGTCGATCCCCGCGGTGTAGGGCACATGGCCGCCACCGAAACTCGTACCCCACAGGCCAATGCGTTCAGGGTCAACCTGCGGCTGTGACTGTAAGAAGGTAATGGCATTGCGAATGTCGTCAATTTGTTCGAGAGGGATCAAGCGCCACTTCGTCCCCTGGCTGCCACCAAAACCGCGATAGTCGAACGTCAAAGCCACAAAGCCTGCTTCGGCGAAGACTTTTGCGTAATCCGGTAAGATTCCGGCACGTAGACCGGTGAAGCCGTGGCACAGCACAATCCCTGGCCGCTGCTCTCCAGCTTTGAGTCCCGCAGGCAAAAACAGATCACCTTCAAGCTTCACTCCTTCACTAAAAAATGAAACCGTTTGTTTTTCCATCTTTCGGCCCTCCGTTCATAATCATCAGGAAGTATTTTCCTTGCCTCGCACCTTCTTTACTACGCCTTTGCCTATTGGCTCTGCAACCTCTTCCTGCATGAGACTCCCCAGCTGTGGGTCGGTATCAGCCTGTCCTGGAACCAGTCGAAGGGGCCACAAGCCGTTCCCGGCGCTGAGAGAACCGGAAACGCTGCGCTTATTCCGGCGTATTCAGACGCTCGATAGGTCAAAATGAGAATGGCTGGATTTATGGGGTACTGTTACTAGCACCCAGCGATTCACACCGTGAGGAGGGTGAGTTGTCAACGTCAAGGAACTCGAGTTAGGCCCGGTCATAAGACAACAACATTACGGTTCCGTTATCTTTTCCTCCACGTTCATTCGCCAGAGAAAGGAGAGAGTCACAGATACCAGACAAGTCTCCCCCCTTTCCCGACACTACCGCTAGAATCTCCGACTCGTTTAACGGTCCAGAGACTCCATCACTACACAGTACGAACAGGTCACCAGGTTCAAGCAACTCGACACGAATCGCCGGTTGGACGGTGTCGTTCAACCCCACCGCCTGAATAAGGACGTTACGATGCGGAAATGTCTTGAGTTCTTCGGGATTGAGTTTGCCATCCCGCAAAAGCTGCTGGGCGAGAGAGTGATCTTCTGTCAAGAGCTCAATATTTTTTCCCCGAATACGGTACACTCGGCTATCACCGACATGGCAGACCGTAATCTGCTTTTGCTGATCGTCAAGTAACACCGAGGCAATAGTGGTTCCCATGCCCTTCAGTTGGGGGTCCTCGCGACCCTTCGTCAACACCACGTCATTGGCCTGTCCCACCGCAACGAGTAAACGACTTCCCTCAACGGTAGTCTGCCCAGCGGCATCAATCGCTGGAGTCAAGTCTTCACCTTTGGTCGCTTTCAGCGACGCTTGCATCGTCTCAATGGCTAGGGCGCTTGCCACTTCCCCCCCAGCATGCCCGCCCATCCCATCGGCAACAACGTAGAAACCCGTATCGGGGAAAATGCCGAAGGCGTCTTCGTTGGTTACTCGCACCTTCCCAATATCCGTTTTGGCTGCTACGCGAATCGCCACGCTCTCCTCCTTCGTCCTCTAGACTCTTGCCTTACGACTTTATTTTTACTCTATCAGTTTTCTTTCTCGACCACCTACTCTTTTTTATTGTACCGTTATCGAGCGAAGTAAAGAATGAGCCCACAATTGCCTGCAGCGTAAGGACAAAAATCTCAGCTCGGCCTCCGACCTCCAGCCCTAATCATCAATAAACGGAAGAAAGCGGACGAAATACATTGAGGCGGGTACGGAACTAGACATGGAGGGACTGTATCCTCATCGTCGTTTTTTCCTGCCAGTCCGCCACTTATTTGAGGGGAATAACCTTGGGGCTAGTACTGCTTTTTCCATCACCTAAAGGACGTATTCCCTGCAAACAGGACAAGCAGCAGAGAAACGTAACCTCAGGCAGCTCGCAGTTACTGCTGATATTTTTTTCGCAAGATTTTTCCACTTACCGGATCGATGATGTAATGAGGACCTCCGCCATTCGCATGCGGATTTTTCAGCTCGTAATCAACATGCCATCCATCCGGCTCAAGTTTCGCATCCACCCGGTAAGCCGAAAGGTCACGGTAGGCTTTCTCCGCATCATCACGCGCAATCTGTAAGACTTGGTCCCGCGAAATCGGCTGATGGCCCGCAGTTGAAGGGGGTCCTGAGGTCGCCATAGGTCTACGCTCCTTTCCACAAGCGATAAAGGCTACCATAATCAAACAGCAACCTATAGTGAATTGTTGTATGAGCTTTGTCATGGAGGAAACCCAGAGCCTCCTCCTAAGCCACCGCGACGACTGTCTGGCCCGGAGACATGGGAACCGTCATCGGCTCGAATGAGATCCGGCACCCCATGCAGCGCATCTACTGTTTTATCTTGGTCACTGGGTCCCGGCTCCCATCCTTCAGAGGTGGGATTGGGGTGGGTGTGAAATTTGCCCACAACGACAGAACCGGGGACTTCAGGAGGTGAACTCAGGTCAAGAGCCGCTTGTTCGCCGGCTGGCGCTCGACGTGTAGTAATTTCTCCAGTTGTCGTATCTTGATATATCCAACCTCCTTCTTCATGCCGCTTGGCTGGGTCATTAGGTTGGGAATCTTTCCACGCTTGATCGATCGCCTGTTGCACCGCCGGATTGCTTTGTAGCTCGGCTGCTGTCGGTGGTCGTGTCGGTGGACATGGTGTTGTCGTCGCACCCGGCGTAGTGTTCGGCTGCTTTTTTGCATTCTCTACCGCTTCGTTCCGATTACCCATTGTCAGACTCCGCAGTGGTCCAGGTCACCCACTTCTCAACATAGTCTAAGGCTATGTGATGAAGTTTTTCGACTTTTGCTTGCGCCTCGATATCTGACGCGTGGAGCGCTTCAACCACGTCCGGAAGCTGCGGGTCTGTATCAAACCCACCACCAAACATAAACATGAGACCAATAAAAAGTAGCTGGCCTTTACGCGTGGCAATACCGTATAGTCCAGCTCGTCGGACACCGTCAGCCACCACCTGCCGCAGCAGGTCTTCTCCCACCGCCCGGTACTTTTGGGGAAAAAGCTTATTGAGCATGGCCAAGGCATGCGTTGATACGTTGGGGAACGAGGGGTCAGCGAGAATTTCCGACAACTCATTGCGTACGCGTAATAACGCTCGATTCAAGTAATGATCATGTTTGCCCGCCACCTGGTCAAGAAATGCCATCGCTTGATCCACCAGTCGATCAATACGAGCACCGGGTGCGGGAAGTGCTACATCCGTGAGGATCTTTTGGGCCCACGGTAATTGGAGGTCAACGTCGAAGTTTCCACCCAGGGTCGGGATGAGAGTCAGGTAAAGGCAGATGTCACGTTCAGTCACGAAGCCATACCCCTGCGCCTTTTTGCAGCCGTACTGCACTACTTTGTGGGTCGTCTCTGGCCCCCACCGTCGATAGTGCCAAGGAAAATAGGTCCGCAGATGTTCGACCATACGACTTTCAAACGCCGACATCGCCGCCTGTTCAAATCTCTGCATCTGCTCGGTACGGATACGAAGCATGGTTTTATCCTACTGAAAAGCTGCCGTTAGAGAGCGGTTATCCAACCATGACCGTGGGTAACCCCATCACAATCACTCCCCCATGCACTGTCATGTCACCCATGCGGGCCGCAGGTTGGCCACCGATCAGGACCGTGAATGAACCCAAAGCGATCACATCTGGTCCACCAGCGCAAACCGCCATATCACCAACGCGCGCAGCGGGCATTCCGCCGATCAGGACCGTGGGACAGCAGGGAGGGAGAATGGGGCCACCAACATGCGGCACTACGCCAGTTACCATAGGACAGACATGCGGGTCACCAAGTCTTGCTGCAGGAGGCATCGTAGTTCTCCTTTTCTTCCTTACGTAAGCTTGATCTTTTCTTGTCGTAGGGCGCCAGACACAACGCGAAAACGTAAGGCGGTATTCGGGTCTTCATCCTCACACAAAAAACTGCGCACCGGGCCAAAAACCGTTGCCAACTCTTCAGCGGCGCAGGTTGGCAGGTATACCCGCAACACTCGCGGGTCGTAATAACGAAACAGGAGGGGCTTGTTCTCTGGCCCGTAGACAGTCAAGAAGCGACGAAAATGCTGTCGCAAAGCTTGCAGATCGCTAGGGGTTTGAGCGACAATTCCCCAGTGTTCTCCCCATCCCTGGGTTAACATCCAGTTGGTAAACTCCCCGTCTTCCTCTAACCGTACCAAATAGGGCGCGACTTCTGCCATGTCATCTTCCAATTCGCCACGATAGAGACAAACGTGCTCTGGCTGCAGCTTGTATAAGTTCATGCGCAGGTCGGGAATTGACGCACCATCTAACACCGCAAACACCTGCATATCTCCATCAGCGAATAACCGTTCACTGACTGCGAAGACGATATTTTCTGTTGCCATATTGCGTCGCCTCACGGGCTCGGTTTACTGCGGTCAAGTATCGCAGAACGGTGCGCCACTCTGCGCCGCGCTTTTCATTGCTAACGCACCAGGACTGAAAACAGTTGGTTTACGTGGCGGTGGCGGCGGCAAGGGCTCGTCTTTCTTCCCACCTTCCGCTTGATCTGCTTCTTTTGCCGGCTTTGGTGGCTGCGGCGATGCACCTGAGCCACTCCCGGCCGCACCACCACTGTTGATCATCACCAGCGTTCCCTGAATGAACACACCAGCCGGGTTAATATTAATAAAATTGCCGCCAACTTTCAGGGTCAACGTCACCCCAGACTCGATCACCAGATTCAGACCGGATTTGAGATGCATCTCCATGCCAGAATCAACCGCATATTTCATCCCAATCTTCTGGTCGGCGTTCATGCCCACTTTGAGTGAAAGCGAGCCATCAACCTGACTATTCTGGTCTTTTTGAACCTTGAGGTGTGAGTCGCCATCAATCTTTTCGAAACGGTCTTTCTTCACGGTAAAATGGGCTTCATTGCCAACCGTTTCAAAAAGGTCACTTTTGACCCGAATATCTTCGTTGCGTTCGGCATGAATGAACAGTTGCTCTTCGCCCTTTTTATCTTCAAAGCGAATTTCATTAAAACCACCAACACCTTCAGTTTTACTCGATCGCGACTTAATGCCACTGCGAGTCTTATTTTCGGGCAGCGTATACGGCGGCATTTCGCTGGCGTTGTACACACTACCAATAATAATCGGTTGGTCTGGATCGCCCTCCTCGAAGGCGACAATTACTTCTTGTCCAATGCGGGGAATATGGATCGCTCCCCAATTTTTCCCTGCCCAGATGGAGCCCACCCGAATCCAGCACGAACTGTTGGCGTCGGCTTTTCCTTCGCGGTCCCAGTGGAATTGTACCTTCACCCGCCCATACTTGTCGGTAAAAATCTCCTCGCCAGCAGGACCAACCACCACGGCCGACTGCGTGCCTTGCACCACCGGTTTCGGAGTCACGCGTTGCGGACGGAAGGGGAGAGTGACGGGAATAGCGGTGAAATTGTTGTAGTAGACAAATTCACCGCCTTGATTTGAGCGATAATCCCCCGAGATTGACGCGGAGTGGGTCACACTCGTCAACACGTATTGCCCGTCGGCATTAAAGTGCCGTTGCAAGGTAAACTTATGACCAGAGACCAGCTGACGACAATTGCTTGCCCCACGAATAAGCAAGCTCGGCAGCGCTTCTTCTTGCATGCGGAGATTAACGGTCCGCGCGTTATCCTCAAAAATCTTTTGCAAATCCGCTGGCCGTTCACCGCCACCCGGATTTATGCCATCAAAGCGCTGGGCATACTCCCCCGGCCAATCAAAAATCTCGAATTGATTGTTTCCCCCAACTTGTAGTTTGTGGGTGACCTTTCCCACTTCTACACTATCCATAATCGTCCGTTCCGCCTCTAAATGCTTATGGGGCAACTCGAAACTATGATCCCAGAGTGTGTACTTCCCTGAGCGCAGTTCTTGAGATTTCTCCCACGCATAGATGCGATCGTCGTCACGGACGCCCCCCTCGAGTTCTTCAAAAACAATCTGGCTGCCGTTCGGCAGGTCGGAGTGACTTTGTGGCGTATTCGCTACGACCATCTGATGTCCGTCAGCCGTATGCTTGAAGAAATAGTAGATGCCTTCTTCTTCCATGACCCGACTGGCAAAATTGAAATCAGTCTCGCGGTATTGCACACAATAGTCACGCGGATGAAACGTTCCCTGTAACTCAAAGCTCACATTGAGCCCTTGCAGCACCTTTTTGAGAATGTCCGGCACGTTCATTTGCTGAAAAATCCGACTCTGAGCCACACGAGTCAGCAGCCAAAACTGCGGCACAATCTCCATGTGATAGGCGGTGAAAGTAAAATCTTGCTCGCCTTGACTGACACGGTTACAGAGACCGCTGAAGAAGCGCTCTTTGCCATCCGGCAGCGTCATGCGGATACCGATGGGTTGGCCTAACAGTTTATCAAACGCAATGTCGCTGGTGTTTTCCGCCAGCAAATCAAGCTGGAAGTGAAACAGTTGGGAAATACCCTCCTGGCCACGAAAGCCTACGAGGAGGAGGACATCCTCACCTAGGGGGGTGAAGACTGCAATCGGTCGCGTTTCTTGGGTATATTCTGCCATGATCCGCTCTTCCTCTCCGTAGGGACATGATGAAGTAAAAGTGCAAAATATTGCCAGGATACACAAGCACTAGGGCGTTGCCTGTAACACCGCCGCGAAGGCAGCTTTGAAGTCCTTGAGGGAAAGTGTGATATCAGCTCCAGCACCACCCCACGGATTGCGCAGTTGTACTTCTGCATCTTTGTCGTTCTTCTTGTCCTTAAAAGCCAGGATGGCATAGCCATGATGGGCCACGATCGTGATTTTGCCGAATTCGCTGGAGGTATTGCGCGAAGCGGCAATAGTCGCATGTGTGTTCGCATTCTTCAGGAGCGTACGGAGTCGTTTATCGTCAACTTTCGCCCCATCGAGCAGGATGACATCTGGAGAACCAACCACGTCTTCCATCACTTGGTTAGCTGAGGGAGGCTCGCGTAACTGGGTTCTTTCGTTCAAGCCGTTATAGCTATTCCGTCCTCGTAACACGGCATAGCCTTTTTCGATAAAACTCACCCAACTCACTCCGTTCGGTGAGTGAGCGTAAACTAAGTCTCCCTCATCATCGTGATACAATAACCGACTTATCTCGACCGGCTTTCCTTTGAGAAACTTCACCGTCAACAGCTTAGTGGTTTTCTTCTTAAATTTGCTATCGGATTTGCTGGTTGAGTTCACATCAGCAGTTGTTTCGCTAATCATTCCCTTTATTTGTTGAGGGTTTACATGTGCTGCCGCCACCAAGACCGCAGCAAGTGGACAATTGGCAATACCACCTTGAATGACATCTCCTGGCTGAGGATCACTGGCAAACAGTGGCAACAACACCTCACGAAGTTTCACATCATCGCGAAACACCGGATCAGGTTCGACCAGATTGACCGTGCTGACAGTCGGCTGTGACTGTTGCGGAACTGGAGTCACACCGTCCTCTCCCACAAACAGCGTTCCGCCTGTCCCTAAAGGGCCAGGAATTCGCGGATGTACGCCAGGAGAAAGCACGATAGGAGGAGGATTCAGGTCACGAACAATCCCCGAGGGACCAGGAGTCCGTACTCGATTGTATAGTGTCATGGGTACTACCTCCGTCAGAGAAAGATGGTCTGCTATGCGATTTTATTGCAGGTACCACCTCTCCCACGAAAATACCACCAGCGCCAGCGTCTGAGCTTGGAGCGTATATAGGACGCGCCGGGGAACAGGATTCAAAAAGAACAGGCACTGTAGAGGAGGGGAAGAAATAGAGGAAATGCAGGTAGCTGCGTCACCGGAGGGATTATCGGCAGCTACCCATCTCGGGGGCGTGACAGCTTTAGTATCGAGGAATCAAGACGTCCCACCAGGGATAGTTTCCCGCAGGTGAGCCGTAATACGGACGTCCGTAGTAATCATCATTGTATCGTGGCTGATAGCGAGGGCGGCGGTAGTAGTCTTCGTCGTAATAACGCCCACGATCATATCGCCGTCCTCGCTCGTAATACGAGCGATCGTAATAGGACCGATCATAATAGGGGCGTTCATAGCGAGGATGACAATGTTTGTGTTTATGCTTATGTCGCTTGGCGAAGGCTGATGGCGTGAAGAGCACGAGTCCAAGGAGCGGGATCACGAAGAAAAACAGTTTCTTGAAACGTGTATGCATGGCAACCTCCTTTGGCAGAAAGAAACACCGCCTCCCTGAAGAGGTTGCGCGGCCAGGAAAAATTTTTTCTGTGTCGCCAGAAGCAAGAGTTACGAATTGACTTCTGTCGTCTCCACCACTAGAAGAATCCGCGGTGAAAGCGATGGAAGCCGATGGAAAAACCTGAACATTGCTCAGAAAAATTGGACGATCTACCGCAAAAAACACCGCATCCTACCCTATCTGGTGTCAGCCGCCGTACAGTCTTGTGCGCTGCTCTGGGAGCCGGACTCGCACTTCACCTGAGTGAACGACCGGCAACGGCACAGAACGACCCCAAAAAATCTCGACCGCAAGCCGGTGATCAGTTAGTGTTCTCCACTGGCGACCGCAAAGGACAACCGATTACCGGCACCGACCTGCCAGTCGGTGGTCCGCCGATCGTTGCCTATCCTGTTGACCCTGCTACACACACCATTCGTGACGGCTCGCGTCTGAATCGAGTCTTACTCGTGCGGCTTGCTACAAACGCACTCACCGATCAAACGCGGACTGCCGCTGCTGATGGCATCGTCGGATATTCCGCCGTATGTACACATACCGGCTGTGATGTTTCTGGGTGGCAGAGCGACTCGCAACACTTTGTCTGCCCGTGTCACACGTCAACGTTCAATCCCAAGGATCGTGCACGTGTGGTCAGTGGTCCGGCTCCAAAACCGTTGGCGATCCTCCCGCTCCAACTCGTGAAAGGTACTGTCACCGTCGCCGGTCCGTTTGCCGGTCGGGTCGGAGCGCAGCAGCAGTAAGGACATCTTATTATGCAAAAGACATTACTAGCCGTCATCCTTATCTTCCTCGCCACTCTCTCTGGTGTAGTCTCTGCCCAGCCCCCGAAAACCTATCGACCGGTAACAGACGAGCGATTGCTCAAACCTGAACCAGAGAACTGGTTAATGTATCGTCGCACCTATGACAGTTGGGGCTACAGTCCCCTCACGCAGATCAACACGCAGAATGTGAACAAGCTCGTTCCCGTGTGGACCTTCTCCACCAGCGTCGGGGAGGGCCATCAATCACCGCCGATTGTCAATGCCGGAGTCATGTTCATTACTACACCACAAAATCAGGTCCTGGCGTTGGATGCCAAAACCGGCGACTTGTTGTGGCGTTACAAACACGAACTGCCGGATGATCTTTTTCAGCTCCATCCGACCAATCGGGGCGTAGCCTTATACGGTGACAAAGTATTCCTTGCTACCGTCGATGCGCACCTCCTCGCCCTCAATGCCCGGACCGGTGAGGTTGTCTGGGACCAGACGGTCGAGGATTACCTGAAAGGCTATTACATGACGCTCGCCCCGCTCGTCGTCCACGGCAAAGTCATGATCGGCATGTCAGGGGGTGAGCTCGGCATTCGTGGCTTTATTCAAGCGTTCGATGCCGAAACTGGCAAACCGGTATGGAAAACCTATACCGTTCCTGGCCCCGGCGAACCGGGGCATGAAAGTTGGCCTGGCGACACGTGGAAGACTGGAGCCGTGCCGGTTTGGGTAACTGGAAGTTATGATCCGCAACTCAACCTGACCTACTGGGGCACCGGCAATCCTGGACCGTTTATGGGGGAAGTGCGTCGCGGAGACAACCTCTACGCCAATTCCGTTATTGCCTTAGACGCGGACACCGGAGCCCTCAAAGCCTATCACCAATACCATTGGAACGATTCATGGGACTGGGATGAAGTTTCGGCTCCGATCTTGATGGATGTGCAGCGCAACGGACGATCAGTTAAGGCGTTGGTCCACGCGGCCCGTAATGGCTATCTCTGGCTGCTGGAACGCAGTGCCGATAAGATCGCCTTCGTGCATGCTGAACCTTTTGTGAAGCAAAACGTCTTCACCAAACTCGATCCTGAAACCGGCCGACCCGAGTACGATCCCCAACGGATTCCTGGAGTCGGCAAACGGGCGGAATTTTGCCCATCAGTGTGGGGCGGAAAAGACTGGCCGCCGGCAGCGTACAGTCCCAACACCGGCTACCTCTATATTCCCGCTAACGAAAACCTCTGTGGAGCAATGACCGGCAAGGAAACTACCTACACCCCAGGGCAGTTGTATATTGGGGTTGATTTCTCTGACATAGAGTTACTGCCACAGAAAGAGGCCAAGGGACACATCGGCGAACTGCAAGCCTGGGATATGAATGCTGGCAAAAAAGTGTGGACAAAGACGTTCGCGTCGCACAATTGGGGACCGGTGTTGACGACTGGGGGAAATTTGGTTTTTCAAGGTGGCACCAATGATCGCTATTTCCGGGCTTTCGACGCCAAGACCGGCAAGCTGCTGTGGCAGCAACGGACCAACTCCGGGGTCACCGGGGTACCGACAACCTACGAGGTCGACGGAGTCCAGTATATCGCCGTGCAGTCCGGCTGGGGGGTCGATGCACAACGTAAACAGGAGTTGCTGGATAAAGCCTTTGGCACGCAGACCTTCGTCCCACAAGGTGGAGTGCTCTGGGTGTTTGCTCTACCAAAATAGCAAGGAGGGACCGGTGCCACCTGCCATACCGGTCCTTTTCTGCAAGATAAATTGAGTCCCCGATAGTGCAGGTTTTTTCTTGACTAGCGGGCCGGGCATGCGTCATAACCTTTCGCATGCCACCAGCAGTTACCGCCATGTTTCTCCTCACCGGTTCATTGGGTGCCGTGACCATCGCTACGGTTATGTATTGTGGATTCTCACGGCCTGAGACGCGCTTTACCCTCGTTGTGTCATTGCTCCTGGTCTTTGCGGTACTTACGCTCGCACCCCTGGTGTTCCTCAAACCGCTCTTGCCGTTGTAAGCTCGACCCCGGTACATTTGCCTACGAACGACCTGAAGAGACAGACAATCTTGTCGATCGTCCCGGAAGCGTTTCTCGGGTTCCGCCTGATACGAAGACTCCTTATTGGTGCTTTTTCTCCTGCACTTTTGCGCTAGCATAAGCCTGTTCATTCAAAACAATTTATAGGCGACCGATTGGAGCGCAACGCATGTTTCCCTACCATGACGAGAACGAAACGCAAAAAACCCCTTATGTGACGATTGGCCTGCTCACGCTGAACGGTCTCGCTTGGCTGCTCCTCCAGGGGGCGGGGACACCATTGCTCCTTGCCCAGTCCGTCTGTAACCTCGGTTTGATTCCTGGAGAGCTGACCGGTACGCTCAGACCCGGTACCGGATTCTCGATGGGAGAAGGGTTGGTGTGCGTCACCGATCCGGGGCAGCAGGTCTCGCACTTGCTCACCTCGATGTTCCTGCATGGCTCCTGGATGCATCTTCTCGGGAACATGTGGTTTTTGTGGCTCTTCGGCAATAACGTAGAAGACGCGATGACGCGGTCGCGGTTCATTGGGTTTTATTTGTTGTGCGGACTGGCGGCTGCCCTACTACAGGTATTTACCAACCCGTCCTCCGGTGTGCCGATGGTGGGAGCTTCTGGGGCGATCAGTGGCGTTATGGGTGCGTATCTCGTTCTCTACCCGCACGTGCGGGTGTTCGTGGTGATACCGCTGGGTTTCTTCCTCACGACAGCTACGCTACCAGCCTGGACTATGCTAGGGTACTGGCTGCTGCTGCAGTTCGTCAGCGGGCTGATCACAATGGGCGGTAAGTCTGGAGGAGGAGTGGCCTTTTGGGCGCATGTCGGTGGGTTTGTCGCGGGTGTAACGTTGATCAAGGCGTTTGCGCGAACCGACTATGTGGCTGCCCATCGGGCTCATCACTGGCAGCCCCGCCGGCGGCGCTGGGGGTAACCCCGGGGCGATTTGATTGCCCACGACTGATCCAGCGTTGCCCCGAAGCGCAGGTATCGCTTCCTCTCTTCACATCTTGACAATCGCCGTATTGTTCTGATGGGGTAAGTGTATTGGGGGAAATACATTCGAGTTTTTGCTTCTTGCGATCAGGGGGGGCACCGCGAGATGACACGCAACCGAGTCTTTATCAGTTACAGCCATAACGACAAGGATCAAGCGTTTCTCACTGAATTTCGTGTTCATCTCAAACCGTGGGAAGACGCGGAGAAGTTGAACGTATGGAGTGACCAGCGTCTCACTCCAAGTCAGGACTGGCACCAAGAAATCCGGGAGGCCTTGGCAACAACTGCAGTCGCGGTGTTGCTGGTCTCACCGAATTTTCTTGCTTCAAAATACATTCGTGAGGTCGAGCTACCTGCATTGTTGTATGCCCGCGAAGAAGGACAGCTCGATCTCGCGTGTTTGTACCTCCGCCCTTCTGCTGTGAATGACGAGGACATGACATTTGAGGTCACACGCTCCTCAGGAGAAAAACTCCATGTGAATCCCCCACCGCCTCAAAGGCGGTGGCATCAGTATAACGGACTGAAAGTCCTGTTCCGACCACAGATCGGCTCCAAGTCACCGCCCGCAGGGGCGGCAGTGTAGACGGCCTTAACCGTCTACCTTGAAATCGTCATCACGATCATGACTCTGATTGGCAATATACTCTGCAATCACTTCATCGGTCACGTTGCCACTACTGCAACAAAAGTAGCCCCGCGCCCAGAGGTGACGGCCCCAGAACTGTTTCTGCAAATGGGGAAATTCCCCCAGCAGCTTGTAGGCCGTCTTGCCTTTCAACCATTGAATCAACCGACTGATGGTCACTTGTGGGGGAATCGACACGAACAGGTGCAGATGATCTTTGGCCACATGCCCTTTCATAATCGTTACTTCATGCTGTCCGCAAATTTCGCGAATCATGTCGCGCACTCGCAACGCCACTTCGCCCGTCAGCACGGGACGGCGATACTTCGTGGTCCAGACCAGATGCAAATGGATTTCAACAACCGTGTGGGCACCGCGTCGATACTCTTTCATGCCGCAAAGGTAGCATACCGGTGCCCACACTTGCTAAAGCTGTCGCCTGAAAGGCGAGGGCTTCACCCTTCCCAAAGTGAGACAGTGAGGACCAATACGGTCTAGCAAAGCAGGTGCACGCCTATGGTTTGCGCTGCATCACCCCCCAGGAAATCCCCACCTTTCTGTCTGTCGCTCCGGTGCCGTCTGCGGTGTACCGTCGTGTGAGTAGCGAGTTGTTTGGTGATCTACACGTTTGGGCCGCCGCGACCGCGCTCTCGCCAGAGCCAGTCGCGGCTGACAGTGCCCTTGCCTTGCGGAAACGGTTGGGGCTCAGTCTCTCGGCTTGGGAGTTTCGCGATATTCTACAGGTCAGCGAGAGCAGCGGCGAACGGATTGTCTGGTCGCCGACGCACCGAGCTGAACTGCTAAGCTGGCTAACCCAATGTTCAATAGAAAATGGCAAGATCGCCGCCAAGAGTCCGCTGGTACGGGCGCTGGACTATTGGATCGAGCAATATCAACATGCAAGCAAACAGCGACGGGAGCAAGAACAGAAAAGTAGACTTCTGCCCTGGCAAAAATCCGCAGCGGAACAACGTCTGCGCATGGAAATCGCCCTGCTGAAGTTGTGGCGAGAACCGGAAAAGGCGGCTGAAGAGTTGTATCGACTGTATAACAACCTAAAAGAAGAAATCCGCGAGCGGTTGGCTCTGTTGGCGGATTGGACGGAGCATGGAAAAGGTCAAAGCAAGCAACATCAAGTCATTGCGAGTTCCCCAGAACGCTACGCATTTAGCCCCGCAGCAGAAACACAACGCGCCGTCATTCCCGCGCAGGCGGGAATCCAGCGGGGAGGCAAGGGCCGGGGGATGTTGTTTCTGAGCAGCGCAGCAAAGCAATCTCTGCCTGAAAACGAGATTGCTTCGTCGCTGGAGCCTGTCCTAAGCGGAACAGAGCGAAGTCGAAAGGCTCCTCGCAATGACACCCCTCCCGGTCCTTCTCAAACAACCACCACAGTCCACCTCCCCTGGCACGAATCCAACCTTCCACCGCGTACCCGCTGGATGCTCGCAGAGATGGGCTTTGGCGGGCGGGCGGAACAAGAGACCGGCGAGCTACGCATGCCGGTGAAATTGTCACTAGCGCTGGGAGTGTGTTCCGGTCTGGCGGTCGTTGCTCTCGGCATCACGTTGTGGCGACTGCTGACACCGGCAACGCCGGTGTTTCGACCTACATTACTTGAACCGTTTCAGCCGGTGATGATCCAGGAAGCCCAGCGCATTGGCATGAATGATTACCGTCTCGTCATTGGCAGTCCGAAAGAATTACATACCGAGACCGCAACAGCCAAGAGCAAAATTTATGTGCAATGGAAATGGCAATCACAACCCAATGTTGAAAAAGTTGGCCAGAGTGAACTATGGCACGCAGGTACGTTACCGCAGGCAATTCGTGGCTGCGAGGATGGACCGAACAATGAGAAATGGCCGCGACGCAGCCTGGTGGTTATTCAGTCCGACCCGAATGACGTGCCCGCACGGCAACTCGCCATTCAGCTACTCGATCGCGGCAGCGCTGACCGCGTGCTGTTGGGCACCGATTGGGCTGCGCATCTCAACAAACTGATTCAGGTGGATTTTAGCCTAACCAAAGGCGATCAGCTTCTGCTCATTCTTCCGTCAGGTGCGCCAGTGCCAGAAGTTGATTTTCAGGGAAGCGTTGGGGTTGTCACGGCTTCTGATTTCAAAGCTCTCATCCCTCCGCGAGACTTTCCAGGCGGCGGTGTACGAATGCTCACTCAAGTGTGGAACGACGCCCAAGCGATCGAGACACCCCTACTGCGTGGCGGCCCTAAAGAAGAAACAGATAAGGAGACAGGCATCACCTTTGTCACCGTCTGCGGTGGGACGTTCACTATGGGCTCGGATAAAGAGAAAGACTCGTATGCCTCTGATGACGAAACACCACCGCATCCCGTCACGCTCAGCACCTTCGAGATCAGCAAAACTACAATCACCACCGCGCAATATCAGCCCTCTCGCCAGGCCCAACAAGCTCCGAAGGATTCCACTGGCGATGGAACCTTACCGGCAACTTCTATGGGATGGGACAAGGCCAAGGCATTCTGCGAGAAGCAGAAGTATGCACTGCCCAGCGAAGCCCAGTGGGAATATGCCGTCCGGGGCGGCAGCACGACACGCTGGTCGTTCGGTGATAAGGAAAAACTGCTCGGTGATTACGCGTGGTTCTCCGGTAATTCTGGAAGCCGGGCTCATCTCGTTGGCACAAAAAAACCGAATCCTTTGGGACTCTCCGATATGCACGGTAATGCCTACGAGTGGGTAGAAGACTGCTACGACGACAAAGTATACCATGACCGTTCTGCTCTGATCACCGATCCAACAGTCGCACCGGGTATAAGTGGGCAGTGTCAGTACCGCGCGCGGCGCATACCTTCCTCCGGCCCAGTCGGATCATTGAACGTCTGCGTCAGGTCGACAGGATAATCACCATACCAATCCCAGCACCACTCCCAAACGTTACCGATCATGTCATGTATCCCCCAAATGTTTGGCTTTTTCTGACCGATAGGGTGGACCTTGCTTCCCGAGTTGGCACTGTACCACGCGTAGCTTCCAAGTTCGGGCGGGTCATCACCAAAGAACCACTTTGAGGAGGTTCCCGCCCGGCAGGCATACTCCCATTCGGCTTCAGTCGGTAGACGATAGCCGTCCGCGGCAGGGTCCCACTCTACATGCGAGCCATCGATACGATAACATGGCGACAAACCGACACGCTGTGACAATGCATTACAAAAAACGACCGCGGCGAACCAATTCACATAATTGGCCGGAAACTGCTGATCATCAGAATCTCTGTCCCACTCTTTAGGTGCTGAGCCGACGATGTCACGATAGAGGTGGCGAGTAATAAGGTAGAGACTGATATAAAAGGCTGAGACAGAAACTTCGTGTTGAGGTTTTTCATTATCAAAAGCGTCACGATCAGAATCCGGCGAGCCCATCAAAAAGGTTCCGCCGTGCAATTCGACCATATCGAGCGGTTCGCTGAAGGATTCCGGCTCAGGTTCGGTTACGGTCTCAGCTTTCGACTGTGCCTCTTGAGGTTGAATCGGTGGTTCAGGCTCCACAGCCAACCCCACCAACACCGGCTCGGCATCCCGCCCCCACCATACTGCGCCGGCCAGGACCAACAAGCATAGTGCCATACCGACGACACCCGTAACACCGACCAACGCCCCAACTCCGATCCCCACACCGACAATAGCCCCTAGCGTGATCGTCCACCACGGCGAGTGGTGCTGGAGCCAGGTTGGGATTAGGGACGGTGCAACTTTCTTCATCTTTCCTCCCACTACAAAGATTAGGGGTCAGACTTTTACTGTGGTAGTACGCTCACTTCCATGAAACGATGACTGAAGCATGAGAGAAAGGCTAGAGGCCGCTGGCGTGTGTCAATGGTTTTGCCGCCTATGAATAGAATTTACAGTGAGAGTTCCCAAAGGTATGCTTGCAGAACAGTGGGTACACAAAACTTGAGGAAATAGATATGGGGCTGACATTAGAAAACATCTCAATGGCGACCGCCCGTGAGTTGGTTGCCCAGGCTACAGCTAATGGTCTGACTGTCGAGACATATTTGCAACGACTACTGGGCATCGTCACCGAGGCGCCACAGACTGCACCCGATACAACTTCTGATGAGCATACAAACGCGTTTATGGCGGATATGGAAATGCTAGCGGAAGATACAGACCAGCTCCCGTCAGCTCAGATGATCTACTCTCGTGAAGACATCTACTTTGATCACGACTGATGGCTTACCTGATTGATACCAACATTTTCCTCAGAGCCGCCAAAAGAAACGACCCAGCTCGCCAAGTAACTCTCGATGCCCTGCAGAAACTCAGAGAAAATAAGGAAACGCTCTGTTATACGACTCAGGTGCTAGTTGAATTTTGGAACGTTTGTACGCGTCCGACCACGGCACGAGGCGGCCTGGGGCTTTCGTGTCAGGCAACGGAGCGAAAAATACGAATCATTGAGAAGTGGTTTCACCTCCTGCCTGAAAGTCTGGCCACGCATCGGGAATGGAGACGTTTGGTGGTAGCTCACTCCATACAGGGCGTCCAGGTTCACGATACCATGTTGGTGGCTGTAATGCGGGTTTATAATATCTCGCATTTATTGACTTTCAACCGAGATGATTTCAAACACTTTCTGGATATCACCGTTTTGACCCCACCAGAAATCATATAGTTCTCACAGTTCAACACCAGCCACCACGGCGGATCGTGCTGGAGCCAAGGAGTCAGTGTTTGAGACCTTCGGGCTTTGCGATGGCGGACCAAAGGGATTAGGGAAGAACTTTTCCCCACGCTCGCAGCCCTCCACGTCCTCCCTTTTAGAAATACCGGTCTTCCGCTATGGTCGGACGATCATCATACAACTGAGTCGACAGGAGAGAGACTGATGGCTGTAGAACTGCCGATCCTCCAGCAGCAACTACAAAAATTTGCCCAGGCCCATTACGGCAAAGAAGCCGTAGTTAGTCAGGTCGAAGTGATGCCGGGGCATGCTGGCCTGAGCTTTGGGTTTCGCGTCGATTACCAAGAGGCGGGACAGACACGGAATGAATCGCTGGTCATGCGTATTCCGCCTAAGGGGGTTAGACAAAGCGGCAACACGGATGTGTTACGACAAGTGCCACTGTTGCGCGCGCTCAAGCAACATGACGTACCGGTACCGACCGTGCGCTGGTCTGGTGATGATCTACAGTGGTTTGAAGTACCGTACATCATGGTCGAACGTCTGCCGGGTCGGACTTTCCGTTTCGCAGATCCCGATCCGTCCTTTGATCTCAGTCCGCAGGCAGTCGCCTCCCGTTTTCGCCAAATTGTCCGTGCGCTCGTGCGCACCCATCAACTTGACTGGCAGAAGGACTTAGCCGGGTGGGAAACGCCGCGCAGTTTAGAGGAGGAAATTCGCTTTTGGGACCCGATCCTTGCGAAAGGAGCTGAGCCACAGTGGATCACGCAAGGCGAGGAAGTGCGGGACTTGTTGTTACAGCGCATTCCCCAGGATGCCCCAATCGGACTTTTTCACGGCGATTTCCAAGGCTCGAACTTTCTCTTTGACGGTGACACGCTGAATGCGGTGCTGGATTGGGAAATCTCCGGTATCGGCGGGCAACTGCTCGATCTCGGCTGGCTGATTGTTTTTGCTGACCCGGCAAGCTGGACTGGCCAGTGTTCGCCGATTGCCACCGTGCCCTCGGCAGAGCAAATCGTCGCCTGGTATGAAGAGGATATGCAACATAAGGTCAAAGATGTCGCGTGGTTTCGTGCCCTCGCCGGATACCGTTTCGGCGCGATCAGTTGCTTTAACGTCATGTTGCACCGTCGCGGCAAACGTCATGACCCCGAATGGGAGGTTATTGCTCCCTCAATTCCTTTCTTGTTTGGCCGAGCGAAGGAGATGGTGCTGAGCAATCGCTAGGACTGTGCCCTATACGTTTACAAGCAGTGTATTCTTTCTGTGGAGTGCGGCGGCTGTGACGCCGCTTTACCTGTGCACGAAAAGCTACACCTTACTGCTGGACAAGCCACCAGCGGCACCCGATGGCTAAATTGGTAGTTCGTGTTCGATAACCAGCGATACTGCCTATTTTGCAAGCAACTGTTGCTAGAGCAACACCCCTTGCTTCTTATCGAGGCTCTACTCGGCGACTAAAGCACTCCGTTTCTAGCTTTCTGGGGGCTCGCTCGAGTGACGTAATATATGGCCCTTCTTTTGCTCAGTTAGTCACATCTCGCAATACCTCGGTTACGATGATGACAGAAGAACCCCTCCGGTCGATTGTTGTTCCTCCACTGCTCTATATCACGCCCAGGCAGAAAAAGGACACTGATTATGACCAGCTACTACATACTGGAAAAAGAGTTTCGCGACTACGCTGAAGATATTGAAGCCGTCTTCATTCACTATATTTGTACTTCCTCTAGGGAAGAGCCAAACTGGGCCCAGCAACGTGTTACCCGCTATATGCCGGTGGTTCAGGCCACTCACCCACATAATCGACAGAACGACAATCCTTCCACAAGCGAGGCTCCTGCAGCGCGTATGTATAGGTTGCGAAAGAAAGTATTGAAGGTACCCCTACACTTTTTGGACACGGAGAATGACGAGGAGAACTCTCGTTACCTCTTCCATCACTATTTTGAGATTATACAGGACGGCAGGCGACACACCTCCCCGCTTTATACCGAGGAGGTTGTGGTTAGCAAACAACACGCAGAAGATGCTCACTCACGCGAATTAGCGGCTCTGACGTCCAACCAGTGGGAAATAGAAGAAGTCAAAGGATCGCAAAGGAGAAAAAACAATAATGTGGTATTTGAAGAAAATGTGGTTGGATCAGGAGTTTGGCATTGATGCGGTGATCATTCATTACACCTGTACTCCTCTCGGCTGGACTCCGAACTGGCAGTTGCCGCATGAAACCCGCCTGATGGAGAAAGATGCTAAGGTGAAGCAGGGCTTGGGCGGTACGACGCTGGTGGGCGAAGAGCAAGTTGGCACGGTACAAGTGACAGAGCGTCCGGCACAAGCCCCGCCTAATGCACGGATCAAAATCGTGAGCATGCCTACCTCGGTGTGGAACCCCTACACCTCCACGATGGATGAAAACTACCTCTTCCACTACTTTTTCGAGGTGTGGCAACAAGGAAGGCAGTGGACCACGCCGTCAGTCACGGAAGAAATTGTCAGCAAGGAAATCGAGTACGTTGACTGGCAAGGCAACGTCCCGGGCTTATGTGCGCACTGGAGCGTGTATGATGGCGATGCCTTTGTCTATGCGCCAACGGAGATACCAGACTTTGTCGCACGCTTTGGCGAAGACAACCCTCTCCGTTCCCATAAGTTTTATGGGTCGCAAGATCGCAACCTCTTTTCTCGCCTGAAGTGGGCCATGCTCTACCAACTCCCGGTGCCACGGCGCTGGCGCACGAAAGTGCGGGGACCAAAAGGGGCCCCTGTGATTCAAGGTTGGCATGTTGGGTTTGTCGAAACCCCGACACCCCCAGGTGAATTTCCACGGGCACGGGAGGAGTGGACAGGATACACGGTTCACACACTCTAACCCGGCCCCAGCGGATTACGAGGCGGAGGAAAAGTGCAGACGCGCCTCGTTATTGATACGCGTCATGCTGCCGCCGGCGTTTGCTGATGTTTTCTTCAACGGTACCAGCAGTGACGACCTCATAGAGAATCGCTTGTTTGCCTTCTCGCTTGCGCAGGACACGACCTAGACGTTGGACATGTTCTCGGGTCGAGCCCGAGCCAGAGAGAATAATCGCGATGCTGGCCTCGGGCACGTTTACCCCTTCGTTCAGCACTTTCGAGGTGGCAAGGGCCAAGTAATCACCTCGATTAAAACCTTCGAGAGTCACTTTCCGTTCTTTGGTCGGAGTTTGATGGGTAATCGCCGGAATTAGAAACGCGGCGGAGATCGCGTACACCGTGTCATTATCGCTGGTGAAGATAATCACGCGTTCGCGCGCATGTTTCTTCAACAAGAAATCGAGGGTGCGCAACTTCGCCGAGGTACCAAGCGCCAACTTCTTGGAGCGTTGGTGGGCAAGCATGGCCTGACGGCCTTTGCGACTAACGGCGCTTTCCCGCACGAAACGATGCCACCCGGCGAGACCATCCAAAACAATGCCATGGTCAATGAGAAAATTGGAAAACGTGCTACGGGCGCGGCGGTATTCTTCCTCCTCTTCAGGCGTCAGCGTGACCTTCACCCGTTCAATTACATAATCAGCCAGATAATCGCCAGACAGTTCCTTGATCCCTTTGGCGTACACGGTTGGACCAATGAGATCATCGAGCAGAATATGACGGCCATCGGCGCGTTCAGGGGTGGCAGTAAGACCCAGACGATAGGGAGCCAAGCACATCTCCGCGGCATGGCTATACATCTCACCGGGCAAGTGGTGACATTCGTCGAAGATCACCAAGCCCCAGCGATTGCCAAGCCGGTCCATATGATTGTAGGCACTGTCATAGGTGGTGACCGTCAGATTCTGGATTTCGTAATAGCCACCACCGATCAAGCCTACCTCTTCCCCGAACGCGGCACAAAGCAGGTCGTACCACTGATTCATCAGATCGATCGTCGGGGCCACCACCAGCGTACTACGTTGCACGGCTTCGATCACCATCTGGCCGACATAGCTTTTGCCCGCCCCAGTTGGGAGGACGACCACTCCCCGGCGACCGGAATTTTTCCAGGCCTCAAGCGCTTCGGTCTGGAACGGATGCGGGGCCTGCGTCAGACGGCTGGAGAGTTTAAGCGGTGCATACGCTGGCGCAGCGTTCTCGTACGTGACTCCGGCGCTTTTGAACTGTTCAACGGTCGCCCGATAGTGATGTGCTTGGGTACGCCAACGGTCGATACGGCCATCCCACTGGAAGTGAGGAGGCGGTTGGAAATCAGGAGGGGGATCGCGCAGAACGAGGGTACCGAGATCAAAGGAAAGACGCATGAATTTTGCACGAGGCGAAATGGGTCAATGGGGAAAAGGGTAAAAGAAAATAAGACTTTCTCTCCTTTTCGCCGTTTCCCCTTTTCGCCGTTTCCCCCTTTACACCACCCTTTTCTCGCGCAATTCAGCAATCTTCGCAGCGTCGTAACCTAGTCCGCGTAAGACTTCGTCGGAGTGCTCGCCGATCGCGGGAGCAAAAGAACGAATAGACCCAGGAGTGTCAGAGAGTTTGACAGCGACACCGGCTTGCACCACCTTTCCAGCAACCGGATGCTCTAGCTCGACTGCCATTTGTCGGTGACGAATTTGGGGATCATCAAACGCTTCAGGGACGCTGTACACTTTCCCAACACAGACGTCGGCTTTGGTCAGGAAGTCAAACCATTCCTCACGCGTCTTGGTGAGGAAAATCTTCTGTAGCTCCGCACGGGCATAGGCGTGACGTTCAGATGGTGGACCGGAAAAGTCACCAGCCTTCATCGCGCAGTCTTTGAGATCTGGGCGTTTCAACGCGTCGCAGAGATTCTCAAACAGCCACGGTTCGGTGCAGCCAATGGTGATCATCTTGCCGTCTTTGGTGTTGTAGAAACTATAATACGCATGACCGCCACCGAACACGCCTTTGCCGCGCCCAGGCATGACGTCGTCGGCAAAATAGTCTCGCACATTTGGCGTGGCAGCCAGGAGCGACAACGTTGTATCGAGATAGGAAATATCGACGAACTGTCCTTTACCGGTACGTTCGCGGGCGAACAAGGCAAACATGATGCCAGTGACTCCATGCATCGACGCTCCCGCGTAATCGGCGATGATGTTGAGCGGAATCGCCGGCGGACCTTCCGTCGGTCCGATTAAGTCGGCGACTCCAGCAAGTGACAGATAATTCAAATCATGGGCTGGGAAATCACGATACGGACCATCTTGGCCAAAGCCACTGAGAGCACAGTAAATCAGCCGGGGATTGAGCTTCTTGAGCGTCTCGTAGTCACCACCGAGCCGTTTCATCACCCCCGGACGATAGCCTTCAACCAGCACGTCATAACTTTTGGCAAGGTCCTGCAAGACCGCTTGTCCTGCAGGGTCTTTGAGGTTCAGCGTCAGGCTCTTCTTATTGCGATTGGTAAAGCTGGTCGCCAGCTTCTTGGCGTCTTTTGGGCCAGGAGAGGCACCAGACCCTGCCAGTTTCCCTGACGGTGGCGCTTCGATTTTGAGAACTTCGGCTCCCATGTCGGCCAACATCATCGTGCAAAAGGCCCCAGGTCCTACCCGCGTCAGTTCAAGAACTTTGATCCCGTCCAGTGCTCCAGGCATGGCTCCCTCCTTACTGTAGCGATGTTCCAACGGTTGCAGTTATAGAACAGTGACGGGCGAGGGCGCTAGGGGGACAAAAATGCCCACTAGTTGAATCTTTTTCCAACTGAGGGAAACCTGCTTAAAACCTGCCCTTTGTCGACATTTGTGATACAAAGGTTTGGCAAAAGATGAACACATTACTTGATGATCTCCGCGAAGAAATAAAGAAAAAACAAGTACTGATCGTTGTTGGCACAGGAGTATCAATCAATGCGACAAACAACCATCCTGTGGCATCATGGACTGGACTTCTTCGTAACGGAGTTACTCGTTGTAAGGCTCTTCTATCTGACCTTCCTGCGGATTGGGAAACTCGGCTCCAAAGCGAGAGCGAGTCTGGAGATATGGATGATTTGTTGTCGGCTGCTGAGAAGATCTCTAGTAAACTCCAACGACTAGGGAGTGGAGAGTATACGCGGTGGCTCCGTGAAACGATAGGGTCTCTTTCAGCGAACAACCGACGGTTAATCGATACGATTACCGCTTTTGATCTTCCAATCCTGACGACGAACTATGACACGTTAATTGAACAAGTGACAGGACTCCCTGCTGTTTCCTGGAAGGATAAGGGGCGAGTGGAACGAGTATTTCGGGGCGATGAAAAAGGGATCATCCACCTACATGGAATTTGGAACGAGCCGGAATCGGTTATTCTCGGTATCCGTTCTTATGAAACTATACTCGGACACGAATTCATACAAACTATTTTACGTGCTTCACTTCTTCGGAACTCATTACTCTTTATTGGTTTTGGTGCAGGGTTACGAGATCCGAACTTTCAAGCGCTACGAGAATGGATTGAGAGAGTCCTTTCTGACTCTCAGTACCGGCATTACCGGCTCGTTTGTGACCAGGAAATACAAGCGATTAGAAAAGAACACGGTAAGGATCGCATTTTCCCACTGGCGTTTGGAAGAGAACATACGGACCTTGTTCCATTCCTTGAACAACTACATCCATCAGTTCCGTTTCCTAATAATCGAATTGTGACTTTAAATGAACAGGTCGCATCAATTGATTCCCGTCTTGCCGACCTAGAATCGAAACGCAATTCTCTTCCTGTCAGGGAATATCTAACCGAGCTTTTCCAGATTGTGGCTGACTTACGAGGCATTGGCTACAAGCGAAGTGCATGGGATCTCGTCCGTGCTCCTTTTCGAGAACATGCCTCAGAGCTTGAATTACGCGAGAGGGTCAAGATCGGTCTCGATATTGCGGAATTAACATTGGAGAACAACTTTGCTCAGGACGCGATGTATGTGCTTGAACAGTTAGAGTCTGATACCCAAACGCTTTCTCCTGATGACTATGACTCGTTGAAGGTGAGATTTTGGGATCTTCAATCAAAAGGATATCGAGATTTGGGAGCTTACCTTCAGGCAGTGGAGTCGATCAAGCAGGCACTTGCTTTGGCAAAGGAGCAAGATGTTCAAGAACGGCTGACTGCAGAACTAGCGGAGATTCACCTGCTTCACGGCGAGATTGACGAAGCCTTTGCTCTTTCCTTAAGGAGGTAGGCAACATGCTCCTTCAGCGCCTTAGCCCTAAAATTCGCCTCATGATGATTCAAGCTCGCAGTCGAGCCATGAAAGGCGATCTCCCGGTTGCTCTTAACGAAATTGATCGATCCGCAGAATGCAAAGAGAATCACCAGGAAAGCTTCTTCGATCTCATTGCCTTGGTTTTACTCAAGTCGGAACTGCTCTATCTAGATGGTCAAGAAAAGGAAAGTGTTGAGGTGTTTCGAGTTCACCTTCAGCCGAGGCTCAAGGATCTTCCTGAAGAGTTCCGTTTCGTCCTTGAAGATAACTTGACCCATGTTCGCCTCGCCCTATTCGAAGGAACGGCGGCAACAGATTTTTACCGCCTCGTAGATCGACAGCGGTTAGCAAAATTTGAATTGTCGGATACCAGTCGATTGATAGCGGCACAGGAAGCAGCCTCCCAGGACAAACATTTTGATGCTGTACATTATCTATGGACAGAACTGGTTCGCACTTTTCAATTCACCTCATGGCGATCATATGAAAGAGCAAGTCAACAGTTAGCAGCGGAATACTTGACGATCGGTTTCCTTACTGGTGCCGCTTATTATTCTGTGATGGCGCTGGATTTAGCGTTGGCCGCAAAGGTGGGCGACAGCCTTGTCCGCAGCCGTCACCGTGAGGCTGTGGCAGGGGTGGTCAGAAAACTCTTGCAAACGGCAAATCTACAGCGCCATTTCACCGTTGCCTGTGAAATCATCTCTCATCTTGGCGACGCTGTGCCACGAGACTTGTCACAGCCTGTTGTAGACTGGCTAGTAAAACGAGCATCGGTTACACCGACAACGCTGAGTATAGAGAAAGCTTACGCAGCAGTTTGGAAAGCAATTGCCGCAATTACACCGATCCTGAATGCCGACCAAGCAAAATTGGTCGTACATACGGCAACCCAGCATGAATTCTGGAAGGATGCGTCTCCGAAACGTGAGAACATGGTTCGTGTGGTAAACAGTTGTGTGTCTGTACTTCCAGAGACTGAACTTCAGGATTTAACGAATCAGGCTCTCCCTCTCGCTGGGGAAGCAAAACATGCGGCAGATTATCGAGACACAATAAATTTACTCTGCCACCTTGCGCAACGTGGTGGAGAGGAACTCCGAGAGGGTGTCAAACAGGCCTTGTATCCCAACGGTATATCTGTAGGTCCGATCTTAATAGAAGCAGCTCCACTTTTCGGGAAAAAACTTATAGATGCTGATCAGCTTACTCGAGTCGTTGATCGCGTTGCGGAAACTATTCGTTTACAAGTCCAGCTTCTCGATGCAGGTCAGAAATCGCAGCCTGTCATTGGAAGCATGATGGTTTTTACGCACGGAATGAAGGACGGCAGAAAACTTGAAGTACATGCTCGGCAACCGTTTGATCTCAGAGCTATCGCTGCCCATCGTCATGCTCTTCCATCTGAGAAGGTAGAGTCATTGATTACCAGCATGCTTGAGATGGTTGATTACTCGGAGAATTTCCTTTCGAACAGAGCATCACTAATTGATAATCTCGTGCTTTTTGGTGATTGTCTCTCTCAGCAATGTCTTGACCGGATTTTTGTGTCGCTTTCTCCCTTGGCCCAAGGGAAAATCATTGAACCTTCCTATAGCCAATCAGCAGAGGCGCAAAATCCTTTGAATCGATTCCGAATCAATTTGGGGACTCCCGCCGAAGTTCAGCAAATTGCGCTCTACACTCTTGCGCGTCTCGATACTCTTTCTCAGAGCTTCTACGGAAAGAAGCTGTACCCATTGATAGAAACCGGCTTGAGTAGCTCAATCGCGGAAGTTCGGCGTGCCTCTCTTGCTGCCATTCGTGAGCTTTCTAAGATTCCACGCTCTTTCTTTATGGCAGCTCTCCTCGGTACAAGAGACTCAGACCCAACTGCTGCGGCAATAGCGTATGAAGCACTTGCAGTGGAGAGGGATTTGTCGTTGATTGTCAGTGATTGGCACTTGCTGATTTATTCATTAGAAAATGCTCTTCAGTCATCAGAAGCCAAAGTACGTAGGACTGCTGCCCTTGCAGGGGGATACTGGCTCACGAAGGCTAAAAAGAAACTCATCACCGAACACTTATCTCAATTGCAACAAACGTTTGCTCATGACATCTGCTGGTCTGTGCGGAAAACCGCTGGAGCATTAGCGTAAGGATTATCGCCTCTCTTCAACCAGCGATAGGTTATCCAGGGCGAACTTGAAATCCTTCCTGTAAAAAGTGGTTATCGAGAGCAACGGCGACTTCAAGCTTCAGTCTGCGCATAACGACAAAGCTCGTACAATCGGTAAAGCTGTACGCTTTATCGGGCCGTTTCTCGAAGAGACTCCAGGCGACTTTTTCATCTGCCGGAGTGACATGAATCATCTCGACAACTTCTGGATTAAGAAGGGTTTTGCCGACAAGTACAGATTTCCGATGTCCCAATCGGGCAAGGGTAAGCGTCACCGTTTCATCAAAAATGTAGTTGGAGGTGATCAAGTGACCAGGATATTGGTCGATGAATTGTCGTACCCGCCGATGGTCCGGGTCGTCTGCGTTAATATAGGCGAACCACGCACCTGTATCAACAAAAATCTCCTCGCGCGTTACTCTTCTGAGGTTTGCCCGTACAGCCATCGGTCATGATCCTTTCCCGTTGCATGAGGATCTTTTCCTATACCGGCAATTGCTTGTAGTCCTTTCCGGCGAGTCGATTTCGGACGGAGCTGCTCCGTAAGGAGACGGCGAACGATGTCCGAGATACTTGCGCCTTCACGTTCTGCGCGGCTCTTTAACGCCCCATACTGCCAATCTTCCAGTAAGATCTGGGTGCGATGGTAGGTTCCCATAAAACCTCCTATGTGTATGATGTATTTACATCATGATTGATTTTGCCCAATCGCCGATGGCTATTCAACCATGAAACGAAAGAAGTCCTGCGTCTACAATTGTTCCCCCCGTGCCAATCTGCTAAGCCGGAAGGACATGACGCCGCAAGAAAAACTGCGTAAGGTTCGTGATGAGTTCCAACAAACCTTCTTTGAACGAACCGAGTTAATCGATGGTGCACTGGCTGCGTTGCTCGCGGCCCAGCATGTCTTAATTGTTGGCCCACCAGGCACGGCGAAGTCGATGCTCGCGGATGAACTCTGTCGCCGCATCGACGGAGCAAACTACTTTCAATGGTTACTGACGAAATTCACCACTCCCGAAGAGTTGTTCGGTGCAGTGAGTCTCAAAGCGCTTGAAGCTGATGATTATCGCCGAGTCACGACACATAAACTCCCAGAAGCCCATGTCGCGTTTCTCGACGAAGTCTTTAAGGCCAGCTCTTCCATCCTGAATGCGATTCTGACGATCATTAACGAGCGCGTGTTCCATAACGGCCATCAAGTTACTCACGTCCCACTCCTCACTCTCTTTGGCGCCAGTAACGAATTGCCTGAGGATGATGAACTGCTGGCCCTGTACGATCGCTTCCTTCTCCGGTTTGTGGTCGGCTACATTAGCGAGGACTTCCGCTTCCTCAAAATGTTACAGACCCAAGAAGCAACGCAGCGCACGACGCTGACCTTAGACGAACTCCGCACAATGCAAACCGAGACGCGCGCGATTGTCGTTCCGGACGCCGTACTGCAAGGACTCGCGGATATTCGTCGTGAGCTACAGAAAAAAGGGATTGTCGCTTCCGATCGTCGCTACCGCCAAAGCCTGAGCCTCTTACAGGCGTTGGCGTATCTGCGTGGACGTACGACGGTCATAGAGTCAGATCTGTTCTTCCTCGAACATGTTTTGTGGAAAGATCCAGGAGAGCAACCCGAAGTCCATAACGTCATTCATGGACTGATACACGGCTACGAAGACGAGGTCCAAGAATTACTGTTCCAGACGCGCGAGCTGCGCGATTATGCCGAGCGGACGTGGAGCAGCAAAGAGCAACAAGCCCGTGCGGTCATTGAAGCCCACACCAAGATTCGTCATATCCTCAGTAAAATTGAAGAAATCAGCCAAAAAGTAGGAGAAACCGGACGCCCGTTAGAACGCGTCGAAAGCATCCGGCAAGAAGTCCAGGCCATTCAACAACACTTGTTAACGAAGTTCTAACATCGATATGCATCCAATGCGTTTCTTCTCCTACACGTGACTGCTCCCTGGTGGAGCTTACGGGGCTTTGCGCTCCAGAATGGACATGAATGAAATTTGCTTCAACAAATAGTGTGGCCTCCCCTCTTTCTCCTCTGCCTACTATTGTTCAGGGTCCGTGGACTCCAGAGGCTCGGCAGGCGGCGTTTGATCGTGTCGTCCAAGAGCATTGGCTCGCCTATTTTGCTCGCGCCCAGAAACAGCGTAACTGGTCGCCCTGGCATGATCTGCCAGTAGGCGAAATGCGTGAACGTGGTCATTTATTAAGCGAAGACACGACTAACCTTATTGAAGGGTTCATGGGGATAGAAGAGTATGTGGGAGACTACGTACAAGAAGGAATCGAGATCTTTCGCGCGAACCGCACGCGCCGGAACATGCATTTACAGTGGGGTGCAGAGGAGGCACGACATGCGGTCACGTGGGAACTCGTGCTGCAGCATTCTCACGCCCGCACTGAGGCACAACTCGCGACGTATCTAGACAAGATTCGCGAGTCGCACTGGCGGCAACAGCAACATCACGGAGTTGACAGCCCACTCGCAACAACTGCGTACGCCATGCTGCAAGAACGGGCAACCTTCTTTCATTACCAAGAAGTACGAGCGCGGGTGCGTACCGAATATGGGTTACCCTCGGCCCCGACTCATGAGGAACGACAACGCGGGTATGAATTTGGCGCGTCAGAGGCATGCCGAGTCGTGGCGCAGGATGAGCTTGCCCACCACAGTCTCTTTCTCCACATTGTCCGCAGTGCCTTGAAATACTTTCCATCACGGACCTGCGAGACGCTCACTGCCGTTTTTGCTAACTTCTCCATGCCCGCCTTGCGGTTCATTCCTAATGTCCGCACATACCTCCGGGCAGTGAAACGCACGAATATCTACAACGGCGCTATCCATACTGAGAAAATCCACAAACCAGTGCTAAAGTCACTAGGATTCGATGATCAACAGGCGTTTGAGAAAGCCGCACGCCGTGCTCACCAAGTGCCCGAGCAGTGTAACCCAGATGAGCTTACGGTAAGTCGTGCGGGGGACTGGGAAATAAATCCCAGTCCAAGGTAATCGATACGTAACGATAGGCGGTGTCATGGCCAGACGGTTTACAAGCAAAAAGAAGTCGCGCTTTATCCTCGCACCTCCACCACCAATCCCCCAGAATACCAGTTGGATCGAAAGCGATGCGTTCGACCGGGCGGCATACAAGAAGTTACGCGATGAGTCGCCGTCACTCCGTGATCTCGAAGAGACCGGGAGTACGCTGGTCCCTCGGTTCGATGCGCTTTTACAAGATCTGTTCTGCTCGTTGTTCAAATATAACGTCTTGTTTTTGCAAGAACACGCGGTGGTACCGAGTGCGGCATTGAATCGCGTGCTGCTGGCCGGGCTCCATCAAGGCGACCTCGCCCACCTCTTACGCGAGGCGACCATTCTCGATGAAGGCAAAGCAGGGTTAGCAACCGTGTTGCTCGGAGAGGGCGCACTGAAGCTCCTGAAGTCGGAAAAGCCACTCACCCGCCGAGACCTCCTCGATCTCTGGAACATGCAGAAACAAGAGGAGATCGTGCAGGGCAAGATCGACGAGGCCAATAACGCCAAGGACATCGCGAAAGAGCTGACTCAGCAGGGCGAATTGTCAAAAGAGGCAAAAGAACTCTTAGAGCAAGCGGCGAACAAACTCGCGAGCGAAGCCCGAGCTGAAGAGGCACGGTTACGGCAGCACGCTAAACAGTTCAGTGACGATTTATCTCGGGTTCAGCAGGAGGCGGAAACCCGTTTCCGCAAAGAGGCCATTAAGGTCACACAAGATCTGGATAATGCCGCCCAAGAAGCAGAAGCCTGGAGTCTCGCCTTTGGCAGTGGTCATAAGTCTTCACCGGGGCGTCAGCTCGAACTTGGCAAGCACCTTGCCGGCAACGAAAAGCTCAAGCAGCTGGCCCAGATGGTCGGGCGCATGAAAGAACATGCACTGGCTCTGCGGCGCAAAATTTTTGAACGGACCGATGAGGAACTCTTCGAGGTGAGTGCCGGTGCAGAAGTGAGCCGCTTGTTGCCCAATGAGTTAATGACCTTACATCATCCGGTTCTTCGTAAGGATTTCATGCGGCGGTTTGTCGACCACCAACTGTTACAGTATTCTTTGCGCGGTATCGAAGAAAAAGGCAAGGGACCGGTCGTGGTCTGTCTCGATGGCAGCTCGTCGATGGCCGGGGACAAAGAAGTGTGGGCGAAGGCCCTGACATTGACTTTACTAGAAATTGCTCGTCGCCAACGGCGATTGTTCCGCGCCCTCTGTTTCTCCTCAGCGGATACGCCGCTGCAGACCTTCGACCTTAACCCACGTGAGCGCTACGAGGTCGAGATGGGCACTGTCATGGAACTGGCCGAATATTTTCCCGGGGGTGGAACCGATTTTGAGAAGCCGCTCGATGCGGCGCGGGCATGTATCCAGCACTCACGCTTCAAACGGGGTGACATCGTCTTCATTACCGACGGGGAATGCCAAGTGCGGACCGACTGGGCTGAGGAGTTTCGCGCTGACAAGGAAGCGATGGGATTTTCACTGTTTTCCATTCTGATTGATGTCGGTGGGTCAAGCTCAATGGGAGCACTCAAGGCGTTCAGCGACAAAATCACCACTGTTTCACGCTTGACAAGCGAAGGAGTAAAGGACCTATTCGTGGAGTTGTAGTAGGGTGGCCTATGACAAAAAAAATTTCCGTCTGCCTTTCCTTCGACTTCGATGCAATGTCGGTGTGGATGATGACTATGCGCTCGAAGTCGCTCAGTACGATCTCACGCGGTGAGTTTGGCAAAGTCGGGACCGTACGCATTCTCGATACTTTGAAACGCTATCAACTCCCCGCGTCATGGTTTATTCCTGGTCACACGATCGACACCTTCCCCGATGTGATAAAACGCATTGCCGAAGATGGACACGAAATTGGCCATCATGGTTACTGCCACGAAAACCCGGCATCTGTTTCCCCTGACGAAGAACGCCGAATTCTCGAGCGCGGTATCGCATGCATTCAACGCGCAACTGGAAAAACCCCAATCGGATATCGTTCACCAGCAGCAGATTTGAGCCCCCAGTCGGTGAGTTTATTAGTGGAATATGGCTTTCTCTACGACTCCAGCATGATGGCTGACGATTTTACCCCCTACTATTGTCGTGTCGGAGATGAGTTGCGAACCGACGGGCCCTACGGTTTTGGCAACGTAGTCGATCTTGTTGAATTGCCGATGGACTGGAGTTTAGATGACTGGCCATATTTCGGACTGCACTGGCCAGCGCATCATGTCGGTTTACGCACCCCAGAGGAAGTCGAACGTATCTGGAAAGCCGACTTTGATTTTCTCTACCAGCGTATGGGTGAGGGCATTTTTATTCTCACCATGCACCCCCAAGTCATTGGTCGCGGACATCGCATCCTCATGTTGGAACGGGTGATCGACTATCTCAAAGGGCACGAAGGTGTCACGTTTACAACGATGAGCGCAATGGCCAGAGAGTGGAAGCAAGCTAACCCACTCCCTGCGGGGACTCCCCAATGAGCGGGCAACCGAGTTTACGGGAAAGAGAACTGGCACCCAGGAAGGATACATCGCCAGCGGCTGTGTCTGACCTCCGGGTCCTTGACCTGACCGACCTCAAAGGTGCACTGTGCGCCAAGCTTTTCGGCGATATGGGAGCTGATGTGATCAAGCTTGAGCCACCAAATGGTGACGTCATGCGTACCATTGGCCCATTTCTCGACCACCAACCGCATCCGGATCGCAGCCTGCTGTTCTGGTTTTACAACACGAGTAAACGCGGCGTGACCCTTGCGCTCCACACCCCTGAAGGGCAAGCGCTTTTCAAACAGCTTGTGGCAAAGGCGGATGTGGTCGTTGAGTCGTTCGCGCCCGGCACTATGGAAAGCTTCGGTTTAGGATATGAAAGGCTAAGACAACTCAATCCTCGGCTCGTGCTAACGTCGATTACGCCGTTCGGTCAGACTGGGCCGTATCGAGACTACAAATCCTCTGACACGGTTGCCGAAGCTCTTGGCGGCATGATCTATACGAACGGCTTTCCTGAAGCTGCCCCGTTACGCGCCCTTGGATTGCAAGCATACCATAGTGCCTCGTTCTTTGCCGCCATTGGTACGATGTCAGCCTTATGGGCACGTGACGCTATTGGTGAGGGGCAGTGGGTAGATGTGAGTATGCAAGAGGCCGCGGCTGCCGCGGTTGAGCACGTCGCCCCCTTTTATCATCAGGGCCTGGGAGTACAGGCTCGCCAGGGGAGTCTCCACTGGAGTCGCTATTTTCGTGTGGCACGCTGCAAAGACGGTTATATTATGCATTGCTCGCTTGGTGATTGGACCTCACTCATCGAGTGGGTCAAAGCCGATGACAAAGCGCAGGATCTGGACGAGCCCCAGTGGGAGGACCAATTTCATCGCCGCGAGCACGCCGAACATTTATTTGATGTCCTCGATGACTGGGCAAAAGAGTATCGTGTGGCTGAACTGATGGAAGGAGCCCAGCTCCGTCGTATTCCGTACGCCATGGTGCGTCCGCCAGAGGCGCTGGTTGACGATCCACAATTGGACGCGCGGGGATTTTTCTCGGACATTGTCCATCCAGAATTGGGGCGCAGCATTCGCTATCCTGGCGGTCCGTTTTTCTTCACCGTTTCTCCGTGGCGTATTGCACGAAGACCGCCACTCCTGGGCGAGCATAACACAGAGGTTTATCGAGAAGAGCTAGGGATAAGTGCAGAACGCATGGCAGAACTAGGGCGTTTACAGGTGGTGTAGCAGCCTCGTACTGCCCGGTCGGACATTAATTGTGGAGCAACAGAAAAAACGCAATGAGAAATACTCAGGCTTGACCTTCTTTTTGTTCATTTCGCCTGATATGTTTTTCTTGCTGACCACGAATAATTGATAGCTCAACGCATACTTCTATTCTTGATAAGGTTCCTTGTTTGAATGGCCAGAGATGTTCACAATAAAACAAGACGCAAGCAAGAAAAGCGGCGTCTGAATTTGTTAGGAACCGAAGGAAACATGGATAACAAGACCAAGTTTAATCTCTGGTACGTTTTTATTGCCGTATGGGGAGTCGTGATTCTGCACAGTTTGTGGATTCAGTACATGAATCCAGTTGAGCAGATTCCCTACAGTCAATTTCAAGCCTATCTTGACGAAGGAAAAGTTGAAGAGATTCGCATTAGCGCTGATTCTATTCGCGGCAAATTAAAAGAAGCCCCGACAGGACATCCCCAACAGTTTGTCACAGTTCGCGTCGACCCTGGTTTTGCGGATAAGCTCGCGGAACATCACGTCAAATTTGCTGGGGAGATTGAAGACACGTTCCTGCATGACCTGCTTTCCTGGGTACTGCCGACGTTGCTGTTCTTTGGCTTGTGGATCTTCCTGATGCGACGTTTCGCGCAACGCGAAGGACTTGGTGGGGGGTTTCTTGCCATAGGGAAGAGCAAAGCCAAAATTTACATGGAAAAGGATGTGAAGATCACTTTTGCTGATGTTGCGGGAGTGGACGAGGCAAAAACCGAATTGCAAGAAGTGATTGAGTTTCTCAAAACACCAGAGAAATTCCGCCGTTTGGGTGGAAAAATTCCCAAAGGGATTCTCCTGATTGGCCCGCCGGGAACAGGGAAAACTCTTCTTGCTAAAGCTGTGGCTGGGGAAGCCGCGGTTCCGTTCTTTTCGATTAGCGGTTCTGAGTTTGTCGAAATGTTTGTCGGCGTGGGGGCAGCCCGCGTGCGTGATCTGTTTGTCCAAGCCAAGCAAAAAGCTCCGTGCATCATTTTTATTGATGAACTTGACGCTCTCGGAAAAGCTCGCGGCATGGGACCAATGGGGCATGAAGAACGCGAGCAAACGCTGAATCAGCTCTTAGTTGAGATGGATGGTTTCGATGCCAGAACAGGAGTCATTCTCGTGGCTGCAACGAACCGGCCCGAGATCCTTGACCCAGCGCTGCTGCGGGCAGGACGATTTGACCGCCAAGTGTTGGTCGACCGCCCAGACAAGATTGGGCGTCTTGAGATATTGCGGCTCCATGCACGAGAGGTGCCGCTGGCTGCTGACGCTGATCTCGACGTTATCGCAGCGATGACCCCAGGTTTTGCCGGTGCGGATCTCGCGAACCTCATAAATGAGGCGGCATTGCTAGCCGTGCGACGCGGCAAAGACAAGGTTGGGATCTCCGAGCTGCAAGAAGCGGTTGAGCGCGTCGTTGCCGGGTTGGAAAAGAAAAATCGGGTACTTAACAAACAAGAGAAAGAGCGCGTTGCCCATCACGAAGTGGGCCATGCACTGGTGGCCCTGGCCATCCCAGGGTCTGATACGATCCAGAAAATTTCGATTATCCCGCGCGGAGTCGCAGCGCTGGGGTACACATTGCAACTCCCGACCGAAGACCGTTTCCTGATGACTAAATCAGAGCTGGAGAATCGTATTGCGGTATTACTCGGAGGGCGGGTAGCAGAAGAGCTGATTTATCAAGAAGTCTCTACCGGGGCGCGCGACGACTTGCTGAAAGCAACGGACATCGCCAAGAGCATGGTGAAAGCGTACGGCATGAGCGACAAGCTCGGACGAGTAAGTTTTGATGGCGAACGCCAGCCGTTGTTTTTACGTACGCCGCAGGCTGCGGAGACAGGAGAATATAGTGAATCGACCGCTCGCGATATTGACGCCGAAATTCGTCGGATCATCGAAGAACAATATGCGCGGGTAACGGCGCTGCTAACAACCCAGCAGGAGATCCTCAGGACAGCAGCCGGGGTATTGCTGCAAAAGGAAGTCATTACCGGCAACGAATTAAAGGCGATAGCGTCGGGGGCCGCGGCTGAGATAGAAGAAAAGACTACGGCAATGGTGCACTGAGTTCGGATGGCTCATGATTCTTTCATTCTGAGAACTCAGGAGTCCTAAGGGAGAAGTGAGACGATGATGGATATGTTCGTGGGCGCAGTGCGCTGAGAGGGGCGATATCCCTACCTTGCCTCATTTCCCGCATCCCGCGTATCTCCTTGAGGGATTCGCATCCGGTTTGGCTCATGTTGTTCTTCAAGTCAGCGATCAGGATTTCGGTGACAAGGTCACAGCCTGGTTGGCCAAGGGCAGCAACACCGTACTGGAACGCTCGTCCCAGCAAGACAAAATCAGCCCCCAAGGCTAGCGCCCGCATAATATCCAGGCCAGAACGGATGCCGCTGTCGAACAGCACCGCCGCTCTCCCTTTGACCACATCAACAATAGCGGGGAGGGTATCAATAGCCGCAGGGGTACCGTTAAATTGACGACCACCGTGATTGCTCACTTGAATCCCATCGACGCCGATGGCAATGGCGTGTTCTGCATCGGCCGGATGCAAAATGCCTTTGACCACCAACGGTCCTTCCCAGAGATCGCGTACTTCCTTCAGATAGTCCCATGACAGTGAACCGCCAATGTTCTGCGCCACGAACGGGAGCAAATCGCTGAGTTGTGTAGAGTTGGCGTACTTTTCCATGGTTTTGAGCCGCGGCAGCCCCGCCCGCAGTGATGCCAGCGTCCAAGCCGGACACAGCGCCGCTTGCAAGATGAAGTTAGGTGTAATGACGGGCGGCATTTTTAACCCAGCGCGAGCCATGCTCTCACGCCGGCTTGGCATGGGGACATCAGCCGTGACTGCCATCACGCGGAACCCATTGTCTTTGACGCGCTTGAGGAGGTCCTCTCTGATTTGGCGGTCACGAGGTGGATACAGTTGAAACCAGCCCATGTCACCAGCAAAGGAGCCAACTGTTTCGGGCGTTTCACCGGCAAGGGTGCTCAGCGTATACGGAATCCGATATTTGGCCGCCATTGCCGCCAACAGACATTCAGCTTGTGGCCAAATCGCTCCTGATAAACCGACCGGAGCAACTCCGAAGGGCGCATTGTACGCCTGTCCAAACAGTGTTGTCTCAATCGCTGGCTCAAATTTGCCTTTGAGCAAACGTGGCAGCAGCGTAACATTTGCTAAGCCATCGAGATTTCTCTGTACGCTTTGGTCATCCCCCGTGCCACCCTCGAGAAATGCCCAGATGCTACGGGGGACGCGGTGGCGTGCACGGGCTCGTAAATCAGAGATCGCGGGGTAGTCTTGCTCTAGAGGATGCATTTCTTCACTCCTTCGTTATTTGCTCTCGTATACCTTGATGTAGTGCAACTCTCAACAACACAAGTCTACCGCAGCTGCCACCTACTCAGGACAACACCTCGTCAGGGCTCATCGATTGGCACATTGACATAGCACACGCACCTATTCAGGGTAGCCCCATCCCGAGCCTTTGTGTTTCTTTGCGGATTACTCGGCCCGATTGCTCCTAGAAGATGCAGACCGCCTCAGCGTGTCCAAAAATGTCCGGACCGCTTCAGAGATCGTCGTGAAATGGACTACGATTCTAGAAGCGTCGCTAGGCTGGGTCGCGATTACTTTGGCAAATATCTCTCCAGGCACTAGCTCCCCGGTGGGACGCGTGAGGTGCAACTTCAGATTGCTGAAGACCGCCACTGGCTGGTCTACCTCCAGTTCCGCCGTCCTGGTGGTGAGGGTAAGCAAGCGCCCATCATACATGAGACTACCAGCAAATTTTCCCTCCAAGACGTTATAGTGCACGGTAAGTGCCTGAGGCAAAAGGATCGGTGCCTCGGCAGGCATCGGTAGGAACAGGTCATGGGCGCCGCCAATACCGCTTACGGCATAGAGGGTGAGAGGTGCTGAGACCCCCTTGGGTGCGACGGTCAGCTGCTGGGATACGGTGAGTAAGGGAGCTGTCGCTGCATAGGTGGTGGGGGAGACGAGAACCTGTCCGCCCGTGGTGTACGACTCAATACGGCCGGTGAGATTGACGGCGTTCCCGACCACGCCATACTTTGTGCGCTGCCGGGAACCAATATGGCCCACCACCACTTCCCCGGTGTGTAGGCCAATGCCCATCTCGATCTCCGGGAGATCGGCCCGGCGCTGGGAGGCATTGATATCTTCCATCATGCGCAACTGCATAGCCAGGGCGCAGGCGACCGCCCGTTCGGCATCGTCGTCGCGCGTGATGGGCGCCCCAAACAGCACCAGCAGACCATCACCGAGAATTTCAATAATGGTGCCCTGGTAGGCGAGAATGACCTCACTGGTCGCTCGCTGATATCAGCTTTCCTCGCCTTTTTCAGAATCCCTGGACATATGCTGCTACATCCACTACCGCTTGCGCATCAAGCGGAGAAGGATAGAGGCGTGGCATCTTCGCCGAAGGGTTCTCGATCCAGTTGATCGTGGCCGCAACATCAAGCTTTGATTTCAAGTCTTTGAGAGATGGACCAGACCCGCCCTCGCCGCGATTTCCATGGCAAGCCGCACAGTTTTTACCATACAGCTCCTTGCCGCGATCTGCGTCCGGGGACGTAGTCGCCACGGCGGCTACTGCGGTCGGAACCGTTGACGCAGCAGCCTGCGGTGCCGGTGCTACTGACTTGGCGTTTTCTGGTAGTGCATAGATAATAACCGACGGTTTGCCACCTTCACCAAAGGACAAGCGGGACGACACATTGCCCGACGTCACGGCTACGTACTGTGTACCGCCACGGGCGTAAGTAATCACTCCACCCGCAAGTGCGCCGCCAGTCGCTGTTTTGAGCAGTACTCTACCCGTGGCAGATTCAAAGACAAGGAAATTCCCACCCATGTCACCGGTGAAGGTCACACCACCGGCAGTGGGAGTGACACCAGCAACCACAGGGGCGTCGGCATGATGCTCCCAGCGCAGAGCGCCAGAATCCGGATCGACTGCTCGTACCCAGCCACTTTTCGTATCGTCCAACGTATATCCCCCCGCCATCAGAAACTGACCGGGCGTGAACTCGACCTCGTCAGACGTAAAGACCGCGCACCAGTCAACCGAGCCGACAATAATTTGTTTCGTCAGTTGATCGTACGCAGGGCCGTTCCACTCGACTCCGCCTAACGGCCCTGGGCAACCATGAACACCCTTCGTGGTCGGCGCACGATCCGGCATCTGGATGGTCGTTACCGGGACCTTGAACGCCCGCTCCTTCGTTTCACGATCGACGCCGTACAGATACCCATCCTTGCTGCCCGCCACGACCATCGGGCGCCCTTTACTGTTCCAGTACAGCATCGGCGCAGCCGCGAGGTCGAGATCAAGTCCGTCGTTTGGGGTCATTTGATGCCACCACTTGAGCGCACCGGTGCGCGCATCGAGCACGACCATACTATCGGTAAAGAGATTCGCCCCAGGCCGATGGCTGGGAACAAAGTCGGGGGCGGGATTGCCTACCGGTACAAACACCTCGCCGCTCGCCATGTCGAGCGTATAGGTCGTCCAACTGCCACCGCCTCCGTAGCGTGAGCTCTCCGGCACCTCCCAGGTCTCAGCACCTGTTTCCTTGCCGCGGGGGATCGTGTAGAAGCGCCACACCTCGTGACCAGTCTCCTGATCGTAGGCCATGACGCGCCCGCGCACCCCCCAATCGCTGCCCGCTGCGCCAGTAATCAACAACCCCTGCCAAACTACTGGTACGGCACTAAAGAATTCTCCCTGCTCAGGGTCACCCACTTGTTGTTGCCACAGCGTCTTTCCCGTAGCCGCATCGATCGCCAGCAGGCGAGCGTCAGGTGTCCCGCGGAACAACTTGCCGTTCGCGTACGCCACGCCACGATTGATCTGGTAAACTTCCGCCTGCTCGGGTTTGTACACATTGCGCCAACGCACTGTGCAATTCGTCGCATCGACCGCCAACGTGTCATGCGCATTGGTGAGATACAGCACCCCATCGATCTGGATAAGTCCGGCCTGGAACGTCCCGGCATCGTCGACCTTGAGGCGGCAGACTTCGGTCAATGCTGCGACATTTTGCGTGTTGATCTGATCGAGTGGCGAATAGCGCTGACCATTCACCGTCCCGTTGTAGCTGGGCCAATTAGTATCAGCTGGGCCAGCAGCTTTGCCTACACTCACAACCAACAACATGGCAGTTATTATCACTGCCGTTGACATGCAGCGCAGAATTGTCTCCCTCCCTGTCATAGTGTCTCCTCTCTTCATATGAATACATGATGGTGCGATTATCACACTCCATCCGATCGTGCAGTCACCACGACAAGCCACACTGTCGAGAATCTGATGGTGTACCTACGGTTGCCTTATACTTCGTGCATCAGTTGGGAAAAAGAAAACCGTACGCGCGCAAACGTATCGAGGTTCTCTTGGAGGGGACCATGCCAACGTTCGATGACCTGCTTGAGCAGATCCTTGCTCTCTTACAACGAGAGGGTCAGGTGACGTATCGCGCATTGAAGCGGCGCTTTGCTCTGTCGGTCGCCATGGCACTCCCGTCACGTATGGGGTGGACGATTTTGCCGAGGAATTTTCTGAAATCCTCATAGAAGCGAGAGCATGGCTGCAGCGAGAGGGACGACTCCGCTAGCGCTCCCTCAAACGGGAGTTCACGCTCGATGACGAGGCCCTGGAAAACCGAAAGGATGAACTGATAAGGGAGAACGGATCGTCGTAGATGAAGGCAATGAAGGGTTGGTGCGGGTCGGCAACGCTGCAGTTGCCATCGCGCAACGCCAACAAACCAAATCGCTGGAACTGCGTGCGGTGATGAGCCTGGCGCGGCTGTGGCAAAGTCAGGGCAAAGCCGCTGAAGCTCGGCAGATGCTGGCAGAGATTGACAACTGGTTTACTGAGAGCTTCGACGCCAAAGATTTGCAAGAGGCAAAAGGGCTCATCGACGAATTGAATCATTGAAACATTGACGATTGAAGAAGCGAGGAATTGAAGAATTGTTCTGATTAATGACCCGATCACCCAATGATTCAACGTCTCAGCGGCCTGACGACGGAATCTTCTCCTCTCAATATCAGAGTGGTTGACTACGAGGGCAAATAGTCCTTCGCTACCTTCTCCAACTCACGCTCGGCATTGGGACGATCGAGGACCGGGCACAAGATCAACCGGTGGGCTCCCGCTTCGGCATACTCCGCCAGGGCTCGCTGTGGGTCCTGCGGTTGCAATTCCGGTTGTTGTAAGAACGTCATTGAGATTTCTAGTTCGTTAAAGTTGCGCCCCGCCTCGACACACAACTGTTTCATGACCCCAAGCTGATGCGTGAGATCTTGCGGCGGGAGTGCGACTGGCATCCAGCCGTTGCCAAGCGCCACGGTATCTTTGACCGCCCGTTCGCATTTCCAGTTCAGCCCGCCCGCACCAATGAAGATTGGCGGATGCGGTTTTTGCGCGGGCTTGGGGTTTGCGAGTACAGGAGGGAATTTGACGAACTTGCCCTCATAGCTCGCCTCGGGCTTGGTCCACAGTTCTCTCATGGCGCGCAAATAGTCACGAGTGATGGGCCAGCGTTGACGAAAGTCTACACCCATAATCTCGGATTCATCGGCTTGCCAGCCAGCACCAACCCCAAACAGTACCCGCCCGCCGGAAAAATAATCGAGCGTAGCCACCTCTTTAGCCAGTGCCAACGGATGGCGTTCGGGAACCAGACAGATCGCCGTGCCCAGTTTAAGAGTTGTCGTCACCGCTGCTGCCATAGCCAACAAGACAAACGGGTCAGGGAAACGTGTGTAGGGATCAGGAATTTTGCCGTCCAAGGCAGGATAGGGAACCTTCATCTGCACCGGAATGATGGCGTGCTCTGGAACCCACAACGATTCGAACCCCAACTCTTCACATCGCCGTGCAGCGGACACGGGATCGATGGTTTTTTCTGACAACATGGCGAAGATGCCAATTTTCATGACAGCCTCCTCTGACTTCTCGAAGCTCTAGTAAGAACATTATTCGTCCTATACCATTCTTCTGGTCGCCTTGCAGTATCTTAATGAAGAGAAGAGCAGTACGGTTCGACTTACCCAGGTAAAAAGGAAGGAAACGGAGAGCACGCGTTATGACGGATGTTGTCCTTACCACTAGTATTGAAGGTCTTCCCCCACCACGTCGTGGCAAAGTACGGGATATTTACGAGCTTGAAGATCATCTTCTTATTGTTGCGACCGACCGTGTGTCGGCATTCGACGTGGTGCTACTGGATGGGATTCCTGGTAAGGGACAGGTCCTTACCCAAGTATCGAAGTTTTGGTTTGATCACTTGGCACATATCATCCCGAACCACTGCGTCTCCATGTCCGTCGATGATTTCCCAGCGGCATGCCGTCCGTACCGCGACATCTTAACCGGTCGGGCAATGTTGGTAAAAAAAGCCGACCCGCTACCGGTGGAATGTATTGTCCGCGGCTATCTCGCGGGGTCAGGGTGGCAAGAATACCGTGCGTCTCGCTCGGTCTGTGGCATCCCACTCCCCGAAGGGTTACGCGAAAGTGAACGCTTAGCGGAACCGATTTTTACGCCATCAACCAAAGCTGAGGCTGGGGCGCACGACGAAAATATCTCCTTTGCTGAGGTTGAACGACTCATCGGCAATATGCTTGCGATACAGGTACGAGATATCAGTGTGGCTTTATATAAAGCCGCGCACACCTTTGCTGAAAGCAAAGGGTTTTTCCTGGCTGACACGAAATTCGAGTTTGGCCTGCGCGATGGACAATTGCTGTGGATCGATGAGGCGTTTACCCCGGATTCTTCACGTTTCTGGCGAGCCGACGTTTATCAACCCGGTGCCCCCCAGGAAAGTTACGACAAACAGATCATTCGCAACTATCTGATCTCGTTGGGTTGGAATCGCCGACCACCCGCACCACATTTGCCGTCTGAAATTATCGCACAGGCCGCCGCGCGGTATCAAGAAATTACGGCCCGACTGATGGGGAAATAATGCGTGGGGCGTGAAACGTGCTACGTGGGGCGTATTAGGTGAAGCGTCTATGGAGAACAGTGAGTAGGAAGTCAGTCTATGGAAAAACCGCGACGACGTGCTCTTGAGGGGGTACGAATTCTTGACTTTACCTGGGTGGTCGCTGGACCAGTCGCGACACGGATTCTTGCTGACCAAGGCGCAGAAGTCATCAAAATTGAGCGCCGAGATTCTTTAGACCTTGGTTCTCGCCGCGGTGGCTTCACTGGCAACCTTTTTCGCGGCAAGGAGAGCACCGTTATCAATATGTCAAATCCACGTGGGCGGGAAATTGCGCAGGAATTGGTACGGGTCTCTGACGTGGTGATCGACAACTTCAGTGCCCGCGTGATGCGCAACTGGGGTATGGATTACGACAGCCTCAAACAGCTAAAGCCCGATATTATTGCCGTGAGCATGTCAGGGTTTGGTCATACCGGCCCTCATAAAGACTATGTCAGTTATGGCCCGACCCTCCAAGCGTTATCTGGGTATACATTGATGATGCGTCATGAAGGCAAGGAACCCGCAGGCTGGGGCTACTCGTATGCCGATATGTCGGGGGGGTATAGTGGCGCGTTAGCGGTATTGATGGCCTTGTGGTACCGCCGTCGCACCGGGCAAGGGCAGTTCGTTGATTTGTCACAGTTTGAAACGATTTCTAGCGTTGTCGGTCCAACGCTCCTCGATATTACCGCGCATAGGACGACAGGCAAACCGTTCGGAAATCGCTCACAAGAGGCAGCCGCTGCCCCACACGGTGTGTACCGTTGTGCAGGCACCGATCGGTGGTGTGCGATCACGGTGTTTACAGAAAAGGAATGGCACGCGTTCTGTGCGGTCTTGGGGAATCCAGCGTGGACGCACGAGGCACGCTTTGCCACACTGACAGACCGCTTGCGTCACCAAGATGAATTGGATGGTTATGTAGAGGAATGGACACGGCAACACTCTGCTGAAAATGTGATGCAACGACTACAACACGCTGGAGTAGCGGCAGGTGTCGTGGCCAATGGTGAAGATCTCGACCGCGATCCACAGCTTCATGCACGTGGATACTGGGCGCACGTGCAGACCGTCGAGGGGGACACCGTTACCCTCGACGGTCCGCCAATCAAACTCTCGGCAACGCCTGGATACGTCGCGAAACCAGGGCCATTGCTTGGAGAACACACCGACGCAGTTTTACGCAATCTCCTTGGCTATAGCGAAACTGAGATTGCACACTTAAAGGCGGAACGTGTAGTTGCGGCAAGTGCAGAGATTATGGCAGAACGGACTTCTAGCTCCTAGCGAAAAAAATAAAGAGAGAAAAGAGAGGGACCCATATGCCCTTCGCTCACATTAACGGAATCGAACTGTACTATGAGAAACATGGGAGTGGTCCGGCTCTCGTGTTTGCCCATGGCGGTGGTGGGAGTCACTTAAGTTGGTGGCAGCAGGTTCCAGCCTTTTCTCAAGAGTACACTGTCGTGACGTTCGACCATCGCAGTTTTGGGCAGTCCCGGGATCTTCCTAACGGACCAGGTCCCAACGCGTTTGTCCAAGATCTCACGGCGCTCTTGGATCATCTTGAGATTGAGAAAGCAGCGGTTGCTGGCCAGTCAATGGGCGGCTGGACAGTGTGTGGCTTTGCGGCAACTCACCCCGAACGAACGAGTGCACTCATTCTGTGTGATACGACAGGAGGAGTCGAGACTGCTGAGGTGACAAAGGCGCAAGCGGATCTTCGTGAACGGTCGCAAGGAAATTTAGCGCAGATCCTGACCAATGCCTACGCAAAGGATTTTCCGCAACAAGAACCAGCGTTGAGTTTTCTCTATCAACAGATTTCGGCGTTAAACGCCCACGTTGCACCAAATCTGGTCCAGAAGTTGTTTGGACTCAAACAGAGTATTCAACCACTTGTGGAGCATCAAATCCCGACCCTGCTGATCGTTGGAGAAGCAGACGTACTGACACCTCCGCCCGCGATGGAAAGTGTTGCTGTGCAAATTCCCCACTCTCGCTTTATCAAGATTCCCGGAGCAGGGCATTCGGCTTACTTTGAACGTGCGGGAGAATTTAATCGCATTGTTCAGGAGTTTTTACGCTCTACAGTCCGCTAAAAAAACTACTTGCAGGATCAAGGGTTCGGACAATGTAATCGCCCGCAGTCAACTACGCAGCGTGAAACTTCTGTAGGCACCTCTCCTGATTATGCTATGTTCAGAGCGACATTTTTGCGGAATTCGTATTTCGTGGAACCTCATTTTATATTACTTTTCGCACCTGTTTCTCCATCTTGGATGTGCACTCAAGAGCAGCTACAATCCCCCCACTTGGTGACAAAACCATTGGGAAAAGGAGAAGTTTGACGGAACGAGCTTCTGACGATTTGCCTTTACTGACGACTGTTTCGGTCGTTCCTCACGTGTTGATACATGGCTAACGAAACTGCACCGGCTTCCCAGGCGCCGTCGCGGGCTGGACGGATACGGCGTTTCTTCCGTTTTTTCTTTCGCTCTATTGCTCTGATCGTCTTGATTGGTACTGCCATCGCGGCATGGGTATTTTATCAGGATTTAACAGAGGAATTACCCTCGATTGAGCGTCTGGCTCGCTATGCGCCACCGGCGGTGACTCGTGTGTATGCTGGCGATGGAACGACACTATTGGGTGAGTTTTATATGCAGAAGCGGTATCCTTTACCGCTCAACAAAATTCCCATTCTTGTCCAGAGAGCCTTCCTTGCCGCTGAAGATAAAGACTTTTACCAACATCATGGCGTCAACTTCTCCGCTATTGTCCGTGCGCTTATTTCCAACTGGAATGAAGGACGAACAGTCCAAGGCGGAAGCACCATAACGCAACAAATTGTCAAAAGTGTGTTACTGACCCCGGAACGCACCTATCGCCGCAAGTTGCAAGAAATGATCTTAGCCCTGCGTTTAGAGCGGAAACTCACGAAAGAACAGATTTTAGAGCTGTACTTGAATCAGATTTATTTAGGCAGTGGCGCCTATGGGGTCGAGGCTGCCGCGCGAGAATATTTTAATAAGGGAGTGAATGATCTGACCCTACAGGAAATGACGCTCATTGCAGGGTTAGCTCCTGCCCCGAGCGTCTACAATCCCTTCAAGAACCTCGAGGGAGCAAAACAGCGGCAACGCTACGTGCTCGAACGGATGATGGAGGAACGGTACATCTCGTATGCACAAGGCATGACTGCCTGGCAGGAGCAAATTTCTCCTTTACAACAACCACCACCATCCTATTCAGACCTCGCCCCTTACTACGTTGAACATGTCCGACAGATCCTAGAAAGACGCTACGGTGAAGACGCTGCTGAAACATTAGGTCTTAATATCTACACAACTGTGGATTTGAATCTACAGAAGATTGCAGAGAAAAACTTTCGCAAAGGAATTGACACCCTCTGCCAACGCGGAGGCATTTGTCGATCAAAAACAGGGAATCGCCTTGATGGCGGTTTACTGGCGGTTGATCTGACGACCGGAGAAGTCAAAGCGATGGTCGGTGGGTATGACTTTAACCGCAGCCAGTATAACCGAGCCACGCAGTCGAAACGGCAGCCGGGTTCTGCGTTCAAACCTATTGTCTATGCGGCAGCTTTGGATAATGGCTTCACGCCGGCGTCAATTGTGAAGGATTCACCAGTCTCATACCGTGATGGTCGAGGCAAACGCTGGTCCCCAAAGAATGCTGATCGTAAATATCGTGGGGCAATGCGTCTGCGTGAGGCGTTGACCTTTTCCCGTAATGTTCCGACGGTCCGCCTTGCCGACCAGATCGGCATTCCCTATCTCATCTCGTATGCAACAAAGGTCGGCATTAAGACTCCCCTTGCTCCGAATCTCTCGTTGGCTCTGGGCTCCTCGGAAGTGACCCTTCTCGACCTCATACGCGCGTATGGAGCCTTTGCAACCGGCGGTAAAGCCTTTGACCCGATCTTTATTTCTAAAATAACGGATAGTCATGGGGCCTTAGTCAGCGAAGCCAACTTTTCTCCTGCGCAAATTATCTCTCCGGAAACAGCATACCTAGTCACAAGTATGCTGAAGAGCGTTATTGAACGGGGCACCGGGAAAACCGCGCTGGCCCTTGGTCGCCCGGCAGCAGGAAAAACCGGAACAACAAATGATTATGAAGACGCCTGGTTCGTGGGTTACACTCCGGAAATGGTTGCCGGTGTCTGGGTCGGCTTTGATGAGAAGCGTCCCTTAGGAAAAGGTGAAACCGGCGGCAAAGTTGCTGCACCGATTTGGACAGATTTTATGAAAGAAGCCTTGGAAGGGCACCCGGTGAATGATTTTCCCATGCCGGATGGGATTACCTTTGCACATATCAATGCTGCGACCGGGAAACGGGCGACAACCATAGGGAGAGGCGCGGTGCTCGAACTCTTTGCCAAAGGGACAGAACCGCAACTTCCGAATGATTCACAGTCAGTGACTTCGATTGTGGCAACCGGGCCAAACGCACCTTCGCCTATCGGGATTCCAGCGCCTGAACCTCCACCGCCACCTGAACCCCAGATCGTCATAGCCCCTTCATTATCCTCACCAACAGATACATCAGCGGCCCCCCTTGACGAAGAGTACCTGAACGACTCGGCACGTCCTTCTGCGTACGCTCCGTATCAACAACCCAATGGACAACTTGACAGCATGGATTCAGAGCCGATTTTCGACGATGACAACAAGACAACTGACTCGTACGATGGCGGAGAGGAGACTTCTCGTGGCGCGGCAACAGACGTAGGAGCCAGTGTCGGCGCCCCTCTCCTCCCTGATTCTGAACGAGACCTGGAGCCAGCAGACGAAGGGTACTAAGTCGCAAACACGCTTTTTATCGCACCGGCCTCCCCGCTTTCCCTATGCTTCGATGACTTGCTGAACGACCTCTTTTCCGCAAGAGGCACGATCAGCTACAAGTCCCTGGGGTGAGTATCCTGGGGGCCCCCTCTTTACGTTCCATCTCTTGCTCCTCGACACTGATCCCCTCTCGTTTCCTCATGGAGAGCCAGCAAAGAAAAGTTTTGCGCTCCACTCCTGAACAGGTTGTTGCTTTTTCTAGCGCGCCGGAGAAAAAGCTCTCGACTTGGTGGGCTAGGAATTCTGGGATGAGCTGGTACATATTGCGGCAGACCATGTTGGAGGAGCAACTATGGACCTCAACTATTCCCCCGAAGAATTGGCATTTCGTGATGAAGTCCGTTCCTGGCTCGGCGAGAACCTCCCTGAAGATTTACGAGAGAAGGTTGTCAACTATAAAGAGCTCAATAAGGACGACCTTTTGCGCTGGAACCAGATCCTGGCAAAAAAGGGCTGGATCGCCCCCGAATGGCCGGTCGAGTGGGGAGGCCAGCCATGGACCGTCGTGCAGCGCTACATCTTTGAAGAGGAATGCGCCTATGCTGGATGCCCACCATTGATTCCTTTTGGTCTCAAGATGTGCGGTCCGGTGCTTCATCGTTTTGGTACCGAAGAACAGAAGCAGCGTTTTCTCCCAGATATCTACAATGGCAACGTCTTTTGGTGCCAGGGATATTCAGAACCCGGTTCAGGCTCGGATCTCGCCTCGCTTAAAACCAGTGCCGTTCGTGACGGCGATTATTATGTTGTCAACGGCCAAAAAATCTGGACAACCTGGGCGCAGCATGCCGATTGGATTTTCTGTCTCGTCCGTACCGATCCAAATGCGGTCAAGAAGCAGGAGGGCATTTCGTTCCTGCTCTTCGATATGAAAACTCCTGGGATCACTATCCGTCCGTTGGTACTCATGGATGAAGGACATGAAGTAAACGAAGTGTTTTTCGACGATGTACGGGTACCAGTGAAAAATCTTGTCCATCAAGAAGGAGACGGCTGGACGGTCGCGAAGTATCTGCTCGGGCACGAACGGATGGGCACCGGCGGGATCGGGGGCTCAAAGCGTGAACTGGCACGATTAAAAACCCTCGCCGCGCAACAGTTGGAAAATGGCAAGCCACTGCTGGCAGACGTGCGTTTCCGCGATAAGGTATCACGCGTTGAGGTTGAACTGATGGCCTTGGAGATCACCAATCTCCGCTTCCTTGACCAATTACGAAGCGGGCGTGCCCCCGGAGCAGAAGTCTCACTGTTGAAGATCAGAGGAACAGAAATCCAACAAACACTGACGGAATTAATGGTGGAAGTCGTGGGCCCCCTTGCGCAACCGTTTCGTCCAATTGAGGCGATGAATTTCGATTATTTCACCTCACGGTTGTTGCCGCGCTATTTTAACTATCGCAAGACCACCATTTATGCCGGCTCTAATGAGATTCAGCGCAACATCATTGCCAAGATGAGCCTTGGCTTGTGAGACGTCAGCATTACAAATGAGCGGGAGAACACAACGTGAATTTCGATTATAGTGAAGAGCAGCAACTGTTAGCCAACAGCGTCAACCAATTTTTGGCGAAAGACTATACGTTCGAGGCCCGCAAAGCGATTCTCGAATCCTCGGCTGGCTATAGCGAACAGGTATGGGCGACGTTTGCTGAAATGGGCTTGTTGGGCTTACCCTTTGACAGTGCCTATGGTGGGTTTGGTGGCAGCGCCGTTGATCTCATCCCGGTGATGGAAGCAATTGGCGAAGGGCTTGTCGTTGAGCCGTATCTTTCTACTGTAGGTCTTGGAGGTCAATGCATTGCTCGCGGAGGGAATGAGACACAAAAGAAGACCCTGATACCTGCGCTCATTGAAGGGAAACTGAAGCTGGCGTTTGCCCACACAGAACGCGGCGCACGCTATAACCTTGCGCATGTCACCGTCCGAGCGCAAAAGTCGGGAAACGGCTATGTGCTTGACGGCGAGAAATGCGTCGTGTTGCACGCTCCCTATGCTGATAAATTTCTTGTCTCCGCCCGGACCTCAGGAAAAGACACAAACACGCGGGGAATCAGCCTCTTTCTTGTCGACCACAATGCCCCTGGAGTGACCTCCAACACCTATCGGACTGCCGACAATCTTCGCGCAGCGGATATCGAATTTTCCGGCGCAATTGTTCCAGCCACTGCCCTCATCGGGAAAAAAGGGCAGGCCCTACCTCTCATTGAAGACATAGTTGATTACGCGACCGCCTTGTTGTGCAGCGAAGCTGTAGGCGCGATTCGCTCGGCCAACAACGCCACCCTCGACTATTTGAAGACCCGGCGGCAATTCGGCGTACCAATCGGTTCGTTTCAGGCCCTCCAGCATCGGATGGTCGATATGATGATCAGCTACGAACAGGCCAAATCGATGGCCTATTTGGTGTGTGTAAAGGTAGACAGCACAACAGGCAATGAACGCAAGCAAATCGTTTCCGCGGCTAAGATCAAAATTGCTGATGCCTGTCGTCACATCAGTCAAGAAGCAGTCCAGCTTCACGGAGGAATGGGAATGACGGAAGAATTGAAAGTGAGCCATACTTTCCGTCGGCTTACAACCATTGCACAGACATTCGGCGATGTTGACCATCATCTCGAACGCTTTGCCGCATGCGCATAAGCAAGAAGAAAGAAAAGATGTTTTAGTCCTATTTGTTTATTAAAATTGAGACCTTACAGGAGAAAAAAGAGAAGTTTTTGAAAGTATTGACGAGAAAATTTTTGCCTGATCAGGCAAAAATGACCGAAATTTTTTTTCCTAGAATCCCAAGAAAGAACTCTACCCTCTTTTTTATCAGGCAATTTTGCCCGTTTTTTTCTTCTGTTTTTTTTCTAGTAACTGCTTTCGTGCACGTAATCAAGAAGGAAGCCTCTATTTTCCAGCATCTAGAGAGAAGGACACAAAAATCGCTTAAATGGCACGATTATTGCCGCTCTATCATCGTAACCTAGCTAATCTGGATGGTAGATTTTCATGAAACAAGAAGTACAACGCCAATGGTATGTCGTCTACTCGAAACCGAATAGAGAAGAATATGCTCGCTATCATTTGCAACGCAAAGGCATTGAGGTGTTTTTTCCGCGCCTGCAGTTGCCAGTGCCCCAGGTAAAACAACGACATACTATCCCCCTCTTTCCTAGTTATCTCTTCGTTCAGCTGCACCTTCCTGGCGAACACTATGCGGTGTTGTGGTGCCCGGGAGTCAAATGTCTCGTCAGCTTTAATGGGGCCCCAGCGCCGCTGGACGACAAGGTCGTCCAGTTTCTCAAGGAACAGGCGACAGAAGACGGTATCATCGGAGCTTCCTCTTCGCTCTCAGTCGGCCAGGAAGTGTGTGTGATCAAGGGACCGTTCGAGGGACTCAAAGGCATCATCCAGAATCCGCCCGATGCAAAAGGAAGAATTCGTCTCTTAATGCACTTGCTAAATCGTGACCTCAGTGTGACATTGCCAATACACCACGTAAACGGAGATTGGACAGTGACACACGATGAGGCAGGTAGGCAGCAAACCTATACTTACGCGTCGTGATGAGGGCTACTACACTCAATTAAACGAGAGACTCGGTGCGATTCAGAAAGAACGTCCGACAGAGTTGGGCCACATAACTTTGTTGCTCTGCACTGACCTCCGGATAAATTGGTAAAGCGAGAGATTCGCGGGCAGCTTTCTCTGCCTGAGGAAAGTCACCATACTTATAGCCCAGAGATAGAAAACATTCTTGGAGGTGGAGTGGTTGAGGGTAATACACTTCGGTTGCTACCCCACGTTCTCGTAGAAACTGCTGCAACGTATCACGTTCAGAGCAACGGATAACAAACTGATTATAGATATGTCCTGGAGCATCGCAGGGAAGAGCAATCTCTTGCGTTCCTCCAGGCTTGGCAAAGAGATTTCGATAGCGTTGCGCATTGCGACGGCGTGCTTCTATCCAAACGGGAAGGTACGGCAATTTTACCCGTAAAATGGCGGCCTGAAGGGCATCGAGACGAAAGTTTCCGCCGATCAGATGATATTGATACTTAGATTCGCCACCATGGACCCGCAGCGCACGCAGTGTTGTTGCGAGCTGCTGGTTATTGGTCACAATCATTCCCCCATCGCCGAAAGCTCCGAGATTTTTGCTGGGGAAAAAAGAGAAACAGCCAATATCGCCAGTCGTCCCTGCCATCCTTCCGTGGGCATCCGTAGCTCCAAGAGCTTGTGCCGCATCCTCGACGATGAACAATCCGTGCTCAGCAGCAAGTGTGCGAAGCGGGACCATGTCGGCACATAGACCAAAAAGGTGAACAGGGATAATCACCTTGGTTTTTTTCGAGATCCGTGTCGCGACAGCCCCAACGTCAAGGTTAAACGTCTGGGGATCGATATCTACAAATACTGGACGTGCCCCAACACGAGCAATGACCCCGACTGTCGCAAAAAATGAGTAAGGGGTAGTGATGACCTCATCTTCCGCACCGACACCCAGTGCCATGAGCGCAGCAAGTAAGGCATCGGTTCCCGAAGAAACACCGACGGCAAACTGAGTCCCACAGAACCGGGCGATTTCCTCCTCTAGGGCCCTAACTTCCGGTCCAAGAATAAACTGCTGAGACTCGCAGACACGATCAATTGCGGCACGAATTTCCGTGCGGAGCGTTGCATACTGAGCGCGTAAATCGAGCAGTGGTACCTGCATGGTGGCTATAGCTCCTAATCGTCTTTCACCTGACTAAAAATATCCCGCAGACTCTTCGACTGTATTCGGGTCAACCCCAGTGAGTATCACCCCTAAAACCGGCGCCTGTGAAGAATGAAATTGTTCGGCGACGCTTTGAGCAACGTCCCGTTTGGTCCGACGGCCTCGTATGACAAGAAAAGTTGCCTCACTCATCTGCGACAGTGCGATGGTCTCAATACGCTCAGTAACCGGAGAGGAGTCAAGCAAAACAAAATCAAATCGTCGGCGGAGGATATCTAACATCTCTTTCATGACGTCAGCAGTCAATAACGTAGGGGAGCCAGCCGTAGACGCACCGCATGTAACAATGGAAAGTCCAGCAATACTGGTCTCCTGAATAACACTTTCAACCAGAGCGGTCAGCTTCCGCGAGGGGCGTTTCCGGCGGGCATTTGTGTTGGCAGTTTGAGAGAGTTCTTCGTGTTGCTCTCCCTCTGTCGAGTCATCCGCGAGCGATTTTTTTTTCGTGCGCCGACGAGGTGGAGGCAAGGCCGCACCGTCGCGCAAAACTTCCCCGAGCCCTGGAGTCTGAGGTCGACCCAATAGCTCATGGCAGCGACCTTTCCCAAGATTCGTGTCAACCACCACCACCTTGCGACCACTCTGCGCAAGAGTGATCCCAACATTAAGAGTGAGAACAGTCGCCCCGTCTTTTGCTTGGACCTCGGTGAAAAGCACACTCCGGGGGAGCTTCTTCTGATTCGGAGGAAAAAGCGAGGAGCAAAGAAGAGCATACCACTCTGCCCCAGTAGGGTTGGTAAGAATGAGTTCCGAGGGTAGTAATGCCGCTGATCCAGGATCTGAGTCGAAAAGATCGGAAGAACCGAGCAAAGCACGCCGCAGTCGTCTGCCACGTTGAACAATCTCACGACCCAGGGTCGTCATCGGAGGGACCGCGCCAACGGAGGGATACGCAGTCGCCTGCCAAACGTCTTTCGGGGTATGTATTCGCATATCAAGGCGTTCGAAAAGGTACGCAAACCCTATAGCCCCGATGGCCCCGCAGGCGATGGTCAAGAGGAGATTTCGTGAAGTAAGCGGGGAAGAAGGGATAAGCGGGAGCGTTGCGGGTTCAGTGATACTGATATTTGAAGCGGGAAGCGATTTTTCAATAACTGGTTTGCTTAACCAAGAACGAATATGTTCCTCGATAATCCTAAGAGATTCAACTTCAGCGCTCAGCAAAGTGAACCTTGCTTTGAGGTCTTGGAGATCGACAGCGGTCTGCTGTTGCCGTTGAATTTCTTCCTGCAAAATCTTCTCTGTATTGAAGGCAGCGGTATATTCTGAACGAATATGGGTCATGAGAAAAGCAATTTCATCGTCCAGGTGTTGATAGGCTTCAGCTATCTGGCTATCGAACTCTTTCAGACGCGGGTGAGACCGTGGGAAAATTTTCACGAGCCTTAATCGGTCTTTCTCAAGCCTACTAATCTGCGTATTGAGGCGATCGATCTGATCATTCGAGATTGATCCAGCGAGTGTACGTATTTCTTTCTTTTCTGTAAGAGGAGCAAGAGCCTCAGCGTCAATCCGTCTGATGCGGGCGTCGGTTAAACGCTGCGAAATATCGAGTAAGCGGTTTGCTAAAAAACTCGCGGTTGCCGTAACGAGTTCGTCTGAGTATTCTTGACGAAACTTCTGTAGCGCGGTGGTAGCTGCCGTTAAGCGCTCATTTACTTGAGCGTGTTCTTTTTCCAGGAAGGCACGCATTTCGTCGTTTAGCGTGAACTGTGTACGCATCGTCGTGCGAATGAACGTTACCACATGGGCATCGGCAAGTTCCTGAGACAGTTTGGGGTCCGGGGTGGTAAATTGAACCTTAATCGTTCCATCTGGAATGGGGATAACAGAAAGAGAGTGCAGATAACGTGAAACCACGTTTGGTGAGACCGCTAACGGCGCTCCAGAGTCGGTAACATCATCTTCATAAGAATTGGACGGCACACCAAGAATATAAGAAGCGTAAGGAAGAGGGGCCAAGAATCGATGTATCATCTCGGAGACAAAACGCATCGATTCGCTCTGGTGTCGGTCTGCTTCCGCGAACGTGGCGTTCGATTCCAACCCGGCGTTTATGATAACGGTAGCAGCCAAGGTCGGGCTGCGCAGAAAAGAAACTTTTTGTCGATAGAGCGCGGAGCTCTCCATGTTGTCTTTCGCGCCGCCATCCCCAGGAACGCTCCGTCCAATGAGAAGCGTCGTGCTGGCAGTATAGAGTGGGATCTGAGACATGATCCAACCCCCACCAAGACCGACAATGAGGAAGAATATCACGAGGATCAACCGCCAGCGGTTTACTAACAGCGCCCAGAAAGTATGCAATGTATACGCTCCGCTATGTCTTGAAGTGAAGATAGGAACTATTGTGGTCCTTTCCTCGCGTCTTAGCAAACCGAGAAAACGTGCAAGAGTCAAATCCTCTCGCTGCCATCAAAGCATCGCAGATACCAGCACTCGAAAGATCAGAGTTCCATGTTATTATGGTGAAGCTTTCACTAAACTCACTCATAAACAACAGTTTTTTTGCAAAAGTACGGTATTGACGAACCAAGTTCCCTTGTCATAGTCGTAAACGAAAGAAAAGGAGGCACAATGCAGTACGATGTAATCATCAAGAATGGGACGGTTGTCGACGGCTCGGGACTCCCACGTTTTCGTTCTGATGTCGGTATTGTCCGGGGCAAAATTGCGACAATCGGAAAAATACGGGACAGTGCGACAGAGGTCATTGATGCCGAAGGACACGTTGTAGCACCTGGGTTTATTGACGCACATACGCATATGGACGCCCAGGTGTTCTGGGACCCCCTTGGTACGTGCTCATGTTGGCACGGCATTACCAGTGTCGTTATGGGCAACTGCGGCTTTTCGTTGGCCCCTTGTAGTGAAAAAGACAAGCTACTGGTGATGCGCAACCTCGAACGCGCGGAAGATATTGCTCCTGAAGCGATGGAAGCTGGCATTAAATGGAGTTGGACCACGTTTCCTGAGTATTTAGATGCAGTCGACCGTTTGCCCAAAGGAATCAACTACGCAGCGTATATGGGCCATTCTGCCTTGCGGACATATGTCATGGGCGAGCGAGCGTTTACCGACGCCGCCACCGCTGATGATCTTGAGGCTATGAAGCGTGAAGTGCGGAACGCCATCCAAGCTGGAGCGATTGGCTTCACTACCTCACGAACCCGGAATCACCAAACGCCGGATGGACAGCCAGTGGCTAGTCGTCTCGCCACCTGGGACGAAGTGCGACAGCTCGTCGGTGTGATGGGTGACCTCGGGGCAGGCATTTTTGAAATTGCTGGCGAAGATACCGGTCTGAACCCGGAACGGATCAACGACTATCTCCAACGCTTAAAAGCACTGGCCCTTGATACCGGAGTACCTGTCACCTTCGGGATGTTTAGCAACCGTAAAGCGCCGGAGTATTGGCGACATTTCTACTCGCTGGCAGAAGAAACAGTTGCTGCCGGTGGACGGATGTTCGTACAAGCCCATAGTCGGTCGCTCAATTTGGTCTTGTCGTTTGAAACCACTATGCCGTTCGACCGGTTGCCCGTCTGGAGTGACGTACGCAAGCTGCCTTTAGCAGAACAGGAAGCGGCGTTGCGTAATCCTGACCTGCGACGCAAACTTGTCGAAGCTGCCAACCAGCGCACCAATGAGCGCATTGTTGGCGCTGAAGCGCGTCCGGCCAATTACAAATGGCTGTTTGTCATGGACAAAGCGACGCCTCCCTATCGCTCGGTTGCCGAGATCGCCACGGAACAGAATACCCATCCCGTAGAGGTGATTATCGACCTTGCCCTCGCCAAGCACATGAAACAATTTTTCCTGCAACCGCTGGCGAATGAAAATGAAGCGTACGCCCTCGAGATGATCAAACATCCCCATTCTGTCGTAACGTTCTCAGACTCTGGCGCCCATGTCTCGCAGATTATGGATTCGTCGTTGCAGACCCATCTCTTCAGCCATTGGATGCGAGAGAAGCAAGAGGTCACCTTGGAAGAAGCAGTCCGTATGTTGTCGCTCGTACCTGCCTCCTATTGGGGTCTGAGCGGACGGGGATTGCTCCGTGAGGGATGGAATGCCGACGTAGTAGTCTTTAATCCTGACACTATCGCGCCGACCATGCCAGAAGTGACTTACGATCTACCAGCCAACGCTCGTCGCTTAAAACAAAAAGCCCAGGGCATTATGGCAACAATGGTAAACGGGGAAGTCGTGCTCCGCAATAACGAACCGACCGGCGCTCTGCCGGGGCAGCTCTTGCGCGGCCCTCGGGCAAAGCACTCGTAACCCACCATCGGAGGGGCGTTCTCAGGCGCGCCCCTCCTCAAATTACGCAGCCCAGTGTTCTCGTAAGAATCCTCCGACTCGTTCGATCGCCTGTTTGGCCTCCGGCAGCATGGGATGAAACGCATGCCAGACATGAATCATGTCATCCCACACTTCGAGCGTGCTGTTCACTCCGTCTGCCTTTGCTTTTGCATCCAATTTGATCGCATCATCAAGCAGAACCTCATCTCTCCCGACGTGAATGAGCAATGGAGGCAGCCCCTTGAGATTAGCGAAGTTCGGCGACGCATAGGGTTGCTTCGGATCCTTGTCTTGCAAATAGAGTCCAGCCATGCCGCCGATACCGTCGGGGGTCACCATCGGATCAGCCGCGGCTCGTGTTTTGTAGGACTCATTGGTACAGGTCATGTCAGACCAAGGACTAATGGGCACAGCCGCAGCAGGCATTGGCAGATCTTGGTCGCGTGCCGCAACCAGTATGGCCATTGCTAATCCACCCCCTGCAGAATCCCCTGCAACCGCCAGGTTCTGGGGCTTGTATCCTTGTTCAAGGAGCCAGCGCAGCGCTGCCACACCATCCTCAACAGCCGCCGGGAAGGGGAATTCCGGTGCCAGTCGATAATCGATAAGCAACACACCCGCCTGCGCCGCCCGTGAAATTTCCCCTGCCAGAGAACGATGCGTATTGAGTGAACCCATCACATATCCGCCACCATGCAGATACAGAATCGCCCGGTCCTTTTGTGCCCCTGGAGCACGCACCCACTCAGCCGCACGGTCGGCTACCAAGACGTTCTCAATTTGGATGTCGTCCGCTGCCTTGAATGCCACCTTCTCCATCCCTTTCCGACGCTGGTCAAGTGTGATCTGAGCATCAGGGGGTAAGGCTTTTTCTCGTAATATTTTTTTGAGTTTTTCGATCTCTGCTCCTGCCATCCGTCATCCCTCCTTGTTATTTTGTGAAATATACCTCAAGATTTTATTGCTTCCATCTGCTTGAGCAGTGGAACAATCTCCTGCCCAAAACGAACCGTATCCTCATAGTACGAAAGAAACACCATCAACAGCCCGTCTATGCCAAAGTCGTATAATCGTTTGAGCTTCAGTGCAACTTGCTCGGCGGTGCCGATAACCGGCAGTGCGCCTGCACCAAGCGCAAACATTTCAAGAGTAAATTGATCGAATGAATCACTGTCAAGATTGATTCCTCGGGCCCAGTTTTTCACCGCTTCAGCATCCATACGGTCGAGAATCCGCCGACATTCATCTTGGGCTTCCTTTTCCGTCTCGCGCCACAAAACAAACGGATACACTGCACATTGTACGCTACGTCCATAGCGCTGAGCGCGATCCTTAAAGTCGCGGGCAAGGTCTGCACTTTCTTCTATCGACGGGGGACTGATGAACGCGATATCGCAGCACTGAGCAACCAAATCTTTCGCCTCCTCCGACACGCCGGCGTTGGCAATAGGAGGGTGCGGTTTTCGTGTTGGTTGTGGCATCACATACCCACCCTCAATGTGATACCAGGGCGAAGCAAAGTTAAACGTCCCCGGCTCTTGGGTCCACAGTCCTTTAAGAATGTCAATAAACGCGCTGGTACGTTGATACCGTTCGGCATGTGGCATCAAATTAATTCCCATCATGCCGAATTCTTCACGACTCCACCCGCTGACGATGTTAATCCCCCAGCGCCCATTGCTCATGTGGTCGAGGGTCGCACCCATTTTCGCCGCCACGAGAGGATGGAATACCGGAACATGAACAGTTGAATAGATATGAATTTTTTGTGTGACAGCTAAAAGAGCCGCAGCCCAGGTCATCGTTTCGAGTGAGGAACCCAGATAGTTAGTCTTTCCACCAAAACCACGCCAGCGACTCACAGGAAAGAGAAAATGAAAACCTGCCTGTTCTGCTGCAAGTGCAATCTGCTTGTTCGACTCATAGGGCCATTCATCCGGTAGCGACTGCTCGGAGCGATAGGTACTCATCGCATACATGTTGCTGCAGTTAGGCATGAACAAGCCCAGCTGCAACCCTTGTCGTTCCTCAGCGTGCACGAACGCTCTCCTTTCCTGAGTCTGGCAAAAACATTGCCCTCATAGCGCCGATTCACTAGCAAACCTACCCCCTCTTTCTTTCTCGCTTATCATTGAAATAATACCTATAACTATGGACGAACAAAAAGAGCGACTCGCTTTTGTTGATAGCGAACGGATTCCTGTCCATCTCATTTCCGGGTTTCTCGGCAGCGGAAAAACAACGCTCCTCCGCAATTTACTTGATTACTGTCTGGCTCACGGGATCAAACCTGCGGTAATGATGAACGAATATGGTGAGGTGAACATTGATGGAGAGCTCCTTCGTGGGCAGGGGTATACTGTGCGAGAAATGACGAACGGGTGTATTTGTTGCACGATTGGCGGGACATTAGGGTTAGCCTTACAAGACGTTGCCGAACTAAAACCGGACGTCATTTTCATTGAAGCGACGGGCCTGGCTGATCCGGTCGAACTGATCGACCAAACCACCAAGGAGGAGGTGCTGTCGTTAGTGCGACTTGCCTCAGTCGTTGCGGTGCTCGACCCGGTGAACTTTGCTCGCCTGGCAGAAGAACTGCACTCTGGCATTCATCAACAAACAGTACTGGCAGACCTTGTGGTGATCAACAAACGAGACCTTGCCGACCAATCGACACTCGACGCCTTGGCCCGGCAAGTACAGGATATTAATCCCCGCGCCGAGGTGCTCTTCACCGAACGTGGACAACTATCCTACGCCTCTCTCCTGGCCCAGGAAGGGATTTTCCGGGCTCCTGGGGGTACCCGCGCGACGCATCCTGTTCACGACCATTTTCACACCCTCACAATCTTTTGTCCCGCGCCACTCCACCGTAGTCGTTTTGAACAGTGTATACAGACCCTTCCGTCATCGGTCTGGCGCGCGAAAGGCTTTGTCCGCTTCTCCAACTCGACGGAACAATGGATGTTTCAATACATCAATGGAGACTTCGACATCGAGTGGATTGATCTCCTGCCTGAACCCCCAGAGCATATTGTCTTTATCGGGAAAGGTTTTGATCGTGATGCGCTGGGAAAAACCGTGCTTTCCTGCGTGGCCTCCTCGCAGTAGTAGTATGAGGAACAGTTTATATCGACAGAAGAAAGAGCACGAGTGGCAGAAGAGGGAAACATGTGGGGTCTTTTCCGTCGATTTTTCTGGTTTTTTCAGCAAGTTTTCCATTCTTCACTCGATTGTTTTGCAGTAGAGAATTTGATAGGCTTCGAGTTTGCGTCGGTAAGTTGAGTGCGTACGTTGTTCGGTTCGCGCCGTTCGTTGGGAGTGAGTCGGTTCGAGAGTTTAGGCCCCCTGAACCCACTCATGGGTTTGGGGGGCCTTTTTTTGCACCGATGGAGGTGAGCCATGGCAATGAAGTTGTTCGTAGGGAATTTGCCCTTTAATACAACCCCCGCAGAGCTTGAGTCGCTCTTTGGTGAAGTTGGCGCTGTTTCGTCAGTCAATATCATCACTGATAAATTTACCGGCCGTTCCCGTGGATTTGGTTTTGTCGAGATGACAAACGACGATGAAGCTCAGAATGCGATCGAGCGATTCAACGGTCACGAAATGCAGGGGCGGCCGCTGACGGTCAATGAGGCGAAACCTCAAGAGCCGCGCTCTGGAGGAGGCCGTTCTTTTGGTGGCGGCGGTGGCGGCGGCGGCCGCGGAGGATTCAATCGTGGCGGTGGTGGCGGCGGCGGTGGTCGCGAGCGCCGCTGGTAAGAGGTCTCTTGATTGACGTGAATCAGCGTTACGCTAAGGTTGTAATAATTCAGACGTACAAAAAAAATACAAACGGATAATTTGCTACTAACAGGCCCTTGGGGCATTGACTGATCCTAGGGGCCGTTTTTTCTGTCTGCGGAGGTTGCATTGAGTGTAAGACTTTTCGTTGGTAATCTGCCCCCCCAACTTTGCTTTCCCGAACTTGAAGATTTATTCTTGCCGTTTGGCACAATTGTCTCTGCCGATCTGATGACAGACCCTACCACTGGACGCTCTCGTGGCTTTGGTTTTGTCGAAATGGAATCTGGCGATGCCGCACGCGCCGCGATTTCAGCGCTGCACGGCTCTAACCTAGATGGTCAGGTCCTCACAGTAAATGAAGCCCACCCTGGGCGTGGCATGGGGGCACCGCGAACAGAAAGCACTCGACCACAACCGTCGTCAGGAAACACGGAGCGACCCGCTTCTACAGGAGGCGGTGGCCGTGGATCCGGTGTACGACTCTTTGTTGGAAACCTTCCATATACAGCAACAAATGCGGATTTAGAGCGAGTCTTCTCTGAGGCCGGTAAGGTCACCTCAGTCAGTGTTATGACGGACCGCGCGACTGGACAATCGAAGGGCTTCGCCTTTATCGACATGGCCACGAAAGACGAAGCGTCTGCAGCAATCAAGCGTTTTGATGGCCGAGAGGCTCTGGGACGCGTACTCAAAGTGAATGAGGCACGTCCACCAGAGCGGCGCTCCGGTGGGTTCTCTGGCGGCGGGCGACGCTATTAGTGCACCATCCCATCTGCTTACGACAACTGGTAAAAAACGAGTCCCGTCAACAGCTTGGGGAAAAAATAAGTCGACTTTTGCGGCATCGTTTCCCCCTGCTCACATACGGCGGCAACTTGCTCGTACGTCGTCGGATTCAGCAAAAACGCCCCTTGGACACGACGCGCATCGACAAGTCGGAGTGCTTCTCGTTCATCAATAGTATACGAGAGCGACTGTTTTTGCAGTGCTGCCGGAAGACCAACGAAACGTTGGAGGATGACATCGTGTAACGCAGTCACATCAAGCGCACGTAGTGCGCTCGGCAGTGACAAATTCTGCGTCACATGTTGTTCGTTAAACGATAGTAACCAGTAATGTTCGGCACCTGCCATCGCACAGCCGATATGCCGTTCACTAGCAGGCGCGCGGTGGAACGCGGTCAGAAACGCAGTAACGTCATTGCGTGAGAAGAGCTTCACGCGAAAATCCCGTTGCAGAGCCAGCCGCAAGTTATACGCTTGGGGGACGCGTACGTCTCGCAGGAGCCGATGTGTTGGTAGGATGACTACGCCCTCATCGTAGGCATTCGTCAAATAGGCCAACACATAATTGTACGCTTCGGTACCTGTTGTTCTTCCTTGCGCAGCACGTTCCTGACGATAGCGGAGTGCGGTTTCGTACCGGTGGTGCCCGTCAGCAATAATGAGGGTTTCTCGCGCAAGCCCCTCGACCACGGCGGCAATCACAGCCTGATCCGTCGTGCGCCACAACGAGTGGTGGATCTCATGGTCATCCACGATCTCTGCCAGGGCAGGAGTAGCGAATACAGCATGCGCTACCGTTTGCAAAGACCAGTTCCGTCGTGCATACAAGCAAAAGACCGGGCTGAGATGTGTCTGACAGGCACGGAGCAAAGCGAGACGATCCTGTTTGGCCCTCTCGAACGTTCGCTCGTGAGGACGGACAACTCGCGTTGAGAACTCTTCGAGCCGCAGCGCCGCAAATACCCCCGTACGCTTCCGTGTCACTCCATCGTGCAAGGCAAATTCCTGTGTGTAGAAATACAATGCAGGCTCTTCATCTTGCCGCAAGACATTCTCGTGAAGCCATTGCTGAAACCGCCGTGCCGCTGCCTCATAGCGGTCAACTTCTTGGTTCAGATCAAGATGGATCGCATTATACCGACTGCGTAAGTGCAGTTCTGTTTGTTGTTCAGGAGAAATAACATCGTAAGGTGGAGAAACAAGCTGACTGATATCCCCAGCCACGGCGGGATTATACCGTGTCCCGCAGAACGGACGAATAATTGCCATAATGTTACTGTACGAAAGGAATAACTGTGGAGCAAGAAAACGTTATGACCGTGAGGTCTCAACCAAGTGCGCGAGGGCACGCTGCCCAATATCTCGACGATAATGCATCCCAGACCAGGAAATTGTCTGCACGGCCTCGTACGCTGCCGTAATAGCGCTCGCAATATCGGCACCGCTAGCGGTGACCCCAAGGACTCTGCCTCCTGCTGTGACGTACTGCTTTTCCGACAAAGCCGTTCCGGCGTGAAAGACCATACCGTCTGGCCAATCTCGCAACAGCTCAAGGCCACGAATAGGCTGGCCAGTTTCGTATTTTCCTGGGTATCCTCCTGCCGTCAGTACGACACAGACGGCAGGACGAGTATCCCAAGCAAGGGAAATCCCTGCCAATCGCTCGTCGATCACCGCTTCCATAATGTCAACGATGTCGGTCCGAAGCCGCAACATCAACGGCTGACATTCGGGATCACCAAAGCGAACGTTAAATTCGAGGACTTTGACATTCCCCGCATTGATCATCAGTCCAGCATACAGAATACCCTTGTAGGTAATGCCGCGCCGTTTGAGTCCCCTCACCACGGGGAGCATGACCTCCTGGACCACCTGTTCGGCAAGGGCGGCAGTCATCACAGGGGCCGGAGAATACGCTCCCATGCCACCCGTATTGGGGCCCTGGTCACCATCAAAGACTCGTTTATGATCTTGCGCTGAAGCGAGGGGGAGTACGGTATTCCCATCGGTAAATGCCAAAAATGAGGCTTCCTCACCTTCGAGAAACTCTTCTACGACAACGCGATCACCAGCATCACCAAAGACGCGCCCTCGCATCGTCTCGTCAATCGCTTCGTGGGCCTCTTTGATCGTGGGACAAATCATGACTCCTTTGCCTGCGGCAAGCCCATCAGCTTTGACAACAATGGGGGCCCCAACTTCGGTCACATACTGTCGGGCTTCATCTGGATCGGTGAACGCCCCAAAGTATGCCGTGGGTACGTGTTCTCGTCGCATCAAGTCTTTGGCAAAGACCTTGCTCGCTTCAAGCTGTGCAGCTTGTTTATTGGGACCAAACGCACGCAACCCATGCATAGCAAATTCATCCACAATACCTAAGCTCAGCGGCAGTTCTGGTCCGACCACAGTCAAGTCGATGTGTTCTTGTTCAGCAAAGCGTCGGAGACCGTGAATGTCTTCCGGTGACAACGAGACCAACTCCGCACTATCGCCAATGCCAGCATTACCTGGGGCGCAGTAGACCTGTTGGACACGGGGACTCTGGGAAATTTTCCACACCAGCGCATGTTCACGGCCACCGCTGCCAATGATTAAAACTTTCATGGTATTCCAAACAACTCAACAGGTTTTGTAACACGTACCACGCCTTACGTATTACGTGTTACGTGATCACATAGCCATCCCGTCTGCATCAATGCCGAAAGTGCCGCATTCCGGTAAACACCATCGCCATTCCTTGCTCATCCGCTGCAGCAATCACCTCTTTATCCCGGAGACTCCCCCCAGGTTGAATAGCGGCAGTAGCACCTGCTTGCGCGCAAACCAAAAGACCATCGGGAAACGGAAAGAACGCATCGGAGCCGATAACAGTACCCGAGGTTGCAAGTCCAAGATCCCGTGCCCGTGAGACCGCAATTTTTGCCGAATCCACCCGACTCATTTGCCCTGCCCCGACACCAATGACTTGGTCGCTGCGAGCAAGCACAATGGCATTCGACTTCACGTGCTTACACACCCGCCAGGCAAAGCCCAACGCGCGATACTCCTCTGGAGTCGGCTGACGCTTAGTCACAACCTGACAATCTTCCATACGGATACGACCAAAATCACGCTCTTGCAGGAGTATCCCACCTACCACCGACTTCACCTCAAAACGTTCAGGTTTAGGATCGGTGATGGTCGGAATTTCCATTAAACGGATATTGAGCAGTCGCTTTGACGAAGCAAGTAGCTCCAATGCCTGCGGAGAAAACTTCGGGGCAAGCAAGATTTCGATAAAGCCGCCCTTATAAAGGTCGAGAATCTCGTGCGCCGTTTCCTCATCAACCTCGCGGTTGATTCCAACAATTCCACCAAAAATCGACACCGGATCGCACGCACGGCATTTCCGGAAGGCGTCAGCCAAGGAGGTCGTCGAGGTCGCGACCCCACACGGATTGGTATGTTTGATCGCTACCGCAGCAATCTCGTCGAATTCTTTGAGCAGCTCAAAGGCGGCGTTGGCATCGACGATGTTATTGAACGAGAGTTCTTTGCCTTGCAGTTGTCGTGCGTTGGCAATACACGGCTCGGGAATCTCACGTTTTCGATAAAAAGCAGCAGATTGATGGGGATTTTCTCCATAACGCAGATCTTGCGCCTTGCTGTATTGGAGATGGAGCGTTTCGCCAAACGATATACGGTTGCCATCCGTGTCAAGACTGCCAAGGTAGTCCGTAATCGCGCCATCATATCGTGCGGTCATACGAAACGCTTTTTTGGCCAGCGTGCGCTTGTATTCTGCAGACAAAATTCCCTGGGTTCGTAATGCTTCCACGACCGCCGGGTAGTCATCAGGATCAACCACAACACCCACATCTGCATGATTTTTAGCTGCTGCTCGTAACAGGGACGGACCACCGATATCGATATTTTCGATGGCGTCAACAAAAGAACAATCGGGTCGCGCAACGGTCTGCTCGAAAGGATACAGGTTCACGACAACCAGGTCGATCGGATGGAGCCCATGAGCTTCCATCGTCTGCACATGCGCAGGATCGTCACGGCGATACAGAATGCCAGCATGAATCTTCGGGTGCAGAGTCTTTACGCGCCCGTCAAGCATTTCCGGGAAACCGGTGAAATTTTCGACTGGAACTACAGCAATGCCAGCATCGGTCAAGGCTTTGGCAGTGCCGCCGGTCGAAAGAATCTCGATGCCGAGCGCAGCTAAGCCTTGCGCAAGCTCGACAATTCCTCGCTTATCGCTCACGCTGATGAGTGCGCGACGGACTTTCGTCATGCTGAACTCCTTGAAACATTTGCGTGGGAATAGGGTTCATGGAGAGTTGTAGTAGAGAAGGCGACATAACAAAAGCGTCTAGGGTTGTAAAGGGAAAGTGAAGAGATTATGGTGAATTGCCATGACGGTTGTACTCAACGGAGAAGAACGGAGCTGCCGGGAAGGCCAGACACTCATAGATCTGGTCAACGAGTTAAGCCTGGGAAAGCGGCGCATCGCGATTGAAGTCAACCGTGAAATTATCCCTCGTGACGAGTACGCGACGTATCACATCCAACCTGGAGATCATATCGAAGTCGTCCACTTCGTCGGCGGAGGGTAACCACAAAGGGCAGTGCTATGAAAGATCCGTTTGTCTTGGCTGGTAAGGAATATCGCTCACGTCTCATCGTTGGTACGGGGAAATATAAGGACTTTGCAGAGAATCAACGTGCCGTTGAAGCCTCGGGGGCAGAAATCGTGACCGTCGCTGTTCGGCGGGTCAACATTACTGATCCCACCAAAGAAAATCTCCTCGACTATATCGATCCAAAGAAATACACGATCCTGCCTAACACCGCGGGATGTTACACTGCTGAAGATGCGATCCGCACCTGCCGTCTAGCGCGTGAGGCTGGCGTTGGGAATATGGTTAAGCTCGAAGTGATTGGCGATCAGAAGACCCTCTTTCCTGATATTCCGGCGACACTCGAAGCAGCTCAGCAGTTGATTAAGGAAGGGTTTATCGTACTACCGTACGTCATGGATGATCCGATTTCTTGCAAAAAATTGGAGGATATGGGGTGCGCTGCGGTGATGCCCTTAGCTGCGCCGATCGGTTCAGGACTGGGGATTCGTAACCCCTACAACCTGCGGATTATTTTAGAACAGAGCCGCATTCCGGTGATTGTCGATGCTGGAGTCGGGACCGCTTCAGATGCTGCAGTGGCATTGGAAATGGGTTGTGACGCGGTCTTGATGAACACCGCTATCGCTGAAGCAAAAGATCCCATTCTCATGGCAGAGGCGATGCGCCTCGGAGTCGAGGCAGGACGAAAAGCTTACATGGCTGGCCGCATGCCCAAGAAACTCTATGCCTCGGCTTCAAGCCCGATGGACGGTCGGATCGAATAGTTTGACCAACATAGGAGTGAGAAGCCCTTACTCCTACTAATAACTCATAACCAACAGCTATTCTCCTTGCTCGACTTTCGTCTGTATTTCATCACTGACCGGCAACAAACCGCCGGTCGCCCTTTGATCGATGTGGCCCACGCTGCCTTGGATGGTGGTGTTCGTGCCGTCCAACTGCGTGAGAAGGACCTTGAAGGTGGAGAACTCTACCACCTTGCGACCACGCTCCGGGAACTCACGCTTCGTTACTCCGCACGCTTACTCATCAACGACCGTATCGATGTTGCCCTGGCCGTTGAGGCTGATGGGGTGCATCTCGGACAACAGTCCTTCCCAGTTTCACTGGCTCGCAAGCTGCTCGGTCCGCAGAAACTGATTGGGGTGTCAACCCATACGCCGGATGAGATCGCCGCAGCCGACGGTGCAGATTTCGTCGTGTTCGGCCCGGTGTATTTCACGCCGTCGAAGGCAGTGTACGGTCAACCGCAAGGGCTAGAGCGATTACGTGCCGCGGTACAGATAAGCACCCTCCCCCTCTTCGCTATCGGAGGCATTACGACTGAACGCGTGGCAGAAGTCCTCGCGACTGGTGCGCAGGGAGTCGCGATGATCTCAGCCATTAGTGCAGCGTCTGATCCCAGGCGAGCAGCGCAAGAGTTGCGGCAACGGATTGCCGGATAATTCTCCCTTCGCACCAAAACATCAAACAATCCGTTTGACAATTTCCTCCCGAGTGTGCCATAGGGACACCAATTTTTTATCAGGGAGGTCTTATGACTCGACTTTGGCCACCTAAGCCGCTAAGGGGAGATCCTCCAGTAAGTACTCGAAGGCTTCCTGCGACAATTGCGCGAGGTCAGCGTGGGGAGCCGAGTTGGGCAAATACCGCGCACGCCAGAGATG